>BATO01000082.1 GCA_000474255.1 Aquipseudomonas alcaligenes MRY13-0052
GAAGCTGCGACCAGCAGCCTGCCACTCAGCGAACTCGTGAATCGATATGCGCCCCATAACCCCTCCCTAACGCAGCAGGTGGATAGCCAAGCCCACCAGCGCGCAGCCCAGCAACACCTGGATGACTCCACGCTTGAAGCGGAACAGCGCCACTGCGGCACCGACAGTGATCAGCGCGGAGGGCCAATCGAAGCTGCCAGCAAAGCCCTCAGGCCACAGCACGTGATAACCGAAGAACAGCGCTAGGTTGAGGATGACGCCAACCACCGCGGCAGTGATGCCGGTCAGTGGTGCCGTAAACTTCAATTCGTTGTGGGTAGACTCCACCAGCGGCCCGCCGACGAGGATGAACAGGAACGAGGGCAAGAAGGTAAACCAAGTTACGAGGCTGGCTGCCACAGCGCCGGCAAGGAATGCCTGTTCCGGCCCAAAGACCTGATGCACATACGCGCCAACGAAGCCCACGAAGGCCACGACCATGATCAGTGGCCCGGGGGTGGTTTCGCCCAATGCCAGGCCATCAATCATCTGGGTAGGGGTCAGCCAACCGTAATGGCCTACCGCGCCCTGATAGACATACGGCAGTACCGCATAGGCACCGCCGAAGGTGAGTAGAGCGGCCTTGGTGAAGAACCAGCCCATCTGGGTCAGGGTGCCGTCCCAACCATAGAGGGCAGTCAACAGCCCCATCGGCAAAGCCCACAGCACGACTCCTACTGCGGCCAGCAGAGCCAAGCGCGACCAGCGGAAGCGCGCATGGGCCGGTGGTGGCGTGTCGTCGTCGATCAATGCTGGCCCATAGGACTGCTTGGACGCGCCATGCCCGCCACCGATGCTGAACTTGTCGGGAGCATAGCGTCCGCCCAGGTAGCCGATCATGGCTGCTCCCAGGACGATCAGCGGGAACGGGAGGTTGAGCGCGAAGATCGCCACGAAGGAGGCGGCAGCGATCGCCCACAACCAGTTGTTCTTCAGTGCGCGTGAACCGATACGGTGAGCAGCCTGAACGACGATGGCGGTGACGGCGGGTTTGATACCGTAGAACAATCCCGCCACCACGGGCACTTCGCCGAAGGCGATGTAGACCCAGGACAGGGCAATCAGGATGAACAGTGAGGGCAGCACGAACAGTGCGCCGGCGATCACCCCACCCCAGGTGCGATGCATGAGCCAGCCGATGTAGGTGGCCAGTTGCTGAGCCTCCGGGCCTGGCAGGAGCATGCAGTAGTTCAATGCATGCAGGAAACGGCGTTCCGAGATCCAGCGCCGCCGCTCCACCAGCTCCTGGTGCATGATCGAGATCTGCCCGGCAGGTCCACCGAAGCTGATGAATCCCAGTTTCAGCCAGAACAGGAATGCCTCGAGTAGGCCGACTTTTTCTACCTTTTCCTGGTCTTGCTCCGTCGCTTGCATGGCCGTCTCACTCATCACGTTGTCCTTC
The DNA here is from genome assembly GCA_000474255.1 of Aquipseudomonas alcaligenes MRY13-0052. GTDB lineage: Bacteria > Pseudomonadota > Gammaproteobacteria > Pseudomonadales > Pseudomonadaceae > Metapseudomonas > Metapseudomonas solani. The sequence goes on from BATO01000082.1 coordinate 1,442, forward strand.
CTTGCCGAATGCGGCCAACAGCCCATCGAAGATGGCGCAGGCTGCGGCCAATAACTGATCGTCGTCCTGGATGCTGGCTCGCAGTCCAGCCAGTACGCGCTCTACACCCGTCGCTTCTGTGGGTTGCGCGCCCCCCACGTCCAGGTAATGAACCAGTGCCCCTACGCGCTGCAGTCCTGGAGCCTCCAGCCCGAAGCTAGCCTGCAGGGTTTCGAAGGTGACCTTGTTGCCGACGTGGCTGAACCGGGCACCATCGAAATCGAACCCAAGTGCTTCCGCAGGACATGCATCAGGAGAGGGAAGCCAGAGGATGCTGGCACCCGGATCGATGAAGCGGCGGATCAGCCAAGCGCTGGCCAGGCGGTCTACCCAGGGGCGCTGGCGAGTCGCCCAGGTTCGCCCTTCGTAGTCCCGCGGATCGAGCTGCTCAATGGCTTGCTCATGGCTGGTGGGCTCGTCCTTGGAAAGCGCCCGGTTGATGGCCACTTCGAGATCACGCAGCAGCGCGTCTGTCTGTTGCAAAGGTTCGCCCGGAAAGAAGTCGATCGACTGGATCTGAGCGAACGACTTGCGCAGCTTGCGGGCCTGGCGAGCAGTCGCCAGTGCATTCTCAGGAGTCAACTGGGCCAGTTGGGGCTCAACCTCCGAGCGCAACCTGGTGTAATCATCGCTGCGATCGAAGAGAGGTATGAAGCGCTCACCCTGGGGATCAGTGACCGGCAGGAGCGACGCCGAGCCACCGCTATCCAGTACGTCACGCTCGACGGACTCCAGTACCTCACGACTAGCCGAGCCATCTGGCAGGAGATAAACCCCATCGCGTAGTACCGCAGCGCCAGCGCTTTTCAACGTGCGCCAAGCGCGCATTCGCTCGGCGGCATTTGCCGTAGGCAGTGCCATCACGAGACATAGCCAATTAATCAATGTAGTTATCTCACCAAATATGTTCGATCTCTACATTACTCTGCGGTTGCTCTGTTTGGAACTGCGATATGGGCTCTGCAGCGTCAGTGACTGCTTATCTCCAGGTACCGGCAAAGCGAACTGTCGGTGTGGTGCGAATGACTGTCGGAGGGATGCGAATCGGTGTCGGTGGCGTGCGAATGGCTGTCGGAGGATGCGAATAGGTGTCGACGTGTGCGAAAGGCTGTCGATTTTGAAAAACCGCGTTGTGTCGGTTTTGCGTGCGAATCAGTGTTGGTTAGGCATGCGAATTAGTGTCGGAACCAATGCGAATACTCACACTCAGCTGCCCAGGGAACACTCCTGTGCTCTCCACATAGCGCAATGCGGATTGGCCATCGCTCCAGCCTACGTACTGCATCAGCGCTTTGAGATCCCAGCCGCTGCGGGTGGCCCAGGTGGCAAACCCGCGGCGCAGCGAGTGACTACTGTACAGCTCCGCAGGCAGCCCTGCCGCCTGCAGTACGGCGCGCATGAGTGGGACAACGCTATTTGGGTGCAAACCCTGCTCACCTAAATGCCCCCAGCGATCAATTCCACGGAATACCGGCCCACGCGCGATGCCCGCCACGCTGATCCAGTCGACGTAGGCTTGTACTGGGCACAGCCTGGCCAACGCCGGCGCGCTGAAGGTCTGGCCTTGGTTGTCGCGGTCGCCTTTGCTCCACGGCAGAAACAGTTGCATCCCCTCCCCGGCCCGCACCTGGATGTGCTCGACTTGCAGGCGGCACAACTCATCACTGCGGAACGCCCGCCAGAAGCCGATCAGGATCAACGCGCGGTCACGCCAACAGCGCAGCAACCGCGGCCAGTCGTCCTCCGCTCGTGCTCTACCCTCGGCCTGCTCCAACCACAGCACGCACTGCTCGAGCTGGCGCAGCTGCAAGGGTTCGGCCTGCTTCTCCTGACGCGGATGCAGCGTACGGATGCCTTTGAGAACCTGACGGACCAGTGGGGTCTTGGTTGGATCCGGAAAACCCTGGCTGACATGCCACTGCGCCAGGGCTGCCAGGCGCAGCTTGAGCGTGTTGCTGGACAGCGTGGCGGCGTGGTCGACCAGGTAGCGCACGATGGCATCGCTGGTCGCCGGCAAGAAGCCGCCCCAAGTCACCTCGAAGTGCTCAAGCGCCTGCTGGTAGCTGCGCCGCGTGTTGGCGCGGGTGCCGGCCTGCAGGTACCGCTCAATCTCCTGGCTCATCTGAGCGCATCCCCTTGGTGTACCGGTGAGCGACTGCCAAACGACGAAAATGGCGCTTCACCTTGGATAATTTGTGATTATTTTATCTGACAGACAGTCAGAATTCTCATTTTAATTTTTCGATAATCAGTATGTAATTACGTGGTACGTAATCCAATACGAAATCGTAGGAGCAAGCCATGGCCCGCGGCGGCATCAATAAGGCACTGGTACAAAAGGCCTACCAGACGATCTTGGCTCGAGGCAGCAACCCAAGCATCGACGCGATACGAGTTGAGCTTGGAAATACGGGTTCGAAGACCACCATTCACCGGTATCTCAAAGAGCTCGAAGACGGCTCCGGCGGGGACGGCGCTCCCCTCCCCCTCAATGAACAATTGGCCAATCTGGTAAGGCAGCTTTCCGACCAACTCAAGGCAGATGCGCAGGCTTCTGTAGCCAAAGAACGCGAGCATTTAGGGCAAGAACGGAGCCGCCACCAGGCGCTAACTCAGCAGGCAGAAGCACGTTCGCTTCAGTTGGAAGGTCAATGCAAAGAGCTTTCAGACCAGCTCAAAGCTAACCAGCAAGCCCTCTCGTCCGAGCAACAGCTACGCCAGGAGAATGAAGTTGAGCTCGCACGCTTGGCCCAGGCCAACCTAGACTTGGAAAGACGAGTACAAGATCGTGATGGCCAGATAAGTTCTCTCGAGGACAAGCATCAGCATGCCCGGGACGCCTTAGAGCACTATCGCCAAGCTAACAAAGAGCAGCGCGAGCAGGAGCAGCGCCGGCACGAGTCACAGGTACAACAGCTGCAACTAGAACTGCGGCAGCTAAAACAGACTTTGATTGTCAAACAGGATGAGCTGACCCATCTAAATCGCGACAATGCGCGCCTGCTTGCCGAGGCGAGGCAGCAACGGAAAGATCAGCATGCGCAGCAACAGCTTCTCGCTCAGAGTACTCAAGCCCTGAAGGTGGCCGAGAGCACATTGGCCGGTACTGAGCGCACCAATGTAGCCTTGGAGGAACGCTGTCATGCCTTGCAAGAGGAAGTGACCCGGCTTGGTGACGTCACCCAGGATCAGTCACAGAAAGCAGAGAGCCTGAATGCCCGCCTGGCGGAAGCAATCGCACAATTGAAATTGGTTGAGCAGACCAGCGGTATCGCAAACAACTCCTGATCCCCCACACTAGAGCAGAAGCTGAGTGGAGGTTGCTATGACACTACCCTACGAACGCACCCGCTCAGTGGTGCAGACTCAGGAATTTCTCACCAGGCTCACACGTGACACTGCCCTACCGGAATCCATTCGCGATGAAGCCCGTCATCTGCTGCGTCACTATCCGAGCAAGCATGAAGTACTACAGGCCGGCCTGAATGAAGAGCAATCTCCACGTGGCATACTTTCCCAGCCCGTCTTCAGCTCGAAGATGGAGCGCTGAACAGCCGGCACCACCATGTCTGCGGCCGCACCGCATACGGATCAGGCCGAAATGCCCTATTCAATCGCATGAGTTACCAACTACATAGCACCCAAGCCAGCTTCTTGACGCTAGCACTTAAATGAGAATGTGGGCGTGGTGGATCAAGTTCACGTTATTGCAGAGAATTATATGGTAACTAAACTTAGCTTTTCTCACCAAGAATCGCTCTGACTCGGTAACATATTGATAGATTTGACCCGCCCCGCACTCTGACTCACGAGGATCAAAGTTACGCACAAATTCAACGCCCATACCGCGAGTTGTTGAGAAATTCTCAATCATATTCGTAAGAATTCCACCACCAGCGCAAATTCGAATCTCAGCACTGGACTCAGAATCGATCAGAAGTTTTATTTCGCCTAAAATTTTGAGAAATAGCGCCTCGTAGAAGCCATCATCAACACTGACTAGCCACGGGTGAACCATTGCGAGCCGTTTAATATGAGCAAACCCAAGTGCCCCAACTGGCTCTTCGCTTAAATTATCCCCGTGACGGAATCTGAGTCTAAGCCGAAAATAACTGTAAGCAACAGCTAGCGGACACAGTGGGCATATGTAGCTGTCATCAGCTTGATAATCAAAAGACTTTTCCATCCTCCTCAAGCACGATTCGTGACCGATTAAATATGTCTTTTCGATAGCGGCGCATATTCTGTTTAGGCGTGTCTCAAATTTTCTGAGCGCGAGCTCATCAACGTCATAGGGGGAACACTCGTCTGCCCTCCAGTGATGAAGCTCAATCGATGATGGTGTAACCCCGCGATGGGTGGAAAAAAATGGATTTTCCACATTTAAAAGCTGTATTACAGCTCGGGTTAAGTCTTCGTTATCCTCGTAACACTTTAATCGGACTATTTTGTTAAAAGGATAGCCTTCCTCCTGCTTGGCCATTATTGTCCCAAACCATTTTTTCTGAGCGAGTCCAGCCTCCTGCATCATTGCTCGAAGCGCATTGTCACCTCTGTATGGCAACTGATCTAGAGATGTTGGAATGTGGTATCCACAGTCTGAGCAGCGATGTCCAAAGGATGGATGGGGAGTGTCATTTAGGTGCAGTCTAGAGCAGGAATCGCACATCTTTTTCAAAGGCGAACCATGCAACAAGCAGCGATCTACTTGTAGCACAAATGTAAAGGCTGAGTGATATCCAAGCGGCGCGCACTCAGCACAGTACCGGTGATGCTCATTCGACGGAAAATAGCTCGAAGGAAAATGATCTTCTAATCCACTCGGCTTACATGCTGGAAGACCTAATTCCGAGCGAGGGCGCACATAAAAGCACGAGTCGACCTTAGCAGAGTCAAACCCTAAAAGCTCCAAAGCCTCAATCTCAGTAAGCGAATTAAATATTGCTAAATTTGAAACCATTCCCCCCACCGACTCAAACGGATAGGGGCCGGCTTTAAAAAACGATAGCCGCATCACGCCACCTTGTACGTGCCGCTGTAAGTACAGAAATCTTGTAGCGAACTAGACTCGACCCCGGCCATTATCTGTGTATCCGTTAGAACCAAACCTTCACGATCATGAGAAGAGCACCACATGAGAATGTATTTGATCGAAAACAAAACATGCTCCATAGGCAGATTATTTCTGTAGCTCCCGATCGCACAGCCAGTTAACGCAAGCCAAATTGGCTTTGCATACTTTTCCAGCCGAAACCCACTAGAAAACGCTATGGGAGCAAAGGCTTGTGTAAAAGTAATTCCAGAGCCCGACGGATAATCGGCAATAGAGTCATATCCCTTCAAAATAACTGTCAAATCATCAATACTGGAGCAGCCTTTAAACACAATGAACTCACTCATGAACCTAGCAATTATTTGCCTCTGTTCAGACGCAAAAAGATCGTCGCGCAATTGGATCACTTCTGGCATAGCAAATGAAACAACAGTCATCTTGATACCAACATTGTCAAGAGAGTTGTACAGGTCGGCTAGCTGATATAGATCAGCGCTCCTTAGGCGCTGAAATTCGTCTATCAAGCATACATACTGATTGCAGTCGTTTTCTCGAACCCGAAGAACGATCCTATCAGTAAGCTTTTTGAAAACCGAAAGCCTTGTTTCGCGAGACTTTATCGGGCAGTTCTCAATGTCAGCAAGCTGACGGATGATGTTAGAGCAATTTAATCCTTCCCTATTAATAACGGTTACCGAATTTACATATAGCTTAGGAAAAGTCGCCATCAGATAACCCTTCAAAGCCTTGCAGCATTGGGACTTTCCGAGTCGAGCTGGCCCGTAGAATATAACTCCGGTTTTTCGCATGAACACACGATCTTTGACGATTGAACTAATTCGCGAAATTTCGTTTGAGGCAATTAAAAATTGCGTTTCAATTACCGGATGATCGAGATCGTACATAGGTAGCCCTCTCAGTAATCGTCCTCAGCCCTCGGAATCAACTGGCCAGGTTTCAGATCAAAACCAATCATGCCAGTAACAGAGTGAACCTTAACTTTCCCGACTGGTGCGGGAATTGCGGGAGCTTCTTTTTCCACATCGCCTTCCAGCCCGAACTGCTCATCAAACAGCCGCTGCAACTCTAAATTAGTGCTTCGGGTTTTTGATGAAATTAGATGCTCGCGATATTTCACAATAACATCGTCAATCATTGAGCACTCAAGCACCCGCTTTTCTATCGCTCTATTAATGATCTTTCTTGTTGTAACACTGTGCTTAGAGTGACGCCATATACCTTGAACATGAAGGGTGCCGAAGAACTCTCCGGAGGTGTAGTACGCGTCGACCGTTCTATAGTCTTTCGGGTCTATTTTCACCCGCAGGCGCTCCCCAATGAGTGCAGGCCGGCTCGCTAGTTCGGCGCTCGTGTAATGAGCTTTGTCGAGCTGAATATAAGGCCGTATTCCCTTTTTAATGCCTCCACGAACAGTGCATTGTTTGACATGGCTTGACAGTTCGCTTACAGATTGCAGCCTGTCCTGCAGCCGTGGAAAGATAAGCCCGTTTTCCCGAAAGAACTGCCTCATCACTTCAACAGGGCTCAAAGAGTAGTTCCGCCCCCTGCGAGGGGTGATGTTGTATGCAGCCATAAAGACATCAACAACCTGCGAGGCCTCGTCAATATTGATTTTATACTTTTCAGCGTTCTCTATCGGCGCCTCTGATCTGCCATTCCAAGGATAACTTCCTGTGCTTGAGGGTATAAGGTGCAAGAATCTTTGACTTGCTTGCCGAAACAGGCCTTCAATTTGAGAGCGACGTTCGGGCCTTCCAAGCTGACCGTAATTTATAGAGAATCCGAGAATATTTCTGGCATTACTAGAAACAAGCGCGGCATGCTGCGCCATTGCATTGTCTAAGTACAAACAACCCCACAGCGCTCCCCTCGACTCTTCAATTAAGTAGCAAGGCATCCCAGCCCCATTAGGATATTCCAGGCCAGGTACGTCCAACTCACTGATTGGTTTCCATCCTCCAGCTGATGCGTCACATATCAAATCAAGAATGTCTTGCGCTCGCACCTCGCTGCTAAAGACAAGTCGATAAGCAAGTACCGCTTCAGACCTGCTTTCAACTGCAGCAATCAACCAAAATCGATTAATGACAGTGGTGGTAGTTAGATTAGTCTCAGGGCGTACCGCAAGAGAAAAAAATCCATCAATCTTATAAGCATCTATTTCAATCACATCAAAAGGTGCACTGCCAACTATCAATGGCTGCATTCCGTTGCCAACCTGTAGGTGAGCTTTGCCTCCTACATCTGCAACAGCAAATACTGCTTTTTCGAAATCCTGATTCAAGATCGAATCTATTAGCTTTAGAATTGTTCTTTTCCCGGCGCCTTGCACCGAAAAAGGCCATTCTGCATCTGTAACACCGTCCTCTCTTAAAATGTTAAGGAACTCAGCATAGTAATAACTTTTCTTGTATTTCAACCCGCGAAATGCTGTCGTTCCCTGTTGGAGAACACGTTTTACAAATTTGCGGAACGCATCAGGATGTTTAGCAATAGTTAGGCCTAATATACCGCTTAGACTTCCTTGCTGCTCGCTACGTTTGCTTTGCTCTATATTTTTTCTGGTGTATTGTTTAATTCGTTTATTCGGCAGCAGAGCGATCTCCCCATGGTACACACCAAAGTCATCAAGTGTTGTGAACCTACTAACCAGCCGACACACTTCTTGCGGCTTCAGCCCTGTGTAGGTTTCAATTTCCTTAAGCGCTTGCCCCTCAAGTTTTAGCTTTACCGCTTCCCTTCTGAGCAAAAAAATATTTTTATCTGGTTCTTTAAGGCAGGCTTCATCTACCCGCCCAAACCCACAGCGATTCAAAGAATCCCAGGTTATTGAAGACTTCATGACACCAATGTCCACTTGGTGTTTTTTGCAAAAAATGCGCTTTCAAATTCTACTGCTATCTTGCCCAAAGAATAATGCCGACAAAATAAATATAGAAGCACATCTTGGGAGTGGCTATTCAAATGCCTTAGATACTCGTCAAGCGTGCCTGAGGCGTGACCTATAAGATAACTTGTAACATCCAGATTAATTGCCGGGGGTATAAAAAAGTGCCTACCTGCTGCCAAACAGGCCGCTACCTTTAGTAGCGGCATGATGCTGCTTGCTCTAGGCGCAAAGTCATCATCATTAAAAATTCGATAATTTACGCCAGCTGCTTTTGCAAGTTCGCGCTGAAGTTCTATTTGCGGTGTCGATTCCGCGTCTTTGTCGAAGCTTCCCTCCTTTATCTCATGCCACTCTATTGCCCCACCCCGCACTATCACCTCAGCATCGAGAATGGTTCTCTTCGCACCAGGCTCCGGTGATTGACTACGCGGTTGTGGATTCAGGTCGAAACGGATTACGTCGGGATTGAACTCTAAAAACAGGATCCAGTGCGCTAATTCCCGATCACTACTAAGCGAAAAATCCTGATCGCATTTTGCGCTATATACCCGCCATACGTTCCCGAACACTTTTCCGCGCTTCGTGAACGAATGCACCTTGCTTTGCTTACCCATGTCTAGACAGCCCCATAAAGCCATTTCGATTAAACGAATCGCCTGCAAAACCTCTCAGATTTTACATTAGTAATAAGAAAGATGGCTTTGTATAATGATTCGAAATATCTAGACTTGATTCCAATAACTTTTTGGGAATTATCCCAATTGGAATCTGTAGTTCATTTTTTTCTTGAGGAGGATTTACTTACTGAGACACTGTATGAGAAGATGCTAAATATTCTAGATTTACTTAATGTAGCGACTATAACTAATTGATTTTGCTGCGCGGTCTAGTGTTGGAAATTTAGAAATGTTAGTTCAGATCGCTCCCCTCTGTTGTTGATTGATCGCTTGGCGCGGCAATCTGGCATTTGGTGATCAGCGTTCGGATGGGATTGCAATGAGCATCGAAAAAACGGAAGACTTCGATAGCGAACCGCCCGTTCAGCTGCTTATGGATAAAGTGAGAGTCAGCGATGAAAAGTAACGCCCTTCTCAGCACAGTCATTCCCTTGGTGGAGGAAACACTGCGGATCGTGGGTGGTGCAGCCGCTAAAGGTTCTGCAGTCTTCACAGAATGCTTGACCAAGCCAGTGTCGAACGGATGGATCCTGCTAGAAGCCGAACTTGCTACAGCCGCCTATGCCGCCTACATCGATCTGAACGCGGCGATGACTGCTAGCCAGTCGGCTGTGATGGCCTACCTGGACTCTGAGCCTGAAGTCGTCGCTGCCATCGAACAACAGCTCTTCAAGCACTCATCCACATCCTATATCGATTATCTGGATCGTGCATTCCAGGTCCTCTCCGACTCTCAAGCAGCCATCTACAAACGGGATGAGGACCTCATCCAGGCTCATGCACAGATCGCGAAATCCGCAATCAATAAGCTGAGCGGGCTCGCAAATATCACAAACGAGCGGCTGGCCTGCATCGCTCAATACGCTGGTGAGTCATTCGAATAGCGCCCCAGCGGTCAGCTCTGGCCGTTCCCAGGCGGTAGCTTTTCTCTCTCGGTTCTGCCGAACTGCTGCTGCAAATCTGCGAGGCCAAAGGTGCCCTTACAAGTGGAAGTCGCCCGCGGCCTCCGGCTGGTATAGCACCTTCCTGATTTCGATCCGGCGCGTCCGATCAGCCACTCGCCAATCGATGGCATCGCCCTCCTGGTAACCGAGGATGGCGGCACCGATGTCGGAACACACGGAATGCTTCCCTGCGCTGGCGTTCGCGTCTTCGGGATACACCAGGGCCACTTCGATCTCTTCGTCGTCCAGTCGCAGCAAGGCCCTGGAGTTCATCGTCACGACATTGCGCGCCACCTGCTGCGGCGTGACCACCAGGGCTCGCTCGAGCTCATGTTCGAGTTCCACGACGGCCGGCCCTTCCTCGAGCACGATCAGGCTTTCGAGCCTGGCCTTGTCGATCTCGGTGATATAGATCCCGGTGGAATCGCCAAGGGCCCCTTCGCGCAACAGCTGGAGGTAGCGCCCCGCCGTCATGGCGAATGACTTCAATGCCGGCGTTTCGCTCTCGAGCTGGAAGCCGCTGCGCAGAAAAGCGTTCAACGACCGCGTGTTGTCCGGGTGGATCTTGGCGACGAGCGTCTTGGCCCGCATGTCGAGGAAGGCCAGCTTCATGCCCTCGCGGATGGTGCGGGCGCCAAGGTTCCGGCCCCATTCGCCGCGGTTGCCGATGGCCAGGACCATCTCGCAATCCGCGCCGGTCTTGATGAGACGGACGAAGCCCACCGGGGTGTCGTGCCTGTCGAAGGCCATGAAGAAGCGGCCGTCGCGGTTGAACAGATGGGTCAGGATCGGGGATCGAGTCCGCTCGATGGCCTGCTCGATGGTGCGTGAGACATCATCGGAATCGCTCAGGTAACGGGTGACGCGCTCATCTTCCAACCAGTCCATCAACGTCAGTGCATGGGCCCGAGTGATTTCCGGGCACAGCGAAATGAAAGGCTTGTTCATCTTCACCACAGCTCTTCGTCAAGGATGAAAGCCCTTCATGGCTTCGGCCATGACGGTTCTTTCGGCGACCCGCGACTTTACGGGAATGCCGAACGACTTGCGTACCTCTGTTTCGACATTAAGCGCTTCCCGACAGGTGAACGCGGCGCCCAAAGGGCTCCAGCACACCCGCCCCGCCCTGCCCCCTACGGCCTGCTCAGAGCAGGTCGCCACCACGACCAATCAATCCCGGACATCCCGGCCTGCCAATCTTTTCGGCACATGAATATTCCTGAAAAGTATTTATCGACGAAATATAAGAGCGAATAGGATATAAGCCGATCCGACGGGCAGCGCCTTTTCTGCGCCTCTTCCCCAAGGACTGCTCGACAGAGACTTGCCCAAGCAAGCGCCTTCCCGCCCTGCGTTGCACACCCATTCATGCGCCCTGCCCCTGCAGGACGCTAGTCTGCAACGAGGATTGATCCATGAGCTTCGACCTTTTCTGGTTCCTGCCGACGTCCGGCGATACCCGTTTCCTGGGCCGTTCCGAGACTGGCCGCCCGGCCACCAACGCCTACATGCGGCAGATCGCCGTGGCGGCGGAGCAGCTCGGCTACGACGGCGTGCTGATCCCCACCGGCGCCAGTTGCCTCGACCCCTGGGTAACCGCCGCCAGCCTGGTGCCCGTTACCCAGCGCATTAAGCTGCTGGTGGCCCTGCGCACCACCCTCGGCAACCCCACCGCCACCGCACGCCAGGCCGCGAGCCTCGACCAGGCCAGTGGCGGGCGCCTGCTGCTCAACGTGGTGCCGGGTGGCGACGCCACCGAGCTGGCCGCCGATGGCGTGTTCCTTGACCACGACGCGCGCTACGCCGCCTCGGACGAGTTCCTCACCATCTGGCGCCGCCTGCTGCAGGGCGAAACCGTCGACTTCGACGGCGAGCACCACAAGGTCCGTGGCGCGCAGAACTTCTTCCCGCCGTTGCAGAAGCCCTACCCGCCGCTCTACTTCGGCGGCTCCTCGGTGGCCGCCCACGAGCTCGCCGCCAAGCATGTGGACGCCTACCTGAGCTGGGGCGAGCCGCCGGCGGCGGTGGCCGAGAAGATCGCCGACGTGCGTGCCCGCGCGGCCAGGCATGGGCGCACCGTGCGCTTCGGCGTACGCCTGCACGTGATCGTGCGGGAAACCGAGGAGGCGGCCTGGGCCGCTGCCGACGATCTGATCAGCCATCTGGACGACGCCACCATCGCCGCCGCCCAGGCCAACTACGCGCGCATGGACTCCGAAGGCCAGCGGCGCATGGCCGCCCTGCACCAGGGCCGGCGTGACCGCCTGGAAGTGGCGCCCAACCTCTGGGCCGGCGTCGGCCTGGTACGTGGCGGCGCGGGCACGGCCCTGGTGGGCGACCCGCAGACCGTCGCCGCGCGGCTGCAGGAATACGCCGACCTGGGCGTCGACAGCTTCGTGCTCTCCGGCTACCCGCACCTGGAAGAGGCCTACCGCTTCGCCGAGCTGGTGTTCCCGTTGCTGCCCGGCAAGGGCAAGGTCACTGTCGACGGCAACTTCACCGGCGGTGCCTTCGACATCCGTGCCGGCAAGGGCCAGGCCGCTTAGCAAGCCCCGCTCACGGGTGATAACTGAAAATTCCGACCCTGCACTCATCCACGGAAGGGGAACATGTGCCGCTAGAGTCCCCAGGCCGGCAGCATTCGCTACGGTCCCATTCGCTACCGCCAGAGGAGCTCCAGATGCCATTCGTCAATGTCCGTATCACCCGTGACGGCGTCACCCGCGAACAGAAGGCCCAGGTCATCGCCGAGATCACCGAGACCCTGCAACGGGTCCTGGGCAAGGCACCGGAATACACCCATATCGTCATCGAGGAGATCGACACCGATAACTGGGGCTATGCCGGTGTCACCACCACCGAGTACCGCAAGAGCCAGCCCAGTTGAGGGCGAACGGCAGCAAACGCGCAGGGAGGCCTGTGCCTCCCTCGATCGAGCGGCTGCGCCGCCATGGGCTCGAGCGGCCAGCCGCAAGTGTGCAGCGCCCCGCCGCCTGGCTAGCGCGCCAGCAATGACTCGCGCAAACGCTCGAACGCCGCCGTGGCATAGCCCTCGCGCCAGACCAGCAGCGTATCCACCGGCATCACCGCCAGCGCGGTGAGCGCCGGGCTCTCCCGGTACAGCGCGAGCACCGAGCGCGGCACGATGCCGGCGCTGTCCCCCGCGCTGACGCAGGCGAGGATGGCGTGGTAGGAACCCACCTCGCGCACCTGCAACGGCGTACCTTCACTACGGTGCTCGGCCAGCCAGCGCTCGGCGAGCAGGCGGTAGGTGCAGCCCCGGGCGAAGCAGGCCAGCGTGCCGACACGGATGTCCCCCGGCGAGGCCGCTGGCGGGTGGTCCGGCGGCAGCACCATCACCAACTCTTCATGGAACACCGGGCTGGCGCACAGGCCGCGTTCCAGCGCCTGGCCGGCGAGGTCTTCGCGGTGCAAGGCATCGGGGTGGGCCACCAGGGCGCAATCGAGGCGGCTGGACAGCACCCCCTCGATCAACGCCTGGCTGGTGCCGGTGGACACCTCCAGGGACACCGCCGGGCACTCGCGGTGATAGCGCGCCAGCACCGCCGGCAAGCGGCTGGCCGCGGTGCTCTCCATGCTGCCCAGGCGCAACGTGCCGCTAGCCAGGTCCGGATGCATGGCTTGCCGCGCCTCCGCCGCCAGGGCCAGCAGGCGTTCGGCATAGGCGAGGAATTCACGGCCCTTGTCGGTCAGCGCCATGCGCTTGCCGTCCCGTTGGAACAGCGGCACGCCCAGCTCATCTTCCAGTTGCTGGATGCGCGTGGTGACGTTCGATTGCACCCGTTGCAGCTGCTGGGCGGCACGGGTCACGCTCTGCTCGGCGGCGACGGCGCGGAAGATCTCGAGGCTGGTCAGGTCCAATTTCAATCTCTTTTGGAGAACAAGTTGATCTAAATATTCTCTTTATGAGATTTTGCGTCAAGCCAACCATCGACCGAGAGGCCTGCCGAACATGTTGCTCACCGAACTGCTGGGGATCGACATCCCCCTTATCCAGGCGCCCATGGTGGGGGTTTCCACGCCGAAGCTGGCCGCCGCCGTGTCCAATGCCGGCGCCCTGGGCTCCATCGGCATCGGCGCCAGCACGCCTGAGCAGGCGCGGACGATGATCCGCGACACCCGCGCGCTCACCGCCAAGCCGTTCAACGTCAACCTCTTCTGCCACCAGCCGGCCCAGGCCGACCCGGCGCGCGAGCAGGCCTGGCTCGAGCACCTGCGCCCACTGTTCGCCGAATTCGACGCCGAGCCGCCGACCACCCTGCGGGAGATCTACCGCAGCTTCCTCGATGACCCGGCCATGCTCCAGGTGCTGCTGGAAGAAGCCCCGGCGGTGGTCAGCTTCCACTTCGGCCTGCCGCCACAAGGCTGGATCGACCCGTTGAAGGCTCGCGGCATCCGCCTGCTCGCCACCGCTACCAGCCTGGCCGAAGCACGGCTGATCGAAGCGGCCGGGGTCGACGCCATCGTCGCCCAGGGCGTGGAGGCCGGCGGCCATCGCGGCGTGTTCGAGCCCGAGCAGGATGCGCTGATCGGCACCTTCGCCCTCACCCGCACCCTGGCCAGCCAGACCCGCCTGCCGGTGATCGCCGCCGGCGGCATCATGGACGGCGCCGGCATCCGCGCCGCCCTGCAGCTGGGTGCGAGCGGCGCACAGCTCGGCACCGCCTTCATCCTCTGCCCGGAATCCGCCGCCAACGCCGCCTACCGCGAGGCCATGAAAAGCCCACGGGTCGAGCGCACCGCCCTCACCGCCGCCATTTCCGGCCGCGCCGCCCGGGGCCTGCCGAACCGGCTGTTCAGCGATGTCGGCCACCCCCGGGCCCCTGCCCTGCCCGACTACCCCATCACCTACGACGCCGCCAAGGCGCTGCACGCCGCCGCCTCGGCCAAGGGTTGCGACGACTACGCCGTGCAATGGGCCGGCCAGGGGGCGCCCCTGGCCCGCGCACTGCCCGCCGCCGAACTGGTGGCCACCCTCGCCCGCGAACTTTCGTGATGATGTAGCCCGGGCTTCAGCCCGGGGCGCCTGAACCAAGGGAGGCCCAGCGCCTCCCTTTCACTTCCCGTCCGGACTTTGGCCGGACTCGCCGTGGCAAGGCGCGGCCAGCTTGGCCATGCTGAGCAGGCCCATGACAACGATAAGAGGTGGCCGCCATGTTCGAGTTCTACCATGCCCATCCCAGCGTCAACCGTGCCCTGCAGACCCGCCGATTCCAGACCCTTCCCGCCACCGGCGCCCTGGGCGCGGATGTCAGCGGGGTCGACCTGAAACAGCTGGACGAGGACGGCTTCGCCGAACTGCGCCAGGCGCTGCTGCACCACAAGGTGCTGTTCATCCGAGACCAGCAACTGGAAGTCGAGGACCTGGAACGGGTGACCCTGGCCTTCGGCGAATTCGGCCGCGAGCCCTATGTGAAGTGCATGCCCGATCACCCGAACGTGGTCCATGTGGTCAAGGAAGCAGACGAGAAGACCCCGGTGGTCTTCGGCGGCGCCTGGCACACCGACTGGTCGTTCCAGGAGAAGCCGCCGGCCTTCACCCTGCTCTACGGCAAGGACATCCCGCCCTTCGGCGGCGACACCTTCTTCGCCAACCTGGCGCTGGCCCATGACTGGCTGTCGCCGCCGCTGCAGGCCTTCCTCCAGGGGCTGGACGCCATCCACAGCCCGGAGCGCGCCTATGGCGTCGGCGCCGCGCACAACAAGCTGCTGGAGAACATGGACATCCGCTTCGGCGAAGCCACCGATGGCGAGGTGCGCCGCCATCCGCTGATCACCCGCCACCCGGAAACCGGGCAGCGGGTGCTCTTCGTCAACCCGGCCTACACCAGCGGCATCGAAGGGCTGCGGCCCTCGGAGGCAACGGCCCTGCTGACCCACCTGTTCAGCGTCGCCGCCCAGCCGACCTTCACCTGCCGCATGCGCTGGAGCCCCGGCACCCTGGCCATCTGGGACAACCGCAGCACCTGGCACCTGCCCATTTCCGACTACCACGGCATGCGCCGCGAGATGTACCGCACCACGGTGGTCGGCGAGGCCCCCAGCCGCTAGCCCCGCAGCGGGGGCTGCTCGCCGGCCGCCCCCGCGCGCCCGTCAGTCGCTGTAGTAGCCGGTCACCACCAGGTAATGGCCGACCTTGCGCAGCAGCGCGTGCTTGTACTCCACCTTGCCGGTCACCGGGTTCTTCCAGCGGTACTCGTAGTCGCCCTTGTCGGCCTTGGTCATCAGCTCGAGGATCGGCGCACCCACCGGCTTGCCTTCGGGGTCGTCGATGGTGGCGAAGTCCACGCCAACCAGGCGCAGGTTGTAGCCGTGGGCGACGTAGCGGCGGTCCTGCAGGTCGATCACGAAGAGGTACAGGTCGTCCTCGCGGAAATCGGGCGACAGCGCATTGATCGCCTTGATGCTCCCCGCCGCGTCGGCCTCCATCGCCTTCACCGCGCGGGCCATGAACTGGTGGGCCTGCTCGGGCGTGGCCCGGGGCAGGTAGTGACCGACGGCGATGATGCGCTCGCCGACCCGGCGGAAATACACCTCCTTGCGCTCCACATGTCCGTCGCGCCAGTTCTTCCAGCGGTATTCGGCGGTCTGCACGCCCTGCTGCTCGGTGGTGGCCAGCACCTTCTGGAAGGCGTCGCGCAACTCCGGTTCCAGCACCTGGGACACATCGCGGCCGATCAGCACCGCCGAGGGCCCGCCGCTGGCCAGCATCACGCCGTGGGTGTCCACCACGAACACGTAGCGGTCCTCCTCGATGAACTCGCCCTGGCGGCTGAAGACGGCCAGCGCCGCATCACCGTGCGCCTGGTAATAGTCGACGGCGCGGTCCAGCAGCGCCCGCGCCTTCATTGCATCCAGCGCCGGGTCGGCATGGGCCAGGCAGGCGAACAACAGGCCGAAGGCCAGGGCAATGCGTCGGATCATGGGTACTGCTCCTTGCGCCCACAGGGGCGATGGCGGCGACCACCTGGCCGCAATGAATGATGGATGTACGCCTATGCATTCTTGCCCACTCCACGGATATCGCCAGAACAGGGAGGCAGCTGCGACTCGAGCTGGCTATGCCCGTTGCCAGCCAGGGAAGCGCTCCGCAACCGGGTGGACAGCGCACCGCCACGCTCTTCGCGCGCCTGGCATGCAGCGGCGGAGGCGACGGTTGCGAGCGCTGAAGCACTGAAAAGCACTCTTTCGAGGGACATTGCCGATGGTCGATGCGGCGATCTGTTCGATGGCGTGAGCGGCGATTTGTCTCTACCCTGAGACACTTTCAGGGAAGAACCACGGGCTGCAGGACGCAGGCAGTCGATTATCCGAAGCACGCGGGGCCAGGTCGACACGCCGTCGAGGGCCAGCGGCTTCCCAAGAACAAGACAAGAAACGGATGTCCGAAGAAAACAGCTCCGAACGCATCATCGTTGCCGACGATCACCCCGTATTCCGCGATGGTCTGCGGCGTATCGTCCAGCGTGTACTGCCCACCGTGCAGGTGGAGGAAGCCGGCAGCATGGAGGAAGTGCTCGCCCTGGCCAGCGAGGGCGCCGCGCCCAGCATGTTCATCCTCGACCTGCTCTTCCCCGGCCAGTCCGTCGAGGCCATCGGCGCACTGCGCCAGGCCTTCAAGCGCAGCTCCATCGTCATCGTCTCCATGGTCGACAGCCAGAAAGCCGTCGATGAAGTCATGGCCGCCGGTGCCGACGGCTTCATCGGCAAGGCCATCGCCCCCGACGAGGTCGGCGAGGCGCTGCTGGCCATTCGCGAGGGGGATTTCGTGGTGCGCTTCGGCGAAACCGGCCTGCTCGCCCACGACGCCGAACTGACCCAGCTCACCCCGCGTCAGCAGGACGTGCTGCGGCTGATCGCCAACGGCCTGTCGAACAAGGAAATCGCCCGCGAGCTGGACATCTCGCCCTTCACCGTGCGCATCCACGTCTCCTCGCTGCTGCGCACCCTGGGCGTCAACACCCGCGCCGCCGCCGCAGCCAAGGCCGCCAAGGCGGGGATCTAAACCCCACTTATCCGATATCGCCACTAGGTAGCCCGGGCTTCAGCCCGGGAGCAGCGATATCAGGCCCCGCTTCGGGCCCTCTCTGTGGGAGCGGCTTCAGCCGCGAAAGACCTTCTGCAGGCACCTGGCTATGCGTGGGCGGATATTCCATCGCGAATGAATTCGGCTCCCACGAGGCGAGCATCCGTGCGGCCTGCAAGGCCGCGTGGTGGATGAAAAAAGCGTCATCCACCCTACACGCCGGTCAGCGCCGTGGTTCCGGGTTGGGCACGGTGCCGTAGGTTGGCGCCGAGCGCAGCGAGGCCCAACACAACCATGTTCGGCCCCGCTTCAGGCTCTCCCTGTGGGAGCGGCTTCAGCCGCGAAAGACCTGTCGCCAGCCCATGGCCATGCGAGCGGCCGGACACCCCATCGCGAATGAATTCGCTCCCACGAGGCGGGCATGTGTGTGGGCTTCAAGGTCGCTTGGTGGATGAAAAAAGCGTCATCCACCCTACACATCGGTCAGCGCCGTGGCTCGGGTTGGGCACGGCGCCGTAGGTTGGCGCCGAGTGCAGCGAGGCCCGACACCACCCCGCTTAACTAGCCGCGGCCTGCTCCGGCATGCCCAGCTTCAACGCCATCAACACGGAGCGCAGCTCGGCCGGGTGGATGGGTTTGGAGAGGATGGGGATGTCCGGGTCGGCCACCGATTCCTGCACCCGGCGTACTTCGTGGCCGGTGATGACCACTGCCGGCACCTTCCAGCCGCTGCGGGCGCGGACCTGGTCGATGCAATCGGCCCCTGACAGCTCGGTGTCCAGGTCGAAGTCAGTGATCACCAGGTCGCATTGCACATCGCCCGGCGGCAGCGAGGGCCGCGCCTCGACGATGCAGCCCCATTTCTCCAGCAACGTGGCGGTGGCGCGCAGCACGTTGCCGTCGTCCTCGATGAGGATCACCCGCAGGCCGTCGAGCATGCGCAGTGGCGCGCGCCGTGCCGGCAGCGGTGCATGGCGTGGCGCCTCGCTGGCGATCAGGCCGCCAATGGACACGCTGGTGCCCCGCCCCAGGCGCGAGGCGATGCGGATCTCCAGCCCCATCAGCTCGGCCAGGCGCTTGACGATGGCCAGGCCCAGGCCGACGCCTTCGATGTCCTTGTCGCGCACCTGGCGCACCCGGTAGAACTCGTCGAAGACGTTCTCCAGGTGCTGCGGGGGAATGCCCCGGCCCTGGTCGTGGACCTGGATGACGAAGCGCCCTCCACGGCGGCGGCAGCCGATCAGCAGCGGCTTGCCCGGCGCGTACTTGAGGGCGTTGGAGAGGATGTTCTGCACCATGGTCGCCAGCAGATGCGGGTCGCTCAGCACATGCAGCCCGCGCGGCACCCGCAGGCGGATGCGCACCCCGGCCCAGCGCGCGGCCTCGGCATTCTGTTGCACCAGGTCCTCCAGCAACTCCCCCAGCGCCACCGGCTGCGCCCGGGGCACCACCTTGCCGCCGTCGAGGCTGTACATGTCGAGGATCGAGCGGAACAACTGCGACACGCTGTGCAGCGACTTGTCGATGCTGTCCACCAGTTGCCGTTCCTCGTGGCCAAGGTCGGCATCGCGCAGGCAGGCGGTGAACAGGCTGATGCTGTGGATCGGCTGGCGCAGGTCGTGGCTGGCCTGGGCGAGGAAGCGCGACTTGGCCAGGTTGGCGGCGCTCTCCGCCTCGGTGGCGCGGCGGGTCTGGCCCAGCAGGATGTTCACGTACGCCGGCACGATGATGGTGGTCACCACCAGCGTCAGCACCACATAGGGCTGTTCCTGCCAGTAGGAGTTGAACAGGGTGATCACCCCCAGCGCCGCCAGTGCCAGCAGGGTGGACACGGCCAGGTAGCGCGAGCCGAAGCGCAGGCCGTTGCCCACCGTCACCCACAGCAGCAGGCCGTAGGCCGGCAGCATCGCCGCCCCGCCCACGCCCATGGAAAACCCGATGCCGGCGTAGTCGTGGACCATGGAGAACAGCCGCCGCGCGGGGTAGTTGCCGGGCCGCCGCACAATGGCCATCAGCAGCACGAAGGACACCACCAGAAACAGCGAGTTGTAGACGAGGATGGGCACTGCCAGCTCTTCGGGCATGCGCCCCATGAGCTGGACAGCCGCGGTGTAGAGCGTTGCGAGGCTGGTGATCACCAGGCGGACGACCGCCTGGGAGCGTTCGGTGTCGATGGCGCTACTGCGGGGAGCGGTCATGCGGAGTCCTGTCCGTTCAGGGTGCCCGGTTGAACGGGCCTCGTCCTTTTTTGAGGGTGACACCTTATGCGCCACCCTCCCGCATGATCAAGCACGCCGGCTTGCGGCTGCCGCTCCCCTGACCAATGGCGCCGAGCCACCGTTGATCATTCTTCCCGAACCCTTCCCGCCGCCATGGGCCGTAATTCCTGTAACCCCACTGTTCTGGAGAACCCCATGAAACTGAACACATTGACTGCCTTCCTGCTCAGCGGCTGCCTGGCCGGAGCCTCCCTCACCGCGCTGGCCGAAACCGATGGCGGCACCGGCCCCACCGTGCCCGGCCCGAGCACGCCCGGCTCGCCCACCGCGCCTTCCACCGACAGTGGCAGCGGGACCGGCTCCGGCGCCCAGTCACCGGGCAATGGCATCGGCGGCCCGAGCGCACCGGGCGGAACCGGGTCAGGGACCGGCGGAGCCGGCAGCGGCACCGGAGGCCAGGGCGGCGCCCCACCCGGGCACCAATGGCACCGGCACGGGTACAGGAACCGGCACTGGCACCGCGCCTGGCGGCACCGGAACCGGCGGTTCGGGAACGGGCGGCGCTGGCACCGGCTCCGGGACCGGCGGTGCGGGCACGGGTACCGGCGCTCCCGCCGGCACCGGCGGTACAGGCGGCTCGGGCTCCTCGGGTGGCAGCGGCAGCGCCACCGGCGGCTCCAGCGGCAGCCAGTGACCAGCCTGCGGGCAACCACGCTTCCCGCGTGGTTGCCGCGCCTGCCGAAGCGGGCCCAACAGCGTCAAGGTCTTCTCCCTGGCGCTCTAATCGATGCCCGCCGCCAGGGCTCGAGCCTCAGCGGCACAGTCGCGACCGCTGTCCAGACCCTGGCTGCGCGCGGTTGCGAGTTCCTTTCGGGCCATGGCGAAATCGGCCTGGAAGGTCGGATCGCTGTGCAGGCGTGCCACGGCGGTGGAACCCACCTCACGCCCCTCACGGATATCGCTGTACCAGTGCACGTTGCACACCATGCGGCTCTCCGAATAGGCCCGGCCACGGGCCCAGATGGCGTCGGCATGTTCCGGAGCCAGTTCGCTCAGCACCAGTGCCCAGGCCCAGCCAATCGCGCTATGCCCGGATGGATAGGAACCATCCTTTGCCAGCTTCGGCTCATCCTCCGGGGTGCAACTGGGCTGCTGGTTCAGCACGAAAGGCCGAGTACGGCTGTAGCGCGTCTTGGCGCTGTAGGTCGCCAGGCCGGCGTCGGCCAAGGTCCGGCGCAGTAGCCTGTACAACGCCGGTGTCTGCTGCTCGCTGATGGGCGCACCCAGGGCACAGGAAAAGGTCCCGGCGGCAGCGGGGAATTTCAGGTCGGCATCGCGGATAGCCAGCTCCCAGCGCGCACTGCCCCGCAAAGCCTGGCTTTTTGCGGCCAGTGTCTGGTCCAGCAGGAACGCCGGCGTGCCAGCAGCAGGCGGTGGCGGTAGCAGCGCCAGGCTATTGGGCAGGTCTTCCTTCTGCAGGTAGCCCACCAGGTAACCCGGGCGGAATTCCGGGATCGCTTGCTCCGGGTCAGCTTGCCTGGCTTCGCTTGGGTTGATGAGCGTCAGCAACAACAGGCTGGCCAGACAGTTCGATACGTGACGTTGCATAGGAATAGCCTCTTTATATTTATAGGTGCGAGCCATTGCAGTGGTTTCGTTATTGAATCGCCGAAATTAACTACCGGATGACCCACGAGTAGTTGAACATCAGGCGTGTATCGTTGGTGTCGCGCTGGAAGTTAACCGCGTGATTGGAACGAAAGACCGCACTGCGCAAGCGAACACTGACGTCCTTCAGCGGACCGTTCTGCACGACATAGCGCAGTTCATTATCCAGCTCCCAGGACGTGCCGATCTTGCGAGTTCCGATGATCTCGGCATGGTCGCCGAACATATAACGGCTATTGAGACTAAGGCCGGGTAATCCCAGGCCGGCGAAGTCATACCCATAGCGCAATGCCCAGGAACGCTCCTTGGCATTGGCGAAGTCGCCGAGTATCGACAAGTTGATCAGGTTGGCATCCGAGCCCAGGAGGTAGGCGTAGCCGGTATCCCCCATCATCCGCTGGTAGGCCACGCCGAGACTGTGGCCGGCGTAGGCATACCCGAGAAACCCCTGCAGGGCCCGGTTGTCGATCTTGCCGCCCTTGGCGCCTCCATGGTCGCGCATGTAGCTCAAGCGCAGGTCGCTGCTCAGGGCTCCGGCACCCAGGGCGCCCTTGTGGCTCAGGACGAAGACTTGCTGGCGGTAGATATCCTCCAGTTGGGCGATGTGGTAGCGACCCAGCCAGTGCGCCTGGAATCGGTAGTCGACCCCGGCCGTGTCGAAGTGCGCCGCCGTCGCGCCATGCCCCTGGAAGCGCCGGTTCAGGGTGTTCAGCCGCAGTGGCGTGTACTGCGTGGCGTTGCGCTGCATGACCCGGCTCAAACGCCCTGCGGTCAGCTCCAGGTTCTCGAACTCGGCGGAGGTCAGCAGCCCGCCTTCGAACAGCTGCGGGAATAGGCGACCATCGTTGGGTTTGAGTGTCGGCAGGACCGGCGGCGCGAGTGACCCGAGCTTGAGCTGGGTCTTGCCGGACTTGATCTTCCCGGCCAGGGCGAGCTTCGAATAGTCATCCTTCGCACGGCCATTGCGGTCCACCTGCAGCAACCCGGTACCGCTGCTCCCCGGCGCCGAGTCCAGCTTGACGCCGAGCATGCCGATGGCATCGACGCCAACGCCCATGCTGCCTTTGGTGAAGCCCGAGTCCAGGCGCAGGATGAAACCCTGTGCCCACTCCTCACGGTCGGCAACACGGCCCTCGCGAAAGTCACGATTGAAGTAGTAGTTGCGCAGGTCCAGCCGAGCGCTGCTGTCGTCGATCAGATCGGCCGCTGCCGGCATGGCCAGCGCCCCTGTGCACAGCAGGATCGAGTAATTGCGTCTTTGAAGTGGCAAGCATCTTGAAAGCATTGCATCGTCCTCTTTTATTGTTGTTCTTGGAGCAAGGCGACGTATGGCGTTTTTATTGAAGCGTTGCAGGTTTATTCACTTGCGCGGCAGGTGCAGGTGTAACTCTGGCTCGACAATTTCCAGGTCATTAAGGGGTTTTATTGACCGCATGACGCCTTGAACTGACGAGGCCGAGGCTAAAGTCCAGGCAAACTTAAACAAGAACCATCAAGCCCATGAATGAGGCACTACGTGAATCAGCCCGATAATTACCTGTCCGCGCCAGGCAAGTGTCATATCAGTGGAATATCCAAGTGATCTTTTATTGCGAGCGTTGTAAGTAATTTAAGTTTTGCCGTAAGAACTTACTTACTTGGAAAGCCACCCTAATTGTCTGATTATTCATAGGGGGCAGTGTGAGTACTGGCACGCGAGGACTGCGCGTACGGTGTCAGTGCAGCGAGTGATGGCGAAATACTAGCCATCGTCATCCCTTCCCTTTAGTCTCCCTCCACCCGCACCCACCTTCCCATCCTGCGGGCCCTTCGAGGACTCACCATGCAGCGGACCCTGGCTATCGCCCGCAAACTTTCCCTGTGCCTGGCATTCGGCCTGGCCGCCACCCAGGTGCACGCTGCCGGCGCCCTGGCCATCGACAGCAACCAGGGCCTGCAATACGGCTTCGCCTACGACTACCCGGACCTGTCCCAGGCCCAGGACCGCGCCCTGAGCGAGTGCGGCAGCAACTGCGAAGTGGTGCTGAATTTCGAAAGCGGCTGCGCCGCCTACGCCGCCGACCAGGTCAATGGCTCCACCGCCTATGGCTGGGGCGCCGACTTCAACGCCGGCAACGCCCAGTCCCGCGCCATTTCCGAATGCCAGGACCGCGGCGGCAACGCCTGCCTGGTGCGCAGCTGGGGCTGCAACAGCGAGTGATAGCCAGGGCGCCGTCGGCTGGCCCGATGCGCGCCCATTGCCCACTTTCCCGGTTATTCCTGCCCGCACGGCCCTGCGGCAAAACGCCACGAGCGGCCACTCCCGAGCGGCCCATCGACCTGCTAAAGTCGCCGCCCATGAAATTCACCCGCACCGAACGCCCGCTGATCGCCTGGATGCTCTACGCAAGCGTCCTGTTCAGCCTGTTCGCCTGCGGTATTCACCACGGCCAGATGAGCGGCCTGGCCCTCAGCGGCCTGGGCGGTGCCTTCTGTTCGGCCACCGACGCCGAAGGTGCCGGGATCGACGACAGCGGCAAGCAACTGCCCCAGCTCGCCTCCCAGTACAGCTGCCCGCTCTGCTCCTCTTTCGCCCCGGCCGTGGCCCTCAGCAGCATCGGCTGGCAGATCGACGCCTTCCTCGGCGTGCCCGCGACACCGATCGAAGCCCACAGCTGGCCGCAACCGCCGCCGCGTGAACTCTGGCCTTCCCTCAACCCCCGCGCCTCCCCCACCTCTTCCTCGCTCGCCTGACCACTTGGCGCCTTCGCGCCGGATCCCCTGTGCACGCTCGACTAGGAAGAGCCGATGAACCCGAAACACACCTGCCTGGTGCTGCTGGCCTGTGCCTGCTCGCCCGCCTACGCCCAACACGCCAGTAACGCCCTGGAACTGCCCGCCAGCACCATCAGTGCCGCCGGGGAAAAGCCCGGCCTTGATCTCGACGCCGCTGCCGAAGGCACCTCGCGCCTGGGCCTCAGCCCCCGCGAGAACCCCGCCTCGGTGGCCATCGCCGGCCGCGAGAAGATCGAGCGCATCGGCGCGCGCAATTCCCTCGATGTCGCCAACGCCCTGCCCGGCGTCAACGCCTCGGCCCCGCCCGGCTGGGGCGGCTACGTCGCCTACCGCGGCTTCAACGGCGCCCAGGTCAACCAGCTGTACAACGGCATCAGCCTGCAATACACCAGTGCCAACCGCCCGGTGGACGCCTGGATCTACGACCGCGTCGAGCTGATCGGCGGCCCCTCCTCCTTCCTCCACGGCAGCGGTTCGGTGGGCGGCAGCCTCAACTACGTCACCCGCCTGGCCAGCCGCGAGAACAGCGGCGAGGCGCGCATCCGCTATGCCCGCTTCGACGACCGCGAGGTCTCCATCGGCATCAACCGCGTGCTCAACGACGGCCCCGGCCCGCACCACTACGCCCGCCTCGACTACAGCCGCAACGACGGCAACGGCTACATCGATCGCCAGGAGCGCGGCGCCGGCAACTTCGCCTTCTCCCTGCTCAGCGACCTCACCGACAACCTCTCCCACACCCTGGCCATCGAGTACCTGGAAGAGAAGGAAGACAGCCCCTACTGGGGCGCGCCGACCCTCAACCCCAAGGCCGGCGAACTGAAGATCGACCGCCACGATCGCTTCTCCAACTACAACGTCGAAGACGGCCGCTACGAGCAGCGCACCCGCTGGCTGCGCTCCATCACCGACTACCGCTTCGATGACGCCAGCAGCTTGCGCAACACCTTCTACCACTACGAAGGCCAGCGCGATTACCGCAACTTGGAGACCTACCGCTACACCGCCGACAACAGCGCCATCCAGCGCACCGGCGCCTACCTGCAGCGCCACGACCAGGAGCTCAACGGCAACCGCGTGGAGTTCCTGCACAAGGCCGAATTGTTCGGCCGGGCCAGCGACTGGGCCTTCGGCCTCGACTACAGCGTCAACCAGCAGGCGGTTTACCCGCGCTCCTCCTCGGCGATCTTCGACACCGTGCAACCCGGCGCCTTCGACCCCGGCCATTTCGACGACATCCCCGGCATGGCCGCCGGCCTGGTCAAGGCGCGCAGCAACGAAGTGAAGACCACCTCCGCCTTCGCCGAGAACCGCCAGCAGCTCACCGACGAGCTGGCCCTGGTCACCGCCCTGCGCTACGACCATATCGAGCTGGACGCCACCAACCACGGCGCCGTCAGCGCCAACGCCCCGTCCTCCTTCGAGCGCCGCTGGGACGCCGTCACCGGGCGTGCCGGGCTGGTCTGGCAGTTCACTTCCGACGCCAACCTCTACGTGCAATACAGCACCTCGGCCGAGCCGCCGGGCGGCACCCTCACCGGCGCCAGCTTTACCCAGGTGCGCGACTACGACCTGAGCACCGGCCGCCAGGTGGAAGTGGGCAGCAAGCTGGACTTCGACGAAGGCCGCGGCTCGGCCACCGTCGCCGCCTACCGCATCGTCCGCAAGGACTTCCCCATCGCCGATGCCACCAACCCCAACAGCACCATCCAGGCCGGCCAGCAGACCTCCGACGGCATCGAGATCGCCGCCTCCTACCGGCTCACGCCCACGCTCACCGCCGAAGGCAATTTCGCCTGGGTCGACGCGCGCTTCGACGAGTTCAACGAAGTGGTCAGCGGCGCCAACGTCTCGCGCAAGGGCAAGACCCCGGTCAACATCCCCGATCGCCTGGCCAACCTCTGGCTCAGCTACGAGCTGGCCGAGGACTGGCGCACCGGCGTCGACGCGCGCTACGTGTCCTCGGTCTACGCCAACAACGCCAATACCCAGTGGGTGCCCTCCTACACCCTCTACGGCGCCTTCGTCGAACACCGCCTGAGTGCCGACACCAAGGTCACCGCGCGCCTGCGCAACCTCACCGACGAGGTCTACGCGCGCTTCATCCACCAGACCGGTGCGCAGTACTACCTGGGCGAGCCGCGCAGCCTGGAACTGGCCCTGGACATGCGCTTCTGAGGGCCGCCGGATGAAACGCCACCTGTACCTCTGGCACCGCTGGCTGGGCATCGGCCTGTGCCTGTTCATGGCCCTGTGGTTCGTCTCGGGCGTGGTCATGCTCTTCGTCGGCTACCCGAAGCTGACCCAGGCCGAGCGCCTCG
>BATO01000081.1 GCA_000474255.1 Aquipseudomonas alcaligenes MRY13-0052
AGCAGGACGCTCCGCCACGCCACGCCCGAGCCAGCGACGGCGTCAGGCGCTGGCGGCTGCGGCCCACCAGCAGCAGGCTGGCGCGGCGCTCGTTGGCGTGTTCGATCAGGGTGCTGGCCACGCCCTCGGCGCGCAGGGTCACCACTTCGCCGCCCAGGCGCTCGGCCAGTTGCTGGGCCGCCTGCAGGCGCGTGCGGGCCTCCTCGCTCTGGGTGCCGCCGGTGTCCACGTGCACCAGGCTCCAGGGCAGGTGGCGGCGCTCGGCCACGCGGCAGGCGTGGCGCACCAGGCGCTCGGCCTGCTCGCTGCCGTCCACGCCCACCAGCAGGCGACCACGCACCGTCGGCGCCTCCTGGCCCTGCTGGCGGTAGCGGCGGTTGAGATCGGCATCGACCCGCGCGGCAGCGGTCTGCATGGCCAGCTCGCGCAGGGCGGTGAGGTTGGTCTGGGAGAAGAAGGCGTCGATGGCTGCGCGGGCCTGCTCGGGCACGTAGACCTTGCCCTCGCGCAGGCGCTCCAGCAGCTCGCGGGGCGGCAGGTCGACGAGAAGGATCTCGTCGGACTCCTGCAGCACCCAGTCCGGCAGGGTCTCGCGCACCTGCACGCCGGTGATGTCGAACACCTGGTCGTTGAGCGCTTCCAGGTGCTGGACGTTGACGGTGGTGTAGACGTCGATGCCGGCCGCGAGCAGCTCCTGCACGTCCTGCCAGCGCTTGGCGTGGCGGCTGCCGGGGGCGTTGCTGTGGGCCAGCTCGTCCACCAGCACCAGCTTCGGCGGCGCGGCGAGGATGCCGTCCAGGTCCATCTCGGTCAGCGGCACGCCCCGATATTCCAGGCGCCGCAGCGGCTGCTGGGGCAGCCCGGTGAGCATCGCCTCGGTCTCGGCGCGGCCGTGTGTCTCGACCACGCCGACACGCAGGTCGACGCCCTGGCGCAACTGCGCCTGGGCGGCTTGCAACATGGCGAAGGTCTTGCCCACGCCCGGTGCGGCGCCGAGGAAGACCTTCAGCCGGCCGCGCCCCTCGCGCGGCAGTTCGGCCAACAACGCATCGGCACGGCCGGCATCACTCATTCAGGCATCTCGTTCAGTCGCAGGTTGAGGGCGAACACGTTGACCACCGCTGGCCCGATCAGCGGGCGCTCGGCCTGCTGTTCCACCAGGCGCTCCAGGGTCGCGGCGGGAATGCCCCGCGCCTCGGCGATGCGCGGGATCTGGTAGCGCGCAGCGGCCAGCGGCAGGTGCGGATCGAGGCCGCTGCCGGAAGTGGTGACCAGGGCCATGGGCACCGGGCCCTGCCCCAGCGCGCCCAGCTCGGCGGCGTCCTTGGCGATGCGCTCGGCCAGCGCCGGGTTGCTCGGGGCCAGGTTGCTGGCACCGCTGGCGACCGTGGCATAGCCACCGGCCGAGGGGCGTGGCTGGAACCACTGGGCCCCCTCCACCTGCTGCGCCAGCAGCAGGCTGCCGCGTGCATCGCCCTTGGCGTCGCGCACAAGGCTGCCGTTGGCCTGCGCCGGGAAGGCCAGTTGCGCGACAGCGGTGACGGACAGCGGGTAGGCAACGCCGGTTATCAGGGTCATCAGGGCCAGCAGGCTCAGGGCGGGACGGAGTTGCGTAAGCATATTCAGTTCCTCGGATTAAGTCCCCTCTCCGTGGAGAGGGGAAAGGCGTCAGACCAGGTGCAGGGCGGTGAGCAGAATGTCGATCAGCTTGATGCCGATGAAGGGCGCCACCAGCCCGCCCAGGCCGTAGATCAGCAGGTTGCGGCGCAGCAGGCTGGCGGCGTCGGCGGCTTGCACGCGCACCCCGCGCAGGGCCAGGGGGATCAGCGCGATGATGATCAGCGCGTTGAACACAATGGCCGAGAGGATGGCGCTCTGCGGGCTGTGCAGCTGCATCAGGTTGAGCACGCCCAGTTGCGGGTAGATGCCGGCGAACAGCGCCGGGAGGATGGCGAAGTACTTGGCCACGTCGTTGGCCACCGAGAAGGTCGTCAGTGCCCCACGGGTCACCAGCAGCTCCTTGCCCACCTGCACCACGTCCAGCAGCTTGGTCGGGTCGGAATCCAGGTCCACCAGGTTGGCGGCCTCGCGGGCGGCCTGGGTGCCGTCGTTCATCGCCAGGCCGACATCGGCCTGGGCCAGCGCCGGGGCGTCGTTGGCGCCGTCACCGCACATGGCGACCATCTTGCCCTCGCCCTGCTCCTGGCGGATGCGCGCCAGCTTCTTCTCCGGCGTGGCTTCGGCGATCACGTCGTCCACCCCGGCCTCGGCGGCGATGGCGGCGGCGGTCAGCGGGTTGTCGCCGGTGACCATCACGGTGCGGATGCCCATCTGCCGCAGCTCGGCGAAGCGCTCGCGGATGCCGGGCTTGACCACGTCCTTGAGGTGGATGCCGCCCAGCAACTTGCCGTCGGCCGCCACCAGCAGCGGGGTGCCGCCGCTCTGGGCGATCCGGTCGATCTCGCGGGACAGCTGCTCGGGCATCTCGGCACGGCTCATGCCGACCCAGGCCAGCACCGCGTCCACCGCACCCTTGCGGTAGCTGCGGCCGTTCCAGTCCACCCCGGAGAGGCGGGTCTCGGCACTGAAGGCGATGGCGGTGACCTCATCGCGGGCCGGCTCGACCATGGCGCTGAGGGCGCGCAGGTACTCGACGATGGATTTGCCTTCCGGCGTGTCGTCGGCCAGCGATGCCAGCAGCGCGGCGTCGGACAGTTCCTTGCCGCTCACGCCCGGTGCCTTGACCAGCGCACTGCAACGGCGGTTGCCGAAGGTGATGGTGCCGGTCTTGTCCAGCAGCAGCACGTGCACGTCGCCCGCCGCCTCCACGGCACGGCCGGACTTGGCGATGACGTTGAGGCGCACCAGGCGGTCCATGCCGGCGATGCCGATGGCCGAGAGCAGGCCGCCGATGGTGGTGGGGATCAGGGTCACCAGCAGCGCCACCAGGTACACCAGCGGCAGGTCGCCACCGGCGAAGCGGGCGAAGGGCTGCAGGGTGGCGACCACCAGCAGGAAGATCAGCGTCAGGCCGATCAGCAGGATGTCCAGCGCCACCTCGTTGGGGGTCTTCTGGCGCTTGGCGCCCTCCACCAGTGCGATCATCCGGTCCAGGGTCGACTCGCCCGGGTTGGCGGTGATCTTCACCAGCAACCAGTCGGAGACCACGCGGGTGTTGCCGGTGACCGCCGAGCGGTCGCCGCCGGACTCGCGGATCACCGGCGCGGATTCGCCGGTGATGGCGGCCTCGTTGACCGCGGCGATGCCTTCGACCACCTCGCCGTCGCCGGGGATCAGCTCGCCGGCCTCGACGCGCACCACGTCACCACGACGCAGGCTGCTGGCGGCCACCGTCTCGAACTGCCCGGAGGCAGCACGACGGCGGGCGCTGAGGCCCTGGCTGCCGGCCTTGAGGCTGTCGGCGCGGGCCTTGCCACGGCCTTCGGCGAGGGCCTCGGCGAAGTTGGCGAAGAGCACGGTGAACCACAGCCACAGGGCGATCTGCACCGCCAGGCCGGTGGACACCGCCGGGTTGGGGATGAAGCACAGCACCGTGGTGACCACGGCGGTCAGTTCCACCACCAGCATCACCGGCGAGCGCTTGAGCTGGCGCGGGTCGAGCTTGGCGAAGGCCTGCACCAGCGCCGGCTTCCACAGCGCGGCGATGGCGGTACGGGGTTGTTGCTGCTTGGCGCCATTCTTCGGCGCCTGGATAGGGGCGTTCATGCGGGTCTCCCTTAAAGGCCGATCAGCGCGAGGTGTTCGGCAATCGGCCCCAGGGCCAATGCCGGGAGGAAGGTCAGGCCACCGACCAGGAGGATGGTCAGGGTCAGCAGGGTGACGAACAGCGGGCCGTGGGTGGGGAAGCTGTTGCCACCCACCGGCGCGCGCTGCTTGGCCGCCAGGCTGCCGGCGATGGCCAGTACCGGGAGGATGTAGCCGAAGCGGCCGAGCAGCATCGCCAGGCCGATCATGACGTTATGGAACGGCGTGTTGGCGCCGAAGCCGGCGAAGGCCGAGCCGTTGTTGGCAGAGCCCGAGGTGTAGGCGTACAGCGCCTGGCTGAAACCGTGCGCGCCGGGGTTGGTGATGGAGGCCGCCGGGCCTGGCAGGCTCACCGCCAGGGAGCAGAACACCAGCACGCCGATCGGCATCACCAGCAGGGTCGCCACCAGCAGGCGTACCTCGCGGGCCTCCAGCTTCTTGCCGAGGTATTCAGGGGTGCGACCGATCATCAGGCCGGCGAGGAACACGGCGATCAGCACGAACAGCAGCATGCCGTAGAGGCCCGCGCCGACGCCGCCGAAGATCACCTCGCCGAGCATCATGTTGAACATCGGGATCATCCCGCCGATGGCGCTGAAGCTGTCGTGCATCGAGTTCACCGAGCCGTTGGACGCAGCCGTGGTGGTCACCGCCCAGAGTGCCGAGGCGGTGATGCCGAGGCGGCTCTCCTTGCCCTCCAGGGAACCGGACTGCTCGATGGGCAGCGCGGCCAGGGCCGGGTTGGGCTGGAACTCGCTGTACAGGGTCACGCCCAGGCCGATGACGAACAGGATCAGCATGGTCGCCAGCAGCGCGCGGCTCTGGCGCAGATCCTTGACGTAGTGGCCGAAGGTGAACACCAGGGCGGCGGGGATCAGGATGATCGACGCCATTTCCAGCAAGTTGCTCCAGGCGCTGGGGTTCTCGAACGGGTGCGCGGAGTTGACGCCGAAGAAACCACCACCGTTCGTGCCCAGTTGCTTGATGGCGATCTGGCTGGCCGCCGGGCCGAGCGGGACCACCTGGTCGGTGCCGGCCAGGGTGTGGACGCTGACGTAGTCGAGGAAGGTCTGCGGCACGCCCTGCCAGACCAGGAACAGCGCCAGCAACAGGCACAGCGGCAGCAGCGCGTAGAGGGTGCCGCGGGTCAGGTCGACCCAGAAGTTGCCGAGCTTGTCGGTGCTGCGACGGCTGATGCCACGGGCCAGGGCCACCAGCACGCAGAGGCCGACGGCGGCGCTGACGAAGTTCTGCACACCCAGGCCGACCATCTGGCTGAAATAGCTCAGGCTCGCCTCGCCGCTGTAGGCCTGCCAGTTGGTGTTGGTGACGAAGCTGACGGCAGTGTTGAACGCCAGGGTCCATTCCAGGCCCGGCAGCTTCTGCGGATTGAGCGGCAGCATGCCCTGCAGCATGAGGATGGAGAACAGCAGCGCCAGGCCGGCTGCGTTGAACAGCAGCAGCGCGACGGTGTAGGTCTTCCAGTCCTGCTCACTATGGGGATCGACCCCGGCGATGCGGTAGCAGAAACGCTCGACGGGAGCGAAGAGCGGCGTGAGGAAGGTGCGCTGCCCCTCCATCGCGCGATGGATGAAGCGGCCGATGAAAGGCGCTGGCACCAGCACCAGCACGAAGAAGGCCAGAATCAGCCCGTAGTCCTGTACTTGCATGACGCCCCCTAGCTGCGTTCGGCGCGCAGCAGCGCGACCAGCAAGTAGATGAAAAGCCCCGTGGCCATTGCCAGGGACAACCCGTCGAGAATGCTCATGACTGTTGCTCCGGTATGCGGACTGCGCCGCTTTGGAGGAATTCTCGGCAGGAGAGGCGTAAAGGGACGAGACCGGGACCGGGGGCGGGGCATAAAGAAAGCGTAAAGAACGCGATTTTCCTGGTCTCCCGGGGACCTGGCATGCCTGCATCGATGGGTTTCGCGGAGCTCTACCCATCCTACGAATGATGGCGAGTCCGTAGGATGGGTAGAGTGAAACGAAACCCATGCGGCCCCTGCAAACACCTCCCAGCCAAAGGATCGCTCCGTACGCCTCGGGCGAATGAATTCATCCCTACAGGGTTACCGGGTAGCGGCCATATAGCGGTCACACAACCGTCACACTGGCCTAGACCAGTGCACCGAAACGATTGGTTACAACCCTCGCGCGCACCATTGCGAGTCACGAACGGCGGCGATCAGGTGCCGAAGCATCCCGCAAACGACGTGTCGCGGGCCTTTGCGACCTGATGGGGCGAACTGGCATGGCCACTGCAAATACAGCCCCGTCTGCGTTCATTCCATTCTCGGAGGCTTTATGACCCTGCAACTCAAGCCGACCCTCGGCACCCTGCACCTGTGGGGCATCGCGGTGGGCCTGGTGATTTCCGGCGAATATTTCGGCTGGAGCTACGGCTGGGGCGTGGCGGGGACCCTCGGGTTCCTGGTGACCGCGCTAATCGTCGCGGCCATGTACACCTGCTTCATCTTCAGCTTCACCGAGCTGACCACCGCCATCCCCCACGCCGGCGGCCCCTTCGCCTACAGCCGTCGCGCCTTCGGCGAGAAAGGCGGGCTGGTGGCCGGCCTCGCCACCCTGATCGAATTCGTCTTCGCCCCGCCGGCCATCGCCATGGCCATCGGCGCCTACCTCAACGTGCAGTTCCCCGGGCTCGATCCCAAGCACGCGGCGGTCGGTGCCTACTTCGTATTCATGACCCTGAACATCCTCGGCGTCAGCATCGCCGCCACCTTCGAACTGGTGGTCACCGTGCTCGCCGTGGCGGAGCTGCTGGTGTTCATGGGCGTGGTGGCGCCCGGCTTCAGCTTCAGCAACTTCGTGCTCAACGGCTGGGCCGGCAGCAACGAGTTCGGCGGCGCGGCCATCTCCGGCATCTTCGCCGCCATCCCCTTCGCCATCTGGTTCTTCCTCGCCATCGAGGGCGCGGCCATGGCCGCCGAGGAAGCCAAGGACCCGAAACGCACCATTCCCAAGGCCTACATCGCCGGCATCCTCACCCTGGTGACCCTGGCCCTCGGGGTGATGGTCTTCGCCGGTGGCGTGGGCGACTGGACCCAACTGTCGAACATCAACGATCCGCTGCCCCAGGCCATGAAGGCCGTGGTGGGCGAGAACTCCGGCTGGCTGCACATGCTGGTGTGGATCGGCCTGTTCGGCCTGGTGGCCAGCTTCCACGGCATCATCCTCGGCTACTCGCGGCAGTTCTTCGCCCTGGCCCGCGCCGGCTACCTGCCCCGTGGCCTGGCCAAGCTGTCGCGCTTCCAGACCCCGCACCGCGCCATCATCGCCGGCGGCCTGGTGGGCATCGCCGCGATCTACAGCGACGGCCTGATCAACCTGCAGGGCATGACCCTGACCGCCGCGATGATCACCATGAGCGTGTTCGGTGCCATCGTCATGTACATCATGAGCATGCTCAGCCTGTTCAAGCTGCGTAAGAGCGAGCCGAACCTGGAGCGCAGCTTCCGCGCGCCGGGCTATCCCATAGTCCCGGGCATCGCCCTGGTGCTGGCGGTGGTCTGCCTGATCGCCATGGCCTGGTTCAACACCACCATCGGCCTGATCTTCCTCGGCTTCATGGCGGTGGGCTTCGTCTGGTTCCAGTTCACCGCCCACCATCGCGCCAGCGCCCCGGCCGATGCGCTGCTGACAGGTGATGCCGCCTGACAAAGGCTCTATGCTCAAGCCACGAGGCCCGGTCCGCCGGGCCTCGTCTTTTCTGCCGCCTGTTCCCTGCCGGAGGCCGTGATGCCTTACCAGACCACCGTTGGCGCCCAGGTCTACCGCTTCGCCGACCTCAAGACCCTGCTGGCCAAGGCCAGCCCCGCCCGCTCGGGCGACTACCTGGCCGGGGTCGCCGCCGCCACCTATGAAGAGCGCATGGCCGCCAAGCTGGCCCTGGCCGAGGTGCCGCTCAAGCGCTTCCTCGACGAGGCGCTGATCCCCTACGAGGACGACGAGGTCACCCGGCTGATCATCGATCGCCACGACGCCCTCGCCTTCGCCCCCATCAGCCACCTGACCGTGGGCGACCTGCGCGACTGGCTGCTGCTGGACAGCACCGATTCCGCCACCCTGGAGGCCGTACGCTGGGGCCTGACCCCGGAGATGGTCGCCGCGGTGAGCAAGCTGATGCGCAACCAGGACCTGATCCTGGTGGCGAAGAAATGCCGTGTGATCACCCGCTTCCGCAACACCATCGGCCTGCCGGGCCATCTCTCGGTGCGCCTGCAGCCCAACCACCCCACGGACGACGTGCGCGGCATCGCCGCCAGCATGCTCGACGGCCTGCTCTACGGCTCGGGCGATGCGGTGGTGGGCATCAACCCGGCCAGTGACTCGCTGCCGACCCTGATGCGCCTGTGGCAGATGATGGACGAGGTGCGCGAGCACTTCGCCATTCCCATGCAGAGCTGCGTGCTCACCCACGTCACCACGCAGATCCAGGCCATCGAGGCCGGCGCGCCCATCGACCTGGTGTTCCAGTCCATCGCCGGCACCGAGAAGACCAATTCGAGCTTCGGCGTCTCCCTGGCCATCCTCAAGGAAGCCCACGAAGCGGCGCTTTCGCTGGGGCGCGGCAGCCTGGGCGACAACGTCATGTACTTCGAGACCGGCCAGGGCAGCGCCCTCTCCGCCGGCGGCCACCACGGCGTCGACCAGCAGACCTGCGAAGTGCGCGCCTATGCGGTGGCCCGGGAGTTCCGCCCGCTGCTGACCAACACCGTGGTCGGCTTCATCGGCCCGGAGTACCTCTACGACGGCAAGCAGATCATCCGTGCTGGGCTGGAGGACCATTTCTGCGCCAAGCTCCTCGGCGTGCCCATGGGCTGCGACGTCTGCTACACCAACCACGCCGAAGCCGACCAGGACGACATGGACACCCTGCTCACCCTGCTGGGCGCGGCGGGCATCACCTTCATCATGGGCATCCCCGGTGCCGACGACATCATGCTCAACTACCAGAGCACCTCCTTCCACGACGCTCTCTACCTGCGCTCCGTGCTGGGCCTGAAGCGCGCGCCGGAGTACGAGGACTGGCTGCTGCGCATGGCCATCACCGAGCCCTCCGGGCGCCTGCGCGAGATCGGCAAGGGCCACGCCCTGCTCAAGGACCTGCCACGACTGGGAGCCGCCTGATGAAACTGGTGCAGCACAACCCCTGGGACGAACTCCGCGCCCACACCTCCGCCCGCATCGCCCTCGGCCGGGTCGGCTCCAGCCTGCCCACCGCCGAGGTGCTGCGCTTCGGCCTGGCCCACGCCCAGGCCCGCGACGCGGTGCACCACCCGCTGGACTTCGCCGCCCTGGACGAACAGCTCAAGGCCGCCGGCTTCCGCACCCTGCAGGTGCGCAGCGACGCCGAGGACCGCCAGGCCTACCTGCTGCGCCCGGACCGCGGCCGCCGCCTCCACGACGACTGCCAGGCCCGCCTGTACGCCGAGGCACCCGCCCCGGAGCTGGCGGTGGTGATCGCCGACGGGCTCTCCTCCATCGCCGTGCAACGCCACGCCTTGCCGCTGCTGGAGCTGTTCCGCGAACGCTTCGCCACCGACTGGGCGAACACCCCGGTGGTGCTCGCCGAACAGGGCCGGGTGGCCATCGGCGACGGCATCGGCGAAGCCCTGCGAGCACAACTGGTGGTGATGCTGATCGGCGAACGCCCGGGCCTCACCTCCTCCGACAGCCTGGGCCTGTACCTCACCTACCAGCCCCGCGTCGGGCGCATGGACAGCGAACGCAACTGCATCTCCAACGTACGCCCCGAGGGGCTGCCCTACGCCCTGGCGGCGATCAAGCTCGACTACCTGGCCCGCGAGGCGCTGCGCCTGCAGCTCTCCGGGGTGAGCCTGAAGGACGACAGCAACCTGCAGCCGGTGGCGCAGCTGGATTGAGGCAGGCCACCCACCTGCCCGGCCCGGCCCGCGTCGCTGGATCTGGAGATCGGAGTGCGCATCACCTTTCTCGGTGCGCGCAGCACACCCTACAGGTGCCGTTCGCGCCAACTCGCAGTCCTGGCGACTTTCTGTAGGGGCGAATTCATTGGCTATGTCTGCGTTAAGTGTTGCTAGAGGATTTGAGTCCAGCTGATTGCTGAGTTTTGTTGGTACTTCTGGTTTCGCCCACCCGGGCGAGTCCCTTTTAACAATCGTCGGAATGCCGAACCACTTAAAAGGAACCAAAAGGGCTTGCCCCATCATCCGGCCCGACTGCGTCGGGTTCCCTCACTCCATCGCCGTTACTCGCTACGCTCGCCCTTCGGGCCGCACTGAAGTGCGTTCGCCGCAAGCGTCGTCTGGGGGCCGGCGCGATGGGCCATCCATGGCCTGGCGCGCCTCTCGCGGCATCCATGCCGCTCGTCCCCCGGCGCAACGACTGCGTTCGGCCTCCTGGAGGGGCGTTGGCGGCTGCCCCACCTTTCTTCGTCCAGCGCATCGCCACGTGGTGCGCACAGGCTTTCGTAGGATGGTGTAGAGCGAAGCGAAACCCATGGGGTGGCGGTGGCACGAACCCTTGGGCGCCCGGAAAAGGCCAAGCTTGAGCGCTTGCATTAAAACCACAACAGCTAACGCCGACAGAGCCAATTCATTCGCCCGCTCTTCGTGGGAGCGAATTCATTCGCGATCGGTCGTCCAGGCAATCACCGATCGCCACGAGCAAACGCCAAGGGAACGGGGCAAGCGTGGCGCGTTCGAATTACAGTAGCGGCCCACCTCGAAAGGAGATTCCCATGCCCTGGTACGCCTGGCTGATCCTGATCCTCGCCCTCGGCTCCATCGTCGGCGGCCTGATGATGCTGCGCGATACGGCGAAGAAACTGCCCCTGACCGAGGAGCAGCTCAAGCGCATCCATGAACGCAACGCCGAGATGGACGCCAAGGAAGCCAAGGAGCGCTGACACCCGCCCGCACACGCGGGTAAAGTGCGGCACCGATACGAGGAGGTGCCATGCCGCTCCATCTGCAGATCCTGCTGCCCCTGTTCACCCTCGCTCTGGGCCACGGCTTCGGGCAGGTGTCCTATACCGGCCTGGCCTTCGGGCTGGTGTATGCCTTCTGGGTCCTCGCCGCGCCGAAACTCCCCGCGCGCCTGTGGTTCCCCGTCACCCTGCTGGCCAGCATCGCCTTCGCCGCGCACCTGGTGCCCGGCTTCTCGCCCCTGCCCCTGGCCGAACCGCTGCGCCTGAGCCCCGACGCGCCGCCCTATGCCCTGCGCCTGTCCTGGGACAAGACACTGGTGGGCATGGCACTGCTGGCCTGGTGGCTGGGGCGCACGGCACCCACCATCGCCTCGCGCTGGCGGGCCACCGCCGTGACGGCCGCCGCCACCCTGCTGGCGGTGCCGGCGCTGGCCCTGGGGCTGGACCTCGTGGACTGGATGCCGAAATGGCCGGAGCTGGTGTGGCGCTGGCTGCCGGTGAACCTGCTGGCGGTGGTGCTGGCGGAGGAGCTGGTGTTCCGCGGCCTGTTGCAGGGCGCGCTGGTTTCACGCCTGGGTGCCTGGGCCGGAGTCGGGCTCACCGCGCTGCTGTTCGGCGCGGTGCACCTGCCGTTCAGCCCGCTGTTCGCGGCGGTGGCGACGGTGGCCGGCCTCGGCTACGGGCTGGCCTTCCATTTCAGCGGGCGGCTAGGGGTGGCGATGGCGCTGCACCTGGCGGTCAATCTCTGCCATCTGGCATTACTGAGCTATCCAGTGAAGCTGGGGTGACCTGGATCTGGTAGCGCCCGAAGATGCGCTGCAGCTCGCCGCTGGCCCGCAACAGGTCCAGCAGCACAGTGAAGCGCTCGGGGGTGATGGCCGCGCCGGGCCGCAACAAGGCGTAGTGGCGGTAGTTCTGGTCGACCCGGGTGGAAACCAGAAACTGAGCCTTCTGCTCGGGGTTCCGCTCCAGGTACATGCCCAGGTAGGAACGGGTCACCAGCGCGATATCCGCCCGCCCGCGCAGCACCATCAGCAGGTTGCTGTCGTGGGAATAGGTCATCAGCGCATTGAATTCGCGCACCAGGTATTCCGGGTCGGCATCGAAGCCGGCGAAACCGTAGTGATAGCCGCTGTAGAGCGCCAGGCGCTTGCCGGCCAGGGTGCGGAAGTAGTCCTGGCTGCGGGTTGGCTGGGACTGGGCGACGAACACCTCGGCATCCTCCAGGCCCATGTCGATGCGCGCGCCGGGGATGTCCTGCCAGCCCCAGTCAGGGTTCTCGAACACCGCCATGTCGATGCGGCCGGTTTGGAAGTCGCGGAAGCGCCGGGGGATCGCCGTCGGCAGCATGACGAACTCGTACTCGCCCTGGGCGCGGTTCAACGCGGCCAGCAGCTCTGGCAGCAGGCCGGTGGCGGCCTCCGACTCGGGCTTGATCACGTAAGGGGGAAAGTGCGCGCCGCCGACCCGCACCAGCTCAGTCGCCTGGGCGCTGCCACAAGCGGCCAGAAACAGCACGGCCAACAGTGCATGGCAGAGAGAATCCATAAAGCCCCATCTCGCCGATCCGTAGCGAAGGCCTGCCTGGCAGGCTGATGCAAAAACCATGGTGTCCCCGATATCGCGCCGCTCGTTCATCGTCGGTCGTTTTTCTTGAACGTCAGCCGGTACTTGGCCAGCAGCCGTTGGAATGCCTCGTCGTCCTGCAAGTTCTGGAGCAAACCGGCCATCTCATCGCGGGTGATCGGCGCATCCGGACGCAGCATTGCGTACAGATGGTATTCCTGATCGATCCGTCGGGAAACCAGCAGGTTGTCGCGCAGCGCCGGCTCCCTGGCGAACAACAGATCCAGGTAGGAGCGCGTGACCACGGCTATATCGGCACGACCGTGCAAAACCATTAGCAGATTGCTGTCGTGGGAGTAGGTCAGCGTGGCGGAGAAGCGCTTGAAGAGGTACTCGGGGTCGGCATTGAAGCCGGCGAAACCGTAGTGATAGCCGTTGTAGAGCGCCAGGCGCTTGCCGGCCAGGTCATCGAAAAAAGCCTGCCCGCGCCCCGGCTGTGTGCGTGCGATGTAGACCTCGGCGTCGGAGGTGCGCATGTCGATCCCCTGGTAGCGCACGCCGTTCCAGCCCCAGTCCGGGTCCTCGAACAGCATCAGGTCATAGCGGCCCTGCTCCAGGTCACGGTAACGGCGCGCGGCCGAAGTCGGCACGATGCTGAAATGGAAACGCGCCTGGAGCCGGTTGAGCTGCGCCACCAGGTCGGGGGTCAGGCCCTGTTCCTGCTCTTCGGGCTTTATCAGGTAGGGCGGGAAGTGATAGCCGCCAACGAGGATTTCTCGGGGTCGCGCCGCTGACGCGCTGCTGCATGACAGGCACAGCGCGAGCAGCAGAACACCCGAGAAAACAAGCCGAACGGCAGACATCGACGCCCCGTACAAGAGGAAACCGGCACGAGGGCAAGACTAGCTCAAGGGCCCTCAGACTTCCTTGATCACCAGTGACAGGGCTTCCTCGCAGAGCTGGTCGAGGGTCATCGGCCCTTCGGGACGGAACCAGGTGGTGGTCCAGGACAGCGCACCGGTGAGGAAGCGCCGCAGGATGAAGGGGTCGGCATTGAAGTAACCCTGGACCTTGGCCTCGCCGAGCACCTCCAGCCAGAGCAGCTCGTAGGTGTCGCGCAGTT
The DNA here is from genome assembly GCA_000474255.1 of Aquipseudomonas alcaligenes MRY13-0052. Classification (GTDB taxonomy): domain Bacteria; phylum Pseudomonadota; class Gammaproteobacteria; order Pseudomonadales; family Pseudomonadaceae; genus Metapseudomonas; species Metapseudomonas solani. The sequence continues at coordinate 13,385 of BATO01000081.1, forward strand.
CGAGGATGTAGCGCTGGCCCTCCTCCGACAGCGAACGCCATTCGTAGACCAGCACCGCCATGGCCTCGCCGGTGCCGCCCATGATCGACTGCAGCTCGCAGCGGATCAGCGCCAGCACCCGCTCGCGCAGGGTCGTCGCCTCCGCCAGCGAGGCATGCATGAGCGCGGTATTATAGAGAATGGTCTCCTCCATCACCGAACGCAGGATCTCGTCCTTGCTCTTGAAGTGATGAAAGATGCTGCCGGACTGGATGCCCACGGCGCTGGCCAGGTCGCGTACCGTGGTGCGCTCGTAGCCCTTGCTGCGGAACAGGTGCGCGGCGGTCTGCAGCAGCTTGCCACGGGCGCTTTCCGGGTCGGTGATCTGGCCGCTGGCCACCAGTTCGCGCATCACCTCTTGGGCTTTTTGATCGTCCAGGCTCATCTGTTCCCACTACCTCGGCTGCACTGCGCCTGCCCATCCAACTTAAGAATGGGCCGCAAGTATTTGTCTTGATTCGTGAAATCTATGCTGCACCAGACGCCCAAGCAAGCGCTTGGGTAAAAATCGTCGACACGGCACTTTTCAACCAAGCGCTTGCTTGGTAATGTCCGCAACACATTCCTCGTGTGTTGCGGACAAGACAATGACTAAAACCGTACGCATCGGCTGCGCCTCCGCTTTCTGGGGCGACACCTCCACCGCCGCCGCCCAACTGGTGCATGGCGCACCGCTCGACTACCTGGTGTTCGATTACCTGGCCGAGATCACCATGTCGATCCTCGCCGGGGCGCGCATGAAGAAGCCCGACGAGGGCTACGCCACCGACTTCGTCGAAGTGCTGGCGCCCCTGCTGCCGACCCTGGCGGAGAAGAAGATCCGCGTCATCAGCAACGCCGGCGGGGTCAACCCCCAGGCCTGCGCGGCGGCCCTGGCGGCGGCCTGCGAAAAGGCCGGCGTGCAACTGAAGATCGCCGTGCTCCACGGTGACAACCTGCAACCCCAGCTCTCCGCCCTGGGCAAGGCCGGCGTCAGCGAGATGTTCAGCGGCGCGCCGCTGCCGCCCATGTGCGTCTCGGTCAACGCCTACCTGGGGGCGCCGGGCATAGTCGCCGCCCTGGAGCAGGACGCCGACATCGTCATCACCGGCCGTGTGGTGGACAGCGCCGTGGTCAGCGCCGCCCTGGTGCATGAGTTCAAGTGGGCCTGGAACGACTACGACAAGCTCGCCCAGGCCGCCCTCGCCGGCCACATCATCGAGTGCGGCGCCCAATGCACCGGCGGCAACTTCACCGATTGGGAACAGGTGCCCGACTACGAGCACATCGGCTTCCCCATCGTCGAAGTCGAGGCCGATGGCCGCTTCATCGTCACCAAGGCCCCCGGTACCGGCGGCCTGGTCAGCCCCTTCACCGTCGGCGAGCAGATGCTCTACGAGATCGGCGACCCGCGCGCCTACCTGTTGCCCGATGTGATCTGCGACTTCACCGGCGTCGAACTGGCCCAGGCCGGCGAGCACCGCGTCAGCGTCGCCGGCGCCCGGGGCCTGGCGCCCACCGACCAGTACAAGGTCAGCGCCACCTACCCCGACGGCTTCCGCTGCACCGCCAGCTGCCTGATCGCCGGCATCGACGCGGTGAAGAAGGCCGAGCGCGTGAGCCGCGCGATCATCGCCAAGACCGAGGAAATCTTCGCCGCCCGCGGCTGGGGGCCCTACCGCGAGGTGAACATCGAACTGCTGGGCAGCGAGGCCACCTACGGGCCCCACGGCCAGCGCAAGGACAACCGCGAAGTCGTGGTCAAGCTGGGCGTGCGCCATGCCAAGAAGGAAGCGCTGATCCTGTTCTCCCGCGAGATCGCCCAGGCCGCCACCGGCATGGCTCCGGGCCTGACCGGCATCGTCGGCGGCCGGCCCACGGTGTACCCGGTGATCCGCCTGTTTTCCTTCCTGGTGGATAAATCGGCCTGCGCCCTGGAAGTCACCCTCGGCGAGGCACGCCAGGGTGTCGAGCTGCCGTCGCTGCAGGCCTTCGACGCCGCCGCGCTGGCCGAGGCCGCCACCCCGCCCGCGCCCCAGGGCCAGGCGGATGCCAGCGTGCCGCTGGTGAAACTGGCGGTGGCCCGCTCCGGCGACAAGGGCAACCACAGCAACATCGGCGTCATGGCGCGCCACCCCGACTACCTGCCCTGGATCGCCGAGGCGCTGACCCGCGAAGCGGTGGTGGACTGGATGAGCCATGTGCTCGACCCGCAGACCGGGCAAGTGCAGCGCTGGTACCTGCCCGGCACCCACAGCCTCAACTTCCTCCTGGAGAACGCCCTGGGCGGCGGCGGCGTCGCCAGCCTGCGCATCGACCCGCAAGGCAAGGCCTTCGCCCAGCAACTCCTCGAATTCCCCGTGCCGGTGCCCCGCGCCCTGGCCGACAGCCTGAAAGGATAAGCACGCGATGGCCTACGATTCCGTGTTCAAACCCGGCCTGTTCAGCGGCCAGACCATCCTCGTCACCGGCGGCGGCAGCGGCATCGGCCGCTGCGTGGCCCACGAGCTCGCCCACCTCGGCGCCCACGTGGTGCTGGTGGGGCGCAAGGCGGAAAAGCTCGAAGCCACTGCCGGCGAAATCATCGAAGACGGCGGCAGCGCCAGCTGGCAGGCCTGCGACATCCGCGACGAAGAAGCGGTCAAGGCCATGGTCAAGGCCGTGGTGGCCGAGCGCGGCCCCATCCACCACCTGGTCAACAACGCCGGCGGCCAGTTCCCCGCGCCGCTCATCGGCATCAACCAGAAGGGCTTCGAGACCGTGGTGCGCACCAACCTGGTGGGCGGCTTCCTGGTGGCCAAGGAGGTCTTCCTGCAGAGCATGAGCAAGACCGGCGGCAGCATCGTCAACATGCTCGCCGACATGTGGGGCGGCATGCCCGGCATGGGCCACTCCGGCGCCGCCCGCGCCGGCATGGAGAACTTCACCAAGACCGCCGCCTATGAATGGGGCCACGCCGGGGTGCGGGTCAACGCGGTGGCGCCGGGCTGGATCGCCTCCAGCGGCATGGACACCTACCCCGAATCCATGAAATCGATGATCCGCTCCCTCAAGGACCACGTCCCGCTGCAGCGCATCGGCACCGAGTCCGAGGTGGCGGCCGCCATCGTCTTCCTGCTCTCCCCCGGCGCCAACTTCATCAGCGGCAACACCATCCGCATCGATGGCGCCGCCAGCCAGGGCACCCGCGCCTGGACCCTGGGCAAGGCCCGCGCCAGCGAGTCCTACGACGGTTTCCACCGGGCCTATATGCCCGCCGTGTTCAAGGACGAGGAGTAAGCCATGGCCGTCATCCACTCCGAACTCGACGTGCACGGCGAAGACTTCTCCCGCAACCGCGACGCCATGCTCGCCGCCGTCGCCAGCTTCCGCGAGATCGAGCAGAAGGTGCTCGACAAGGCGGCCGAAGCCAAACCCAAGTTCGACAAGCGCGGCCAACTGCTGCCCCGTGAACGCCTCAACCTGCTGCTCGACGCCGGCGCGCCCTTCCTCGAGCTGTCGTCCCTGGCCGGCTACAAGCTGCACGACGACAAGGACGGCACCCAGGCCGGCGGCGGCATCATCTCCGGCATCGGCTACATCGCCGGCGTGCGCTGTCTGGTTACCGCCAGCAACAGCGCGATCAAGGGCGGCACCATCTCCCCCACCGGCCTGAAGAAGACCCTGCGCCTGCAGCAGGTGGCCTTCGAGAACAAGCTGCCGGTGGTGGCGCTGACCGAAAGCGGCGGTGCCAACCTCAACTACGCCGCCGACATCTTCGTCGAAGGCGCACGCGGCTTCGCCAACCAGGCGCGCATGTCGGCCATGGGCCTGCCGCAGATCACCGTGGTGCACGGCTCCAGCACTGCCGGCGGGGCCTACCAGCCCGGGCTGTCGGACTATGTGGTGGTGGTGCGCGGCAAGGCCAAGATGTTCCTTGCCGGCCCGCCGCTGCTCAAGGCCGCCACCGGCGAGGTGGCGACGGACGAGGAACTGGGCGGCGCCGAGATGCACGCCCAGGTTGCCGGCACCGCCGAATACCTGGCCGAGAACGACGCCGACGGCGTGCGCATCGCCCGCGAGATTCTCGCCATGCTGCCGTGGAACGCCCAGCTGCCGGCGCGCCCGGCCAAGACCTGGCGCGAGCCGCTGTACCCGGCCCACGAACTGCTGGGCATCGTCCCGGCGGACGCCAAGAAGCCCTACGACGTGCGCGAGGTCATCGCCCGCCTGGCCGATGGCTCGGAGTTCCTCGACTTCAAGAACGAGTTCGACAGCCAGACCGTCTGCGGCCACCTGCAGATCGAGGGCCAGCGCTGCGGCCTGATCGGCAACAACGGCCCGATCACCCCGCGCGGCGCGGCCAAGGCGGCGCAGTTCATCCAGCTGTGCGACCAGAGCAACACGCCGATCCTGTTCTTCCACAACACCACCGGCTTCATGGTCGGCACCGAGTCGGAACAGCTCGGCGTGATCAAGCACGGCTCGAAGATGATCCAGGCAGTGGCCAACGCCCGCGTGCCCAAGCTCACCATCGTCGTCGGCGGCTCCTACGGTGCCGGCAACTACGCCATGTGCGGCCGCGGCCTGGACCCGCGCTTCATCTTCGCCTGGCCCAACAGCCGCACCGCGGTGATGGGCGGCGCCCAGGCCGGCAAGGTGCTGCGCATCGTCACCGAGGAAAAACACGCCAAGGAGGGCAAGGAAGCCGACCCGAAGATGCTCGACATGCTCGAACAGGTCACCGCGCAGAAGCTCGACAGCCAGTCCACCGCGCTGTACGGCACCGCCAGCCTGTGGGACGACGGCCTCATCGACCCGCGCGATACCCGCAAGCTGCTCGGCTACCTGCTGGACATCTGCGCCGAGGCCGAGGCGCGCCCCCTGAAATCCAACACCTTTGGCGTGGCCCGCTTCTAAGCGCCGCTCCCGAACCCGATCGACGGTGCGCCGGGCGCACCCCACCAGGAGAACAACAACAATGATCTTCACCCAGGAACACGAAGAACTCCGCCGCACCGTACGCAATTTCGTCGACAGGGAGATCAACCCCCATGTCGAGCAGTGGGAGCGTGAAGGCCGCTTCCCCATCCATGACATCTTCAAGAAGGCCGGCGACCTGGGCCTGCTGGGCATCTCCAAGCCGGAGAAATTCGGCGGCATGGGCCTGGACTACAGCTACTCCATCGTCGCCGCCGAAGAGTTCGGCACCATCATCTGCGGTGGCATCCCCATGTCCATCGGCGTGCAGACCGACATGTGCACCCCGGCCCTGGCCCGCTTCGGCTCCGATGACCTGCGCAACGAATTCCTCCGCCCCGCCATCAGCGGCGACATGGTCGGCTGCATCGGCGTCTCCGAGGTCGGCGCCGGCTCCGACGTCGCCGGGCTCAAGACCACCGCCCGCAAGGACGGCGACGACTACGTGATCAACGGCAGCAAGATGTGGATCACCAACTCGCCCTCGGCGGACTTCATCTGCCTGCTGGCCAACACCTCGGACGACAAGCCCCACGTCAACAAATCGCTGATCGTGGTGCCGATGAAGACCCCGGGCATCAGCGTCAGCCCGCACCTGGACAAGCTCGGCATGCGCAGCTCGGAGACCGCCCAGGTGTTCTTCGACAACGTGCGCGTGCCCCAGCGCTACCGCATCGGCCACGAAGGCGCCGGCTTCATGATGCAGATGCTGCAGTTCCAGGAAGAACGCCTGTTCGGCGCGGCCAACATGATCAAGGGCCTGGAGCACTGCGTCGACGCCACGATCGAGTACTGCAAGGAACGCAAGACCTTCGGTACCCCGCTGATCGACAACCAGGTCATTCACTTCCGCATGGCCGAGCTGAGCACCGAGATCGAAGCCCTGCGCGCCCTGGTCTATCAGGCCACCGAGCTCTACGTCAGCGGCAAGGACGTGACCAAGCTGGCCTCCATGGCCAAGCTCAAGGCCGGCCGCCTGGGCCGCGAAGTCAGCGACGCCTGCCTGCAGTACTGGGGCGGCATGGGCTTCATGTGGGACAACCCGGTCTCCCGCGCCTACCGCGACGTGCGCCTGGTGAGCATCGGCGGCGGCGCCGACGAGATCATGCTCGGCATCATCTGCAAGCTGATGGGCATCCTGCCCGGCAAAAAGAAAGGCTGATAGCGGACCGTCCGCTGGGCGCACCCGCGCCCAGCGCCCTGACCCAAGCATGATGAGGAAGCCGGCATGAGCGACCTGCCGAACTGCGAAACCCTGCTGCTGGAGCCCGCCGCCGGCGTGCTGCACATCACCCTCAACCGCCCGGACAGCCGCAACGCCATGAGCCTGGCCATGGTCGGCGAACTGCGCGCGGTGCTGGCCGCGGTGCGCGATGACCGCAGCGTGCGCGCCCTGGTGCTGCGCGGTGCCGACGGGCACTTCTGCGCCGGCGGCGACATCAAGGACATGGCCTCGGCGCGCGCCGCCGGGGCGGATGCCTACCGCCAACTGAACCGCGCCTTCGGCAGCCTGCTGGAAGAGGCCCAGGCCACGCCCCAGGTGGTGGTCGCGGTGCTGGAAGGCGCGGTGCTGGGCGGCGGTTTCGGCCTGGCGTGCATCTCCGATATCGCCATCGCCCACCAGGGCGCGCAGTTCGGCCTGCCGGAAACCGGCCTGGGCATTCTGCCGGCGCAGATCGCCCCCTTCGTGGTGAAACGCATCGGCCTGACCCAGGCCCGCCGCCTGGCTCTCACCGCCGCCCGCTTCGACGGTGCCGAGGCCCTGCGCCTGGGCCTGGTGCACTTCGCCGAGGCCGATGACGCGGCGGTGGACGCGCGCCTGACCGCCACCCTGGAACAGGTTCGTCGCTGCGCCCCCGGCGCCAACGCCCGCACCAAGGCCTTGCTGCTGGCCACCGGCGAGCGCGAGCTGGGTGCCCTGCTGGACGATGCCGCCGGCTGGTTCGCCGAGGCGGTGACCGGCGCGGAAGGCGCCGAGGGCACCATGGCCTTCGTGCAGAAACGCAAACCCAACTGGGCGCAATGAGCGCACATCCCGAGTACGGCAGGAGCAGCCAACGATGCCCAGCTTCAACAAGATCCTGATCGCCAACCGCGGTGAAATCGCCTGCCGGGTGATGCGCACCGCGCAGCAACTCGGCTACCGCACAGTCGCGGTCTACAGCGAGGCCGACAGCGAGGCGCGCCACGTGCAACTGGCCGACGAGGCCGTGTGCATCGGCCCGGCCCAGGTCGCCCAGTCCTACCTCAGCATCGAGGCGATCATCGCCGCGGCACGGCGCACCGGTGCCGACGCGGTGCACCCCGGCTACGGCTTCCTCTCCGAGAACGCCGAGTTCGCCCGGGCCTGCGAGGCCGCCGGCATCGTCTTCATCGGCCCCACGGTGGAGGCCATCCACCTGATGGGCAGCAAGCGCCTGTCGAAGATCGCCATGCTCGACGCCCAGGTGCCCTGCATCCCGGGCTACGAAGGCGCCGAGCAGGACGACGCGACCCTGGCCCGCGAGGCCGAACGCATCGGCTACCCGCTGATGATCAAGGCCAGCGCCGGTGGTGGCGGCCGTGGCATGCGCCTGGTGCACGAGGCCGCCGAGCTGGCCGCGCAGATCCGCACCGCGCGTTCCGAAGCGCAGAACGCCTTCGGCTCCGGCGAGCTGATTATCGAACGCGCGGTGATCCGCCCGCGCCATGTGGAGATCCAGGTCTTCGGCGACCAGCACGGCAACATCGTCTACCTCGGCGAGCGCGACTGCTCGGTGCAGCGCCGCCACCAGAAGGTGGTGGAGGAAGCGCCCTGCCCGGTGATGACCCCGGAGCTGCGCCGCGCCATGGGCGAGGCGGCGGTGAAGGCCGCGCGCACGGTGAACTACGTCGGCGCCGGCACCGTGGAATTCCTCCTCGATGCCAGCGGCGACTTCTACTTCCTGGAGATGAACACCCGCCTGCAGGTAGAACACCCGGTGACCGAGCTGATCACCGGGCAGGACCTGGTGGCCTGGCAGATTCGCGTGGCCGAGGGGCAGCCGCTGCCGCTGGCGCAGGACGAGATCCGCCTCGACGGCCACGCCATGGAAGTGCGCCTGTACGCCGAGGACCCGGCCAGCAACTTCCTTCCGCAGACCGGCGAGGTGCTGCGCTGGGAGCCGTCCGAATTGCCCGGCATCCGCATCGACCACGGCCTGGTGGAAGGCCAGCCGGTAACGCCCTTCTACGACCCGATGCTGGCCAAGGTGATCGCCTGGGGCGCCACCCGCGACGAGGCCCGGCGCAAGCTGGTGCGCGCCGTGGAGGATTGCGTGCTGCTGGGCGTCAACGGCAACCAGCGCTTTCTCGCCAACCTGCTGGCGCACCCCGAGTTCGCCGCCGGCCATGCCACCACCGCCTTCATCGGCGAACACTTCAGCGACGACCCGAGCCTGCGCGCCCATGCGCCCAGCGCCACGGAGCTGGCCACCGCCGCCGCCCTGCTCTACCAGGTCTCGGCCGAATCCCGTGCCCACCAGGCCGGCCTCGCCGGCTGGCGCAGCGCCGGCAGCGCGCCGTGGCGCTTCGTGCTGCGCCACGGCGAGCAGAAGCTGGCGGTGGAACTGAGCGTGCTGGAAGCCGGCGTGCGCCCGCGCCTGCAGGCACGCGTCGGTGACAGCGAGGTGGCCATCGCCCTGCTGCGCGCCGATGGCCGCTGGGCCACCCTGGAGCTGGACGGCGTGCGCCGCCGCGTGGCCTACCATCATTCCGCCGGGCGTCTGTGGCTCTATGGCCAGCACGGCAACCTGGAACTGCTCGACGTCACCCACGAACCCGCCGGCGGCCTGAACGCCGCCAGCTCGGGCACGGTAAAGGCCCCCATGGACGGCGCCATCGTCGACGTGCTGGTGGGCGAAGGCGAACGCGTCGCCAAGGGCCAACTGCTGGTGGTGCTGGAGGCGATGAAGATGGAACACCCGCTCAAGGCCGGCATCGACGGCGTGATCCGCCGGGTGCAGGTCACCGCTGGCGACCAGGTGAAGAACCGCCAGGTGTTGGTGGAAGTGGAAGAGCAGCTTGAAGCTTGAAAGACAGCTTGAAGCTTGAAGCCTGAAGCTGGAAGACAAGAGCAAGCGGGTGCGGGCTTCTAGCTTCTAGCTTCTAGCTTCTAGCTTCTAGCTTCTAGCTTCTAGCTTCTAGCTTCTAGCTTCAGGCTTTCAGCTGGGACCGATAACAACAATCAGGAGCACTGCAATGAGCCTATCTGCCAAAACCCTGTTCATCACCGGCGCCAGCCGGGGCATCGGCCGTGAGATCGCCCTGCGTGCGGCGGCCGATGGCGCCAATATCGTCATCGCGGCGAAGAGCGCCGAGCCCCATGCCAAGCTGCCGGGCACCATCTTCAGCGTTGCCGAGGAAGTGGAGGCCGCCGGTGGCAAGGCCCTGGCCCTGCAGCTGGACGTGCGCAACGAGGCCGCCGTGCGGGACGCCATGGCCCAGGCCGCCGAGCATTTCGGCGGCATCGATGCGCTGGTGAACAACGCCGGGGCCATCAAACTGGTGGGGGTCGAGCACCTGGAGCCCAAGCGCTTCGACCTGCTGTACCAGATCAACACCCGCGCGGTGATGGTTTGCAGCCAGGCCGCCCTGCCCTTCCTGAAGAAGAGCGCGGCGGGGCACATCCTCAACCTGTCGCCGCCCCTCAACCTGGCGCCCAAGTGGTTCGCCCAGCACGGCCCCTACACCGTCACCAAATACGGCATGAGCATGCTCACCCTGGGCATGAGCGAGGAGTTCAAGAAGTACGGCATCAGCGTCAACTCGCTGTGGCCGCAAACCATGATCGCCACCGCCGCCATCGAGTTCGAGCTGGGCAGCCGTGACGCCTTCAAGCGCTCGCGTACCCCGGCGATCATGGCCGACGCCGCCTACGCCATCCTCTCCAGCACCGGCCGCAGCATCACCGGGCGCCTGCTGATCGACGAGGAAATCCTCCGCGAGCAGGGCCAGACCGAGTTCGAGCACTACCGCTTCGACCCCGAGGGCGGCAGCCTGGTGCCGGACCTGTTCCTCGACTGATCGCCCCTCCCGGGCTGAAGCCCGGGCTACGCACGCCCCACGCCAAGTTTCTGCGCGGGGCGGGCGCCTCTATTTGCCCATCTGCCCGCCCTTCCCCGCGCCACGGTCATACCGTTTTGCTCGAACGGCTTCTACAGTCGTGAAAGCGCCATTGCCTGCCCACAACAACGACAAAGTGCGAGAGCCATGACCCAGGCCGATCTGATTTCCCCGTTCCGCTTTCTCGCCCGCCTGCCGGGCAACCTGCCACGTGTACCGCGCATGCTGCTGGGCCTGTACTACACCGGCATCCGCAACCGCGAGAAAACGCTGTCGCTGGGCTGGGCGCTGGAACGCGCCGCGCAGAAATTCCCCCAGCGCCCGGCGGTGATCGACGAGACCCGCCGCCTGACCTACACCGAGTTCAACGCCTGGGCCAACCGCCTGGCCCACGCGCTCAAGTCCGAGGGCGTGGCCCACGGCAAGGTGGTGGCGGTGATGCTGGAGAACCGCATCGAGGTGCTGGCGGTGCTGGCGGCCCTGGCCAAGCTCGGCGCCATCGCCGCGCTGGTCAACACCACCCAGCGCGGCAAGGTGCTGGCCCACAGCCTGACCCTGGTCAAGGCCAGCCACTACGTGGTGGGCGAGGAGCTGCGGGATGCCTTCGAGGAAGTCGAGGAGGAGCTGGGCAACAGCGCCGGGCACCGCTACTGGATAGCCGACGCCGACACCCGCCGCGACCCGGGCCAGGCCCCACGGGGCTGGGCCAACCTGATGCGCCTGGCCGGCGAGCACAGCGCCGACAACCCGGTGGAAACCGCCAAGGTGCGCCTCAAGGACCCGTGCTTCTACATCTACACCTCGGGCACCACGGGGCTGCCCAAGGCGTCGATCCTCAGCCACGGCAAGTGGATCAAGGCCTATGGCGGCTTCGGCCACTCCGGCCTGGGGCTGAAGGACACCGACGTCTTCTACCTGACCCTGCCCTGCTACCACAACAACGCGGTCACCGTGAGCTGGGCCTCGGTGCTGGCCGGCGGCGCCGCCATCGCCCTGCGCCGCAAGTTCTCCGCCAGCAGCTTCTGGAAGGACGTGGCCCAGTACCAGGCCACCTGCTTCGGCTACATCGGCGAGCTGTGCCGTTACCTGCTGAACCAGGCGCCGAGCGAGGAAGAACGCAACAACAGCCTCACCTGCATGATCGGCAACGGCCTGCGTCCGGCCATCTGGGCCGAGTTCAAGGAGCGCTTCGGCATCGAGCGCATCACCGAGTTCTATGCCTCCAGCGAAGGCAACATCGGCTTCACCAACGTGTTCAACTTCGACAACACCGTGGGCTTCTCCCCGGCCACCTACGCCATCGTGCGCTACGACCTGGAAAGCGACCGCCCGGTGCGTGACCACAAGGGCTACCTGGAGAAGGTCGCCACCGGCGAGCCGGGCCTGCTGATCAGCGAGATCAGCCCCAAATGGCCGTTCGACGGCTACACCGACCCGGCCAAGAGCGAGTCGGTGATCCTGCGGGACGTGTTCAAGAAGGGCGATGCCTGGTTCAACACCGGCGACCTGATGCGCGACATCGGCTGCAAGCACGCGCAGTTCGTCGACCGCCTCGGCGACACCTTCCGCTGGAAGGGCGAGAACGTCTCCACCACCGAGGTGGAAAGCGTGCTGGGCGCCTTCGGCGGCGTGGAGGATGCGGTGGTCTATGGGGTGGAGATTCCCGGCACCAACGGCCGCTGCGGCATGGCTGCGCTGCGCCTGGGCAGCGGGGCTGAGCTGGACGCCCAGGCGGTGGCCGAGCATCTGGACCGCGAGCTGCCGCCTTATGCGGCCCCGCTGTTCATCCGCCTGCTGGCGGAGATCGAGACCACCGGCACCTTCAAATACAAGAAGACCGACCTGAAGAAGAGCGGCTTCGACCCGGGCCAGATCAGCGAGCCGCTGTTCGTGCGCCTGCCCGGCGAAACCGCCTTCCGCCCGCTGGACAACGTGCTGCACCAGGCGATCCAGAGCGGGGAATACCGCTTCTGATCCGCCCTTGCACGCGGGGTTGGTCGTCAGGCGCGCCTCGTGGGGGCGAATTCATTGGCTCTGTTTGCGTTAGCTGTTGTGGTTTTAATGCAAGCGCTCAAGCACGGCCCTTTCCGGGCACCCAAGGGTTCGTGCCACCTCCACCGCATGGGTTTCGCTTCGCTCTACACCATCCTACGAAAGCTCGTGCGCACCACGTGGCGATGCGCTGGACGAAGAAAGGTGGGGCAGCCGCCAACGCCCCTCCAGGAGGCCGAACGCAGTCGTTGCGTCGGGGGACGAGCGGCATGGATGCCGCGAGAGGCGCGCCAGGCCATGGATGGCCCATCGCGCCGGCCCCCAGACGACGCTTGCGGCGAACGCACTTCAGTGCGGCCCGAAGGGCGAGCGTAGCGAGTAACGACGATGGAGTGAGGGAACCCCGGCGAAGTCGGGGCCGGATGATGGGGCAAGTTTTTTGGTTCCTTTTCACCGGGCTGGCGTTCCAGCGACTGGAAAAGGGACTCGCCCGGGAGGGCGAAACCAGAAACATCACCAGAACTCAGCAATCAGCTGGGCTCAATTCTTCTAGCAACACTTAACGCAGACAGAGCCAATTCATTCGCGATGGAATACCCGGCGACTCGCCGCCCTGTGCCGGCTGCAGGTCTTTCGCGGCTGAAGCCGCTCCCACAGGGAGAGCCCGCCACAAGAGCGGACATGCCTGCGTTGGGCCTCGCTGCGCTCGGCGCCAACCTACGGCACCGCGCCCAACCCGAACCACGGTGCCAACCGGTGTGTAGGGTGGATGGCGCTCTTTCCATCCACCGGCGGAGTACCAGGCGAGTGCGGTTACCCCGTTACTGCTTGAACTCGAACTGCAGTTCCGCCCCTTCCACCGAGCGCCAGTAGTCGTCTTCCTTCTCGTTGGTGAGCAGCTTGCCGTTGAGCTGGAAGGGGCCTTCGGTGGGCGCCTTCTCGGTGAACATCGGCGGCAGCAAGGGCTCTTCGGCCTTGCGCTCTTCCACGATCTCGGGCTCGAGTTTGTCCACCAGGTGCTTGGGCAGGCGCAGGTCGAGTTTGGCCTTGGGCAGTTCGGTCTTTTCCGGCTTGCGTGCATTGCCGGCTGGGCTGGTGGCCGGCTGGGCCGCCTTGGCGACGGGCTTGGCGTCCGCCTTCGGTTTGGCTTCTGGTTTGGCTGCGGGCTTCTGTTCGGGCTTGGCGGTGGGCCTGGGCGTTTCGCTCGCCACCTTGGGCGCCTCGCTGACGGGCTTGGCCGCTGGTGCCTCCTTGGCCGGGGCGGCGGGCGCCGGCTTCTCGGCCTGGGTCACCGGCGGTGGGCTGGCGGGGGGCTTCTGCGGTGGCGGCGCTTCCTGCTCACAGCCGGCGAGCAGGCCGAGGAACAGCAATAAAGCGAATGGGAAACGGGTCATGGGCAGTGTGCAAGGCAAGGCATGAAGGGCCATGCTCGCCCCTCCCTCCCGCCCTGGCAACCCCGAACCCGGGAACTTGCCAAAGCTTTACACCCCTTCCCGACCGGTAAAGACCGCCCAGATCAGCAGGCCGAAGGCCAGGGTGTGGATCAGGCTGCCGAGCAGATTGATGGCGGCGTAGAAGTACATGGGCTCCGCGTCGGGCCAGATATCGAAGGCCAGGATCGGAATCAGCGCGTGCAGGGCGATGGTCATGCCCTGCCACACCAGCAGGATCAGCATGCTGGCCAGGCACAGGCCGGCGGCGCGGGGCTGGGCGCGCCAGTAGCGGGCGGCCAGGGCGCAGCCCAGCAGCCAGACCACCACCAGAGGCAGCAGGCCGATGGTGGTGAACAGCGAGAGGATCGCAGTGGGGCTGTCGGTCATGGGGTTCTCCAGGGGTCGAGGTGTCTTGTGTCCTGTTGCAGCCAGAGGCCGAAGCGCTCCCGCTCCGCCTCGGACAGCCAGAGCGTCCCTTGGTGCCGCAAGGGTTCCGCTCGCAGCGCCAGCAGTTCATCGAGGCTGAAACAGCGCAGCTCGCCGTCGTCGTCCTCCACTTCGTAGGCATAGGCATGAACGCGCATGCGCAGGCCCTCGGCATCGAAGCCCTCGAAGCGCGGCATAAGACCGATGGGATCGGCGCAGCGGTGCAGGCGGTGTTCGTGGGTATCCAGCACCAGCAGGTGCCAGAGCGGGTAGCTGCCGGCCCGTGGATCGTGGAATTCGCCGAAGCGGGTCAGCGCCAGGTAGCGGCCATCGGCCGACCAGATCATCGCCGGGCCCAGGTCGGCGATCGCGCAGCCGGAGGCCGTGAGCAGGCAACCGCCCAGGCGGGGCTCCTGCTCACGCAGGTAGCTGTCGGCGAAGCGGCTTTCGCAGCCGAACAGCCAGGCGGCATCCCCACCGCCAGGCGCAGGCAGGACGAAATCCCCCTGCGCGTTGGCAACCGGCGGGCACTCGGCCAGGCGCCAGGCCGGCAACAGGCGCAGCGCGTCGGGGTCGACGGCCACCCGTGCCACCTCGTAATAGAGGCGCTCGCCACCAGCGGCCATGAAGGTGGCGGCCCGCTGTGCGTCCGGGGCCGCCTCGGTGAAGCGCTGCAGGGGGCCGGATTCGTGCCCTTCGGGCAGGCGCCCGAGGACATGGGCGAGGCTGACGACACCCTCGTGGAAGTCATGCAGCCGGGCGATCAGCAAGGGTTGCTCCAGCACCCGCAGGCGGCGCTCGCGGATATCCGCCACCACCAGGCGATGGGGCACGGCCGGGGCCTCGGCGAACGCCACCAGGGCCAGGTAACGGCCGCAGTTG
>BATO01000080.1 GCA_000474255.1 Aquipseudomonas alcaligenes MRY13-0052
TGGCCTACGATTTCGACCTCTTCGTCATAGGAGCCGGTTCCGCCGGTGTACGTGCCTCGCGCTTCGCCGCCGGTTTCGGTGCCCGCGTCGCGGTAGCGGAAAGCCGCTACCTGGGTGGCACTTGCGTGAACGTCGGTTGCGTACCGAAAAAGATGCTGGTGTACGGCGCCCACTTCTCCGAAGACTTCGAGCAGGCCCAGGGTTACGGCTGGAACCTGGGCGAGGCGGGCTTCGACTGGCCCACCCTGATCGCCAACAAGAACCGCGAGATCCAGCGCCTCAACGGCATCTACCGCAACCTGCTGGTCAACAGTGGCGTCACCTTGCTGGAGGGCCATGCGCGCCTGGTGGATGCCCACACCGTGCAGGTCGGCGAGCAGCGCTTCAGCGCCGAGCACATCCTCGTCGCCACCGGTGGCTGGCCGCAGATTCCTGATCTGCCGGGCCGCGAGCACGCCATCAGCTCCAACGAAGCCTTCTTCCTCGAAAAACTGCCCCAGCGCGTGCTGGTGGTGGGCGGCGGCTATATCGCCGTCGAGTTCGCCTCGATCTTCCATGGCCTGGGCGCCAAGACCACGCTGCTCTACCGCAAGGACCTGTTCCTGCGCGGCTTCGACGGCGCCGTGCGCACCCACCTGCGTGACGAGTTGAGTCGCAAGGGGCTCGACCTGCAGTTCAATGCCGACATTGCCCGCATCGACAAGCAGGCCGACGGCAGCCTGCTCGCCACCCTCAAGGATGGCCGCACCCTCGAGGCCGATTGCGTGTTCTACGCCACCGGCCGCCGCCCGATGCTGGACGACCTGGGCCTGGAGAACACCGGCGTCGAGCTGGACGACCGTGGCTTCATCAAGGTGGACGACGAATACCGCACCACCGAACCCTCCATCCTCGCCCTGGGCGACGTCATCGGCCGCGTGCAGCTGACCCCGGTCGCACTCGCCGAAGGCATGGCCGTCGCCCGCCGCCTGTTCAAGCCCGCCGAATACCGCCCGGTGGATTACGACCACATCCCCACTGCTGTCTTCAGCCTGCCCAATATCGGCACCGTCGGCCTCAGCGAGGAAGACGCCCGCGCGCGCGGCCACAAGGTCAAGGTCTTCGAGAGCCGCTTCCGCCCCATGAAGCTGACCCTCACCGAGAACCAGGAACGCACCCTGATGAAGCTGGTGGTCGACGCCGAAAGCGACCGCGTGCTCGGCTGCCACATGGTCGGGCCCGAGGCGGGCGAGATCGTCCAGGGTCTGGCCGTGGCGCTCAAGGCCGGCGCCACCAAGCGCATCTTCGACGAGACCATCGGCGTGCACCCCACCGCCGCCGAGGAGTTCGTCACCATGCGTACCCCCGTGGGGAACTGACGCGGACATGGCCCAGCTCTTCTACCTGGCGGACCTGTTCGGCGTTGCCGTTTTCGCCATCACCGGCGCGCTGATGGCCGGGCGCAAGTCCATGGATCTGTTCGGCGTGCTGGTGATCGCCATCATCACCGCGCTGGGCGGCGGCACCCTGCGGGACGTCATCCTCGGCAACCACCCGGTGAGCTGGATACGCGACGACACCTACATCCTCGTCGCCTCCCTGGCTGCCGTGGGCACCGTGCTCTGGGTGCGGCTGACCCGGCCGATCAACGAAACCGGCCTGCTGGTGGCAGACGCCTTCGGCCTGGCGGTGTTCACCGTCTACGGCACCGAGGTGGCCCTGCAGCACCAGGTGCCGTTCAGTACCGCCATCATCATGGGGGTTATCACCGGCGTTGCCGGCGGCGTGATGCGTGACGTCATCTGCAACGAGATCCCGCTGATCTTCCAGAAGGAGATCTACGCCATCGCCTGTGTCGCCGGCTCCCTGGTGTTCATCGGCATGCTTCACCTCGGGCTGCCCCGTTGGCTGGACACCGGCGTCGCCATGCTGGTGGTGCTCGGCACGCGCCTGGCGGCGATCCGTTGGGGGCTCTCGCTGCCACGCTTCCACCTGCTGGACCGCGACTGACCTCGCGCCCAGCCGCTACCTGGATTGAGTCGTCGCGGGCCGTTCGGCCCGCACCTCGATCGTCATCTCGCCACCCCGGGCGAAGCGCAGCGTCAGCGGAAAGCGCTCGCCATCCTTCAGTGCGCCCTTGAGGCCTACCAGGGTCAGGTGGCTGCCCGTCGGCGCCAGCTTCAGCACGCCACCGGGCGGCACGCCGAAGGACGCCAGCGTCATCACCCGTCGCGCCTCGCCGATGCGCACTGTCGTCTGCAAATCCACCCGCCAGGCACGGGGCGTGCTGGCGCCCACCAGCCGATCACCCTGGGCGCCGGTATCGGTGATAGCCAGGGAAACCACGGCGGCGGTGGCATCCCAGTCGGACGGCTGCGCCCGCGCCTCGCCAAGCGACAGCTCGCCCGCCTGGCTGGTGGTGCAGGCCAGCAGCGTCAGCAGGAGCAGCGCGTGGCGTTTCCAGGGCAGTGAACGAAAGGGAAGAGGGTGCATCAGCAGAGTCCGGCAGGCGGTGGTGGCTGCGCACGATACCACCGCCATGCCCTGAGGCCTCAGGGCGTCGCCGGCAGGGCGACTTCCGAGAACGGTACCGGCATCACCACGGGGGTGCCTTCAGGCAATGCGGCGCGGGTGCGCTCGACCATGCCCTGTTCGTCCAGCAGGCGGATGGTCTGCGGCCGCTGCGGGTCGTTGCCGAAGAAGTCCTCCCAGTGGCCGAGCACCACCAGGCGCGGGCGGCTGACTTTGAGCAGGGCGTCGGGGTAATGCTGCACCTGGTTCCAGGAGCCGACGCAAAGAATCTCCACGTCGATGGCCTTGCCGTCTTCGAGTATCGGCGGGAAGCCATAGGGCGGGGTGCTGGCGGAATCCTGATAGTGGATGCGGTACACGGGCTTCCCGGCTTCATCCAGCAGGTCCACCAGCCAGGCCAGGGTCTGGCCTTCCTTCCAGTTCCACACCGCGGTCGGCAGTTCCTTCAGGTCCTGGTCGTAGCTACCGCGCAGGAAAGTGATCCCGGCGAAATGCGGGGCGTGCATGCTCTGGATCGGCATGGCGCGGAAGCGTCGGTCCCTGGAGTAGAGCCAGGTTCCCGGCTGCGCGGCAGGTCCGGTTTCCCCGGCTTCCTTGACGTTGGCCATGGCCGGCTCGGCGTTGACGATGCGTTCCGCCGGCAGCACCGCCCGGAGGATGTGCCCGGCGGTGGCCGAACCGTAGGCGATGGCGTTCGGCGCCTGCTTCTGCATCACCCGGGGCACGTCCAGCAGGTGGTCGTAATGCGCATGGCCGATCAGCAGCATGCTGACGTCATCGGCGGGCGGCATGCGCGCATCGATGGTCGCCTCGTCGGCCTTCACCCGCAGCGGTGGCAGGCCCAGGAAGGACGGGTTGCTGAAGGACGGGGCGATCAGCAGCCCCTCGCCGCGCCAGTGCATCAGGTAGCCGCCCACGCCCAGGTACTGCAGCTTCGGCGGCGAGGCATTGCGCTCGGTGGTCAGCGGCAGGCCGACCGGGTCGCGGGCGCAGCCGGCCAGTGCAAGCAGGAGCAACAGGGCGTATCGGGGCATGCTGATTCCTCCAGTGGGCGCGCGAGTATGGAGTCTCGCCGCTGTGCTTTCACCTGCCATAAGGAGGGCGCTACGCGGGTGCGACCCTATCGGCGATTGGCGAATGCCGGGAAAACCGCGACACTGCATGCTTTCCAAGCGCTTCGCTTCACCCAGGGAGAGATAGAAATGCCCAGATTGCCGCTCATTTTCGCCTTGCTGGCCTGCGCGGGTATCGCCCAGGCGGAAATCCGCACCCAGGAGATCCCCTACAAGGCCGCCGACGGCACGGCGCTGGTGGGTTACTACGCCTACGACGACGCCATCGAGGGCAAGCGCCCTGGCGTGGTGGTGGTGCACGAGTGGTGGGGCCTGAACGACTACGCCAAGCGCCGCGCCCGTGACCTCGCCGAACTGGGCTACAGCGCCCTGGCCATCGACATGTACGGCGAAGGCAAGAACACCGAGCACCCGGCCGACGCGCTGGCCTTCATGCAGGCCGCCCTGAAGGACGCCCCCGCCGCCAAGGCGCGCTTCCTCGCCGGGCTCGACCTGCTGAAAAAGCAGCCGCAGACCGATGCCACCAAGCTCGCCGCCATCGGCTACTGCTTCGGCGGCAAGGTGGTGCTGGACGCCGCGCGCCAAGGCGTGCCCCTGGCCGGCGTGGTCAGCTTCCACGGCGCCCTGGCCACCGCCACCCCGGCCACCAAGGGCAGCGTCAAGGCCAAGGTGCTGGTGGAGCACGGCGGCCAGGACAGCATGGTCACCAAGGCCGACGTCGCCGCCTTCAAGGAGGAGATGGACAAGGCCGAGGCCGACTACCGCTTCGTCCTCCAGGCCAAGGCCAAGCACGGCTTCACCAACCCGGATGCGGATCGCCTCAGCCACGCCGGCCACGGCAGCGAGAAGGGCCCGGATATCGGCTACAGCCAGGTCGCCGATGAAAACTCCTGGGCCGACATGCAAAGCTTCTTCAAGGACCTCTTCCCCCGCTGATACCGGGTTTGCGCCGCCCTCAGCGTGACGGGCGGCGCAGGCGCGCCGTATGGCCCTGGTTGTCGTTGCGCTGGCCGGTGCGGCCCTGTTCGCGGCGCGCTTCCTCTATCAGTGCCTCGTGATCGGCGACTTCCGCCGGTGTCTGTTGCGGGTCGTTCAGGTTGTTGCGCTTGCGCTCTGTCATCGAAGCCTCCTCGCCATGATCTCTGTGCAGCCCGTGAACCCGTCGCGGGTGTATTGGTCATGGCGGTGGAGTACAAGGGGCTGGGTCGGGTTCAACCTATGCTTTGACGGGGCCCTGGTTGGGCGCACCTTCGCCCCGGCCACCGGTCCAAAGCAGGACCTGCACGCCGAATCTGCTTAATGTTGTTCTAATAACAAAATAGCGCTTATGAAATGGCGTGATTCCGTGATTCTGAGTTATCTTGATGCGATTAAAACAAGATATCGCCTGGAGCCGCTGATATGCATCCCCGCATTATCGAAGTAACCGAACGCCTTATCGCCCGCAGCCGCCCCACCCGCGAGCGCTACCTGGCGATGATCCGCGAGGCCGCCAGCAAGGGCCCGCAGCGCGGCAAGCTGCAGTGCGCCAACTTCGCCCACGGCGTGGCCGGCTGCGGTGGCGAGGACAAGCAGCGCCTGCGCCTGATGGACGCCGCCAACGTCGCCATCGTGACCGCCTACAACGACATGCTCTCCGCTCACCAGCCCTACGAGCACTACCCCGAGCGCATCAAGCAGGCGCTGCGGGAGATCGGCTCCGTGGGCCAGGTCGCCGGCGGGGTGCCGGCCATGTGCGACGGCGTCACCCAGGGTGAGCCGGGCATGGAGCTGGGCATCGCCAGCCGCGAAGTCATCGCCATGTCCACCGCCGTGGCGCTGTCGCACAACATGTTCGACGCGGCGGTGTTCCTCGGCATCTGCGACAAGATCGTCCCCGGCCTGATGATGGGCGCGCTGCGCTTCGGCCACCTGCCCACGCTGTTCATCCCCGCCGGGCCCATGCCCTCGGGGCTGTCGAACAAGGAAAAGGCCGACGTCCGCCAGCGCTACGCCGAAGGCAAGGCCACCCGCGACGAGCTGTTGGAGTCGGAGATGGCGGCCTACCACGCCCCCGGCACCTGCACCTTCTACGGCACCGCCAACACCAACCAGATGCTGATGGAGATGATGGGCCTGCACCTGCCCGGCGCCTCCTTCGTCAACCCCGGCACGCCGCTGCGCGACGCCCTCACCGAAGAGGCGGCGCGCCAGGTCACCCGGCTGACCCAGCAGGCCGGCGGCTTCATGCCCATCGGCGAGCTGATGGACGAACGCGTGCTGGTCAACTCCATCGTCGCCCTGCACGCCACCGGTGGCTCCACCAACCACACCCTGCACATGCCCGCCATCGCCCAGGCCGCCGGCATCCAGCTCACCTGGCAAGACATGGCCGACCTCTCCGAAGTGGTGCCGACCCTGGCCCACGTCTATCCGAACGGCAAGGCCGACATCAACCACTTCCACGCGGCGGGCGGCGTCGCCTTCCTGGTGCGCGAGCTGCTCGATGCCGGGCTGATGCACGAAGACGTCAACACAGTCGCCGGCCCGGGCCTGCGCCGTTACACCCAGGAGCCCTTCCTCGAAGACGGCCGCATCGCCTGGCGCGACGGCCCGGCGGCGAGCCTGGACGAAAACATCCTGCGCCCCGTCTCCAATCCGTTCTCGCCGGAAGGCGGGCTGCGGGTGATGGAGGGCAACCTCGGGCGCGGGGTGATGAAGGTTTCCGCCGTCGCGCCGCAGCACCAGGTGGTGGAGGCGCCAGCGCGGGTCTTCCATGACCAGCAGGCCCTCGCCGATGCCTTCGCTGCGGGTGAGCTGGAGCGCGACATGGTGGCGGTGATGCGCTTCCAGGGCCCGCGCTGCAACGGCATGCCCGAGCTGCACAAGATGACTCCCTTCCTCGGTGTATTGCAGGACCGCGGCTTCAAGGTGGCGCTGGTCACCGACGGGCGCATGTCCGGTGCCTCCGGCAAGATCCCGGCGGCCATCCATGTGTGCCCCGAGGCATACGACGGAGGTCCACTGGCGCGCGTGCGCGACGGTGACATCATCCGTGTCGATGGCCAGGCCGGAACCCTGCGGGTGCTGGTGGATGCCGACGCGTTCGCCGCCCGCGAGCTCGCGCCGATCCAGCACAGCGCCGAGATCGGCTGTGGCCGCGAGATGTTCGCCTTCATGCGTGCCGCGTTCAGCACGGCGGAGCAGGGGGCGAGCGCCTTTACATCCAGCCTGGAGAGCCTGAAGTGACCTTGGCGCTGGTCGGCGATATCGGAGGTACCAACGCGCGTTTCGCCCTGTGGCGTGACGAGCGGCTGGAGTCGGTCAAGGTCCTGGCGACGGTGGATTTCGCCACCCCGGAACTGGCCATCGAACACTACCTGGCGGGCCTCGGCCTGGCGCCGGGTGCCATCGCCGCCGTCTGCCTGGCCTGCGCCGGGCCGGTGGGGGGCGAGGATTTCCGCTTCACCAACAACCACTGGCGCCTCAATCGCCGCAGCTTCTGCGCAACGCTCAAGGTCGAGCGCTTGCTGCTGATCAACGACTTCTCCGCCATGGCCCTGGGCATGACCCGCCTGCAGCCCGGCGAGCGCATGACCATCTGCGCGGGCGAGGCCGATGCCGAACGCCCGGCCGTGGTCATCGGCGCCGGCACCGGCCTCGGCGTCGGCACCCTGCTGCCCCTGGGTGAAGGACGCTGGGCGGCGTTGCCAGGGGAGGGTGGCCATGTCGACCTGCCCATCGGCAGCGGCCGCGAAGCCGAATTGTGGCGCCACCTGCACGAGCGCCAGGGCCATGTCAGCGCCGAGAACATCCTCAGCGGCGGCGGCCTGTTGCAGCTCTACCGCGCCAGCTGCGCCCTCGATGGCGTCGAGCCGCACCTGGACAGCCCTGCAGCCATCACCACGGCGGCCCTGGCCGGTGACAGCGAGGCGAGGGCGGTGCTGGAGCAGTTCTGCGTCTGGCTCGGCCGCGTCGCGGGCAACAACGTGCTGACCCTCGGCGCCCGGGGCGGGGTCTATGTGGTCGGTGGCGTGGTGCCGCGTTTCGCCGAGTTCTTCAAGGCCAGTGGCTTCGCCGCTGCCTTCGCCAGCAAGGGCTGCATGAGCGACTACTTCAGCGGCGTGCCGGTGTGGCTGGTGACCGCCGAATACCCGGGCCTGGAAGGCGCGGGCGTGGCCTTGCAGCAAGCGTTGCAGCCCTGAGGCGCAAACGCAGCAAGCAGACGCGTTGCACGTTCCTGGCACGGCGCCTGATGTAGGGTGGACCACGCTTCACCGGTCCACCGATGGTTATGCATCGACGCCGACAGGTGGATGAAAAGAGCGTCATCCACCCTACGCCAACGCCCTGCATCCAAATGGACATGACCCATAACAACAAAGGAAGGCCCACGTGAGCCAAGCCGGTAAAACCATCCTCCTGGTCGATGACGACGAGGAAATCCGCGACCTGCTGCACACCTACCTGAGCCGCGCCGGCTTCCAGGTGCGCACCGTGGGCGACGGTGCTGCCTTCCGCCAGGCCATGGGCGAGGTGGCTGCCGACCTGGTGATCCTCGACGTGATGCTGCCCGACGAAGACGGCTTCAGCCTGTGCCGCTGGGTGCGCCAGCACCAGCGCCTGGCCCAGGTGCCAATCATCATGCTCACCGCCAGCTCCGACGAAGCCGATCGGGTGATCGGTCTCGAACTGGGCGCCGACGACTACATCGGCAAGCCCTTCAGCCCCCGCGAACTGCAGGCGCGCATCAAGGCGCTGCTGCGCCGCGTCGGCTTCGCCCAGGAACGGGGTGCCGGCGAGGCCCAGGTATTGGCCTTCGACGAGTGGCGGCTGGACATGGTCAGCCACCGCCTGTTCCACATCGACGGCGAGGAAGTGATCCTTTCCGGCGCCGACTTCGCCTTGCTCAAGCTGTTCCTCGACCGCCCGCAGCAGATCCTCGACCGCGACACCATCGCCAACGCCACCCGTGGCCGCGAGGTGATGCCCCTGGAACGCATCGTCGACATGGCCGTGAGCCGCCTGCGCCAGCGCCTGCGGGACACCGGCAAGGCGCCGCGGCTGATCCGCACCGTGCGCGGCTCGGGCTACCTGCTGGCGGCCCAGGTCTCACCCCATGCCTAAACGCCGCTGGAACCCCATGCCGCGCTCGCTGCTCGGGCGCATGCTGTTCCTCACCCTGCTGGTGGTGCTCATGGCCCAGGCGCT
Source organism: Aquipseudomonas alcaligenes MRY13-0052 (assembly GCA_000474255.1). Lineage (GTDB taxonomy): Bacteria > Pseudomonadota > Gammaproteobacteria > Pseudomonadales > Pseudomonadaceae > Metapseudomonas > Metapseudomonas solani. The sequence goes on from BATO01000080.1 coordinate 8,775, forward strand.
GTCCAGCGTCATCTGGGTCTCGCAGCTGCGCGCCAGCCAGATGGAAGGCCTGCTCACCAGCGCGCGCAGCCTGGCCCACTCCATGGCCGCCAGCGTCGCCTACTTCCGCTCGCTGCCCCTGGGCTACCGGCCGCTGGTGCTGGACCAGCTGCGCAGCATGGGCGGCACGCGCTTCTTCGTCTCCCTCAACGACAAACCGCTGGACATGCAGGTGCTGCCCGCCACGCCGCGCAAGGCCGCGGTGCTCGACGTGGTCGACGACGTGCTGCGCGAGCGCCTGGGCAAGCAGGTGGACCTCTCGGTGCAGTTCGTCAGCCCGGACGACCTGCGCATCTTCAACGGCGAGCTCAAGCTCGACGAGCTGCCGCGCTCCTGGGCCCACTACGCCCTGAGCCTGGAGCCGCTCAACCCGCCGGTGCTGGTGACGCAGATCCAGATCGCCCCCAATGAATGGCTCTACCTCGCCTCGCTGATGCCGGCACCTTACGTCAGCCTCGAAGACCAGGGCCTGCCGGCGCAGCAGCTGTGGTTCATCATCCTCACCAGCAGCTTCCTGCTGCTGTTCATCGGCCTGCTGGTGCACTGGCAGAGCCGACCGCTCAAGCGCCTGGCGGCGGCGGCGCGGGACATGTCCCTGGGCGCCACCGTGGAGCCGCTGGCGGAGGCGGGTGGCAGCGAGGTGGTGGAGGTGAGCCGCGCCTTCAACAGCATGCGCGAGCGCATCAGCCGCTACCTCAGCGAGCGCAGCCAGCTGTTCAGCGCCATCTCCCACGACCTGCGCACCCCCATCACCCGCCTGCGCCTGCGTGTCGAACTGCTGGAGGACGAAGCCCTGCAAGCCAAGTTCGGCCGCGACCTCGACGACCTGGAGCTGCTGGTCAAGGGCGCGCTGCAATGCGTGAAGGACACCGACATCCACGAGAACATCGAGCCGGTGGACCTCAACCACCTGCTGCACTGCCTGGTGGACCCCTACCTGGGCAATGGCCGCGTCACCCTGGAAGGCACCGCACGCCGGCCCTTCCCGGGCAAGCCCCTGGCGTTGCGGCGCTGCATCGGCAACCTGGTGGACAACGCCCTCAAGTACGGCCAGCGCGCCCACCTGCACATCGAGGACGGCCGCGACGCCTTCGTGCTGCACGTGGATGATGAAGGCCCCGGCGTGCCCGAGCAGCGCCTGGAGCAGGTCTTCGAGCCGCACTTCCGGCTCTCCGGCCAGCAGCAGGGCTATGGGCTGGGCCTGGGCATCGCTCGCAACATCGCCCACAGTCACGGCGGCGAGGTCAGCCTGCGCAACCTGCGCGAGGGCGGGCTGCGGGTGACCCTGGAGCTGCCCCGCGTCGCCGACTGAGCACCGCTCGCCACTGCGCATCAGGGCCAGGGCTCCAGCCCCAGCAGGCGGCGCCCGTGTTCGCTGAGTTCCGCGCGGGCGAAGTGGCGGCGTTCGTACTCCCTCGGGTCGCCGGGGAAGGGGTCGCCCAACGGGTGGGTCTGCTCCGCCCAGGTGCGGATGCGCGCCTGGCGCAGGGCCTCGTTGTCGAAATCCGCCGGAAACATCGAGATGTATTGCGCCAGGCGCACGCGGTCCTCCGAGCGGTTGGGGCGCACGCCGTGGGCCAGCAGGCTGTTGAAGATCAGCAGGTCGCCCTTGTCGAGGCGGATATTTTCGATGGCGTGCGCGCCGATATCCGGCTTGAAGGGGTTGGCGCCTTCGGGCTGGCGCGACCACCACTGCTCGATCGCTTCGAAGATGCCGGGCACGCACTGGAAGCCACCGACCTCGTCGTCCTGCGGCGCCAGGGACAGCACGCCCTGGGCGGCGATGGGCAGCGGCCGTTGCGACACATCGACGTCGAAGTGGATGAAGCCGTCCTTCTTCCCGGCCGCGCGGGCCGCCTTGTTCGGCGGGTTGAGGTTGGCGCGGTCGATGGCCACCCACAGGTCCTCGCGGTCCCAGATGTCGACGAAGGCGTCGTAGATGCGCCGGTTCTGCCGGGTGTCCCATAGGCTCTGGTGGTTGTAGACCTCCACCATCCCGGTGTTGTTGAGCTCGGTCATGCGGTGTTCGCGCAGTTGCGGGCGATACCAGGTGCTCGGGTCGTTCGGGTCCATCTCCTGGAAGCGCCAAAGCATCTCCACCACCGCGTCGGCCTCGGCAGCACTGACCGCGTTGCGCACGATCACGTAGCCCTTGCGGGTCCAGTGCTGCCAGTCGGCCTCGCTCAGCACCCGCAGCGGGCGGCGCTTGTCGATGGCTTGCAGCGGGATGGTGGCGCTCCCCGCGCCAGGGTGGTTGCCGTGCCCGTCGGTGTAGAGGGTCGCCATGTCGTTCTCCTGCGTTGTTGTTATGGGAACGCTTCGCAGGCTATCCAGCGGGGCGCGGCGCCGATGCCGCGGTTAGAGGTGGAAACCGATACTTTTATGGCGTGAGTGCGTTCACCGGTTGCGCTATCGTGCCGGCATGCGCGCATTCCTCGAAACCATCACTCCCGACGACGGGGCCTCCTGGGCACTGCTGAACCGGCGCCTGGAGGAGGGCATCCCCTTCGAGTGGCACCACCACCCGGAGTACGAGCTGACCCTCACCCTCAACAGCCGTGGCCATCGCTACATCGGTGACGACATCGAGCCCTACGACGATGGCGACCTGGTGCTGGTCGGCCCCGGGTTGCCCCACAGCTGGTGCTCCCGCGAGCGAGTCGACGCCGGGTCGCCCCATGTGGCGCTGGTCATCTGGTTCCACCGCGACTGGGCCAATGGCCTGCTGGCCATGTTCCCCGAGCTGCGTGACATCGGCGTGCTGCTGGCGGGGGCGGAGCAGGGGTTGAGTTTCGGTGCGGCGACCCGCGCCGGCGTGCGCCCGCTGATCGAAGCGATGCCGGGGGCGGAGCCGGGCCGGCGCCTGATGCTGTTGCTGGACGTCCTGTTGCAACTCTGTCGCGACCCGGATGTGCTGCACCTCGCCAACGCACCGGCCACGCCTGCCGCCATGCCCACGGCTGACCCGCGCATCCAGCGGGTGCTGGACCGGCTGCACCAGGGCTTTGCCGAGCCGCTTTCCATCCCCGAGTTGGCCGGACTCGCCTGCGTCAGCGTCTCGGCTTTCCATCGGATGTTTCGCCGCCACACGCGGATGACCGCCGTGCAATACGTCACGCGGTTGCGCATCGGTCGCGCCTGTTCGCTGCTGATCGCTACCGACCTGGCCGTGGTACGCATCGCCGAGCAGGTGGGCTATGCCAACCTCTCGCTGTTCAACCGCCAGTTCCTCGCGCTCAAGGCCAGCACCCCGAGGGACTTCCGCCGCCTGCACCGCAGGGCGCCGAACCCGCCCCGGGTGGTGTCGGCGATGGGTTGAACCAACCGAGGCAGTTTCCGTTCTGTGTAACCGAGCTGTGACCTTCGGGCATCCCTTTGTTACCCGGCGTTCCGACCATCCTGTTTAGACTCCTGGCATGCGCAAGCACCGACTTGCACAGCCATAAAAACAAAAAGGTGATCCCCTCATGAATGCGTTCTCTCGCCTGGCCGTTGTCGTATCCCTCGCTTCGCTCTTCCCCCTTTCCGCCCTCGCCGGTGAAGTGGAGGTCCTGCACTGGTGGACCTCCGGTGGCGAAAAACGCGCCGCCGACACCCTCAAGGAACTGGTCGAGAAGAAAGGCCATACCTGGAAAGACTTCGCCGTTGCCGGCGGTGGTGGCGAGGCGGCCATGACCGTGCTGAAGACCCGCGCCGTATCCGGCAACCCGCCGTCCGCCGCGCAGATCAAGGGGCCGGACATCCAGGAGTGGGGCGAACTCGGCCTGCTCACCGAGATGGACAACGTGGCCGAGGAGGGCAAGTGGGACCAACTGCTGCCCAAGCAGGTCGCCGGCATCATGAAATACGAAGACCACTACGTGGCCGTGCCGGTCAACGTGCACCGGGTCAACTGGCTGTGGATCAACCCCGAGGTGTTCAAGAAGGCCGGCGCCACGCCGCCCACCACCCTCGACGAATTCTTCGTCGCCGCCGACAAGCTCAAGGCCGCCGGCTTCATTCCCGTCGCCCATGGCGGCCAGCCCTGGCAGGACGGCACCACCTTCGAAAACATCGCCCTGAGCATTCTCGGCCCGCAGGACTACCACAAGGCCTTCGTCGAGCTGGATTCGGCGACCCTTTCTGGCGAGAAGATGGTCAAGGTGTTCGCCACCCTGCAGAAGCTCCACGGCTACATCGACGTCAACGCCGCCGGCCGCGACTGGAACTCCGCCGCCGCGCTGGTCATCAACGGCAAGGCCGGCATGCAGATCATGGGCGACTGGGCCAAGGGCGAATGGACTGCCGCCGGCAAGGTGGCGGGCAAGGACTACCTCTGCGTGCCGTTCCCCGGCACCCAGGGCAGCTTCGACTACAACATCGACTCGCTGACGATGTTCAAGCTCAAGGACGAAGCCAACCGCAGTGCTCAGGAAGACCTGGCGCGCATCGTCATGGGCACCGAGTTCCAGACCCTGTTCAGTCAGAGCAAGGGCTCCATCCCGGTGCGCCAGGACGTCGACATGAGCGGCTTCGACAGCTGCGCCCAGGCCTCCATGAAGGACTTCAAGGAAGCCGTCGGCAACGGCGGGCTGCAGCCGAGCATGGCGCACCTGATGGCCTCCTCGGGCTACGTCCAGGGCGCCGTGTTCGATGTGGTCACCAACTTCTTCAACTCGCCCTCGGCGGACCCGAAGAAAGCCGCCCAGCAGTTGGCTGCTGCCATCCAGGCCGTGCAGTGATCCCCGGGGCCGCGTAAGCGGCCCCTCCCTTACCGACGATTTTCCAGGTGCCGGCAGGCGCCATGGGTTCCTGCTGCCTCGATTTCTCTCTGCTCCCTCCGGGAGAGCGGGCTGTTCGCGTCACCTGTCATACGGAGTGCCCCATGAGCTCAACCGCAGTCTTCACCAAGGCATCGCCGCTGGATGCGCTGCAACGCTGGCTTCCCAAGCTGGTGCTGGCGCCGAGCATGCTCATCGTGCTGGTCGGCTTCTACGGCTACATCCTCTGGACCTTTCTGCTGTCCTTCACCAACTCGCGCTTCATGCCCAGCTACAAGTGGGTGGGCCTGCAGCAGTACGAGCGCCTGTGGGACAACGACCGCTGGTGGGTCGCCAGCCACAACCTGCTGGTCTATGGCGGGCTGTTCATCACCATCAGCCTGGTGATCGGCGTATTCCTCGCCGTGCTGCTGGACCAGCGCATCCGCCGCGAAGGCTTCATTCGCACCGTCTACCTGTACCCCATGGCGCTGTCGATGATCGTCACCGGCACCGCCTGGAAGTGGCTGCTCAACCCCGGCCTGGGGCTGGACAAGCTGCTGCGTGACTGGGGCTGGGAAGGCTTCCGCCTCGACTGGCTGGTGGACCCGGACCGCGTCGTCTACTGCCTGGTGATCGCCGCTGTGTGGCAATCCTCCGGCTTCGTCATGGCGCTGTTCCTCGCCGGCCTGCGCGGGGTCGACCAATCCATCGTCCGCGCCGCCCAGGTGGACGGCGCCAGCCTGCCCACCATCTACCTGCGCATCGTCCTGCCGAGCCTGCGCCCGGTGTTCTTCAGTGCGCTGATGATCCTCGCCCACATCGCCATCAAGAGTTTCGACCTGGTGGCGGCGATGACCGCCGGCGGCCCCGGCTACTCCTCCGACCTGCCGGCGATGTTCATGTACGCCAGCACCTTCACCCGTGGGCAGATGGGCCTCGGCGCGGCCAGCGCCATGCTCATGCTCGGCGCCGTGCTGGCGATCATCGTGCCCTACCTGTATTCCGAACTGAGGAACAAGCGCCATGACTAGCCTGGCCGGAAAACCCCCGTTCAGCCTCAGCCGCCTGGCCATCCACGCGACCCTGATCTTCGCCTGCGCCCTCTACCTGGTGCCGCTGGTGGTGATGCTGCTGACCAGCTTCAAGACCCCCGACGACATCCGCACCGGCAACCTGCTGTCGCTGCCGGACGTGTTCACCCTGATCGGCTGGGCCAAGGCCTGGACCCAGGTCGGCGGCTACTTCTGGAACTCGGTGATGATCACCGTGCCGGCGGTGCTGATCTCCACGCTGCTCGGTGCGCTCAACGGCTACGTGCTGTCCATGTGGCGCTTCCGTGGCTCGCAGCTGTTCTTCGGCGCGCTTTTGTTCGGCTGCTTCCTGCCGTTCCAGGTGGTGCTGCTGCCGGCGTCCTTCACCCTCGGCCAGTTCGGCCTGGCCAACACCACCGCCGGCCTGGTGCTGGTGCACGTGGTCTACGGCCTGGCCTTCACCACGCTGTTCTTCCGCAACTTCTACGTCAGCATCCCCGACGCCCTGGTGCGTGCGGCGCGGCTCGACGGCGCGGGGTTCTTCACCATCTTCGGGCGCATCCTGCTGCCCATGTCGGTGCCCACCGTCATGGTCTGCCTGATCTGGCAGTTCACCCAGATATGGAACGACTTCCTCTTTGGCGTGGTGTTCGCCAGCGGCGACAGCCAGCCCATCACCGTGGCCCTCAACAACCTGGTCAACACCAGCACCGGGGCCAAGGAATACAACGTCGACATGGCCGCCGCGATGATCGCGGGCCTGCCGACCCTGCTCGTCTACGTGTTCGCCGGCAAGTACTTCCTCCGGGGGTTGACGGCTGGCGCGGTCAAGGGCTGAACGCCGCTGCGCGTGCCCGCGACGCTACTTATTTGTGGAGATTGATATGGCAACCCTCGAACTGCGCAACGTCAACAAACGCTATGGCAGCGGCCTGGCCGACACCCTCAGGGATATCGAACTGTCCATCGACTCGGGCGAATTCCTGATCCTCGTCGGCCCCTCGGGCTGCGGCAAATCCACCCTGATGAACTGCATCGCCGGGCTGGAGGACATCACCGGTGGCGCCATACTCGTGGACGGTGCCGACATCAGCGGCATGAGCCCCAAGGACCGGGACATCGCCATGGTGTTCCAGTCCTACGCCCTGTACCCGACCATGAGCGTGCGCCAGAACATCGCCTTCGGCCTGAAGATCCGCAAGCTGCCTGCCGCCGAGATCGAGGCCGAAGTCAGCCGCGTGGCCAAGCTGCTGCAGATCGAGCACCTGCTCGAGCGCAAGCCCGGCCAGCTCTCCGGCGGCCAGCAGCAGCGCGTGGCCATGGGCCGGGCCCTGGCACGGCGGCCGAAGATCTACCTGTTCGACGAGCCGCTCTCCAACCTCGACGCCAAGCTGCGGGTGGAGATGCGCACCGAAATCAAGCTCATGCACCAGCGCCTCAAGACCACCACCGTCTACGTCACCCACGACCAGATCGAAGCCATGACCCTGGGCGACAAGGTGGCGGTGATGAAGGACGGCGTCATCCAGCAGTTCGGCACCCCGCAGCAGATCTACAACGACCCGGCCAACCTCTTCGTCGCCGGCTTCATGGGCTCGCCGCCGATGAACTTCATCCCCCTGCGCCTGCAGCGCCGCGACGGCCAGCTGTGGGCCCTGCTGGACAGCGGCCAGGCCCGCTGCGAGCTGCCCCTGGGCGAGCTGGGGGAGGGCATTGAAGGGCGCGAGGTGATCCTCGGCGTGCGCCCCGAGCAGATCCTCGCCAGTGCGCCGGCCGACGCCAGCCTGCCGAGCATCCGCGCCGAAATCGAAGTCACCGAACCCACCGGCCCCGACACCCTGGTGTTCACCAGCCTCAACCAGACCAAGGTCTGCTGCCGCCTGGCGCCGGACGCCGCGCCGCAGATAGGTGAAACCCTCTCGCTGTATTTCGATCCCAGCAAGGTATTGCTCTTCGACGCGCAGAGCGGTGAACGGCTGGGTGGGCTGGGAAAGTCACGAACCGTTGAGCGCGCGGGCAATGTCGCGCAGTTCAAGGGGCGTTGAAAGGAAGGCCGCCCCGGCTGCCATCCGAGCCCAGGGACGGCCCTGATATCCAAGGCAATACAACAATAAAAACTGGAGTGGATATGAACGTGAAGAAGAGTTGGTGGATGCTGCCCTGCGCCATGCTGGCGCTGCCCGGAGCGGCCAATGCACTGGAGTTCACCGGCTACATGCGCAGTGGCGCCGGCAGCTCCACCGACGGCGGCACCCAGTCGTGCTTCCAGCTGCCGGGGGCGCAGTCCAAGTACCGCCTCGGCAACGAGTGCGAGCAGTACATCGAGCTGGACCTGCGCCAGGACGTGTTCAAGCTCGACGACGGTTCGGTGATCAGCCTCGAAGGCATGGCCCAGCTGTACAACCAGTACGGCCATACGCCCAAGTTCACCGGCGACTACGGCTTCGCGCGGATGAACCAGATGTACGCCGAGTGGAGCAACATGCCCGCCCTCAATGGCGGCTCTTTCTGGGCGGGGCGTCGTTTCTACAAGCGTAACGACATCCACATCTCCGACTTCTACTACTGGAACCAGAGCGCCACCGGCTTCGGCTTCGACGAAGTGGCCATCGGCGACCTGAAGTACAGCTACGTCTTCTCGCGCAAGGACAACTACGACCAGAAGCCCTACATCAACCGCCACGACTTCAACGTCGGCGGCTTCCAGACCAACCCCGGCGGCGAGATGGAAGTGGGCTTCAGCTACATCGACAAGCCCGACAGCACCGACTCCCACAGTGGCTGGGCGGTGACCGCGCAGCACAAGCAGAAGCCCTTCGCCGGCGGCGCCAACACCTTCGCCCTGCAGTACGGCCGCGGCCCGGGCACCGGCCTCGGCTACACCGGTGACCCGACCCTGGACAACAGCGCCTCCAGCTGGCGCGCCGTGGAGTTCTTCGACTGGCAGATCACCCCGCGCTTCGGTGGCCAGTTCGAGGTCGTCTACCAGAAGGACAAGCGCCCCGACGGCGCCGACCAGAACTGGCTGTCGGTCGGCGTGCGCCCGGTCTACGCCATCACCGAGCAGTTCAAGCTGGTCACCGAGCTGGGTCGCGACCAGGTGGAAGCCCCTGGCGGCACCCGCAAACTGACCAAGTTCACCATCGCCCCCACCTGGTCGCCCGCCGGCCCGGGCTTCTGGGAGCGCCCGGAAATTCGCCTCTACTACACCTACGCCAGCTGGAACGAAGCGGCGCAGCGTTCGGCCAGCCTGCTGGCGGCCGGCTCGGCGCTCTCCGACACCGGCGCCTACGGCACCGACCTGCACGGCTCCAACGTCGGTGTGCAGATCGAGTACTGGTGGAAGTGAGCCTGCGCGGCGCGGCCCTGCGATGAGTCGTGGCGAACCGCGCCGCCATGGCCTGGAACTGGCGACCGAGCCCGTGGAGCATCCGCTCGCCGGGCTCTTCGTTCCCGGTGTGCGCCAGGTCTTCCGCTGGGGCAGCGAGCAGGGGCGCGAGCTGCTGCTGATCGATCACCCGCGCTGCCGCGCCATCTTTGCCCGCCAGGGCGGCCAGCTGCTGCACTTCCAGCCGCGCGGCGAACGCCCGCTGCTCTGGTGCGCCGCGCGCTGGCCCAGGCTCGGCGCCATACGCGGCGGCGTGCCGGTGTGCTGGCCCTGGTTCGGTCGCCACCCGCAGGAAAGCGGCTGGCCCCACCACGGCTGGGCACGCCTCACGGACTGGCGCCTGCAGGAGCGCGAAAGCTCGGACGCCGGCGTGCGCCTGCGCTGGCGCCTGGCCCTGCATGACTGGGAGGTGGAGCTGCAGGCGGAGCTGGGCGATGAACTGGCGCTGACCCTGACCACCCGCCATGGCGACCAGGAACCCTGCGTGCTCAGCCAGGCGCTGCATGCCTATTGGAGCATCAGCGACATCGCCCGGGTCGCCGTGCTGGGACTGGAGGGCGCCAGCGGGCAGGACCTGCTCAGCCGCCAGCGCTTCACCCAGCAGGGCGAGCTGCGCCCGGTGGAAGGCTGTCATCGCATCTTCGATCACGCCGGCCCGCTGCACCTGCAGGACGCCGGCTGGCAACGCCGCGTGCGCATCGACACCGGCGGTTCACCCAATACCGTGGTCTGGCACCCCGGCAGCCGCCCGCTCAGCGATGTCAGCTGGAAGGAAGGCCTCGGCTTCGCCAGCATCGAAGCCGCCGCCTGCGGCACCGCCAGCCAGGTCCTCGCGCCCGGGGAAGAAGCGCGCATCCAGCTCAAGGCGCGGGTGGAATGAATCCCTAAGGTAGCCCGGGCTTCAGCCCGGGAGCGGGCATTCCCGGGCTACGAAACTCGACAGGATGAACGCGTGCCGTAGGGTGTGCCGTGCGCACCTCCGCTCGGTGCTTCCGGCGAGTTCGAGGTGCGCGCAGCACACCCTACGTCCGGAGTGAACGGCGGCTGCATGCTCCGAGGCTTGGCTGTGCTCACTCCAGGGGGGGCAAAAAGCAACGCCATGCTCCAGGAACGTGGATGTTTACTCGCGAACGCGCCACCCCTCCGACCACCGGCCCCGAATCAATCCCGCAACCATGGGTCTGCCCTTGAAAGGGGCTCAGCCCGGCTCTTCGTCCGCGGGGTAGCGGCTGGCGTTGAGGCTTTCCTTGATCTTGCGCAGGTGCGGCTGGAAGTCGACGCCGCGGCGCAGGGTCACGCCGGTGGCCAGCACATCGAGCACGGTGAGCTGGATGATGCGCGAGGTCATCGGCATGTAGATGTCGGTGTCCTCCGGCAGCGGGATGTCCAGGCTCAGGGTGCTGGCGCGGGCCAGCGGCGAGCCGGCGGCGGTCAGGCCCAGCACCGAGGCGCCGTTCTGCCGCGCCAGGCGCGCCACTTCCACCAGTTCGCGGGTGCGGCCGGTGTAGGAAATGATCACGAACAGGTCGCCGGTGTGGGCCACCGAAGCCAGCATGCGCTGCATCAGCACATCGGCATGGGCCGACACGGCGAGGTTGAAGCGGAAGAACTTGTGCTGGGCGTCCAGGGCCACCGGTGCCGAGGCACCCAGGCCAAAGAAATGGATCTGCCGGGCCTGGATCAACAGGTCCACGGCGCGGCTGATCAACTGCGGGTCGAGGGCGTTGCAGGCGCTGTCCAGGGAGGCGATGGCGCTGCCGAAGATCTTGCGCGTGTAGGCCTCGGGGCCGTCGTCCGCCTCTACCGCGCGGCTGACGTAGGCGGCGCCGCTGGCCAGGCTCTGCGCCAGCTGCATCTTCAGCTCCGGGTAACCGTTGACGCCGAAGGAGCGGCAGAAGCGGTTCACCGTCGGCTCGCTGACGCTGGCGGCCTGGGCGAGGGCGGCGATGCTGAAGCGGGTCGCCTGCTGTGGGTCCTGGAGAATGACTTCGGCGACCTTGCGTTCGGCCTTGTTGAGGTCTTCGAGTCGTCCCTGGATCTGCTCCAGAAGATTGCGTACGCGGTCCATGTAGGTTCCTTGCAAGGGGCCTGCAAAATCGGTGGCCTATCGTAATGAGGGGCACCGGCCAGAGCCAGAGGTAACAGGAGGGTGACAAAATGTTGTTCTTATTACTACATTTATTCTTGAAATGGCCATTATCACCGTGTATTTCTAGTTCAACCTCGTAAAAGAACAATCATTATGGCTTCCTTATCCGTAGAACCCTGCACCTTCGCCCTGTTCGGCGCCCTCGGCGACCTGGCCTTGCGCAAGCTGTTCCCGGCGCTCTACCAACTGGACCGCGCCGGCCTGCTGCATGGCGACACGCGCATCCTCGCCCTGGCCCGCGAAAGCGAGGAGGGCGGCGCTCGCCTGGCATCCATCGAGGAACACCTGCGTGGCTACGTGCCGGAGCGGGAGATCGACGCAGCCGTGTTGCAGCGCTTCATGGCACGGCTGAGCTACCTGCCCATGGATTTCCTCCACGCCGAGGGCTACCAGGTGCTGGCCGAGCGCGTCGGCCCGGAGGAGCGGCTGATCGCCTACTTCGCCACGCCGGCTTCGGTCTATGGCGCCATCTGCGAGGGCCTGGCCCGCGTCGAGCGCGCCCGCCACACCCGCGTGGTGCTGGAAAAGCCCATCGGCCACGACCTGGAATCCTCGCGTCGGGTCAACGACGCGGTGGCCGTGCATTTCCCCGAGAACCGCATCTACCGGATCGACCACTACCTGGGCAAGGAGACGGTGCAGAACCTCATCGCCCTGCGCTTCGCCAACAGCCTGTTCGAAACCCAGTGGAACCAGCACCACATCTCCCACGTGGAAATCACCGTGGCCGAGCAGGTGGGTATCGAGGGCCGCTGGGGCTACTTCGACGAAGCCGGCCAGCTGCGCGACATGATCCAGAACCACCTGCTGCAGCTGCTCTGCCTGATCGCCATGGACCCGCCCAGCGACCTTTCCGCCGACAGCATCCGTGACGAGAAGGTCAAGGTGCTCAAGGCCCTGGCGCCCATCACCGCCGCCCAGGTGGCGCAGCAGGTGGTGCGCGGCCAGTACATCGCCGGCAGCACCCAGGGCCGCCCGGTGCCGGGCTACCTGGAAGAAGAGAACTCCAACACCCAGAGCGACACCGAAACCTTCGTCGCCTTGCGCGCCGACATCCGCAACTGGCGCTGGAACGGCGTGCCCTTCTACCTGCGCACCGGCAAGCGCATGCCGCAGAAGCTGTCGCAGATCGTCATCCACTTCAAGGAGCCGCCGCACTACATCTTCTCCCCCGAGCAGCGCCCGCTGATCAGCAACCGGCTGATCATCCGCCTGCAGCCCGACGAAGGCATCTCCCTGCAGGTGATGACCAAAGACCAGGGCCTGGACAAGGGCATGCAGCTGCGTAGCGGCCCGCTGCAACTGAGCTTCTCCGACACCTACCGCAGCGCGCGGATTCCCGATGCCTACGAGCGCCTCCTGCTGGAGGTGATGCAGGGCAACCAGAACCTCTTCGTGCGCAAGGACGAAATCGAGTACGCCTGGCAATGGTGCGACCAGCTGATCGACGGCTGGAAGCAACTGGGCGACTCCCCAAAACCCTACGCGGCCGGCACCTGGGGGCCGGTCGCATCCATCGCATTGATCACCCGTGACGGCAGGAGCTGGTATGGCGATCTGTAATCTCGACCTGCCCACGCAGGTCACCGGGGTCAGCCTCGGCAGCCCCGAACAACTGGCCGGCGAACTGGCCCTGCACGTGGCCGGCGCCTTGCGCTCGGCCATCGAATCCCACGGCGTGGCCTCCCTGGTGGTTTCCGGCGGGCGCAGCCCCATCGCCTTCCTCGAGCGGTTGTCCGCCCAGGAGTTGGACTGGTCCCGCGTCGCCGTCAGCCTCGCCGACGAGCGCTGGGTGCCGGTGGGCCACGCCGACAGCAACGAAGGCCTGGTGCGTCGCCACCTGCTGCAAGGCCCGGCGGCCAAGGCGCGCTTCATCGGTCTCTACCATTCCGCCGCCAGCCTGGACGAGGCGGCGCGCCTGGCCGATGCCGCGCTCGCCGAGCTGCCGCAGCCCATCGATGTGCTGGTGCTGGGCATGGGCGAGGATGGTCACACCGCCTCGCTGTTCCCCAAGAGCCCCGGCCTGGACGATGCCTTGAGCCACTCCTGCACCCGGCGCTGCGTGCCCATGCAGGCGCCGAGCGTGCCGCGCCAGCGCCTGTCCATGCCGTTGCCACTGCTGGCCGGCGCGCGCCTCACGCTGCTGGCGGTGCAGGGGCAGGGCAAGCTCGACACCCTGGCCATCGCGCTGGCCGGTGAAGACGTGGCGGCCATGCCGATCCGCGCCTTCCTCCACCAGCCTCTCGAGATCTACTGGTGCCCTTGAGCCCGAAGGACCTGTCATGAACGCGAATCCCTCCCCCGCGCGCAACGTGCCGAGCATGGCCGAGAAGGTCGAGATGATCGACCGCCTCTGCGCCGAAGCGCGCATCCTCCCGGTGATCACCATCGAGCGCGAGGAACACATCCTGCCCCTGGCCAACGCCCTGGCCGCCGGCGGCCTGCGCGCCCTGGAAATCACCCTGCGCTCCGAGCACGGCCTCACCGCCATCCGCCTGCTGCGCGAGCAGCGCCCGGACCTGCTGATCGGCGCCGGCACCGTGCTGGATGAACACATGCTCGCCGACGCCGAAGCCGCCGGCGCGCAGTTCATCGTCACCCCCGGCTGCACCGCCGAGCTGCTCGACGCCGGCCGCGAAAGCCCGTTGCCGCTGCTGCCCGGTGTCGGCAGCGCCTCGGAAATCATGCTCGGCCACGCTCGCGGCTACCGGCGCTTCAAGCTGTTCCCGGCGGAAGTGGTGGGCGGTGCGGCGGCCCTCAAGGCATTCGCCGGGCCCTTCCCGGGCATCCGCTTCTGCCCCACCGGCGGCGTCAAGCCGGACAACGTGCGTAATTACATGGCCCTGCCCAACGTCATGTGCGTAGGCGGTACCTGGATGATGGACAGCGCCTGGGTTCGCGCCGGCGACTGGGCGCGCATCGAAGCCGCCACAGCCGAAGCCTTGAAGCTGCTGGAATAAGGGCAGCCGGAAGATGCAAGCCGCCCGTGCGGGAGCACTGGCGGTGCAAGGAAGAGTCAGATCGCCGCGTCATCACTGCCATTCACGCTGCCCCGAGGATCGCCCCATGTCCCGTTTCGCCCCCGAAGCCCTGTTCCCCAGCTCCGCCGACATTCCCGAAGCCTGGCGCCTCGGCGCACCGGTGGAGCAGCGCGAATACCTGGTGGAGGGCGAACTGCGTCGCTGGGACGGTCCCCTGGCCACGGTGCGCAGCCCGATCTTCCTCAAGGGCGAGCAGGGCGAGGAACAGGTCATCCTCGGCAGCACGCCGCTGCTGGATGCCGACGCCGCGCTGGAGGCGCTGGACGCCGCCGTGCGTGCCTATGACAACGGCCAGGGCGCCTGGCCCAATATGCGTGTCGGCGAGCGCATCCACCATGTCGAGCTGTTCCTGGCGCGCATGCGCGAGCGGCGCCACGAGGTGGTGCGCCTGCTGATGTGGGAGATCGGCAAGAACCTCAAGGATTCCGAGAAGGAGTTCGACCGCACCTGCGACTACATGGTCGACACCATCAACGCCCTGAAGGAGCTCGACCGCCGCTCCAGCCGCTTCGAGCTGGAGCAGGGCACCCTCGGCCAGATCCGCCGCGTACCCCTGGGCGTGGCGCTGTGCATGGGCCCCTACAACTACCCATTGAACGAAACCTTCACCACGCTGATTCCGGCGCTGATCATGGGCAACACCGTGGTCTTCAAGCCGGCCAAGTTCGGCGTGCTGTTGATGCGCCCGCTGCTGGAAGCCTTCCGCGACAGCTTCCCGGCCGGCGTCATCAACATCATCTACGGCCGTGGCCGCGAGACCGTCAGCGCGCTGATGGCCAGCGGCAAGGTCGACGTCTTCGCCTTCATCGGCACCAACAAGGGCGCCAGCGACCTGAAGAAACTGCACCCGCGCCCGCACCGCCTGCGCGCCGCCCTGGGGCTGGATGCCAAGAACCCCGGCATCGTCCTGCCGCAGGTGGACCTGGACAACGCCGTCAACGAGGCCGTCACCGGCGCACTGTCGTTCAACGGCCAGCGCTGCACCGCGCTGAAGATCCTCTTCGTCCATGAAGACGTGCTCGAACCCTTCCTCGCGCGCTTCAGCGCCAAGCTCGCCGCGCTCAAGCCGGGCATGCCCTGGGAAGACGGCGTGGCGCTGACGCCGCTGCCGGAGCCGGGCAAGGTCGACTACCTCACCACCCTGCTGCAGGACGCCACCGCCAAGGGCGCCCAGGTGGTCAACGAAGGCGGCGGCCAGAGCCGCGAGAGCTTCTTCTACCCGGCGCTGCTGTGCCCGGTGAGCCCGGACATGCGCATCTACCAGGAAGAGCAGTTCGGCCCGCTGGTGCCCGTGGTGCCGTACCGCGACGTGCAGGTCGCCATCGACTACGTGCTGGATTCCGACTACGGCCAGCAGCTGTCGATCTTCGGCAACGACTCCGCCGAGGTCGGCCGCCTGGTGGACGCCTTCGCCAACCAGGTGGGGCGCATCAACATCAACGCCCAGTGCCAGCGCGGGCCGGATACCTTCCCCTTCAACGGGCGCAAGAACTCCGCCGAGGGCACCCTGTCCGTGCACGACGCGCTGCGCACCTTCTCCATCCGCACCCTGGTGGCCACGCGCTTCCAGGACGACAACAAGACGCTGATCAGCGAGATTATCCGCAACCGCGAATCCAGCTTCATCAGCACCGACTACATCTTCTGATGCGCGGCGTCCCGATCCTCTCGCTGCTGCTCCTGGCCGGTGCCGCACAGGCGGCGGAACCGGCCTGCGGCGACTTCCTCGAACAGCTCGGGGTCGAGTCGCCCGGGCTGCACTTCGAAGGCTGCAAGCTGGAGGAGGGCGGCCAGCTGCGCCAACTGGTGGCCGAGTACCAGGTGCCCGGCCCCCAGGCCCATGGCGTGGAAAGCCTGCTGCAACAACGCTTCGGCCTGCAGCCGCTGCGGTTCATCTGCTGCGGCTGGGACACCCAGCCCGCCAACGCGCCCCACGCCAGCGGCCGGCCCTACGAAATCCGCATGAGCTCAGGGGAAACCCTGGAGAAGGACTGGGCGCGCATCGACCGCTTCCACGTCAGCGTCACCCTCTACCTCGAAGACCCATAGTCAGCGGCCGAGCATCGCTGCGTCGGCGCCACGCCAACCTCCGGAGCTGATCCGTGCGTAGGGAGGATGACGCTTTTTTCATCCACCGGCGGTGTTGGTTTGTGACACCGAGTTGGGGGCAGCCCTGCGGTCTGCTTGGCGACTGAAGTCGCCCCTACGTCGCCCCTACAAGGTCGTGCCAAGGGGATTTCTTGTGGGAGCGAATTCATTCGCGATGGGGCGTTTGGGCAGCCGCAGCCACGTGCCGGCTGCGGGTCTTCGCGGCTGAAGCCGCTCCCACAAGGAGAGCCCGCTGCGACGCCAACCTCGGGAGGTGGTCCGGGCGTAGGGTGGATGACGCTCTTTTCATCCACCGGCGGTGTGGTCGGGAAGCGCGGAGTCAAGGCAGTCCTGCGGCCTGCTTGGCGACTGAAGTCGCCCCTACGGGGTCGTGCCACGGTGGGCGGTTTTTTGTGGGAGCGAATTCATTCGCGATGATCCCGTCTCGGGCTGAAGCCAGGGCTACGGCAGCCGTGCAGGGCGGGTGAGCCCCGCTAAACCACACCGGGTAACGCGATGCATCCTTCAGCCTCCGCGCCTCACCTGCAACCGTCGCGGTATCGCCAGCACCCCTGGCTGGTAGTCCCCGGCGATGGCCTGCAATGCACGCTCCAATACCTGCTCGGCGATCAGCTCGTGCTGCTGGCGCATGGAGTTCACCGGCAGCGGCAGGAAGTCCAGCAACTGGGTGTCGCCGAAGGTGCCGAGTTGCAGCTGCTGCGGCCAGGCGCCCCGTTCGCGCAGCACATCCAGCACGCCGGCCAGCAGCACGTAGGCGGTGGTCACCAGTGCATCCGGCAGGTGGCCCTGGCGCTCCAGCAGGCCCAGCATCAGTTGTCGGCCGCACTCGCGGCTGAACTCGGCGCCATGTTCCACCCGCGCCTCGCCCCCGAAGCCGGCGAGCGCGGCACGGAAGCCCGCCTCGCGGTCGCGGCTGATGGGCAGCTCCGGCCGCGCGCCGAGCAACGCCACCTGGCGCGGCGGCGGGTTCAGCAGGCTGCGGGTGAGCAGTTGCGCCGCCTGGTGGTCATCGCTCACCACCGAGCAGAAACGCCCCGGGGCCAGCTCGCGGTCGACGGCGATCACCGGCAGCCCGGCATCCAGCAATGCACCCAGGCTCGGGTCCTGGGGTGGCAGGCAGCTGGCGACGATCAGCGCATCGCAACGCCGCGCACTGAAGAGCTGCAGCAGCTGGCGCTCGCTCTCCGGCTCGTCGTCGGAGCTGGCGATCAGCAACTGGTAGCCCCGGGTCCGTGCCTGTTGTTCCAGCAGCTTGGCCAGGCGCGCATAGCTGGGGTTTTCCAGGTCCGGGAGGATGAAGGCCAGGGTGCGCGTCTGCCCACGGCGCAAGCCGGCGGCATGGGGATCGGGGCGGTAACCGTGGGCATCGACCACCGCGCGCACCCGCTCCACGGTGGCGGGGGAGATGCGTTTCTCCTCGGCCTTGCCGTTGACCACATAGCTGGCGGTGGTGACCGAAACCCCGGCCAGCCGGGCGATGTCACTGAGTTTCAAGGGGCGACTCCTCGTGGGGTGCGCGTTTCATCGGTCGGGCTTCAAGCGGCGAAGAATATCGAGTAACGTGCCGCCCTGGATTAGTGAAACGATTCAGCACGGCTTTTGTCCAGATAGCAACCAACCCTCTGCCAAGGGTTGGGCAGCGCCTAAGCTGAAGGTTCATCGCACAACGACAACAGGGCCTGAAGGCCCGCGTGGAGGAAACGGCATGCTCGAACTGACCCCGGCTCTGGTGTCCATGGGCCTGGCGGCGGCGGACAAGGCCGCAGCCCTGCAACTGGTGGCCAGCCGCCTGGTGGACGACGGGCTCGCCGCCGAAGGCTACCTGGCCGCGCTGCAAGCCCGTGAAGGGCAGGGCTCCACCTACCTCGGCCAGGGCCTGGCCATTCCCCACGGCACCCCGCAAACCCGGCACATGGTCCACGCCACCGGCGTGCGCCTGCTGCACTTCCCCGAGGGCGTGGACTGGGGCGACGGCCAGCGCGTGTACCTGGCCATCGGCATCGCCGCGAAATCCGACGAACACCTGCGCCTGCTGCAACTGCTTACCCGTGCCCTGGGCGAAGGTGACCTGGGCGCCGAGCTGCGCCGCGCCGAAACCGCCGACGCCATCATCGCGCTGCTCCAGGGCGGCCCCGGCGAGCTGGCGCTGGACGAACAGCTGGTGACGCTCGGCAGCGCCGCCGAAGACTTCGACGAACTGGCCCTGGAAGGCGCGCGCCTGCTGCGTCGTGCCGGCTGCGTGGACAAGGGCTATGCCATCCAGCTGTTGCAGGGCGACGCGCTGCCCCTGGGCGCAGGCCTCTGGTGGCTGGACAGCAGCCACGCAGTGAACCGCCCCGGGCTGGCCTTCGTCGCGCCGCGCACGCCGCTGCGCCACCAGGGCCAGTCGCTGGCCGGGCTGTTCTGCCTGGCCAGCCGCGGCGACGCCCACGTGGCGCTGCTGGAGCGGCTCTGCGCACTGCTTATCGAAGGGCGCGGTTCCGAACTGGCCCAGGCCGCCGACCGCCGCCGGGTGCTGGAAACCCTGGCCGGCGATGCCACCGCCGAGTGGCCCAGCCTGCGCGTACCCCTGGCCAACGCCCACGGCCTGCACGCCCGCCCGGCCAAGGAGCTGGCGCAACTGGCCCAGGGCTTCGCCGGGGAGGTGCGGGTGCGCATCGCCGACAGCGGCCTGCCCGCGGTCAGTGCGCGCAGCCTGAGCAAGCTGCTGGGTTTGGGCATCCGCCGTGGCCAGGTGCTGGAGCTGCTGGCCGAACCGGGCATCGCCGACCAGGCCCTGCCGATGCTGCGCCAGGCGGTGGAGCAAGGCCTGGGCGAGGAGGTAGAGCCCCTGGCCGCCGGCTCGACCGCCAGCACCGAGCAGCCCGAGTCCGAGGCCGAGGAAGCCGTTCCCGGCGCACCCGCTCCGGGCAGCCTGCTCAACGCCGTGCCGGCCGCGCCCGGCATCGCCATCGGCCCGGCCCATGTGCGTGTCGCGCGGGCCTTCGACTACCCCGCCCGTGGCGAATCCCCGGCCAGCGAGCGCAAGCACCTGCACCAGGCATTGGCCCAGGTGCGCGCGGAGATCGAGGCCCTGGTGGAGCGCAGCGAGGTGAAGGCCATCCGCGAGATCTTCATCACCCACCTGGAAATGCTCGCCGACCCGGGCCTGGGCGATGAGGTGGAGGCCCGCCTGCAGCGCGGCGAGAGTGCCGCTGCTGCCTGGGCCAGCGTGATCGGCACCGCC
>BATO01000079.1 GCA_000474255.1 Aquipseudomonas alcaligenes MRY13-0052
CCTGGTGGAGGCGGGCTACGACCTGGCCCTGCGCGAAGGGCAGAGCGACCTGCCGGGGCTCATCGCCCGGGTCGTCGGGCGCAACCGCCTGGCCCTGTGCGCCAGCCCCGCCTACCTGGCACGCAAGGGCGTGCCGACGCTCGATGATCTCGAACGCCATGACTGGCTGGCCTACCGCCACCCGGCGCTGAGCCGGCAGTACTGGTGGGTGGAGTGCGACGGCCAGCGCACGCGCCTGGCCCAGCCCGCCGCGCCGCGGCTGGAAAGCGACAACTACGACCTGCTGCTGGCCAATGCCCTGGCCGGTGTCGGCGTGCTGCACACCCCGTTGTGGAGCGCGGCCCCTTACATCGCCGACGGCCGCCTGGTGCGCCTGCTGCCCGACCACGAGATCGACCCGGACGCCTTCGGCGACCAGATACTCGCCGTCTACCCCAGCCATCGTCGGGCCACCGGCAAGGTGCTGGCGTTCATCGATTACCTGGCGACGTTCCTCGCTGCACGGGGCCTGGCCTGAGCCTGTGACCGGCCGGTCGCAAGCGGTCCGGCCGGGGCCGATGCAGCGGGAGCTTTTTTTCGGCGCGGGCTGTGGCTAAGCTCCGTCTTCCGAATTCCCAGCTGAGTGTTCCCCATGGCGCAGCAATGGCCGGCCGCAGATATCGCGCGACTGATCCTCGATGGTTTCGACGACTACCGTGAACATTTCCGTCAGATCACCGACGGCGCCCGTGCCCGCTTCGAGCAGGCGCAGTGGCAGGAAATCCAGCAGGCGGCCGCCGCGCGGATCGCCCTCTACGAAGAAAAGGTCAGCGAAGTCAGCGAGCGCCTGCGCGGCGCCTTCGATGAAGAGGTGCTGCTGGACGTGCAGCTCTGGCCGCTGGTCAAGAGCGCCTACATCAAGCTGATCGACCTGCGCTTCGACGATGAACTTTCGGAAACCTGGTTCAACTCGATCTTCTGCGGCCTGTTCAGCCATGACCAGATCAGCGACGGCTGCATGTTCATCCACACCACGCGGCCGTCCCTGCGCGCCCATGAGCGTGCCCCGCAGACCCGCAGCTACCACCCGCGCGGCGACCTCAAGGCGGCGCTGCTGCAGGTCCTCGACGACTACCGCTTCGCCGTGCCCTTCGACGACCTGGACCGCGACCTCGAACGCCTGGTGGCCCAGCTGCGCGACAGCCTGCCGGACTGGGTCATCAAGGACCCGGAGCTGTGCGTCGAGCTGTTCTCCTCCACCCTCTACCGCAACAAGGGCGCCTACCTGGTGGGCCGCATCTATACCCGCGACGAGCAGTGGCCGCTGGTCATCCCGCTGCTGCACCGTGAGGGCAAGGGCATCCAGGTGGACGCGCTGATCACCGACGAAGCCGACGTCTCGATCATCTTCTCCTTCACCCGTTCCTACTTCATGGTGGACGTGCCGGTGCCGGCGGAGTTCGTCAGCTTCCTCAAGCGCATCCTGCCGGGCAAGCACATCGCCGAGCTGTACACCTCCATCGGGTTCTACAAGCACGGCAAGTCGGAGTTCTACCGCGCCCTGATCAACCACCTGGCCAACACCGACGACCGCTTCATCATGGCCCCGGGCGTGCGCGGCATGGTCATGAGCGTGTTCACGCTGCCGGGCTTCAACACCGTGTTCAAGATCATCAAGGACCGCTTCTCGCCGTCGAAGAACGTCGACCGCAACACCGTGATCGAGAAGTACCGCCTGGTGAAGAGCGTCGACCGCGTCGGGCGCATGGCCGATACCCAGGAGTTCGCCGACTTCCGCTTCCCCAAGGCCAAGTTCGAGCCGGAATGCCTGGCCGAGCTGCTGGAGGTGGCACCCTCCACCGTCGAGCTGGAAGGCGACACCGTGCTCATCCGCCACTGCTGGACCGAGCGCCGCATGACCCCGCTGAACATCTACCTGGAAAGCGCCAGCGAACCCCAGGTGCGCGAGGCGCTGGACGACTACGGCCTGGCCATCAAGCAACTGGCCGCCGCCAACATCTTCCCCGGCGACATGCTGCTGAAGAACTTCGGCGTCACCCGCCACGGCCGCGTGGTGTTCTACGACTACGACGAGATCAGCTACCTCACCGAGGTCAACTTCCGCTTCATCCCGCCGCCGCGCTACCCCGAGGACGAGATGTCCTCCGAGCCCTGGTACTCGGTGGCCCCGCACGACGTGTTCCCCGAGGAGTTCCCGCGCTTCCTGTTCGCCGATCTCGGCCAGCGCAAGCTGTTCAACCAGCTGCACGGCGACCTCTACGACGCCGACTACTGGAAGAGCCTCCAGGACGCCATCCGCGCCGGCAAGGTGATCGACGTCTTCCCCTACCGGCGCAAGGAACGCCCGGACGCCATCCAGTGACGGCCTGAAGGCCATGGGCGACTCGCTGTTCTCCCGGGCCACCTGGCTCAACTCGCTGCATATGTCGACGCTCACCGTGGCCTGCCTCGGTGAGCGCGGCATCGACGCCGCCAGCCTGCTGGAAGGCAGCGGCATCACCGAGGACGACCTGCGCGCCCTGCAACGGCTGATCAACCCCGGGCAGGAGCAGCAGGTGTTCGCCAACGCCCTGCGCCTCGCCGACACCCCGGCATTGGGGCTGGAGCTGGGCCAGCGCACGCGTATCTCCGCCTACGGCCTGCTGGGCTACGCGCTGCTCTCGGCGCCCACCCTGGGCGAGGCCCTGCGCATCGGCCTCGGCTACCCGGTGCTGCTGGGCACCTACTTCCACCTGCGCCTGGTGGAAGAGGGCGACCTGGCCTGGCTGCTGGCCAGCGGCTACGGCGAGCGCGAGGCGCTGAAACCCTTCAACACCGAACTCTGCCTCGGCTCGCTGCGGGTGATCTGCGCCGACCTGCTCGGCCAGCCGCTGCCGGTGGCCGCGCTGGAGCTGGACTACCCCGAGCCCCCCGGCGCCGCGCCGCTCTACCGCCAGGCCTTCGACCGCGCCCCGCGCTTCGGCCGCGCGCGCAGCGGCTTCGGCTTCCCCCGTGAGTGGCTGGAACGTCCCCTGCCCCTGGCCGACCCGGTCACCCACCGGGAAATGCTCGAACAGTGCCGCCGGCAGAACGCCGAATTCGCCACCCGCCGCGCCTGGCTGGAGCGCGTGCGCGACCTGCTTGCCCAGCGCCTGGCCGCACCGCCGGGGCTGGAGGAGCTGGCCCGCGCCATGAACTGCTCCGCCCGCAGCCTGCGCCGCCACCTCGCCCAGCAGCAGACCAGCTACCAGCAACTGCTCGACGACCTGCGCTTCGCCCGCGCCAAGGAACTGCTGCAGCAGGGCGAGCTGCCCATCTACCGCATAGCCGAAGAACTCGGCTTCAGCGAAACCGCCAGCCTGCGCCACGCCTTCCAGCGCTGGAGCGGCCAGCCCCCCAGCCAGTTCCGCGGCTGAGCCCCGGCGCAGGCCACCCGGGGGTGTAGGGTGGATGGCGCTTCTCCCATCCACCAAGCGGAGCCCCCAATCGCGCTGAATCCACCAGTATGTAGAGTGGGCCGGGCGGCGCTCCGCTTCAGCCCACCGCTTCTGTATCCCGACCCCAGACATTGCCCGTCGGGTTGCACCCGACCTACAAGGGCGCGGCGTTGCGAGCCGATCGTCCCCGTGTTCCCCGTGGACACCGCCGGTGGATGAAAAGAGCGCCATCCACCCTACGTATCGATCGGCGCCGAGCGCAGCCCGTAGTTTTTGTAGGATGGGTAGAGCCCCGCGAAACCCATCATTGCGCGGCTGCAAGCGGGCAAGACATTGCGCCGGCCTGTCGCATCGGCAGCATGGGTTTCGCTTCGCTCTACCCATCCTACGAGTTACACCGCGGCCAGTCAGATTGGCCATTTCGATCCCCTATTGGCCGCCCGTCCCCCTGCGCAAGGGGCCACGATCGGCCACAGAATCCATCCACCAATAACAAGATGAGGTTCCCGGCATGCTGACCGTGTACAGCGACGACCACCGTCTCCATTTCGGCCAGTCCGAACTGGTGGATGGCAAGCTCCAGCCCTGCTTCGAGATGCCCAGCCGTGCGGATACCGTGCTGGCGCGGGTGCGCCATCAGGCGCTGGGGGAGGTGATCGAGCCCCGTGACTTCGGCCTGGAACCCATCCTGCGGGTGCACGACGCCGCCTACGTGGACTTCCTCAAGGGCGCCTGGGCGCGCTGGGCCGCCGAAGGCCACAGCTGCGACATGCTGCCGAGCACCTTCCCCGCGCGCCGCCTACGCCGTGACGGGCCCATCCCCACCGCGTTGCACGGCCAGCTCGGCCACTACTGCTTCGACACCGAGGCGCCCATCACCGCCGGCACCTGGCAGGCCGTGTACAGCTCGGCGCAGGTCGCGCTCACCGCCCAGGACCACATGCGCAACGGCGCCAACACCGCCTTCGCCCTGTGCCGCCCGCCGGGCCACCACGCCGGCAGCGACTTCATGGGCGGCTACTGCTTCTTCAACAACGCCGCCATCGCCACCCAGGCCTTCCTCGACCAGGGCGCGCGCCGCGTGGCCATCCTCGATGTCGACTACCACCACGGCAACGGCACCCAGGAGCTGTTCTACAGCCGCGGCGACGTGCTCTTCGCCTCCATCCACGGCGACCCACTGGTGGAATACCCCTACTACCTGGGCCACGCCGACGAACGCGGCGAAGGCGCAGGCGCGCTCTGCAACCACAACTACCCGCTGCCCCACGGCACCGGCTGGGACGGCTGGGCCGCCGCGCTGGAGGACGCCTGCGGCAAGATCGCCGCCTACGCGCCGGACGCGCTGGTGATCTCCCTCGGCGTCGATACCTACAAGGACGACCCCATCTCCCAGTTCAAGCTGGACTCGCCCGACTACCTGGCCATGGGCCGGCGCATCGCCGCCCTCGGCCTGCCGACGCTGTTCATCATGGAAGGCGGCTACGCGGTGGAGGCCATCGGGGTGAACGCCGTCAACGTGCTGCAGGGCTTTGAGGAGGTGGCCCGATGAACGCCCGCCATCTCGTCGCCCTGGCGCTGCTGGGCGCCTCCCTCAACGCCGCCGCCGAGCCCGTGGTGCGCATCTACAACTGGTTCGACTACATCGCCCCGGACACCCTGGAGAACTTCCGCAAGGACAGCGGCATCACCCCCAAGTACGACGTCTACGACAGCAACGAGGTGCTGGAGGCCAAGCTGCTCTCCGGCCACTCCGGCTACGACCTGGTGGTGCCCAGCGACGGCTTCCTACCCAACTACATGAAGGCCGGCGTGTTCCAGCCCCTGGACAAGAGCAAGCTGCCCAACTGGAAGAACCTCAACCCGGCGCTGCTCAAGGTGCTGGCCGCCAAGGACCCGGGCAACCAGTACGTGATGCCCTACATGTGGGGCACCAACGGCATCGCCTACAACCTCGACAAGGTGCGCGCGGTGCTGGGCGAGAACGCACCGGTGGATTCCTGGGAGCTGATCTTCAACCCCGACAACCTGGCCAAGCTCAAGCAGTGCGGCGTGGCTTTCCTCGACTCGCCCACCGAGGTGATCCCCGAGGTGCTGCACTACCTGGGCCTGCCGCCCAACAGCCGCAACCCCGAGGACTACGCCAAGGCCGAGGAACTGCTCACCCGCCTGCGCCCGAGCGTCACCTACTTCAGCTCCTCGAAGTTCGTCAGCGACCTGGCCAACGGCGAGATCTGCGTAGCCCTGGCCTGGTCCGGCGGCGCCATGCAGGCCGCTGCCCGCGCCGAGGAAGCCGGCAACGGGGTGAAGGTGGAATACCGCATTCCCAAGGAAGGCACCGCCGCCTGGTTCGACGTGCTGGCCATCCCCAGGGACGCGCAGAACGTCGAGCAGGCCCACGCCTTCCTCAACTACCTGCTGCGCCCGGAAGTGGTGGCGCCCATCTCCGACCACGTGGCCTACGCCAACCCCAACCAGGCGGCGGACGGGCTCATCTCCGCCACCCTGCGTGACAACCCCAACGTCTACCCGCCGGCCGAGGTGCAGGCCAGGCTGTTCTCGGTGGAGATGCTGCCGCCCAAGCTGGAACGCATCCGTACCCGCACCTGGACCAAGATCAAGACCGGCACCTGAGGCGCCCGCGCTCGCGCCGTAGGATGGCGTAGAGCGAAGCGAAACCCATCGCTGTCCCAGGTGATGGCGAGCAGCAAAGAAGGGCCGCACCGCGGCCCTTTCTCATTTGCGATTCCAAAATGAAATGCTATGTTATGTAGCGTTTCGTATATGGATCGATTGCCATGGGTATCGTCAAGATTTCCGATGTACTGCACGAAGAGGCGCGCATCGCCTGCCGCGCCATGTCCCGCTCAATCAACGCCCAGGCCGAGCACTGGATGCGCATCGGCATGCTCGCCGAGGCCCAGCCGGAGCTGACCTACGCCGACATCATCAAGCGCCTGATGGAGGAGGCCCGCGAGCTGGAACTCTCCGCCGCGCCGCCGGTGGAGGCGGTGGAGTGAGCAAGGTCACCCTCAAGAACGCCGCCGAGGTCGAGCGCATGGTCGTCGCCGGTCGCCTGGCGGCACGGGTGCTGGAGGCGCTGGATGACTTCATCGTCCCCGGCGTTACCACTGCGCAGATCGACGCCTTCGCCGAGCGCTATATAGTCGAAACCCTGCAGGCCATCCCCGGCAGCAAGGGCCAGTACGGCTACCCCTTCACCGTCAACACCTCGGTCAACCAGGTGGTCTGCCATGGCTGGCCCTCGGCGGAGGAGGTGCTGCAGGAGGGCGACATCGTCAATGTCGACGTCACGGTGATCAAGGACGGCTTCTACGGCGATACCAGCAAGATGTACTGCCTCGGCACCATCAGTGACGACGCCCGGCGCCTGGTGCACACCACCCAGCAGTGCCTCTACGACGCCATCCGCCTGGTGCGCCCCGGCGCCACGCTGGGCGACATCGGCCACGCCATCCAGAGCCGCGCCGAGGAGGCGGGCTACTCGGTGGTGATCGAGTACTGCGGCCACGGCATCGGCCGGCAGATGCACGAAAGCCCGCAGGTGGTCCACGTCGGCCATCCCGGCACGGGCCTGCGCCTGCAGCCGGGCATGACCTTCACCATCGAACCGATGATCAACCAGGGCCGCCGCAGCGTCCGCACCCTCGCCGACGGCTGGACCGTCATCACCCGCGACGGCAGCCTCTCGGCCCAGTTCGAGCACACCATCCTCGTCACCGAAACCGGCTACCGCGTGCTCACCCTGCGCGAGGAAGAGCGCGACGCCTTTCCAGCGACGCCGTAGCAGGCAACCTGTAGCCCGGGCTTCAGCCCGGGAGCGCGCTGCGCAAAGCGGGGCTGGTCGGTACCTTGTGGGCGCGCAACCGCATGGGTTTCGCTTCGCTCTACGCCATCCTACGAAGCGTGCATAGGAGCCTTTGTAGGATGGGTAGAGCTCTGCGAAACCCATCGATGCGGATCAGCCGGTTATCACTTGCTCACCCCCGGCACGCCGCCACGGTTTCCACCTTCACCTCTTCCCGCGCCTTGAGCATCAAGCCACCCGCCAGCAGCAGGGCGCCGGCGGCGAGCAGCAGGGCGGGGCGCAGGCCACCGCTGAAGTGGCTGCTCAGGGCCGCCAGCAGCGGGCCGCCGAGCTGGCCCAAGGCGAAGCCGGCGGTGAGCAGGCCGACATTGCGGGCGTGGCCCAGCGGGTCGATCTCCCGGGCCCGCTGCATCACCAGCAGCATGCTGGCGAGGAAGGGCCCACCGCAGAAGATCACCCCCAGCGCCAGCCCGGCCATGCCCGGGAACAGGCAGGCCAGCACCCCCAGCGCCTGCAGCCAGAGCGCGCCCACCAGCCAGCGGCCGGTGTTGCCGGAACCCGGGCGGCGCAGGCTTACCAGCAGCACGCCGAGGGTGGCGACCAGGCCAAAGGCGGGCCAGAACAGGTCGGCCAGCCACTGGCCGTGGAACTGCGCGGCGGCCATCTGCGAAAGGAAGGTGGCGGGGATGATGTAGCCGATGCCCACCAGCGAGTACGCCACCAGCAGCGGGTAGAAGGCCTTTGGCCGCGGGCCCGCCTGTTGCGGCGCGGTATCGGCGCGGGCCTGCGGACGCGGCAGCAGCGGGTGGATGGCTGCGGTCAGCACCAGCGAGGTGACGCCATACAGCAGCCAGGCGCTGGACGAACCCTGGCCCAGCAGGTTGAGTGCCAGGGCCATCAGCCCGGTGGCCAGCACGCCCAGGCTCGGCCCGGTGAAGATCAGCCCGGCCAGGCGTGGTCGACCGGCCTGCACCGCCACCTGGGCGGCCAGGGCGGTGAGCACCACCAGCACCCAGGCGCTGGCCACACCGGCGGCGAAGCGCAGCGCCACATGGGGCCAGAAGCCGAACGCCCAGGCAGAGGTGAGGGTGATGGCAACGCCGGCCCAGAGCCCGCCGAACAACCGGCGCCGTGCCTGCTCGGGCGCGGTGGCGCGCAGGGCGTCGAGGGCGCCCACCAGGTAGCCGAGGTAGTTGGCGGCGGCGATCAGCCCGGCGCCGGTGAGGTCCACCTGGCCTTCAGCGATCAGGTGCGGTAGCTGCGGGGTGAGCGAGAAGCGCCCCACGCCCATGGCGACGAACAGGGCGAGGATGCTGGCGAGGATGCGGATGATGGGCGACATGGCGGCCTCCGGGGTGACGATGGAAGCCATGCTAGGGTTTTGACTTGTTCAGTTAAAACGAATAATAAAGAACAACTTGTTCAACTAAAGAGAATGCTTGCCATGGAACTCAGCCAGCTGCGCATCTTCCAGGCGGTCGCCGAGGAAGGCTCCATCGCCAAGGCCGCGGTGCGCATGAGCCGCGTGCCGTCGAACCTGTCCACGCGCTTGCGCCAGTTGGAGGAGGCCCTGGGCGTGGATCTGTTCCTCCGCGAGCGCCAGCGCCTGCAGCTGTCCGCCGCGGGCAAGGTGCTGCTGGGCTATGCCGAGCGCATGTTCAAGCTGCAGGCCGAGGCGGAGGCGGCGCTCAAGGGCGGCGAGCCGGCGGGCGACTTCGTCATTGGCTCCATGTACAGCACCGCCGCTATCCACCTGCCGGGGATGCTGGCGCGCTTCCACCGGGCCTGGCCGGCGGTCAACCTGCAGGTGCAGACGCTGCCCAGCGGCGAGCTGATCGAGGGCCTGGTCAGCGGCAAGCTGGACGCGGCGCTGGTGGACGGCCCCATGGACTATGCCGAGCTGGACGGCCTGCCGCTGTTCGAGGAAACCCTGGTGCTCATCACCAGCCTCGGCCACGCCCCGGTGGCGTCGGCGGCGGATGTGCTGGGCGAGGCGGTATACAGCTTCCGCCCACGCTGCTCCTACCGCAAACGCATCGAGAGCTGGTTCGCCGCCGCGCGGGTGCCCATGGGACAGATCATGGAAATCGAGTCCTACCACAGCATGCTCGCCTGCGTGGTAGCCGGTGGCGGTGTGGCGCTGATGCCGCTGTCCATGCTGCAAACCCTGCCCGGCCGCGAAGCGGTGGCGGTGCATCACCTGGCCGAACCCTTCGACCACACCACCACCTGGCTGATGTGGCGCAAGGGCATGCTCGGCGCCAACCTCAAGGCCTGGATCGAGGTGATGGGCGTGGAGCCCATGCAACCCGCGTAACCCTTGCCTGCAGGGGCGAATTTATTTGAGCGTGGGAAACCACGTCCTTCGGGCGTGTTCATAAGTCATCGGCTCTGCCTGTGGCGATTTGAATTAAGAATCCAGCAGGATGAACGCGTGCCGTAGGGTGTGCCGTGCGCACCTCCGCGAGGTGCTTCCGGCGAGTCCGAGGTGCGCGCAGCACACCCTACGTCTGGAGTGAGTGGCGGCTGCATGTTCCGAGGTCTGATGCGCCCCTTCCAGGGAGCAAAAAGCAAAGCCACGTTCTAAGAACGTGGATTTTTACTCGCCCAGCGGCGCCAGATCGTGGGAGCGGATTCATCCGCGATAAGACCCGACCCTTGCACGAGGCCCGACACCCAGCGTTGGGCCTCGCTGCGCTCGGCGCCAACCTACGGTGAGTTGATCGCGGGACTACGCCACGCTCCCCTGGAAGCTCTGCCGCCACGCCGAGGGCGAGACGCCGAAGGCGCGGCCGAAGTGGTGGCGCAGGGAGACGGGGGAGCCGAAGCCGGCGAGGGTGGCGATTTTCTCCACGCTCTGGTCGGTGCTCTCCAGCAGGCGCTGGGTCAGGGCCAGGCGCTCGGCCAGCAGCCAGTCGCCGAGGGTGCTGCCGGTGAGCTGGCGGAAGTGGCGGCTGAAGGTGCGCCGGCTCATCAGCACGCGCTGGGCCAGGCTGTCGAGGCTGTGCTCCTGCTCCAGGTTGCTGCGCACCCAGTCCAGCACGCAGGTGAGGCGGTCGTCGCGCGGGCTCGTAGGCAGGGGTTGCTCGATGAACTGCGCCTGGCCGCCCTGGCGGTGGGGCGGCACCACCAGGCGCCGGGCCACGCGGTTGGCGGTCTCGGCGCCGCAGTGCTGGCGCAGCAGGTGCAGGCAGCAGTCGATGCCGGCGGCGGTGCCGGCCGAGGTCAGCAGCTCGCCGTCTTCGAGGTAGAGCACGTCCGGGTCCAGCTGCACCTGCGGGTAGCGCTCGGCGAAGTCGCGGGCCCAGGCCCAGTGGGTGGTGGCGCGGCGGCCGTCGAGCAGGCCGGCTTCGGCCAGCACATAGGCGCCCAGGCACAGGCCGACCATCTTCGCGCCGCGCGCGTGGGCGGCGACCAGGGCGTCCAGCAGGGCCTGCGGCGGGCGTTCATCGGGGTGGCGCCAGCTCGGCACTATCACCGTGTCGGCGCTGGCGATGGCCTCCAGGCCCAGTTCGACGGCAATGGAGAAGCCCGCCGTGGTGCGCAACGGTCCCGGTTCGGCCGCGCACACGCGCAGGTCGAAGGGCGCCATCTCCGGGCAGGTCTCGCCGAATACCAGGCAGGGCACCGAGAGGTGGAAGGGGATGATGCGGTCGAACGCGACCACGACTATCACGTGTTCCTGCATGGGCGAGGGCTCCTTGGGGTTGGCCCGATATTAGCGGAAGTTGGCAGTCGGGCCACTCACCGGCTGGAGGCGGCAGGGCGAAGAATGCGCACCAACCCACCCACAACAAGGAGCTCCACCATGTCCCAGCCGAAGCGTGCGCTGATCGTCATCGATGTACAGAACGAATACGTCAGCGGCGATCTGCTGATCGAATACCCACCCGTGGACCAGTCCCTGGCCAATATCGGCCGGGCGATGGACGCCGCCACCGCCGCCGGCATCCCCGTGGTGCTGGTGCAGCACCTGGCGCCGGAGGATTCGCCGATCTTCGCCCGGGGCAGCCGTGGCGCCGAACTGCACGCGCTGGTGGCCGACCGTGCCCACGACCATCGGGTGCAGAAATCCCTGCCCAGCGCCCTGACCGGCACCGACCTGGGCCCCTGGTTGCGCGAGCGCGGCATCGACACCCTGACCATCGTCGGCTACATGACCCAGCACTGCGACGAATCCACCGCCCGCCAGGCCTGCCATGAAGGCTGGAACGTCGAGCTGCTGCACGATGCCACCGGCTCGGTGCCCTTCGCCAACGCCTTCGGCTCGGCCAGCGCCGAGGAGATCCACCGGGTGTTCACCCTGATCTCCCACACCGGTTTCGCCGCCGTGGCCAGCACCGAGCAATGGCTCGCCGCCCTGGCCGCCGGTGAGGCGTTGCAGGCGGACGATCTCTACCTCTCCAACCAGCGGGCGGTGAAGGCACGCGGCTGACGCAGCGGCAGGCCCGTCCCGGCGCTCTGGGACGGGGCTGCCGGCGTTGCAGAAATATTCCCTGAACCCTGCTGGCAGGGCCCGGTCGATGCAGTGTGCCCCTCACACGAAAAGGACCGAGCCATGGGCGAGCCCAATCCCCTCAACGTCGTCTTCAGCCTTGCCGCCGGGCTGTTCCTGGTGATCGTCCTGGCCGGCTTCGCCCGTGCCGGGGAGCTGCCGCCAGCCGATCCGCTCCACCCGGCCGAGCACGGCGCGCTCCAGGGCTAGGCTGCGTGCCCTGGGCAGCGCCGGAAACAGCCTGTGATAAATCCACGCCATGCCCCGGGGGGAAATTTGATCCAGGGCATTTTCGCTTTGGCTCGGCAGGACTACTCTGTATTTGGCAGCGGAATCGTTCCGTTCGCCGAGGGCGGCCAACCTGTCTCGGGCCGCCCGACCAACCTTTTGATCGACTGGAGGGGCCCATGAAAGCTTGGCTGAGCCATATTGCCTGGCAGTTGTCCGTGACCCTAGGGCTGACCGAGCGTCCGCGCCTGCAACCCATCCCCGTTCGCAGCGACGAGCAACGTCGCCTGGCCGAGCAGCGTCGGCGCCGCTAGGGCGCCGGTTCCGCAGCGCCTAGCGCGCTCAGTCGTGCGCCTTGAACCAGGCGCCGATCAGCTCGCGCAGGCGCTCCCCGGAAAAACTCGGGAAATGCCCGCCATGCACGGTGCGAACCGGAAGGTCGCGCAGCCGTGCGAGGCTCTTCGCGTAGTCATCCAGATTCGAGTGGTAGGCGTCCTCGATCAGCGGCCCGTCATAGACGATATCGCCGCTGAACAGGGTGCCGGTCCGCTCTTCCCACAGGCTGATGCCGCCGGGTGAATGCCCGGGGGTGTGCAGCACTTCGAGCGTCCTGTCCCCCAGGTCCAGCACATCGCCTTCCTCGATCAGCCGCGTGGCCGGCGCCGCCTTGACGCGGTACTCGGCGTAGCACAGCGGGCAGTCCGGGTGCGCTTCGAACATCTCGTCGCCGACAAAGGCGCGGGCCAGGGTGTTGTCGCCGTCCGGTGCGGCGAGGATGTCCGCCTCGGCGGGGTGCACCAGGCGTTCGTCGAACTCGTGGTGCCCGGCGATATGGTCGAAGTGGGTATGGCTGGCCACCGCCAGCAGCGGCCGCTCGGTGAGCCAGGGCAGCTGCTCGCGCAGGCTCACCAGGCCGGAGCCCGAATCCACCAGCACGTCGCGGTCGCGGCCCTGCACGTGCCACAGGTTGCAGCGGTAGAAGGGCCTCACATAGGGCTCGCTGATCAGGCTGACGCCGTCGTAGAGATGCTCGACCTCGAACCAGCGGTCTCGGCTGACGATCTTCATCGGGGGCTCCCTTGTGGTGGTTGTGGGGGCAGCATACCTGTCCGGTGCGGGCCATGGCGGTGGCGTTTCCAGCATGGGCCTGTGCCGCACCCTGCTCCGCCTGGTGGAGGTAAAGAGCGACCTCCACCCGACTGTGGGAGCGAATTCATTCGCGAAACGCCCCCGCACGTAGCCCGGGCTTCAGCCCGGGAGCCCGGTTTCACGGCGCAAAGGGCTCGGCCTCGGCCACCTCGATGATCAACGGCCGGTCGCTTGGTGCATTGCGCAGCAGTTCCTGCAGGTGCGCATGGTCGCGGGCCTTCTCGGCCTGGCAGCCGAAGCCGCGGGCGATGGCGATGAAGTCCGGGGTGTAGATGTCCACGCCCAGCGGGGTGATGTCGCGGCGCTCCATGTAGCGCTTGATCTCGCCGTAGCCCTGGTTGTTCCACAGCAGCACGATCACGCCGACCCGCGCTTCCACGGCGCTGGCCAGTTCCGGCAGGGTGAACTGGATGCCGCCGTCGCCCATCAGGCTGATCACCGGGCGGCCCGGTTCGGCCAGCTTGGCGCCGATGGCCGCCGGCAGGCCGTAGCCCAGGGTGCCGTAGCCGGTGGAGGCGTTGAACCAGCGGCGCGGGCCGTCCAGCTCCACCAGGTGGTTGCCGCTGTACACGGTCTGGGTCGAGTCGCCGACGAAGCGGGCGTCCGGCAGGGTCTCGAGGATGCACGCGAACAGCTGGCGGTAATGGGCCCAGCCGGAAAAGTCCTCGGCCAGTTGCGCGCGCACCCCGGCGGCGCGCTGGGCGCCTGGACTGCTGGTGCTGGCTTCGCGCGCCGGCAGCTCGGCCAGCAGCACGCGCATGGCCAGGCGTGCATCGCTGTGGATGGCCAGGGCCGGGGCGTGGTTGCGCACCAACTGCTGCGGGTCGATGTCGATGCGGATCAGCGCGCCGCCGATGCGGAAGTTGCCGTCGAACACCACGTCATAGTCGGTTTCGCCCAGCTCGGTGCCGATGGCCAGCACCACGTCGGCCTCCAGGGCCAGCTGGCGCACCGGAACCAGCGACTGGTTGCTGCCCACCAGCAGCGGGTGGTCGGGTTGCAGCAGGCCCTTGGCGTTGATGGTCAGCGCGGTAGGGGCGTCCAGCGCGGTGGCCAGGGCGCGGGCCTCCGCCTGGGCCTCGACGCAGCCGCCGCCGAGCAGCAGCAGCGGGCGCTTGGCGTTGCGCAGGCGGCTGGCGGCCTCGCGCAGCTGGGCCATGGCCGGGGCCGGGCGCGAGAGGGCAGGGCGGGGCTGCACCTGCAGGTGCTCGGCGGGCGCGGTGATGATGTCCAGCGGCAGCTCGATGTGCACCGGGCGTGGGCGCTGGCTGTCGAACACGGCGAAGGCGCGGGCCAGCACGGCAGGCAGCTCCTCGACGTTCATCAGGGTGTGGCTGAAGGCGGCGACGCCGGCCACCAGGGCGCGCTGGTTGGGCAGCTCGTGCAGGTAGCCGTTGCCCAGCCCCAGGCGCGAACGCTCGTTGACGCTGGAGATCACCAGCATGGGGATGGAGTCGGCGTAGGCCTGGCCCATGGCGGTGGTGATGTTGGTCATGCCCGGGCCGGTGATGATGAAGCACACGCCCGGCTTGCCGGAGACGCGCGCGTAGCCGTCGGCCATGAAGCCGGCGCCCTGTTCGTGGCGCGGGGTGATGTGGCGGATGCCGCTGCCGGGCAGGCCGCGATACAGCTCGACGGTGTGCACGCCGGGGATGCCGAACACGGTGTCGACGCCCCAGGCTTGCAGTTGCTTGACGAGGAATTCACCGCAGGTGGTCATGGCAGGTTCCTTGCTCTTCCGGTCTTGAATAAAACGAATCCCGGCCTGCGGGCGCAGGCCGGAATTCAAGGGCGGCCGCCGGGATGGTGCGGCCGTTCACGCAAACTCAGGCCAGGCTGGTGCTGGCCGCCGGGCGACGGGACAGCAGGCTGACCAGCACGAAGCTGACCAGGCCCACCGCCAGGCTGTAGTAGATCGGGGTGTTGGCGTCGAGACCATCGATGACCATGAAGGCGAGGACGGTGGCGAAGCCGAGAACCATGCTGGTGATGGCGCCGACGGTGGTGGCGCGCTTCCAGTAGATGGCGCCGATCAGCGGGATGAGCATGCCGCCCACCAGCATGTTGTAGGCCACGGTCAGGGCGCTGATGACGTCGCTGACCACCAGGGCGATGCCGAGCATCACCAGGCCCAGCAGCAGGGTGGCGACGCGGTTCTCGTGCACGTCGCCGTTGCCGCTCTCACGGCCTTTGCGCAGCAGCGGCAGCAGGTCCTGGGTGATGGTGGTGGAGGCGGCCAGCAGGCCGGCGCTGGCGGTGGACATCAGTGCGGCCAGGGCCGCGGCGATGACCAGGCCGCGGATGCCGTTGGGCAGGCTGTGCTCGACGACGCTGGCGAAGGCGTTGTTGACGTTGTCCAGGTCCGGCAGCAGCACCTTGGCGGCCATGCCGATCAGTGCGCCGGCCAGGCCGTAGAGGATGCAGTAGAGGCCGGCGGCGGTGCCGGCCACCTTGGCCACGCCCTCGCTGCGGGCGGTGAACACGCGCTGCCAGATGTCCTGGCCGATGAAGATGCCGAAGAAGTAGATGAGGAAGTAGGTGACGATGGTGTCCCAGCCGATGGCGGTGAAGTCCAGGTAGCTGGCGGGCAGCTTGTCCATCATGGCGCTCCAGCCGCCGGCGTCGCTGATGGACATGGGCATCAGCAGGAACACCAGGCCGATGGTCATGATCAGGAACTGCACGATGTCGGTCAGGGTCAGCGACCACATGCCGCCGATGGTGGAGTAGAGCACTACCACGCCGCCGCCGATGAGGATGGCGACCCAGAAGTGCAGGCCGAACAGCACCTGCATGACGGTGCCGATGGCGATGGTCGAGGTGGCGCCGATCATCAGCGCGTAGACCAGCATGATCAGGGCGCTGGCGTGGCGCGCGGCGGGGTTGTAGCGGCGCTCCAGCACCTGGGTGACGGTGTAGATCTTCAGCTTCAGCAGCGGCTTGGCGAGGAACAGGCTGAGGCCGACGATGCCCAGGCCGATGGCGCCGCAGAGCCAGAAACCGGAGATGCCGTGGACGTAGCCCAGGCGCACGGTGCCGATGGTGGAGGCGCCGCCGAGCACCGTGGCGGCCATGGTGCCGAGGTAGAAGCCCGGCCCCAGGTTGCGCCCGGCCACCAGGTAGTCGTCACGGGTCCTGGCGCGGCGCATGCCGTACCAGCCCAGGGTGAGCATCGCGGCTACGTATAGCAGTACGACGAAGATATCCAAGGCCATTGTTCAGCTCTCTCTTTCTCATTGTTGTAGTTCAGGCGGGTCAGGCCTGGCGTAGCACGTGGCGGGTGCAGCACCGGGGCGGCTGCCCCGGGTTGGGCGAGTCACCGGCGGCCGGGCTCCGGCCACCGCTGCACGGGATGCGGATCAGGCGATTTCAGCGTTGCCCAGGCCGCTGGGGGCGCGCTTTGCGCGTACCCAGCGCGGGCCCTTGGGGCCGTAGACCTCGGCGGCCTCGGGGAACAGGTTGAGCAGCGCCAGGTAGAGGAGGGCGGCCATGCCCAGGGTCACCGGCAGGCTGACGTCGATGCCGCCGGCCAGCTCGCCCAGCGGGCCGACGAACTGCCCCGGCAGGTTGACGAAGCACAGGCCCACCAGCGCGCTGGGAATCCAGGCGCCCATGCCGCGCCAGTTCCAGCCGTTGTGGAACCAGTAGCGGCCGCCGCTCTCGCCACGGGTGAACACCTGCAGGTCGTCCGGGCAGTAGAAGCCGCGGCGGATCACCAGGCCGAGGATCATGATCACCATCCAGGGGCTGGTGCAGGTGATGATCAGCACGGCGAAGGTGGACACGCTCTGCACCAGGTTGAAGGCGAAGCGGCCGATGAAGATGAAGGCGATGGACATCAGCCCGATCATCACCGTGGCCTGCACGCGGTTGAGCAGGCGCGGGAACACCGAGGACATGTCCAGGCCGGTGCCGTACAGCGAGGTGGTGCCGGTGGACATGCCGCCGATCACCGCGATCAGGCACACCGGCAGGAAGAACCAGGTCGGCGAGACGGCCAGCAGGCCACCGACGTAGTTGTTCTGCGCGATGTAGTCCGGTGCCTGCACGGCGACGATGGTCGCGGTGACCAGCCCGAAGAAGAAGGGGATCAGGGTGGCCAGCTGTGCAGCGATCACTGCCGCCATGATGCGGCCCTTGCTCGCCTCGCGGGGGATGTAGCGTGCCCAGTCGCCGAGGAAGGCGCCGAAGGACACGGGGTTGCTCATGGCCAGCAGGGCGGCGCCGATGAAGGCGGCCCAGAAGCCCTCGCTGCCCACCTGCACCGAGCCCGCGTAGCTGGCGTCGAAGGGGCCGGCGAAGGCGAAGATGCCCAGCAGGAACAGCGCACTGGCGCTCCACACCGCGACCTTGTTGACCCACAGCAGGAAGCGGAAGCCGTAGATGCACACCGTCAGCACCAGCACCGCGAACAGGCCGTAGGCCAGGCCCAGGGTCAGGTCGGTTTCCGGCAGGCCCATCAGGCGCTTGGCACCGCCGATCAGCGCGTCGCCCGAGCTCCACACCGAGAGGGAGAAGAAGGCGATGGCGGTGAGCAGGGAGAGGAAGGAGCCGACGATCCGCCCGTGCACGCCGAAGTGGGCGCCCGAGGAGACCGCGTTGTTGGTGCCGTTGAGCGGGCCGAACAGGCCCATCGGCGCGAGGATCAGCGAGCCCACCACCACGCCCAGGAGGATGGCCCACACGCCCGCCTCGAAGGACAGGCCGAACAGCACCGGGAAGCTGCCCAGCACGGCGGTGGCGAAGGTGTTGGCGCCGCCGAAGATCATGCGGAACAGGTCGACTGGCTTGGCGTTGCGTTCGTGATCGGGGATCTGCTCGACACCGAAGGTTTCGATTCGGGTCAGGCTTTGCTCATTATTGTTGTTATGCATCGTTGTTCTCCCGGGGGAGCCTCATCAGGTTTGGGGCAGGTGCTCCGGCATGGCCGACAAGTGCTCATGACAGGCCAGCCAACGGCCCTGTTCTTGTTGTTGGCGGAAGACGATGGTCTCCCGTTCCAGGCTCGTGATCGCCTCGCCGCCCACACGCAGGCGGGTGACCACGTCGTGCATGAAGATCGCCACCTCGCCCTGCAGGCTCAGCAGCGGATTGCGCGATTCGCAGCCCAGCACGCGGAAACCCTCGCGTTGCCAGGTGTCCCAGAGTTCGCGGTAGGCCGCACGGCCCTGCAGCACACCGGGGGTGGTGTGGAACAGGAAACTGGCGTCCTCGCTGAAGGCGGCGAAATAGGCTTCGGTGTCGTTGCGGGCGAAGGCGGCCACCAGTTCCCTGGCGGCCTCCATGACCTGGGCGTGGCGGTCCATGCTCAGCGGTGCTCCACGCCGGGGAGGATGCAGAGCATCTCGTACAGCAGGTTGGCGCCCAGCAGCGAGGTGTTGCCGGTGGTGTCGTAGGGCGGGGAGACCTCGACCAGGTCGCAGCCGATGATGTCAAGGCCCTGGCAGCCACGGATGATCTCGATCGCCTGGATGGTGGTCAGGCCGCCGATTTCCGGGGTGCCGGTGCCGGGCGCCCAGGCCGGGTCGATGCCGTCGATGTCGAACGACAGGTACACCGGGCCGCCGCCGACCTTCTCGCGCACTTCGGCCATCAGCGGGGCCAGCGACTTGTGCCAGCACTCCTCGGCCTGGACCACGCGGAAGCCCTGCTTGCGGCTCCAGTTGAAGTCCTCGGCGGTGTAGCCCTGGGCGCGCAGGCCGATCTGCACCACGCGGTCGCAATCCAGCAGGTCTTCTTCCACCGCGCGGCGGAAGGTGGTGCCGTGGGCGATCTTCTCGCCGAACATGTGGTCGTTGACGTCGGCGTGGGCATCGATGTGCACCAGGCCCACCTTGCCGTGCTTCTTCTTGATGGCACGGAGGATGGGCAGGGTGATGGTGTGGTCGCCGCCCAGGGTCAGCGGCAGGATGCCGTGGCCGAGGATGCGGTCGTATTCCTCCTCGATGATGCGCACGGCGTCGAGCAGGTTGAAGGTGTTGATGGCGACGTCGCCGATGTCGGCCACGTTCAGCGAATCGAAGGGCGCGGCGCCGGTGGCCATGTTGTAGGGGCGGATCATCACCGACTCGGCGCGGATCTCGCGGGGGCCGAAGCGGGTGCCGGAACGCAGGGAGGTGCCGATGTCCAGGGGCACGCCGACGAAGGCGGCGTCCAGGGCGTCGAGCTCGGCAAGGGTCTGGATATGGGGCAGGCGAAGCATGGTGGCGATGCCGCCGAAACGGGGCATTTCATTGCCGCCCAGGGGCTGGTGGAGTTTCTTGTCCACGGGGTGGCCTCACGTTTGTTGTGGTTGTCGTGGGCCGATTCTGGTGACCTGGCGACGCGGGAAGAATCCCCACGGGCAAATAATCACTTCAGGTATTTCTAAACTATCCGCAGCGGGTAGACTGCGCCGATCTGTCGCAGCTGGAAGCTTCCTGTAGGGGCGAATTCATTCGCCAAGGGTCGCGAAGCGGCCCCAGTCGGGGCTTGTGGAGGGGCAGGCCGGTGGCCTGCATGGCGAATGAATTCGCCCCTACAGATTTGTGCTGCCTTTCGAATCCCATGGAGTTTCCATGTCCAACACCCTCCCCGATATCAAGCTCCTGCGCATCTTCGCCACGGTGGTGCGCAACCAGGGCTTCGCCGCTGCCCAGCAGGAGCTGAACCTCTCCACCTCGGCCATCAGCACCTACATGAGCCAGCTGGAAGCGCACCTGGGGCTGACCCTCTGCCACCGCGGCCGGGGCGGCTTCAGCCTCACCAGCAAGGGCGAGCTGTTCTACCAGGAGACCCTGCGCCTGCTGGGCGAGCTGGAGGGCTTCGAGCGCTATTCCGCCTCCCTCAAGGGCGAGCTGCGTGGCACTCTCAACCTCGGCGTGCTCGATTCCACCGTCAGCGACCCGGCCCTGCCCCTGGCCGAGGTCATCGGCGCCTACAGCCGGGAACACGCCGGCGTGCACCTGCACCTCTCGGTGATGAGCCCCTACGATCTGCAGCTGGGCGTGCTCGACAACCGCCTGGACCTGGCCATCGGCGCCTTCTCCACGCGCATGAACGGCCTGGTCTACCAGCCGCTTTACCGCGAACAGCACTGGCTCTACTGCAGCGACCGCCACCCGCTGTTCACCGAGCGGCGCATCCCCGCCGAGGTGATCACCCAGCAGCGCATGGTCGGGCGCGGCTACTGGAGCCAGGCGGAGCTGGCGCGCCACGGCTTCAAGCACAGCGCGGCGACGGTGGAGTCCATGGAGGCGCAGCTGATCCTGGTGCTCTCCGGCGCCTACATCGGCTACCTGCCCGAACACTACGCCCAGCCCTGGGCCGACCAGCATCGCCTGCGGGGCCTGCTGCCGGCCACCTTCGGCTACCAGGCGCCGTTCTCCATGATCCTGCGTCGGGGCCGTGCCCGCGAGCCGCTGATCGTCACCTTCCGCGACCTGCTGCGAGCCCAGTTGAACCTGCACTGAGCTGCCGCTTCGCTGGCGTTTCCCTGACGCATGGGAGGTGTTCCAGCCCTTGATGCCAAAATAATGGCTGGCGCCTCTGGCGGCCTTGCAACCCTGTGCTAGACCTAATTTCTGTGAGTCAGGAAGTACACACGTACCAATCACCAGGGATTTGCGCATGCGCCAGAATCTACCCGTAACCCAGCGTGAAAGAACCTTCCCGGCCAGCGAACGCCTGATCTCTACCACCGACCTCAGCAGCAAGATCACCTACTGCAACGACGCCTTCGTCGAGATCAGCGGCTTCTCCCGCGAGGAGCTGGTCGGCCAGCCGCACAACCTGGTGCGCCACCCCGACATGCCGCCCGCCGTCTTCGGCCACATGTGGGACACCCTCAAGCAGGGCAAGCCCTGGATGGGCCTGGTGAAGAACCGCTCCAAGAACGGCGACTTCTACTGGGTCAGCGCCTATGTCACCCCGGTGTACGAGAACGGCCAGATGGTCGGCTACGAGTCCGTGCGCTCGCTGCCCACCCGCGAGCAGGTGCAGCGCGCCGACGCCCTCTACGCGCGCCTGCGGGCCGGCAAGGCGCCGGTGCCCTGGATCGAGTACTGGACCTACGATCTGGTCCGTTCCTGGCCGGTGATCCTCGCCACCCTGGTGATCCTCGGCGGTCACCTGCTCATTGGCGGTCCGGCGCTCGTGGGCCTGATGCTGGTGACCATGTTCGCCCTCGGCTCCTACCAGCTCTACAGCAAGCGGCAGACCATCCGCCGCACCCTGGCCGAGCATCCCAAGGCTTTCACCAGCGGCCTGGTATCGCTGACCTATTCCAGCAACAAGGGTGCGCAGGCGCTGCTCGACATGGCCATGATCAGCGAGGAGGCGCGCCTGCAGACGGCCCTCACGCGGCTGGAGGATGCCGGCATCAACGTCAAGCTACGGGCCTCGGACTCCTCCCGGCTGTCACGCTCCAGCGCCGAGTTGCTGGAGCAGCAGCGCTCCGAGACCGACCAGTCCGCCACTGCCATCAACCAGATGGCAGCAACCATCCAGGAGGTCTCGCACAACGTGCAGAACACCGCCCATGCCGCCGAGGAGGCCGACCGCCTGGCGCAGCAGGGGCGCGGCCTGGCCGGGGATAGCCTGAGCGCCATGCAGCACATGGCCAGTGCGGTGAGCGAGATCGGCCAGGCGGTGAACGAGCTGGCCAACTCCACCCAGTCCATCGGCAGCGTGGCCGACGTCATCACCTCCATCGCCGAGCAGACCAACCTGCTGGCGCTCAACGCCGCCATCGAAGCGGCCCGGGCAGGCGAGCAGGGCCGGGGCTTCGCGGTGGTGGCCGACGAGGTGCGCTCGCTGGCCTCGCGCACCCGCCAGTCCACCGAGCAGATCCACCAGATCATTGCCTCGCTGCGCTCCGGTGCCGACCGCGCGGTGGCTACCGCCAACCGGGGCGAGGAAATTTCCCGTGACAGCGTCGGCAGCGTCGAGGCTGTCGGCAAGGCGCTCGATGGCATCAGCCAGGCGGTGACGCGCATCACCGGCATGAGCCAGCAGATGGCCGCCGCGTCCGAACAACAGAGCCACGTGGCCGACGACATCAGCCGGCAGATCACCCGCATCGCCCAGCTCTCCGACCACAGCGCCGGGCAGGCCCAGGAAGGCGCGCAGATCAGCCAGGACCTCGAGCACATGGCCGAGTACCTGCACAGCCTGGCGGAACGCTTCAACCGCTAGCGACCGAGCATGGGCGGGCGGAGCCACGCAGGAGGGCGCGGTTCCCGGGGCAGGGATGCCCCACTTTCCCGAACCCCGTCCCCGTGTCCGTAGGATGGGGCGGGCGGCGTTCCGCGAGCTCTGCGAAACCCATCAGTGCGAAGCTCCATGCATGACGATATGCCGAACTCGACTCCTGATCTTGCGTAGGATGGGTAGAGCTCCGCGAAACCCATCAACGCGGCGTTTCAGGCATCACAACGTGCCGCGCTCGACGCCGCCCGGTGGAGGTAAAAAGCGACCTCCACCCTACGCAGCGGTCATGCCCTTCGCGATCTTGTGGGCGCTAGTTCATTCGCGAAAATGCCCCGCGCCGCGCCCAGGTTCCATGGCAAAATCCCCGCCCATGTCCCGCCCCCAATGCCCCCGCTGCCAACGCCCCGCCAGCCATTGCCTGTGCCCGCTGATCCCCAGCCTGCCCAGCCGTACCCGCGTGCTCGTCCTGCAGCACCCGAGCGAGGTGGGGCATGCGCTGAACACCGCACGGCTGGCAGCGCTGGGTCTGGAGAACGCTGAGCTGCGGGTGGGTGAGCATTTCCCTGAGCTGGCGGCCGAACTGGCCGACCCGCGCCATGACGCGCGGCTGCTGTTCCCGGGGGACGAGGCCGTGTCGCTGGCGGAGCTGGACGGCAGCGCCGGGCGCCCCGTGCTGCTGGTGGTGCCCGACGGCACCTGGCGCAAGGCGCGCAAGCTGTTGCACCTCAATCCCGCCCTGGCGGCCTTGCCCCGGGTCACGCTGCCGGCCGGCGGCGTCTCCCGCTACCGCCTGCGCAAGGCTCCGGCGCCGGGGGCGCTGTCCACCGTCGAGGCCATCGCCCAGGCGCTGGACCTGCTGGAAGCACCGGCCAGCTTCGATGCCTTGCTCAAGCCTTTCGAAGCGCTGATCGACGGCCAGATCGCCGCCATGGGCGAGGAGACCTTCCAGCGCAACCACGGCCAGCCTCAGGCCGGTTCCCCCTCGCGAGAGAAGCCGTAGGCGCGCTCCACCCGGGCGATGCGCACCTCGAAGGCCCTGTACCAATCCGCCCGGCCCCGGGCACGCGCCAGGCTGTGTTCGCCCTGGCGCTTCCAGGCGAGGATCGCCGCCTCGCTCTCCCAGTAGGAAACGGTGATGCCCAGCCCGTCCGTGCCCCGTGCCGACTCCACGCCGAGGAAGCCCGGCTGCTCGCGCGCCAGGTCCACCATGCGCTCGGCGGTGTCGCCGTAGCCGTCGTCCGTGGCGGTGCGCAGCGAGGTGAAGATCACCGCGTAGTAGGGCGCCGCCGGCGTCTGGGCGAACGCCTGCCCATCGTCGCCGCTCATCGGGCGCAGGCCGCGACGAAGGCCGCCACCAGCGCGGGCAGGCGACCGGCGAGGGCGGCACGTTCCGGCTGGAACAGCGTGGCGACGAAGAAGGGATGGCCCTCCAGCTCCACGGCACGCACCTCGCCGCTGGCGTCCCGCGCGCTGGCTTTCAGCGGCCCGCCGAGCAGTGCCGCGGCGAACTGCGGGTTGAGCCCGTAGCGGCAGTGGTAGCCCTCGAAGGCCAGCTCCGCACTGTAGGCCCGGGCGATGCGCGAGCCGGGTTCCAGGCGCACCGAATCGATGGCCTCCACCAGCGAGCACGACAGCGGCGCGATCACCTGGCGGGCGGCCTCGGGCGCGCTCTCGCCGTGCTCGGCATCGGCCCAGCCCAGCACATTGCGCGCGTACTCCAGCAACGCATGCTGGAAGCCGCCGCAGGTGCCGAGGAAGGGCACGCCCTCGAGCCGGGCATGGCCGATGGCACGCAGCGCTGCTTCGGTGTGGCGGTAGGGGCTGCCCGGCACGCACCAGAGGCCGTCGAAACCGGCGAGGGTGGCCGTGTCGAGGGCATCGGTGGCCAGCCAGGTGGGCGCCAGGCCGATGTCCAGCGCCGAAGCGGCCAGGGACAGCGCCTCGGGAATGGCCTGGTGGGCGGTGATTTCGGGGTTGCGGTCGCCGATCAGGGCGATGCGCAGGCGGGTGGCGCGGGGGAGGGTGGAAGCCATGTCCGTTCCTTGTCTACGGCGCTATATGCGCGGTGGCAGACGGACTATATAGTTGCGTCCTGGCACTCAATATTGGCGAAAACACAATTGATCATTGCAGCTGCGCACTATCGACTGGAGCACGGCGACCTGGCCCTGGTGCTCGCCCTGGTCCGGGGCGGCAGCCTGGCGCGGGCCGCCGAACTGCTCAAGGTGGACGTCTCCACGGTGTTCCGCGCGGTGCGCAAGCTGGAGAAGGCCCTGGGCGAGGAACTGTTCGAGAAGAGCCGCGCCGGCTACCTGCCCGGCAGCACCGCGCTGCTCCTGGCCCAGCAGGCGGAACAGGCCGAGCAGGCCTTGGAGGCGGCACGGGTGGCCCTGGAGCAGGGCCGCGAGGTGCTCAACGGCACGGTGCGCCTGACCTGCACCGACTCGGTGTTGCATGGCCTGCTGCTGCCGGCCCTGGCGCGCTTCATGCCCAGCTACCCGGCCCTGCACCTGGAACTGGCCACCTCCAACGACTTCGCCAACCTCAGCCGCCGCGATGCCGACATCGCCCTGCGCCTGACCAATGCGCCGCCGCAACACCTGGTCGGCCGCTGCCTGGGCCAGGTCGCCTACGGTCTGTGCGCCAGCCCGGCCTACCTGCAAGGGCGCGACGCCAGCGACCTGGCCGCCATGGCCTGGATCGCCCCGGACGAATTCCTGCCCAACCACCCCAGCGTGGTCTGGCGCCGCCAGCGCTACCCGGCGCTGGTGCCGGCCTACCGCTGCAACAGCATGCTCTCGGTCGCCGAAATGGCCCGTGCCGGGCTCGGCGTGGCGGCCCTGCCA
Organism: Aquipseudomonas alcaligenes MRY13-0052; assembly: GCA_000474255.1. Classification (GTDB taxonomy): domain Bacteria; phylum Pseudomonadota; class Gammaproteobacteria; order Pseudomonadales; family Pseudomonadaceae; genus Metapseudomonas; species Metapseudomonas solani. The sequence continues at coordinate 25,153 of BATO01000079.1, forward strand.
CGCTTCCTCATCGGCGACGGGCTGCAGGCGCTGGAGGGCGAACTGCCGGATTGCGACACCGCCCTGTGGCTGCTGACCCGTCCGGACTGCCGCGCCCTGCGCTCGGTGGTGACGCTGTTCGACGAGCTGGGCGGCGCCATCCGCCTGGGTACCTGAAGGCCGGGTTCAGATACCCCATTGCGACAGCCGCAGGCTGTCCCCCAACTGGTGCGGCTGCAGCCGTGCGGGGCGACGCTGGAGGATTTCCAGCAACTGCTGCAGGCCGTCCCCCAGACGCTGACGCAGATCGTCGGCGAGGGTGCCGCCCTGGTCGTCGTAGCTGACCTGGGCGTCGATGGCGAAGATGCCGTGCAGCACCTGCTGCGCCTTGAGCGCGGAGAGCACCGGCTTCAGCGCATAGTCCACCGCGAGCATATGGGCCAGGCTGCCGCCGCTGGCGATGGGCAGCACCGGCTTGTCGCACAGGGCACGCTCCGGCAGCAGGTCGAGCAGGGTCTTCAGGGCGCCGGAGAAGGACGCCTTGTACACCGGCGTGGCGATCACCAGGGCGTCTGCCGCAGCCACCGCCTCGATCAGCGCCTGCACGTCCGGGCTGTCGAAGCGCGCGTGGAGCAGGTCCTCGGCCTTGAAGTCGTGGATGCCGAAATGGCGCACGCTGGCGCCGTGCTCCACCAGCCAGCGCTGGCCGTGGGCGAGGATCACGCCGGAGCGTGAGCGCAGGCCGGGGCTGCCGGCGAGGGTGACGATCCGCATGCTGCGCTCCTCAGGCCGCCTGGCCGGCGGTGGGGGTGTCGTGGCCGGTGAGCTCGGTGAGCAGCTCCTCCTTGAGCGTCTGCAGCAGCGGCGAGGCACGGTCGCGCGGGTGCGGCAGGTCGACCCGGATCTCGTGCTTGATGCGCCCCGGGTGGGAGTCGAGCACGATCACCCGGTCGCCCAGGTAGAGCGCTTCCTCCACGTCGTGGGTGACCATGATCATGGTGCTGCGCTGCTGGATCCAGATGCGCTGCAGTTCGCGCTGCAGGTGCACGCGGGTCAGCGCGTCGAGGGCGCCCAGGGGCTCGTCAAGCAGCAGGATCTTCGGCTTGTTCACCAGCGCCCGGGCGATGGCCGCGCGTTGTGCCATGCCGCCGGAAAGCTGGTGCGGCCAGGCGTTCTCGAAGCCCTGCAGGTTGACCAGGGCGATGTGCTCGGCCACCAGGCGCTCCTTCTCGGCGGCGCTGAGGCGGTGGTTCTTCAGGGCCAGGGCGATGTTCTCGCGCACCGTCATCCAGGGGAACAGGCGGTGGTCCTGGAACACGATGCCGCGCTCCAGGCTGGTGGCGGCGATGCGCTGGCCGTCGAGGAGGATCTCGCCCTGGTAATCGTTTTCCAGGCCGACGATCAGCCGCAGCAGGGTGGATTTGCCGCAGCCGCTGGCGCCGACGATGCTGACGAACTCGCCAGGGGCGACCTTCAGGTCGATGCCTTCGAGCACCGGCAGGGTGCGGCCCTCAATGCGGTACTGCTTGCTCAGGCCTCGGATCTCCAGGGCACCGGTCAGCGTGTGGGGCTGCCCCAGCGGGGCCTTCTGTGGGAGTGCTGTCATGGTCATCAACCTGCGTTCAACGGGTGTTGCGCCAGCGCAGCAGATGGCGCGCCAGGCGGGAAAAGGTGAGGTTCATCAGGTAGCCGAGCAGGCCGATGCAGAGCACCGCGAGGACGATCACCTCCATGCGCGAGCCGGCTTCGGCGCTCATCATCAGGTTGCCCAGGCCGGCCCCGGAGGAGAGGAACAGCTCGCTGCCCACCGCCGTCACCCAGGCGAAGGCCAGGGCGTGCAGCAGGCCGTTGGCGATGCTTGGCAGCGCGGCGGGCAGCAGCACGTGGCGGAACTGCTGCAAGGGGCCCAGCTCGAAGACCCGGCCCACCTCGCGGTAGCGCTTCTCCACCTGGGTGAAACCCTCGTAGGTGTTGAGCACCATCGGGTAGAAGGCGGCGAGGGAGACGATCAACACCTTGGAGAATTCGCCATTGCCGAACCACATGGCGATCAGCGGGATCCAGCCCAGCATCGGCACCTGGCGGATGGAGTGGAACAGCGGGCCGATGACCCGGTCGGCCACCTTCGACAGTGCCATCAGCACGCCCAGGCCCAGGCCGAACAGCACGCCGAACAGCAGCCCGCCGCTGGTGCGCGCCAGGCTGGCGAAGAGGTTGACCAGTAGCTCGCCGTTGCCCAGCAGTTCGACCAGCGCCTGGCCGATGCGGCTCAGCGGGACGAAGGCGTAGGCGTTGGCGGCGTCCTGGCGCGACAGGGCTTCCCAGCCGGCCACCAGGGCCAGCGGCAGCACCAGGCCACGCAGGCGCGGCAGCCATGAAAGGATTCGGGACATGGGCATCTCCTAGCGCGACTGCCAGCGGAACAGGCGGCGTTCCAGCAGGCGGAAAACGAAATCGAGGCTGAAGCCGATCACCCCGGTGACCAGCACGCCGACCATCACCACGTCGATGCGCAGCATCTGCCGGCCCATCTCGATCATCTGCCCCAGGCCGCTGTCGGCGGCCAGCAGCTCGGCGGCCACCAGCACCACCCAGGCGCGGGTGAGGCTGATGCGCAGGCCGGTGATGATCGGTGGCGCGGCAGCGGGGAAGGCCACCTCGCGCACCAGGGTCGGCCAGCTCAGGCGATACACGTCGGCCACCTCGAAGTAGCTGCGCGGGATGGCCTTCACCCCCTCGCTGGCGGCCAGGGCCACCGGGAAGAACGCCGCCTTGGCGACGATGACGATCTTGAAGGTCTCCTCGATGCCGAAGAACAGCACGAACATCGGGATCAGGGCGATGCTGGGGATCTGCCGCAGGCAATGGAACAGCGGGCCGCAATAGGCCTCCACCTGTTTCGACAGCGCCATCAGCACGCCGAAGGCCAGGCCGCCGACGGCGCCGAAGCAGAAGCCCAGGCCCAGGCGCGACAGGCTGCCGCCCAGGTGCTCCTGCAGCTCGCCGCTCTGCAGCAGTTCCTCGAAGGCCTGCAGCACGTGCAGCGGCGGGATCAGCAACTGACGCGGGAACAGGCCGGCGTCGGCCACCAGGGCCCAGAGCGCGAGCAGCGCCAGGGGCGAGATCAGCCAGGTGAGCGCACCCGGCAGGCGTTTCAGGGTCGCGGTCATGTCAGGCCTCATTCAACAGCGAGGGGGCGTTGGCCGGCGTGCGGCGCCGGGCGCGCAACCAGCAGGCGAGGGCGGTGGCCAGCACCAGGGGAATCCAGCAGAGGAACAGGTTGCCGAGCCCCACCAGGTGGCTGACCAGCCCGCCGAGCATGGCGCCGCCGAAGCCGCCGAGCATGGTGGCGAGGTTGAACAGGCCGGAGATCTTGCTCTTGTCCATGGCGTGGCTGGCCAGTTGCGCCATGTTCACCAGGTGCACCTGGGCCGCCGCGATGCTCAGCAGCACCGCGCCCAGGGCCAGCAGCCAGTAGTGGTGGGCCAGGCCCAGCAGGGCCAGCGCCGCCACCGCCGCCAGCAGGCTGGAGCCATAGGCGAAGGCGCGGCCGCCGAGCTGCACCAGGCGGCCGAGGCCGAACAGGGCGAGCACCGAGGCCAGCCCCTGGATCATCACCAGGCTCACGGCCTGGCCCTGGGTCAGCCCGGCCACCTGCATGGCCAGCAACAGGATGAAGGTGCCGTAGAGGGAGCCGGTGGAGGCGCTGACCGCCTCGATCAGGCAGCTCTCGCTGATCGCCGGGTTGGCCAGCATGCCGCGCACCTCGTCCAGCAGCCCGCCACCGGGTGCGCTGGCGGCGCTCTCGTCGCCGCCGTCCTCGTTCCAGAAGCCCAGGCTGTAGGCGGCCATGGCGCCGAAGCACAGGCCGATCACCACGAAGCCCAGGGTGAAGCTGCCGGTGCCGCTCAGGGCGTTGCCCAGCAGCGGGCCGATCAGCCCCATGCCCAGGGTCAGCGCGCCGCGGTACCAGCCGGCCTTGGCGTGGCCGATATGGCGCAGCTGGCGGAGGAAGGCGCTGTTCATCGAAACGATGCGGAAGGGGATGCACAGGCCGATCAGCAGCCGCGCCAGCGCCAGCCACCACCAACTGGCGAACACCGGGATCAGCAGGTTCAGCAGCATCGGCCCGAGGCTGGCGAGGAAGTACACCCGCCGCGCGCCGAAGCGGGCGATGACGAAGCCGGCGGGCAGGGTGACGAAGATCATCCCCAGGGACTCCATGGCGGCGATCACGCCGATCTGCATGGAGTTGGCACCCAGCTCCAGCGCATAAAGGGTGGTGACGATCTTCGCCATGCCGATGGTGGCGCCACTGAAGGCGGCCAGCAGCAGGAAATTGAACAGGAAGGCGGACGGGCGCTGGCTCATGGTCGCGCCCCGCATGGCGGGAACGATGCCGTGAAGGGCGAGGGTGGAACAGGTATCGGCTGCATGGGTGGAGTCCTGGGCGAACAGCTGGCAGTCGGTAGCGCAAGGCGCATCGACCGCATGGGCCTGGTGACATAGCAGCATGCGTGCCGCTTTTTGATTTAAATTCAAGCCATTGAATTAAAAGGGATTTATTTTGATGGGCGGCGCGATTGCGGATGCCGTGCTGCAAGGCCAGCAGCCCGGTGCTTGCATGGTGTTGCTGGGGCAGCAGTGCAGCGACAGGGTGTTTTTCCGGTGGCGCGGCGCGGTTTATGGGGGGAACTGTGTGGGAGCGAATTCATTCGCGATGCTTTTCGCGGTTGAAACCGCTCCCACAGGA
>BATO01000078.1 GCA_000474255.1 Aquipseudomonas alcaligenes MRY13-0052
CGCGTTGGAGAAGTCCGGGGCATCCTTGGTCACCTTGACTTCCATGATGATGCGGTTGTCAGGCGTGATCTGCGGGGTCACTTCCAGGGACAGGGCCGCTTCCTTGAAGGAGGTGGTGCTGGCACCGCTGGAGCTGGCTTCCTGATACGGAATCTCAGCGCCCTTCAGGATCTTGGCGGTTTCCTTGTCCGAGGTAACGACCTTGGGCTGGGACACGATCTCGCCGTTACCGGTCTTCTCCATGGCGGAGAGTTCGAGGTCGAGGATGGTGTTGTCGGTTACGAATCCGATGCCGAGGGAAGAAGTGGCCCCCGTGGCCCCCATATCAACGAAGGTACCAAGCGCGGCGTTCGGAGAAGTGCCGCCTCCGCCTGTACGGATACCACCGTCACCACCAATCACGAAGTTGTTGTCGCCTACCCGAGCCCCGCGCCAGTTCACGCCCAGCGACTTGTCGTAGTCCACGTTGGCTTCAACGATACGGGCCTCGATCATGACCTGACGGACCGGGATATCGAGCTGCGCAACGATACGGCGCAGTTCGTCCAGTTTGTCCTGGGTCTGGTAGGCGATGATGCTGTTGGTGCGGTCATCCACAGTGATCGAGCCGCGCTCATCCGAGGATTCGTTGCCACTGGTCACGGACTGGAACAGCTTGGCGATGTCCGCCGCCTTGGCGTAGTTCACCTGGATAAGCTCGCGACGCAGCGGTGCCAGTTCGGCAATCTGCTTCTGAGACTCGAGCTCCTGGCGTTCACGCGCAGCGATCTCGTCTGCCGGAGCGACCAGCAGCACGTTACCCACCTTGCGTTTGTCGAGACCCTTGGTCTTCAGGACGAGGTCCAGCGCTTGATCCCAGGGCACATTCTGCAGGCGCAGCGTGATATTGCCTTGAACGGTATCCGAGGCCACCAGGTTGAGGTCGGTGAAGTCGGCGATCAACTGCAGCACCGAACGTACATCGATATCCTGGAAGTTCAGCGAAAGCTTTTCGCCGGAGTAGGCAAAGCGCTCGTTCTTGCGCTTCTCGACATCGTCCTGCGTCAACGGCTTGATGCTGACGGTGAGCTTGTTGTCGGTCTGATACGCCAGATAGTCGTAATAGCCAGTGGGCTCGATGGTGATACTGGCGTTCCCCGAGGAGCCAGAAGCACTGACGAATTGAACAGGGGTCGCGAAGTCTTTCACATCAAGACGGACACGCAGAGACTCGGGAAGCTGGGTCTTGGAGAAGTCGAGGCGGATCTTGCCACCCTGCTCCTGAATATCTGGGCTCACAGTCGGGTCGGACAGAGTGATGACAACATTGCCCTCGCCCTGATCGCCGCGCTGGAAGTCGATATTGTTGATTGCCTTGCCGACCGCCGCAAAAGCCTTGACGGGCGCAGCTGCGGCGGGCGCCGCCACAGGAGCGGAACTGGCAACTTGCTGACCGGCAACAGCTGCTTCACCAACTATGACGAAGAGATTGTTACCCTCAACACGCGTGCTGTAAGGCACGAGTGTCGCTAGATTGACGATCAACCGGGTACGGTCTTTAGCTTCGACGATAGTGACGCTGCGCGCGTTACCGACGCCGAGCTCACGGTTCTTGCTGCCCAGCTTGTTGGCCACCCCGGGAAGATCCAGAGCGATGCGCGCCGGTTGCTCGATGGTATAGCCACGCGGCGCCACAATGGGCTCATCAAAAGCGAGTTTCAGTTCGACCTTGCCACCAGGCAACGCCGCTACATCGAGGCCCTGCAGGTCAGCGGCCAGCAGTACTGGCGACAACATGGCGGCCAATAGAGAAATACCGAGGCGCGAAAGCGAGCTGTTCATTATCTGGTTCCGTTGTGCAGACCGGTGTTTGTTGTTCATAAGTCACCCCGCCCTTAAGAGCGCTCTTTGAGCGTGAGACTGCGCGGGCGCTCCAGCCAGCCGCCCTCTCCGTCCGGGACTATCTCGACGACGTCAATCTTGGATTCATTGATAGCGATGACTTTGCCGTCATTGCGGCCCAGGAAATCGCCAACCCTTATTCGGTGCACCCCTCCCGCACCCCGAACAAGCGCAAACATGCCCCCCTCGTTGGAAAGCGTGCCTACCATCTCGAATGCTTCGATATTGAAGCCTTCGAGGAACTGCTTGACCCGGGTTTCATCCGGATGCACGTCCTTGCTGCCCTTTATCTTGTTCGCCAGATCGATCTTGACCGGTGGCTGGAAAGGACTACGCAAGGCTGCAGCGCTGTATGTAAATGCCTCATAGGGCTGGAATTTCGGGAGAGGCTCGATCGACCCCTTCGGACGAGCACGAACCTCATCCATGTAGGCTTGAAGATCAGCAAAATCACCGCTATTGCCGCAGCCGGAAAGACTAACCAACAGCAGACCAGAAAGAATAAGACGGGTGCTGGTAATCATTTCTGCAGCCCCTTGTCGTTATAGCGATAGGTCTTGGCCAAGATGCTCATACGCAGCTTGGAAGTGCTGTCAGCACCCGCTGGCGCAATGGTGAAGTCGTGCAGCGTAACGATACGCGGCAGGCTGGCAACGCCACTGACGAAAGTTGCCAGATCGTGATAACTACCCACTACTGAAATCTGAATTGGCAGTTCGATGTAGAACTGCTGGACAGCCTCAGGAAGCAATTTGATTTCTTCGAACTCAAGACCACTCCCCAGCCCGGTTCGAGTAATGTCCTCCAACAGGCCAGGCACTTCGGTATCGCTTGGCAGCTGGCGAAGAAGAGCCCCGAAGGAAGTTTCCATTTCCTTCATCTGGTCTTTATAGGCCTCGAGATTCGCTGCCTGGAATGCTTTGGTGGAGAATTGTTCCTTAAGCGCCAATTCTTCAGCTCTTTGTTGGTCGAGTTGCACCTCAAGATCCTTGAGGTGGAAGTTGTAACCTAGAGCGAGAATGGCAGCCATCAACAGCACACAGGCTATTGCCTTGACAGCAGCCGGCCAAGAGCCAACGTTATTGAAGTCAAGATCGTTCAGGTCAACCTTGCGCAAGCTTTCTAGGGAGTCAGCCAAGCTCATTTCTTGACTCCTTCTGCATCGACAGCAGGCTGGGTCTGCTGCACAGTCAACTGGAAGATATTCGCCTGATCGACAGCGCCGGCAGTTATTGCCTTCACCTCAGTCAGGTTCGGCGCAGTCAGCCACTCGGATGCATCAAGATTACGCATCAGGTTCGAAACCCTGTTGTTGGATTCGGCCGCACCGACAATCGCAATACTCTGCCCTTTCATCGTCACGCCGCTGAAATAAACACCATCCGGCAGTGTGCGAACCAACTGATCGAACACTCGACCGATAATGGGGCGGTTGCCCTGCAGGTCCTGAATGATCTTCATCCGTTCAAGCAGTTGCTGACGACGGGTCTTGAGTTCGCTGATCTCCTTGATCCGCGTATCCAGCACGGCGATTTCCTTGCGCACGAACTCGTTACGCGCCTGCTGGTTCTCGATCTCGGCGTTCAGGTACTGATCGCCAAGGAACACCAGGCCAGCCGAAACCACCAGCACACCCGCCAGGGCCACGAGGAAGCGCTGCTTGCGCTCCTCGCGTAGCTGCTCCCGCCAGGGAAGTAGGTTGATGCGTGCCATCAGTCGAAACTCCTCATCGCCAGTCCGCAGGCAATCATCAGCGCCGGGGCATCACTGGCCAATGCACCCGCATTGACCTTGCCGCTCAGCGCCATCTCCGCGAAGGGGTTGGCAACCTGGGTAGGAGTGCCGATCTTCTGCTGGATCAGCCGATCCAGATCAGGAATGGACGCAGTACCGCCCGCCAGGAGGATGTAGTCGACATCGTTGAACTGACCCGCAGCGAAGAAGAACTGCAGCGAGCGAGACACCTGCTGGACCACTGCATCCTTGAACGGCTGCAACACTTCGCTGTCGTAGTCATCCGGAAGACCGCCCTGCTTCTTGGCAAGACCGGCTTCTTCCACGGACAGGCCATAGCGGCGCTGAATCTCCTCGGTGAGCTGACGCCCGCCAAAAAGCTGCTCGCGGCTATAGATAGTCCGCCCGTTGTGCAGAACGCTCAGCGTCGTCATGGTCGCGCCGATATCCACCACTGCGACGGTCAGCTCGTCATGGCCGCTGCCCAGTTGCGCAGCGAGCAGCCCATAGGCACGTTCCAGCGCATAGGCTTCGACGTCGACGACCTTGGCGGTCAGACCCGCCAGTGCCAGCGCCGCCTCACGGACCTCGACGTTCTCCTTGCGGCATGCCGCAAGCAGCACATCAACCCGCTCGGAGTTGCGCGAAGACACACCCTGCACCTCGAAGTCGATGGCGACTTCTTCGAGCGGGTAAGGGATGTACTGGTCCGCCTCGATCTTCAGCTGGTTTTCCAACTCGTCGTCGGAAAGACCGGCATCCATCTCGATGGTCTTGGTGATTACAGCGGAGCCCGCCACGGCAACAGCCACGGACTTGGAGCTGGCTTTCGCCTTGCTCAGAACACGGGACAACGCCTGGCCGACCCCCTCCAGTTCGGCGATGTTCTTTTCGACCACAGCATTCGGTGGGAGCGGCTCGACGGCGTAGGCCTCTACCTTGTAGCGGCTTCCCGAGCGACTCAATTCAAGGAGCTTGACTGAGGTCGAGCTTATGTCGATCCCCAGCAGCGTATTCGCTTTCTTGTTGAAGAGCCCTAGCACGACCGATTTCCTATCAGCATCCGAGACTTACGGACGATTTATGTTTTTCCACATTAAATAACAGTCTTGACAGAAGCGCAAATGGCGACCCAGGAAAAAAAACGCTTATAATGTGAACAGTTTTTCCCTTTTAAGATCTGCTTCCGCTTAACTCATTCTTTTATCTGGAAATCCAAGAGCCTTGATACGCCTGCTGAAGTTTTTCTGGTGGTCCTGCGTCGCCGTTTTTTGTGGGCTGTTGCTCAGTTTCAGCGGCGCTTACCTCTACCTTAGCCCGACTCTTCCTTCTGTCGATTCCCTACGCAGCATCCAGCTGCAGATCCCGCTGCGCGTGTACAGCAGCGACGGCAAGCTGATCGCCGAATTTGGCGAGATGCGCCGTGCGCCCATCCGTTTCGCGGACATACCACCGGAATTCATCCAGGCATTGTTGGCTGCCGAGGATGACAACTTCGCCAACCATTATGGCGTCGACCTCACCAGCCTGGTGCGCGCTGCCACGCAATTATTGAAAAGTGGTCATATCCAGAGCGGCGGCAGCACCATCACCATGCAGGTGGCGAAGAACTATTTCCTCACCAGCGAGAGAAGCTTCTCCAGAAAGATCAATGAAATACTTCTCGCCCTGCAGATAGAACGGGAGCTCAGCAAGGATGAAATCCTCGAGCTCTACGTAAACAAGATCTACCTCGGCAACCGCGCCTACGGTATCGAAGCTGCCGCCCAGGTGTACTACGGCAAATCGATCCGTGATGTCAGCCTGGCGCAGATGGCGATGATCGCCGGCCTGCCCAAGGCCCCCTCGCGCTTCAACCCGCTCGTCAACCCTGTACGCAGCAAGGAGCGCCGCGACTGGATCCTTGGCCGCATGCTCAAGCTCGGCCGCATCGACCAGGCACGCTACGACCAGGCGATAGCAGAGCCGATCGACGCCAGTTACCACGTACCGACGCCGGAAGTGAACGCGCCCTATGTTGCCGAAATGGCCCGCGCCGAGATGGTCGGCCGCTTCGGCAGCGAGGCTTATACCGAAGGCTTCCGCGTCACTACCACCGTACCGAGCGACCTGCAGGAAGCGGCCAACAGCGCACTGCGCGGCGGGCTGATGGAGTACGACCAGCGCCACGGCTATCGTGGTCCGGAATCGCGCTTCCCCGGCATGACTCGCGAAAGCTGGACGCAGGAACTGGTCAAGCAGCGAACCATTGGCGGCCTGGAGCCGGCGATCGTCAGCCAGGTGGAGAAAAGCGGTCTCCTCGTGCTCACCCGTGGCGGCAAGGAAGAAACCGTCGGCTGGGACAGCATGAAATGGGCCCGCCCCTTCCTCAACACCAACAGCCTTGGCCCACGCCCCCAGCAACCGGCCGATGTCGTCCAGGTCGGTGACCTGATCCGCGTCCAGCGCCAGGCAGATGGCAACCTGCTCTTCGTCCAGCAGCCGGCCGCTCAGAGCGCACTGGTTTCCCTCGACCCGGAGAACGGTGCAATCCGCTCCCTGGTCGGCGGCTTCTCCTTCGAGCAGAGCAACTACAACCGCGCGGTCCAGGCCAAGCGCCAGCCCGGATCCAGCTTCAAGCCGTTCCTCTACAGCGCCGCCCTGGATAACGGCTTCACCGCCGCCAGCCTGGTCAACGACGCCCCCATCGTCTTCGTCGACGAGTACCTGGACAAGGTCTGGCGCCCGAAGAACGACAACAACACCTTCCTCGGCCCGATCCGCCTGCGCGAGGCGCTCTACAAGTCACGCAATCTGGTATCGATCCGCCTGTTGCAAGCCGTGGGCATCGAATACGCGCTGAACTACATCAGCCGCTTCGGCTTCAACAAACAGGAACTGCCCCGCAACCTGTCCCTGGCCCTGGGCACCGCCACGCTGACGCCCATGGAGATCGCCAGCGGCTGGAGCACCTTCGCCAACGGCGGTTACAAGATCCAGCCCTACCTGATCGATCGCATCGAAAGCCGGGACGGCAAGGTGATCTTCACCGCCAACCCGCCTTCCGTGCCGAAAGACGACGCGCCGGATACCGAGGTCGCCCAGACGGTCGCCGCACCAGACAGCCGCCTACCCAGCGTCGAGCATCAGGAGCCGGCGGTAGCCGAGCGCATCGTCGACGCGCGCACCACCTACATCCTCAACAGCATGCTGCAGGACGTGATCAAGCGCGGCACCGGCAGACGCGCACTGTCCATGGGTCGTGGCGACATCGCCGGCAAGACCGGCACCACCAACGAATCCAAGGACAGCTGGTTCTCCGGCTACAACGCCGATTACGTCACCACCGTCTGGGTCGGCTTCGACCAGCCGGAAAGCCTCGGTCGCCACGAATACGGCGGCACCGTCGCCCTGCCCATCTGGATGACCTACATGAGCGCGGCCCTGAAGGACAAACCGGAGCACGTGCTGCCCGAGCCCGAAGGCATACTCACCCTGCGCATCGACCCCCTGAGCGGCCGCGCCGCCGCACCAGGTGCGCCCAACGCCTTCTTCGAACTGTTCAAGAGCGAGGACTCACCGCCGCCGATGAGCGAGTTCGACCCAGGCATGAGCGCCCCGGGCAGCCCACTGCCCGCAGACGAAGCAGCACCCATCGATCTGTTCTGATCACGGGTGTCAACCAAAAGCCCGTCTCCATGACGGGCTTTTTGCTTCACCCCAGAACGAAATAGCAGCCAATAAAAAACCCGCCGTGAGGCGGGTTTTTTCATCGACTGACGGATCAACCGTTGAACACGTCATCCACCGACTTCAGCGGATAGTGTTTCGGGTAGGGCAGGGTCGCCACGCCGGACTCGATGGCAGCCTTGGCCACGGCATCGGAAACGATGGTGATCAGGCGCTTGTCCATGGGCTTCGGAATGATGTACTCACGGCCGAACTCCAGGGAGTCCACGCCGTAGGCATCACACACATCCTTGGGTACCGGCAGCTTGGCCAGGTCACGCAGGGCCAGTGCGGCGGCGATCTTCATCTCTTCGTTGATGCGGGTGGCGCGAACGTCCAGGGCACCACGGAAGATGAAGGGGAAGCCCAACACGTTGTTGACCTGGTTCGGGTAGTCGGAACGACCGGTCGCCATGATCACATCGTTACGGGTCGCGTGGGCCAGCTCCGGCTGGATCTCCGGATCCGGGTTGGAGCAGGCGAAGACGATCGGGTTCGGCGCCATGCGCTTGAGGTCTTCGGCGCTCAGCAGGTTGGCACCCGACAGGCCGACGAACACATCCGCACCCTCCAGCGCGTCCGAGAGGGTGCGCTTGGGCGTTTCATGAGCGAAGACCGCCTTGTACTGGTTCAGATCGTCGCGGCTGGCATGGATCACGCCCTTGCGGTCGATCATGAAGATGTTTTCGACTTTGGCACCCATGCTCACCAGCAGCTTCATGCAGGAGATGGCTGCAGCGCCCGCGCCGAGGCAGACGATCTTGGCTTCCGGCAGGCTCTTGCCGGAGATTTCCAGAGCGTTGAGCATGCCGGCAGCGGTCACGATCGCGGTGCCGTGCTGGTCATCGTGGAAGACCGGGATGTCGCACTGCTCGATCAGGGTGCGCTCGATCTCGAAGCACTCGGGCGCCTTGATGTCTTCGAGGTTGATGCCACCGAAGGTGATGGAGATGCGCTTGACGGTGTCGATGAAGGCCTGGGGGCTCTCGGCGTCGACTTCGATGTCGAACACATCGACACCGGCGAAGCGCTTGAACAGCACGCCTTTACCTTCCATGACCGGCTTGGAGGCCAGCGGGCCGAGGTTGCCCAGGCCGAGGATCGCGGTGCCGTCGGAGATCACTGCCACCAGGTTGCCCTTGCCGGTGTACTTGAAGGCCAGCTCCGGATCGCGGGCGATCTCGCGGACGGGCTCGGCCACACCCGGGCTGTAGGCCAGCGACAGGTCGCGGGCGGTGGCGGTCGGCTTGGTCAGCTCGACGCTGAGTTTCCCGGGACGGGGCTGGGCGTGGTACTCGAGAGCGGCAGTTTTCAGATCAGACATTTTGGCATTCCGCTTTTACTGTTGTGACAGACGGACGGGCGAGGATACGCAAGATACCGGGGGGCGACAAGACTGTTCAGTCACGCTGCGTCAAGCCCTCTAACGTACGACTTTAAGCCAATCCCCCGCTTTCGGCTCGCCGATTGGATACAAATTATTCATCAATCGGATACGATTTTCCAGCTCGACGGGATCCCCCGGCAAACCAGCGCCGCGAGCCATGCTCCTGATGGTTTCACCGGCCTTCACCTGCACCAGATGCAGCCGCAGGGGCTGGGCCAGGTTCTTCTCTTCGGGCTTGAGCGAGCGGAAACTGTGGATGACGGAAAGGAAGTTCGCATCCTCCGTTTCCAGGGAGGCTCCTCCTCTCATCCCAGCGATAAAGAGATACGCCTGATCCCCTTTGAAGACGACAGCCACACGTCGGGCGGAATCGCCGGGAATCACCGCCGTCACGCCTATCACGCCATCCTTGCTGAACGTCTCCTCCATCACCAGGCGCTGGCGGCCCGCGCGCTTGTGCAGCAGCTCCGCAGGCGTCAGCCCCGGGGTGCGCTCCGCCAACTGCATGGCGATGAAGGCCTGCTGGTCGGCGGTGTGACCGATCAGCGCATCCGACCTGTTGATCAGCCCCCAGCCATCCGGGTAGCGCAGCGCGAAATCCAGGCCGACGTGATAGAACTGCTGCCCGCGCTGGATGCCCGACTCGGCGGAGTCACCGAAGGGCAAGCCCTCGATGGCCTTCAGGTAGGCATCGCGGCCCACCTCCTGCTGCCCACCGGCCAGGGCCCGAGCCGGCCCGACCACCTGCTGCAGGCGCGTGTCGTTATCCGGGTGGGTATCGAAAACGCCGTGGTAGCTGCCCGACTCGGGTACTTCCTGCCCCTTGCGCTTGGCTTCGTCGCGGGCGAACTCCTCCTGGTTCTTCAGCACCTTGACCACCTCGATCATCGCCTGGGGGTCGTAGCCGCTGCGGGCCAGGTACTGTGCACCCAGGCCATCGGCCTGCAGCTCCATGTCACGGCCGTATCCCCGGACCATCGCACCGCCCAGCACATTGGTCAGGTCGCCCGCCGCGCTGACGCCGGTGCCGATGGCCACCGCCTGGCCAAGGATGTTCCAGGCCTGGGACTGGCTCTGCTGCTGCACGCTGTGGCGCGCCGTCACGTGGCCCACCTCGTGGGCCAGCACCGCCGCCAGCTCCGCCTCGGAGTTCAGGTAGGCCATCAGGCCGCGATGTATATAGATGTAGCCGCCCGGCAGGGCGAAGGCGTTGATGTCCGGCGAGTCGACAACGGTGAAGATGTAATTGAGGTTGGCCCGATGGCTGTGCCTCGCCACGCGCTCGCCCACCCGCTGCACATAAGCCTGCAGCCGATCATCGGCGTAGCGCGGGTATTCCTTCTGGATCTGCTGGTTGTAGCGGCTGCCGAGGTCGAGTTCCTGGCTTTCGCTCATCATCACGAAGTTGCGCTCGCCGGTGGCCGGGTTGACGGCGCAGCCGGTGAGGAGGGAGAGCAGTAGACAGAGCAACAGAATAGGCAAAGCGGGCATGGATCACCTCGGCGGCCGCTCGCGCAACCACTGCGTCCTGCGGGGCTATGCGGTTTTTTACGCTGCAGCCGGGGGCCGGTCAATCACCGCCCTTGCGCAGGGGCGGGCGAACACCGGAAACGAAAAAGGCGCCCATCAGGCGCCTTTCTCTGTACAGCTGGAAGGCTTCATCGAAGCCTTCCCGGCTATTCGGTCGCTTATTTGGCGCCGAATACACCGAAACGCTGCTTGAAGCGATCGATACGGCCGCCGGTGTCCAGGACTTTCTGCTTACCGGTGTAGAACGGGTGGCACTCGGAGCAAACGTCGAGGCTGATGTTCTTGCCCAGGGTAGAGCGGGTCTTGATGACGTTACCGCAGCTGCAGGTAGCTTCGATCGCTACGTATTCGGGATGGATTTCCGGTTTCATGGCTTGATCCTCAGGTCTGGCGTGCCGCCACCCGACCCTATGTCGAGCACCGCACGGAAACAGGCGCGAGATGATACCAGAGCTTCGCCATCACGCAAGTCGGCCGCCACGCCTGGCGACGTGCGGCCGTGCTAGGATCGCCGCGCCCATTCGGAGACCCCCGTGCCCAACGCCATCCTGCGCCTTGCCCTGCCCTCGCCCCTGCGCCGCCTGTTCGACTACCGCGCGCCCGCTGGCGTATCGGCCCGGCAGTTGCAGCCCGGCGTGCGCCTGCGCGTGCCCTTCGGCCGTCGCGAGGTAATCGGCGTCCTGGTGGAAGTGGCCGAGCACAGCGATGTCCCCGAAGACAAACTGCGCCCGGCCCTGGAACTGCTCGACCAGAAACCGCCGCTGCCCGCCGAGCTGTTCAAGCTCTGCCTGTGGACCGCCCAGTACTACCAGCACAGCCTCGGCGACACCCTCAGCTGGGCCCTGCCCGTGCTGCTGCGCCAGGGCGAGCCGGCCGAAGCGCGCCAGGAGCGCTTCTGGCATGTCAGCGAAGGCGCCCGCGCCGACGACCCGCGCCTGGCCCGCGCACCGCGCCAGCGACAGGCATTGACCACCCTCGCCCAGCACCCCCACGGCGTCGCCCACCAGTTGCTTGGCCAATTGCAACTGAACAAGGACAGCCTCGACCTGCTGCAGGAAAAGGGCTTGGTCTACATCGAGACACGCCGCAGCACCGCCGCGCCGCGCCACGAGCACTGGCTGGCCCAGGCCGAGCTGCCGCTCAACGCCGAACAGCGCGCCGCCTACGACGCCGTGTATTCCACCTTCGGCCAGTTCAACGCCTTTCTCCTCGCCGGCGTAACCGGCAGCGGCAAGACCGAGGTCTACCTGCAGCTGATCCGCGAGACCCTCGCTGCCGGCAAGCAGGCCCTGGTGCTGATCCCCGAGATCAACCTCGGCCCGCAAACGCTGGAGCGCTTCTCCCGCCGCTTCAACGCGCGCATCGCCCTGCTGCACTCGGCGGTGAACGACCGCGAGCGCCTTGATGCCTGGCTGGCCGCTCGCGACGGCGAGGCCGACATCATCATCGGCACCCGCTCGGCACTGTTCACGCCGATGAAGAACCCCGGCCTGATCATCATCGACGAGGAGCACGACGCCTCCTACAAGCAACAGGAAGGCCTGCGCTACCACGCCCGCGACCTGGCCCTGGTACGCGCACGCCAGGACAACATCCCCATCCTCCTCGGCTCCGCCACGCCTTCCCTGGAAAGCCTGCAGAACGCCCACGCCGGCCGCTACGGCCTGCTGCGCCTGACCCAGCGCGCCGGCGGCGCCCGCCAGCCGCGCTTCCTGCGCCTGGACATCAAGAGCCGGCCACTGGACTCGGGCCTCTCCGGGCCGCTGCAACAAGCCATCGAGCAGACCCTCAAGGCCGGCCAGCAGGTGCTGGTGTTCCTCAACCGCCGCGGCTTCGCGCCGACCCTGCTGTGCCATGACTGCGGCTGGATCAGCCAATGCCCGCGCTGCGATGCCCGGATGACCCTGCACCAGCGCTCCGGCGAACTGCGCTGCCACCACTGCGGCCACACCCAGCGCCAGCCCCGCGCCTGCCCGGATTGCGCCAAGGTCGACCTGCGCCCCGTCGGCGCCGGCACCGAGCGCGCGGAAGAGCGCCTGAACATCCTCTTCCCGAACGTCCCCGTGCTGCGCATCGACCGCGACAGCACCGCGCGCAAGGACGCCATGAACAAACTCTTCGCCACCATCAACAAGGGCGAACCCTGCATCCTCGTGGGCACCCAGATGCTCGCCAAGGGGCACCACTTCCCCCGCGTCACCCTGGTGGCGATCCTCGATGCCGACGGCGGGCTGTTCTCCGCCGACTTCCGCGCCAGCGAGCGCATGGCCCAGCTCATCGTCCAGGTGGCCGGCCGTGCTGGCCGGGCGGAAGAACCGGGCCGGGTGATCATCCAGACCCACCTCGCCGACCACCCGCTGCTGGTGCAACTCACCGAGGAGGGCTACTTCGCCTTCGCCGAGCAGGCCCTGTCCGAGCGTCGCGCCGCCGGCCTGCCGCCCTTCGCCCACCTGGCACTGCTGCGTGCCGAGGCGCACAAACCCGGGCAGGCCGAGGAATTTCTCGATGCCGCCTGCGCCGAAGCGGAACATTTGCTCGCCGAACAGGGTCTGTCCGGCATCGAGTTGCTCGGCCCGGTGCCCGCCCCCATGGAGCGCCGTGCCGGCAAGCACCGTGCGCAGTTGCTGGTCCAGGCCAACGCGCGCGCAAGCCTGCACCGCCTGCTGACGCCCTGGAGCCTGGCCCTGGAGCAGTTGCCCGGCGGGCGCAGCGTGCGCTGGTCGCTGGATATCGACCCGATCGATCTTTTCTAGCGGCAGGTCGCGTTCCAGGGCCGCCGCCAAGGGCTTCCCACATGCGGCTTGGCGCTTGCCGCTTGAAGCTACGGGCTCCGCGCACCGATAATGCCCAGTTTTCAACCAGCGCCCAGGCGCCGCCGTACACCGGCCGAGAGCAGAACATGAAAGACACCATTCGCCAGCTGATCCAGCAAGCCCTGACCCGTCTCGCCAGCGAAGGCGTGCTGCCCGAGGGCCTCAGCCCGGCCATCCAGGTGGAAAACACCAAGGACAGGACCCACGGCGACTTCGCCAGCAACATCGCCATGATGCTTGCC
This sequence comes from Aquipseudomonas alcaligenes MRY13-0052, assembly GCA_000474255.1. Classification (GTDB taxonomy): domain Bacteria; phylum Pseudomonadota; class Gammaproteobacteria; order Pseudomonadales; family Pseudomonadaceae; genus Metapseudomonas; species Metapseudomonas solani. The sequence goes on from BATO01000078.1 coordinate 13,296, forward strand.
AAGCCGGCCGGCCTGAAGCCGCGCGACCTGGCCGAAAAACTCATCGCCGCCCTGCCCCAGGACGACCAGGTAAGCAAGGTGGAGATCGCCGGCCCCGGTTTCCTCAACTTCTTCCAAAACACCCAGGCCCTGGCCCAGCGCCTGGACGCCGCCCTGGCCGACGCCCACCTGAATGTGCGCAAGGCTGGCCCGGCCCAGCGCGTGGTCGTCGACCTCTCCGCCCCCAACCTGGCCAAGGAGATGCACGTCGGCCACCTGCGTTCCACCATCATCGGTGACGGCGTGGCACGCGTGCTGGAGTTCCTCGGCGACGAGGTGATCCGCCAGAACCACGTGGGCGACTGGGGCACCCAGTTCGGCATGCTGCTGGCCTTCATGCAGGAACAGCCGGTGGGCAGCGATGCCGAGCTGGCCGACCTGGAAGGCTTCTACCGCGCCGCCAAGAAGCGCTTCGACGAGTCCAGCGAGTTCGCCGATCGCGCCCGCGAGCTGGTGGTCAAGCTGCAGGCCGGCGACGACGAGTGCCTGCGCCTGTGGAACCGCTTCAACGACATTTCCCTGAGCCACTGCCAGGCCGTCTACGACCGCCTGGGCGTGAAGCTCACCATGGCCGACGTCAAGGGCGAGAGCGCCTACAACGATGACCTGGCCAATGTGGTCGCCGACCTGCGCACCAAGGGCCTGCTCACCGAGAGCGACGGCGCCCTCTGCGTGTTCATGGACGAGTTCAAGAACGCCGAAGGCGACCCGCTGCCGCTGATCGTGCAGAAGGCCGGCGGCGGTTACCTCTACGCCACCACCGACCTGGCCGCTACCCGCTATCGCAGCGGCGTGCTCAAGGCCGACCGCGCCCTGTACTTCGTCGACCAGCGCCAGGCCCTGCACTTCCAGATGGTCTTCGCCGCCGCGCGACTGGCCGGCTTCGTACGCCCCGACTTCGAAATGGAACACATGGGCTTCGGCACCATGAACGGCGCCGACGGCAAGCCCTTCAAGACCCGCGACGGCGGCACCGTGAAGCTGATCGACCTGCTCAACGAAGCCGAAGAGCGCGCCTACGCCCTGGTCAAGGAAAAGAACCCGGAGCTGAACGAGGCCGAGCTGCGCCAGATCGGCCAGGCCGTCGGCATCGGCGCCGTGAAGTACGCCGACCTCTCCAAACACCGCACCAGCGACTACAGCTTCAACTTCGAGCAGATGCTGAGCTTCGAGGGCAACACCGCGCCCTACCTGCTCTACGCCTACACCCGTACCGCCAGCGTGTTCCGCAAGCTGGGCAAGGGCATCGACGAGATCGGCGGGCAGATCATCCTCGCCGCCGAACAGGAGCAGGCCCTGGCCGGCAAGCTGGCGCAATTCGCCGACACCCTCAACAACGTCGCCGCCAAGGGTGTGCCGCACATCCTCTGCACCTACCTCTACGACCTGGCCGGCCTGTTCTCCAGCTTCTACGAGAACTGCCCGATCCTCGCCGCCGAGGAAGCAGCCACCCAGCAAAGCCGCCTGCGCCTCGCCGCGCTGACCGGCCGCACCCTCAAACAGGGTCTGGAGCTGCTCGGCCTGCAACCCCTGGAACGCATGTAACGGACTATGGCGAAGAAGAAAGCAGCACCCAAGCGCGGGGCCAGCCGCTACCAGGCACCGCCGAAGAAGCCGGTGCCGGGCTGGGTCTGGCTGGCGATGGGCCTGGTCATCGGCGGCTTCGTGGTCATGCTGATGAAGCTCGAGCCCGGTCGCGACGACATCCGTCGCACCAAGCCCGAGCAGCAGGCGGCGAACGGCAAGCCGACGCCGCGCCCGCAAGCGGGTGGCCAGCAACAGCCCCAGGCGACGCCGGAACCGACCAAGCCGAAATACGACTTCTACACGCTGCTGCCGGAATCCGAAGTCATAGTGCCGCCGGACGCCATGCCCAAGGACACGCCACCGACCACGCCCACCCAGCCGGTGACGCCCGAGGAAGCCGCGAAGATCGACGCCGCCCGCGCCGAAGCCGCCCTGGCCGGACAGGTGCCGCCGCCTCCGCCCACCGTGGCCAAGGCGCCGGTCACCCAGTTCTTCCTCCAGGCCGGCTCCTTCCGCAAGAAGGACGACGCCGACCGCGTACGTGCGCAGATCATCCTCCTGGGGCAAAACGTCCAGGTTGAATCCGGCACCGTGCGCGAGGAGACCTGGTACCGCGTGCTGGTCGGCCCCTTCGCCACCCGTGAGCAGTTGGCTGGCGCACAGAAACAGCTGGCCGGCAGCGGCTTCGGTAATCTCCTGTTGCAACAACGACAGGCACGCTGATCGGCTATTCGCAGGCGCGCGGTTGAAAAGCCGCGCCGCCTACCCCATCTGGGTTTCCATTCGGGCAATTCGCCCCGCTGCGTGGAGACTCTCCCCTTGACCACAATCGTTTCAGTCCGCCGCAACGGCAAAGTCGTCATGGGTGGCGACGGCCAGGTTTCCCTCGGCAACACCGTGATGAAGGGCAACGCCAAGAAGGTCCGCCGTCTCTACCACGGCCAGGTGCTGGCCGGCTTCGCCGGTGCCACCGCCGACGCCTTCACCCTGTTCGAACGCTTCGAAGGCCAGTTGGAGAAACACCAGGGCCACCTGGTCCGCGCCGCCGTCGAGCTGGCCAAGGACTGGCGCACCGACCGCTCCCTCAGCCGCCTGGAAGCCATGCTCGCCGTGGCCAACAAGGACGCCTCGCTGATCATCACCGGCAACGGCGACGTGGTCGAACCCGAGCACGGCCTGATCGCCATGGGCTCCGGCGGCGGCTTCGCCCAGGCCGCGGCCACCGCGCTGCTGCAGCGCACCGAGCTGTCCGCCCGCGAGATCACCGAGACCGCCCTGAACATCGCCGGCTCCATCTGCGTGTTCACCAACCAGAACCTCACCATCGAGGAGCTGGACGCCGCCGAGTGAGGCCGTCCAGACCGGAGTTTCCGTACATGTCCATGACCCCCCGCGAGATCGTCCACGAACTCAACCGCCACATCATCGGCCAGGACGACGCCAAGCGCGCCGTGGCCATCGCCCTGCGCAACCGCTGGCGGCGCATGCAGCTGCCGGTCGAGCTGCGCGCCGAGGTGACGCCGAAGAACATCCTGATGATCGGCCCGACCGGCGTCGGCAAGACCGAGATCGCCCGCCGCCTGGCCAAGCTGGCCAACGCGCCCTTCCTCAAGGTCGAGGCCACCAAGTTCACCGAAGTGGGCTATGTGGGCCGTGACGTCGAATCGATCATTCGCGACCTGGCCGATGCCGCCGTGAAGATGATGCGCGAGCAGGAGATGCACAAGGTGCGCTTCCGCGCCGAGGACGCCGCCGAGGACCGCATCCTCGACGCCCTGCTGCCGCCGGCCCGCAGCGGCTTCGGCGACGAGCCGCAACGCGAGGACTCCAACACCCGCCAGCTGTTCCGCAAGCGCCTGCGCGAAGGCCAGCTGGACGACAAGGAGATCGACATCGAAGTGGCCGAAAGCCCGGCCGGCGTCGAAATCATGGCCCCGCCCGGCATGGAGGAGATGACCAGCCAGTTGCAGAACCTGTTCTCCAACATGGGCAAGGGCAAGCGCAAGAGCCGCAAGCTCAAGGTCAAGGAAGCGCTGAAGCTGGTGCGCGACGAGGAAGCCGCGCGCCTGGTCAACGAAGAGGAACTCAAGGCCCGCGCCCTGGAGGCGGTGGAGCAGAACGGCATCGTCTTCATCGACGAGATCGACAAGGTCGCCAAACGCGGCAACGTCGGCGGCGCCGATGTCTCCCGCGAGGGCGTGCAGCGCGACCTGCTGCCGCTGATCGAGGGCTGCACCGTCAACACCAAGCTGGGCATGGTCAAGACCGACCACATCCTGTTCATCGCCTCGGGCGCCTTCCACCTGTCCAAGCCCAGCGACCTGGTGCCGGAGCTGCAGGGCCGTCTGCCGATCCGCGTGGAGCTCAAGGCCCTGTCGCCCGAAGACTTCGAGCGCATCCTCACCGAACCGCACGCCTCGCTCACCGAGCAATACAGCGCCCTGCTGAAGACCGAAGGCCTGAACATCGAGTTCGCACCGGAAGGCATCAAGCGCCTGGCCGAGATCGCCTGGCAGGTGAACGAGAAGACCGAGAACATCGGTGCCCGTCGCCTGCACACGCTGCTGGAGCGCCTGCTGGAGGAAGTCTCCTTCAGCGCCGGCGACCTGGCCGCCCAGCACGACGAGAAGCCGATCCTGATCGACGCCGCCTACGTCAACAGCCACCTTGGCGAGCTGGCCAAGGACGAAGACCTGTCGCGGTATATTCTCTAACCGCAGCCTCAAGCCCCAAGCTGCAAGCGGCAAGCACCCCGCCTCTTGCAGCTTGAAGCTTGCCGCTTGGAGCTATCGCCATGCGCATCCCTACGTCGATCCAGTTGCATAAAGCCTCCCGCACCCTGGTGCTGGGTTACGGCGAGGTGAGCTACAGCCTGCCGGCGGAGTTCCTGCGGGTGCATTCGCCCTCGGCGGAGGTGCAGGGCCACGGCAAGCCGATCCTGCAGTACGGCAAGGCGCGGGTGGCGCTCGTCGGCGTCGAACCGGCGGGCAACTATGCCCTGAAACTGACCTTCGACGACGGCCACGACAGCGGCCTGTTCACCTGGGACTACATCCATGAGCTCGCCGTCCGCCAGGAAGCGCTCTGGGAGGATTACCTGCAGCAGCTTTCCGCCGCCGGCCGCTCCCGCGATCCCGACGAAAGCGTCGTCCGCCTGATGCTCTGACCCGGTGCGCCGGCCAGCCCCTTTCTGGCCATGCCGCACTAGGTTAGAGCGCATTTTCTAGAAGCTCGCGACATACTCCCCGGCGCGCGCCCGACCCAGGGCCAGCTTGCGCAAATCCACAAACTCGGGTAACCAAGAACTGGCAGGTTCCATGCATTTGGCAACCACAGGTTCATAGAAATCGGCGAAGTTCTCTTCGCACCCCCGGTAACCCGAGCAGTACCAGGCACGCTTAACTGTCCCGTACAGCAGTCACCCGGTATCCGCCTCTGGACAATGGAGCGTCGTAGATGAGCAACAAGAACAATGAAGACCTGCAGCGCCAAGCCTCTGAGAATACCCTCGGGCTGAACCCGGTGATCGGCATCCGCGGCAAGGATCTGCTGACCTCCGCGCGCATGGTCATGCTGCAGGCCATCAAGCAGCCCTTCCACAGTGCCAAGCACGTCGCCCATTTCGGGGTCGAGCTTAAAAACGTCCTGCTCGGCTCTTCGGCCCTGCAGCCGGAAGCCGACGACCGTCGCTTCGCGGACCCGGCCTGGAGCCAGAACCCCCTCTACAAGCGCTACCTGCAGACCTACCTCGCCTGGCGCAAGGAACTGCACCAGTGGATCGAGCACAGCGACCTGTCGTCGTCCGATACCAGCCGCGGCCACTTCGTGATCAACCTGATGACCGAAGCCATGGCCCCCACCAACACCATGGCCAACCCGGCAGCGGTGAAGCGCTTCTTCGAAACCGGCGGCAAGAGCCTGCTCGACGGCCTCTCGCATCTCGCCAAGGACCTGGTCAACAACGGCGGCATGCCCAGCCAGGTCAACATGGATGCCTTCGAGGTCGGCAAGAACCTCGCCACCACCGAAGGCGCCGTGGTCTTCCGCAATGACGTGCTGGAGCTGATCCAGTACAAGCCCATCACCGAGCAGGTGCACGAGCGCCCGCTGCTGGTGGTGCCGCCGCAGATCAACAAGTTCTACGTCTTCGACCTGTCCCAGGAGAAGAGCCTGGCACGCTTCAACCTGCGCAACGGCATCCAGACCTTCATCGTCAGCTGGCGCAACCCGACCAAGGCCCAGCGCGAATGGGGCCTGTCGACCTACATCGAGGCGCTCAAGGAAACCATCGAGGTGGTGCTGAAGATCACCGGCGCCAAGGACCTCAACATGCTCGGTGCCTGCTCCGGCGGCATCACCACCGTCGCCCTGCTGGGCCACTACCAGGCGATCGGCGAGCACAAGGTGAACGCCTTCACCCAGTTGGTCAGCGTGCTCGACTTCAACCTGGACACCCAGGTCGCGCTGTTCGCCGACGAAACCACCCTGGAGGCCGCCAAGCGCCGCTCCTACCAGTCCGGCGTGCTGGAAGGCAAGGACATGGCCAAGGTCTTCGCCTGGATGCGCCCCAACGACCTGATCTGGAACTACTGGGTGAACAACTACCTGCTCGGCAACGAGCCGCCGGTGTTCGACATCCTCTACTGGAACAACGACACCACGCGCCTGCCCGCCGCCTTCCACGGCGAGTTGGTGGAGATGTTCAAGACCAACCCGCTGACCCGCCCCGACGGGCTGGAGGTCTGCGGCACCCCAATCGACCTAAAGAAGGTCACCTGCGACTTCTTCTGCGTGGCCGGCACCACCGACCACATCACCCCTTGGGAAGCCTGCTACCGCTCCGCCCGCCTGCTGGGCGGCAAATGCGAGTTCGTGCTGTCCAACAGCGGGCACATCCAGAGCATCCTCAACCCCCCCGGGCAACCCCAAGGCGCGCTTCTCCACCAACAGCGAGATGCCAGCGGACCCGAAGGAGTGGCAGGAAAACGCCACCAAGCACGCCGACTCCTGGTGGCTGTACTGGCAAACCTGGCTGGCGGAGCGCTCGGGCAAGACCAAGAAAGCCAGCTTCACCCTCGGCAACAAGGCCTACCCGGCCGGCGAGGCTTCGCCAGGGACCTATGTCCACGAACGTTGATCGCGCGCATTGCGCATTGCTGCCCCGGCACCCGGACGTGCCAGCCAGGCCCACCGCCAATACCGGCGGCGGCCTGAACCAGGCTCGGCCTGGCGCTACAGGGAGGCCCCTCGCGGGTGCCTCCCGTCGTTTCAATCCATAGGGGCCCGCGCATGCCGCAACCTTTCGTCTTCCGCACCATCGACCTCGATGGCCAGACCATCCGCACCGCCGTCAGGCCCGGCAAGGACCACCTGACGCCGCTGCTCATCTTCAACGGCATCGGTGCCAACCTCGAGCTGGTGTTCCCCTTCGTCCAGGCGCTGGACCCGGACCAGGAGGTGATCGCCTTCGACGTGCCCGGTGTCGGCGGGTCCTCCACGCCGAGCAAGCCCTACCGCTTCCCCGGCCTGGCCAAGCTCGCCGCCCGCATGCTCGACTATCTGAACTACGGCCAGGTCAACGCCATAGGCGTGTCCTGGGGTGGCGCCCTGGCGCAGCAGTTCGCCCACGACTACCCCGAGCGCTGCAAGAAGCTGATCCTCGCCGCCACCTCGGCCGGCGCGATCATGGTGCCCGGCAAGCCCAAGGTGCTCTGGCGCATGGCCAGCCCGCGGCGCTACATCCAGCCGTCCTACGGCGTGCACATCGCCCCGGACATCTACGGTGGCGCCTTCCGCCGCGACCCGACCCTGGCCATGGCCCACGCCAGCAAGGTGCGCTCCTCCGGCAAGCTCGGCTACTACTGGCAGCTGTTCGCCGGCCTCGGCTGGACCAGCATCCACTGGCTGCACCGCATCCGCCAACCCACCCTGGTACTGGCCGGCGACGACGACCCGATCATTCCGCTGGTGAACATGCGCATGCTCGCCTGGCGCATCCCCAACTCGGAACTCCATGTCATCGACGACGGTCACCTGTTCCTCGTGACCCGAGCGGAAACGGTGGCGCCGATCATCATGAAGTTCCTCGCCCAGGAGCGTCAGCGCGCGGTAATCCACCCGCAGCCGATGCAACTGCGCAATCCCTGAAGCCCGCAGGCGGCGGTGCCTCCGCTCCATGATGGGGCGGCAGCACCGCATTCGCGCGGCAAAACGCCCGCTGTAACGAACTTGAATTTCCCGCGCAGTAGTCTGGAATGCACCTATTGCGCTCAGTGGTACGAGCCTTGCCTAAACCTCCTTGACGACGGATTGATTACGGAGCGTTGCCCCCATGCGAGAGAAACAGGTGTCGGGAGCCTTGCCGGTCCCCGCTAACTACATGAACGCGCAGAGCGCCATTGTCGGCTTGCGAGGCAAGGACCTGGCCTCCACCGTCCGCACCCTCGCCCTGCAGGGCTTGAAGCACCCCGTGCACAGCGCCCGCCACGTCCTCGCCTTCGGCGGCCAGCTGGGCCGCGTATTGATGGGCGACACCCCGCACAAGCCCAACCCGCAGGACGCGCGCTTCGCCGATCCCTCCTGGAACCACAACCCGTTCTACCGTCGCGGCTTGCAGGCCTACCTGGCCTGGCAGAAACAACTCTATGCCTGGGTCGAGGACAGCGACCTCACCGACGATGACCGCGCCCGTGCGCGCTTCGTCCTGGCCCTGGTCAGCGACGCCATGGCGCCCTCCAACAGCCTGCTCAACCCCCTCGCGGTGAAGGAGCTGTTCAACACCGGCGGCCTCAGCCTGCTCAACGGCGCGCGCCACCTGCTGGACGATGTGCTGAACAACAACGCCATGCCGCGCCAGGTCAGCAAGCACTCCTTCGAGATCGGCCGCAACCTGGCCACCACGCCCGGGTCGGTGGTCTATCGCAACGAGCTGCTGGAACTGATCCAGTACAAGCCGATGAGCGAGAAGCAGTACCTCAAGCCCCTGCTGATCGTTCCGCCGCAGATCAACAAGTTCTACATCTTCGATCTCTCGCCGGAGAAGAGCTTCGTCCAGTACGCGCTGAAGAACGGGCTGCAGGTACTCATCGTCAGCTGGCGCAACCCCGACGCCCGTCACCGCGAATGGGGCCTGTCCACCTATGTGCAGGCGCTGGAGCAGGCGGTCGACGTGGCCCGCGCCATTACCGGCAGCAAGGACGTCAACCTGATGGGCGCCTGCGCCGGCGGCCTGACCATCGCCGCCCTGCAGGGCCACCTCCAGGCCAAGCGCCAGCTGCGCAAGGTCAGCAGCGCCAGCTACCTGGTCAGCCTGCTGGACAGCCAGGTCGAGAGCCCCGCCGCCCTGTTCGCCGACGAGCAGACCCTGGAGGCGGCCAAGCGCCGCTCCTACCAGCACGGCGTCCTGGACGGCCGCGACATGGCGAAGATCTTCGCCTGGATGCGCCCCAACGACCTGGTGTGGAACTACTTCGTCAACAACTACCTGCTGGGCCGCCAGCCGCCGGCCTTCGACATCCTCTACTGGAACAACGACAACACCCGCCTGCCCGCCGCCTTCCACGGCGACCTGCTGGACTTCTTCAAGCACAACCCGCTGACCCGGGGCGGCGCGCTGGAAATCTGCGGCACCCCCATCGACCTGCAGAAGGTCACGGTGGACAGCTTCAGCGTGGCCGGCATCAACGACCACATCACCCCCTGGGACGCTGTCTATCGCTCGGCGCGGCTGCTGGGTGGCGATAGCCGCTTCGTGCTGTCCAACAGCGGGCACATCCAGAGCATCCTCAACCCACCGGGCAACCCCAAGGCCAACTACCTGGAAAACGGCAAGCTCAGCTCGGACCACCGCGCCTGGTACTACGACGCGAAGAACGTGCAGGGCAGCTGGTGGCCGGAATGGCTGAGCTGGATCCAGGCCCGCTCGGGGGAGCAGCGCGAAACCCTGGTCACCCTCGGCAACCAGGCCCACCCACCCATGGAAGCGGCACCCGGCACCTACGTGCACGTGCGCTGAAGACGTTCGGCCGGCCGGGGAACACCCGGCCAACCGCATGCAACGACGACAAGAAGACTGGATGAAGACCCGAGACCGGATACTCGAATGCGCCCTGATGCTGTTCAACAGCGAAGGCGAACCCAACGTCACCACCCTTGAGATCGCCACCGAACTGGGCATCAGCCCGGGCAACCTCTACTACCACTTCCATGGCAAGGAACCGCTGGTGATGGCGCTGCTGGAGCGCTTCCAGGACGAGCTCGCGCCGCTGCTCGACCCGCCCGAGGACGTGGAGCTGGGTGTCGAGGACTACTGGCTGTTCCTGCACCTGATCGTCGAGCGCCTGGCGCAGTACCGCTTCCTCTTCCAGGACCTCTCCAACCTCGCCGGTCGCCTGCCCAAGCTGGCCCGCGGCATGCGCGCCTGGCTCAACGCACTGAAGCGCACCCTGGCCTCGCTGCTGGCGCGGCTCAAGGCGCGGGATCAGTTGGTCAGCGACACCGAATCCCTCGGCCAACTGGTGGAGCAGATCACCCTCACCCTGCTGTTCTCCCTCGACTACCAGCGCATCCTCGGCAACGACGGTGAAGTACGCCTGGTGGTCTACCAGATCATGATGCTGGTGGCCCCCCACCTGCAGGACGACTCGCGCCAGGCCGCCGAGCGCATGGCCCGGCGTTATCTGGAAGCCTGAAACGCAAACGCCCGGCACAAGGCCGGGCGTCTGTGGTCCCTGACGATCAGGACTGGCTTGGCGTGCTGGCCGGAGCGGATGGCGCCGGAGTGGCGGCGGGAGCGCTCGGTGCAGCGGCCGGAGCCGGGGTTGCGGCCGGGGTCGCCGGCTTGGCAGCTGCCGGTTTCGGCGCAGCGGCTTTCTTCACCGCAGGCTTCTTCGCAGCAGGTTTTGCAGCGGGCTTCGCCGCCGGCTTGGCAGCCGGTTTTGCCGCAGCTGCAGGCTTGGCAGCGGCTGCGGGTTTGGCCGCTGCCGGCTTCGCCGCAGGCTTGGCTGCTGCCTTGGCGGCAGGTTTCGCCGCGGGCTTGGCGGCCGGTTTGGCAGCCGGTTTCGCCGCAGCGGTCTTCGCAGCGGGTTTGGCTGCAGCCTTGGCGGCCGGCTTCGCAGCCGGTTTAGCAGCGGGCTTGGCAGCGGGTTTCGCCGCAGCGGTCTTGGCAGCAGGTTTGGCGGCGACCTTGGCGGCCGGTTTAGCGGCAGCTTTCGGAGCGGGCTTGGCAGCCGGCTTGACCGACTTGGCGGAGACGCCGGTCAGCTTCTCGATCTGCCGGGTCAGGCTGTCGACCTTGCTGTTCAGGTCCTTCACCTCGTTGCGGCTAGGAACGCCGAGACGGGAGATGGCACTGTTCAGACGCTTGTCGAAAGCTTCTTCCAGCTCGCCCCATTTGCCGATCGCCTTGTCCTTGACCTCATCGACCTTGGACTTGGCGGAGCCGACGCGGGAACCAACCCGAGACTTGACCGCATCGACCTGCTTGTCGACTTCGGTCTTGGCCTGTTTTTCAGCCTTCTCACCATCCTTGACCAGCGTATCGAACAGCTTGGTGCCGTCGTTGCTGACCTTCGAGTAGGCCCCCAAGCCAGCCAGCCAGATCTGGCGCGAGTATTTCTCGATCTCGCCGATCCAGGAGTTGGTTTCTTTCGTGGTTTTTTTCTTACCAGCCATCCTGCTCTCCTTATTTGGTTCGCGCGACGTGCTCGAGCAACGCGCTCAGCTCGTCAAGCTTAGCAGAGAGTGCCTCAACGTCCTGTCGCGAGGGAATACCCAGGCGATTGAGTGCGACAGCGACGCGGTTGTCGAAGGCTTTTTCGATCTTGTCGAGTTGCACTTCGACCTTTTCCTTCACGCCGGTGACCGAGCCCTTGACGCTGCCCTTCACCGAATCGATCTGGCTGTTGGCGGCTTCGACGCGCGCATCGACGACCTTGCGGCCCTGCTTCTCGACGCTCTCGCCGGCCTTCACCAGGTCACGCAGGTAGTCGGCGCCTTCCTGTCCGGCCTTGGCGTAGGCACCCAGGCCAGCCAGCCAGATCTTGCGGGCATAGAGACGGACATCGGAAAGGACGGTGGTCTTGGTTTCTTCGACTTTCTTCTTGACGACGGCGGCTTTGGCCATGGTGCACCTCACTCGGGTAATGGAGGACTCGCCCTTTCTCAGGGCTTGAGGTGCACGTTAACGAGGAAAATTAGAAACCGCATACTAGCCGCGGGTTGGGTGAAACGCGCCGTGCCCGCCCTCTCCACGTGCCGTGAAAAGGGCCCTCACGGCATCAGGCCAGGTACTCGTCCAGCGCCTTCTCGATCTCGCGCTTGATGCTGCCGCTCATGGCCGACAGCAGCAGGCCCAGCTTCACCTCGACATTCACCTTGTCGTCACTGACCTCGATCTGCCCGTCGGCGCCGCTGCGCTTGAACTCCAGGGTGTCGCCACGCCACTGATAGCGCACGTCGTATTCACGGGCGAGGCGCTCGGCGAGCTGCTCGGCCTTGGCCCGGACGGCGCTGCGGCCCAGGTTGTGGGAACGTTCGACATTGATGCGGGCCATGGGCCAACTCCTGACTGCGACTTAAGGTCGCGCGACTATAGCAGGCCGCCCGTGGGCCCTGGCGAACCGGCACCGTTCGGGGCCAAGACAAAGCAGGCCAACCGCGCCTAAAATGGCCGCCAATTTCTTCCGGGGCAGCGACATGAACGATCCGCGCAAAGGCAGCGATGCCGAACCCACCACCCACTTCGGCTACCAGAGCGTTCCCGAGAGCCAGAAGGCCGACAAGGTCGCCGAGGTGTTCCACTCCGTGGCCGCCAAGTACGACCTGATGAACGACCTGATGTCAGCGGGCGTCCATCGGCTGTGGAAGCGCTTCACCATCGAGCTCTCCGGCGTACGCCCGGGCAACCGCGTGCTCGACATCGCCGGCGGCACCGGCGACCTCACCCGCCAGTTCTCGCGCCTGGTGGGCAGCACCGGTGAAGTGGTGCTGGCCGACATCAACGCCTCGATGCTCAAGGTCGGTCGTGACAAGCTGCTGGACAGCGGCGTCGCCGGCAACGTCAGCTTCGTCCAGGCCGATGCCGAGCAACTGCCCTTCCCCGACAACCACTTCGATGTGGTCACCATCGCCTTCGGCCTGCGCAACGTCACCCACAAGGACGCCGCCCTGCGCTCCATGCTGCGCGTGCTCAAGCCCGGTGGCCGCCTGCTGGTGCTGGAATTCTCCAAGCCCACCAGCAACCTGCTGTCCAAGGCCTATGACGCCTACTCCTTCAGCCTGCTGCCGCTGATGGGCAAGCTGATCACCAACGACTCCGAGAGCTACCGCTACCTGGCCGAGTCGATCCGCATGCACCCCGACCAGGAAACCCTCAAGGCCATGATGGTGGAGGCCGGCTTCGAGCGCGCCACCTTCCACAACATGACCGGCGGCATCGTCGCCCTGCACCGCGGCATCAAGCCCTGATGCTTACCCAGGCCCTGCTCGCCGGCGTCGAACACGGCATCAACCGCGTCCTCAGGCTCGACGGCACCGCGCTGCCGCGCCTGTCGCGCCTCGAAGGCAAGGTGATCGAGATCGATTGCCAGGCCCCCGCCCTGCAGCTGTTCATCCTCCCCGGAGGCGACGGCCTGCAACTGGCAGCGAACTGGGCCGCTCCGGCCGACTGCCGCCTGCGCGCGCCGGCCGCCAGCTTGCTGCGCCTGGCCCTGAGCCGCGAAAAGACCGCCGTCCTGCACCGCCCGGAAGTCGAGCTGGACGGCGACAGCGCCGCGCTCATGGAGCTCGCCGGCGTCCTCCAGGACCTGGAGCTGGACTGGGAATACGAGCTGTCCCGCTGGCTCGGCCCGGTGGCCAGCCAACTGCTCGGCGCCCACCTGCGCAGCCGTGTCGACTGGACCACCCAGAGCCTCGACAGCCTGCGCCTGAACCTCGCCGACTACCTGGCCGAGGAATCGCGCACACTGGTCGGCCAGCGTGAAGCGAACGCCCGCTTCGCCGAACTGGACCGCCTCAAGGTCGACCTCGACCGCCTCGACGCCCGCATCGGGCGCCTGACCCAGAAAAGCAAACCCAACGCATGAAGCTGCTCGCCGTCCGCCGTCTGCTGCGCATCCAGAGTGTGGTCATCCGCTACCGCCTCGATGACCTGGTCTTCGACCTGCCGCTGCCCTGGTGGCTGCGCGCCCTCAGCTACCTGCTGCCCTGGCGCTGGTTGCCGCGCAAGCGCCTGGAGCTCTCACGGGGCGCACGCCTGCGCCTGGCGCTGGAAGGCCTGGGGCCGATCTTCATCAAGTTCGGCCAGTTGCTGTCCACCCGCCGCGACCTGCTGCCGCCGGACATCGCCGACGAGCTCGCGCGCCTGCAGGACCAGGTCCCGCCCTTCGACCCCGAGCAGGCCGTAGCCCGCATCGAGGAGCAGCTCGGCGCCCGCGTCAGCGAAGTCTTCGCCCGCTTCGACGTCACCCCGCTGGCCTCCGCCTCGGTGGCCCAGGTCCACGCCGCGCAGTTGAAAAGCGGCGAGGAAGTGGTGGTCAAGGTGATCCGCCCCAACCTGCGCCCGATCATCCGCCAGGACCTCGCCTGGCTGTTCATCCTCGCGCGCATCGCCGAGCGCCTCTCCAGCGACGCCCGCCGCCTGCGCCCGGTGGAGGTGGTCAGCGATTACGAAAAGACCATCTACGACGAACTCGACCTGCTCCGCGAGGCGGCCAACGCCAGCCAGCTGCGGCGCAACTTCGAAGGCTCGCCGCTGCTCTACGTGCCCCAGGTCTACTGGGACCTGTGCCGCCCCAAGGTGCTGGTGATGGAGCGCATCTACGGCGTCCCGGTCACCGACCTGGCCACCCTCGCCGACCAGCGCACCGACCTCAAGCTGCTGGCCGAACGGGGCGTGGAGATCTTCTTCACCCAGGTCTTCCGCGACAGCTTCTTCCACGCCGACATGCACCCCGGCAACATCTTCGTCAGCAACCGCCAGCCCTGGAACCCGCAGTACATCGCCATCGACTGCGGCATCATCGGCAGCCTCACCCCCGAGGACCAGGACTACCTGGCGCGCAACCTGATCGCCTTCTTCAAGCGCGACTACCGCCGCGTCGCCCAACTGCACATCGACTCCGGCTGGGTGCCCGCCGAGACCCGGGTCAACGACTTCGAAGCCGCCATCCGTACCGTCTGCGAGCCGATCTTCGAGCGGCCGCTCAAGGACATCTCCTTCGGCCAGTTGCTGCTGCGCCTGTTCCAGACCGCGCGCCGCTTCAACATGGAAGTGCAGCCGCAACTGGTGCTGCTGCAGAAGACCCTGCTCAACATCGAAGGCCTGGGACGCCAGCTGTACCCGGACCTCGACCTCTGGAGCACCGCACAGCCCTACCTGGAACGCTGGATGCGCGAGCGCATGAGCCCCAGGACCCTGCTGCACAACCTGCAGTCCCAGGTCGAACAGGTGCCGCATGTCGCCAACATGACCCGCGACCTGCTGGAGCGCATGAGCCAGCCCCATGCCGCCGACCCGCCGCCGCCCTGGCACAAGCCCCGTGACGGCCTGGCCCTGCGCCTGATCGGCGCCGCCCTGCTGGTCGGTGCCGCCACCCTCGGCCTGGAGCAACACGCCGCAGCCTGGCCCGCCTGGCTGATGCTGGCCGGTGGTCTGTATCTGGTATTGCGCCGATAGCCAAGCCAACGCCGGCGCTGGCACACTAGCCGCCCCGGTCAGGCCGTGCATCGCACCTGACCCGCTCGTGGAAACCGAAATGAACGACTGGCTGGAAGAAATTCACTGGAATGCCGATGGTCTGGTCCCGGCAATCGCCCAGGACCACAAGACCGGCCGCATCCTGATGATGGCCTGGATGAACCGCGAATCCCTGACGCTCACCGTCGCCGAGAACCGTGCCATCTATTGGTCACGCTCCCGTGGCAGGCTATGGCGCAAGGGCGAGGAATCCGGCCACGTGCAGCGTCTGCACGAGCTGCGCCTGGACTGCGACGCCGACGTCGTGGTGCTGATGGTCGAACAGCTTGGCGGCATCGCCTGCCACACCGGCCGTGAAAGTTGCTTCTACCGCGTCTTCGAGAATGGCGACTGGAAAACCGTCGACGCGGTCATCAAGGACCCCGATGCGATCTACCACGCAGGACACACCCATGAGTGACACCCTTACCCGCCTCGCCGAGGTCCTGGAAGCGCGCAAGGGCGCCGCAGCGGACTCCTCCTACGTGGCCAGCCTGTACCACAAGGGGCTGAACAAGATTCTCGAAAAGGTCGGCGAGGAATCGGTGGAAACCATCCTCGCCGCCAAAGACGCCGCCGTCAGCGGCGACTGCAGCGACCTGATCTACGAAACCGCCGACCTCTGGTTCCACAGCCTGGTCATGCTCGCCGCCCTCGGCCAGCATCCCCAGGCGGTGCTCGATGAACTGGATCGTCGCTTCGGCCTGTCCGGGCACGCTGAAAAAGCCGCCCGCCAGCCTTCCGCATAACGCATTAGCCTCAGGAGCAAACCATGGGTATTTTCGACTGGAAACACTGGCTGGTCATTCTGATCGTCGTCGTCCTGGTGTTCGGCACCAAGCGCCTGAAGAACCTCGGTTCGGATGTCGGCGAGGCCATCAAGGGCTTCCGCAAGGCGATGAACACCGAAGAAGACCAGAAGGCCGAACAGCAGGCTGCCGCCCAGCCGCAAGCGCAACAGCCCGGCGCCCCGCTGAACCAGCCGCACACCATCGACGGCCAGGCACAGAAGGTCGAAGAGCCGGTAGTGCGCAAGGACTGACCCAGCATGTTCGGTATCAGCTTTGGTGAACTGCTGCTGATCGGCCTGGTGGCGCTGCTGGTGCTCGGCCCCGAGCGCCTGCCCGGTGCCGCCCGCACCGCCGGCCTGTGGATCGGCCGCCTCAAGCGCAGCTTCAACGCCATCAAGCAGGAAGTGGAACGCGAGATCGGCGCCGACGAAATCCGTCGCCAGCTGCATAACGAACAGATCATGGCGCTGGAGAAGCAGATCAAGGAGAGCATCGTGCCTCCCGCTGCGGAGCCCGTGCCCACGCCGGCCGCCCCGCAGCCGGCCCCCGAGGCCGTGCCCGCACCCGCGACAGCAGCGGCGGC
>BATO01000077.1 GCA_000474255.1 Aquipseudomonas alcaligenes MRY13-0052
TCAGGTTCATCTGGCGATTCGTGCTGAGGCTCATGCCGTAGGGCGTGCCTTGCGCGTCGGCGATACGGCGTTGGGAACGGCCTCGAAGTGCTCATTCACAGATGTGAACGCCGCGCTTCTCGGCCATTCCCGCCTTGTCTCGCTCTAGCTCGCGAGCCCTGATGACGGAGCTGGACAGTAAAAAGGGAGGCCTCGGCCTCCCTTTTTCATGCCCGCGATTTCACGATCATTTCACGGTGACGGTGATCTTCTCGGAGATGACCGGCGGGTCCAGCGGCACGTGGTTCTTGTCGCCCACCAGCAGCTGCAGGGTGTGCTTGCCCGGCGGCAGGGTGACCTGGGTTTCCGTCTGGCCCTTGCCGAAGTGCTTGAGGTTGTCGGTCATCGGCAGCGGCATGTTCATCGCCGGTTCCTTGTCGACATCGATCAGCAGGTGGTGGTGGCCGGTGGCGGGGGAATCGACCCCGGCGGGTGCGACACCCATGCCCTGCAAACCGAACTTGACGCTAAACGTCTTGTCCACAGTGGCGCCGTCGGCGGGCTCGATGAAATAGACCTTGGCGCCTTCGGGGGCCGGGGTGCGTGGCATCTCGGCGAACGACGCGGTGGAAACCACCGCCAGCAGGGCCGCAAGGCCCAGGGGAGCGTACGCAAGCTTCATGACTGACTCCTTGTTGGTAAGCAACACACAGACCCTGCATGGGGGGTTAGGTTCAGCGGCCGACGTTGCCGGTTGTGTCTACGCTGAACCCACCGTCCCGGGTCATCGATCAAGAAGAACCAGAGGTTTACCTGAAATGCGCCTGTTGCACTGCCTGCTCGCCCTCATTCCCCTGGTCGCCGCGCCACTGGCCCGGGCCGACCTGATCGACGATGT
The DNA here is from genome assembly GCA_000474255.1 of Aquipseudomonas alcaligenes MRY13-0052. GTDB lineage: Bacteria > Pseudomonadota > Gammaproteobacteria > Pseudomonadales > Pseudomonadaceae > Metapseudomonas > Metapseudomonas solani. The sequence continues at coordinate 878 of BATO01000077.1, forward strand.
CTGGGAGCGTGGCAGCCTGCGGATTGCCCTGGTTGACGACGCGCCGCCCTACAGCTTCCGCCAGGACGACAAGCTCACCGGCTACGAGGTGGAGCTTGGCCACGCCCTGGCCGATGAGCTCAACGTCAAGGCGGACTTCATTCCCGTGCCGCGCGACAAGCTGCTCGATGGCCTGCGCAGTGGCAGTGTAGACATCGTGCTCAGCCGCGAGGCCCAGGCTGCCCGTGATGATCAGCAACTGGAGTTCAGCGAGCCCTATGGCGTGGGTGGCGGCCAGCAGATCGCCGGCGGCGTCGACAGTGGCGGGCTGACCCAGTCGCTGGCGCCCAAGGCCCAAGAGAAGAGCGCGGAGAGTACCGAGCAGGACCCGCAGGAGCAGTCGATTCCCTTCCTCAAGGAGAACCCGGCGTTCCGCAGTGCCCTCAACAATGCCCTGAACAAGCTCAAGAGCAGCGGGCGCCTGGACGAACTGTCGCGCAAATGGCTGGAGGGCCAGGCGCCTTCCCAGGCGGCGTCGGAGGGCGAGAAGCCGCAGCCATCGCCCCAGCCCGAATCCAAGCCCGAAGCAGACCCCGAGCAGCCCTAGCCGGCTGCTGCGGCTTCCCGCGCCGCCAGCCAGGCGGCTGCGGCCTCAAGCTGCGTTTCATTGAACACCCGCACGCCTTCGGCGCGGAGCAGCGCCGCCGTCACGCCTTCGCCGGGCACGCGGGTGCCGCTGAAGGTGCCGTCATAGGCTTCCTCGTTGCCGCAGGAGGGGCTGCGTGCCTTGAGCACCGCAACGCCGATGCCATGGCGACGCACCAGCTCCAGGGCGATGCCCGCGCCGGCTACGAACTCGGCGGTGACGTCATCGCCGCCGTCGGTCACCACCGGTACTCGCCCTTCCAGCACCTGCGTGCCCTGGCCGCCCGGAATCTCCGCCGGCGTCCTGGGCGTCGGCAGGCCGCCGGCGACTTCCGGGCACACCGGCACGATGCGCCCCTCGTCCTGCCAGCGTTGCAGCAGGTCATAGGGGCCGTGGGCGCCGCCGTCGTATCGCACCCGTTGCCCCAGCAGGCAGCGGCTGACCAGAATCTTCTGCATGAATCACTCCTCGAAGGCTGCCAGCCTACTCCGCGTCGCTGCCAGGGTCACCGCGCGTAACACCCGTGAAGTTCCTCGCGCCGCACCAGTCTTTGGCTGGCCCATCCTTAGGCGGGAAGCGGCGAGGGGCACTGGCGCAGCGGCAAGGGGCTCCCCAGACTGCGGCGGCCAACCCGCGAAGGACAGCCGCCATGCCCATAACAAGAACGATCCCGCTCCTCGCCTGCACCGCCCTGCTGTTCTGCGCCTCCAGCCAGGCAGCCATGGAAACACTCGATAACCAGCAGCTTTCCGACGTCACCGGCCAGGCCGGCATCAGCATCCGCCTGGACGTGATGGCGCGCATCGACAAGCTCAGCTGGACCGACAGCGGCAACAGCGTCTCGCTGCGCAATATCCGCATCGACAACGGCTGCGACAGCCCCAGCGCCTGCCCCAATGGCGCCGGCGGCAGTTTCGCCCTGGGCCCGGCGCAGCTCGGCCTGACCTTGCCGATCTTCAACATCGACCAGCCGACCCTGATGGTCGATGTGGTGAAGAACGCCAGCGGCAAGGACCAGTTGGTTCTCACCCTGCCGGACCTGACCACCATCAACGACCAACTGATCCAGTCGGGCCTGCCCGCCCAGCGCATCCGCATGCGGGTGAGCAGCGACATGTACGTGGGCGACAGCAGCCTGGGCAATATCGAGATCCGCGACATCGTCGACCTGCGCGGCACCTTCAAGGTCTGGGGCCACTAAGGCCCCGGGCGGCTCAGAGCGGGCCGTCACCGCGGCGGCGGAACCAGCCGGTGAGGGAGAGGCGCTCGCGGCTGGCCGGCAGCACCTCGTGGGGCAGGTCGCCGGAGAGGAACACTACCAGGGTGCCGGCTTCGGGGAGCACGTCGTGGGTGGCGCCGTCGGCCAGGTACAGGCGCAGTTCGCCGCCCTCGCCGGGCTCCCAGTCGGGGTTGAGGTAGAGCACCGCCGAGACCGCGCGGCGATCGTCGTCGCGGAAGCGGTCCAGGTGCTTCTGGTAGAACGCCCCCGGCGGATAGAGGGCGAAATGCGCCTCGAAATCCTCCAGCCCCAGGAACAGCTCGCGGTTCAGCCGCAGGCGCAGCTCATCCATCAGTTCCAGGTAGTGGTCGCAGGGCGCGGCCTGGCCGGGTTCCAGCCAATCGATGCGGTCGCCACGGATGCCTTCGCGCACCTGCTGGCCATCGCCCCGGCCGATGCCCGCCGGGCTCAGCTCGCCGGCCGCCGAGCGGGCGCGGCATTCCCGCGCCAGGGCGGCGACCAGGTCGGCCGCGATGGCGCCGGGCTGCAACGACCAGCCGCGCTGGGCAACGTCGTCGCTGATGGGCTCGAAGGGGATGAAAGCGTCGGGATTCGGCATGGTCGGCGCATTCTAATCAGGCCGCAGAATGCCGCCTACAGCGTTCGGTTAAATTTATGACGAGGCCTTCTCCGCTCCTCGACAAGCCCGCCCGCCAGCACGGAGAATAGCCCCCGCGCCACCATGGCCGGAGCCCCAGCCGCCGTGCCCTCCGCCCATGCAGCCCGCACCCCGACCGAACCGAACCCGCAGCCCCGGGTCTAGAACAACACCGGATCGCGCCCTCCAGGAGTCACCATGCGCCTGCTTCTTGCCGTCACCTTCCTGCTCATCGGTCTGCCGGCGCTGGCCGACGACCACGCCAGCCTGTACCAGGCGGCGGGCTGGCCGGAACAGCGGGCGCACTTCAACGATGCCCTGACGGCGGCCCAGCAGCGCTACCAGAAGACCCTGCCGCCGGCCGTGTACCAGGCCCTGGTGAACAACAGCAACCAGCGTTTCCAGGCCCAGGCCATCGACCAGCGCGCCCAGGCTGCCCTGCGTAACGCACTGAACGACCCGCGCCCGGCCCTGGGCTTCTTCCAGTCGCCGCTGGGGCGCAAGATCATCGCCGCCGAAGTGCTCGCTACCCGCCGCGACCAGCTGGCGAAGAACGCCAACGGCCTGCCGCGCATCGACGCCAGCGCCACCCGCCGCCTGCAGGTGCGCCACCTGGCCCAGGCGCTGCCGGCCAAGGAAGCCGGTGCCGAGGTCAGCCTGGCCCTGGCCGGCGTGGCAGCCGACAGCCTCAGCCAGATGCTCCCCGGCCTGCTCGGTGGCGGCCAGGCCCAGGGCCTGCTCGACAGCCAGCGCCAGCGGGTGATGGAGCAGATCAGCAACGATCTCGACAACACCCTGCTGTATGTCTATCGCGACCTGTCCGATCCGGAATTGGAAGAGTTCGTCACCTTCGCCGAGTCCGGCGAGGGCAAGGCCTATTACCAGGCCGCCCTGGCCGCCGTGCGCGCCGGCCTGGCCGTGGGCCAGGATGCCGCCAACCTGGCACCTGCGCAGCAGAGCTACTAGCTCGCCGCTGCGGGCCTGGCTCAGTACCCCAGGCGTTCCCGCAGGAAGGCGAAGTAACGCTCCCGATAGGCCGGTGCCTCGTTCACCAGGTGGTGCCCGGCCCCCTCCAGCATCAGCACCTCGGGCTGGGCGAACTTGTCGTCCAGCACCCTGAGGTTGTGCCGCCAGTCCACCGTCATGTCGCCGTCGCCCTGGATCACCAGCGGGCGGCGCGATGAGCGTGGCGCGGCCTCGATATGCGGCACCCAGCGCGACAGCGCGCCAACCCAGGCGGTGGGCAGGTTCTGCGGCTGCAGCGGGTCGTGGTGGTGGACGAAGTCGATGAACTCGGCATCGCTGGAGTTGACGCTGAAGCGCCTGGGAATGCTTTCCACGAAGGGCTTGAGCATGCGGTAGCTGAATTTCGACCAGCCCCAGGCGCGCGGGCGTACCAGGGGGGCGAACAGCAGGGTCTCGCCGATGCAGGCCTCGGGGGCGCCGGTCAGCAGGTAGTCGAGGATGATCGCGCCGCCGGTGCTCTGCCCGGCCAGGTGCCAGGGCTGCGGCAGGTCCAGCGTCCGCGCCTCGGCCAGCAGGCCGCGCAGGGTCGCCTGGTATTCGGCGAAGTCGAGGATGCTGGCGCGGGCGCCGCTGGACAGCCCGTGTCCCGGCAGGTCGCAGGCGATCACCGCCAGGCCCAACCCCAGCGCCCACTCGATCACGTGGCGGTACAGGCCCATGTGGTCGTAGTAGCCGTGCAGCACCACCAGGGTCGCGCGCGGCTGCGCCGGCCACCAGGCCTGGGTGGCCAGGGTGTAGGACTCCACCTGCATCACCCCCAGGCGCGTCTGCACGCCGGGAATCCGCGCCGAGAAGTCCAGCCCGTAGAAGGCCCGGTAGAGGCCGGCCAACTGCAGGTCGGCTGCCGCTGCGGCCAAGGGTCGCAGGAGCGAGCGCAGTTGATCGGGCTGGAAGGCGTCTGGCATCGGGGGTATCCATTCGAACGGGGCAGTGGCCGGGGGCAGGGCGGCCGGCGATAAAGGTTGCCGATATTCAGCTGCGGGGCGCGTCGTGGCAAGCTACGCGTCCTGCAAAAGGTCTCTCCCCATGCGCTCGCCTTCCCGTAGAACCCTGTTCGCCAGCCTGCTCGTCATTGCCTGGATCATCGCCATGGTCGCCGCCTACCGCTGGTACGACGCGCGCTTCGTCCGCCCGTTCAGCGAGCGCACCACGCTGTTCTCCGGCGATGGCCTGCAATTGCCCGCCGAACTGGCCGGGCCGGGGCCGATCCGCCTGGTGCATTTCTTCGACCCCGCCTGCCCCTGCAACGTCGGCAACCAGCAGCACCTGAGCGAGCTGATCGAGCGCTTCGCCGACCGGGGCGTGGCCTTCTATGCCGTGCAGAAACCGGGGAGCAAGGGCCAGCTGCCGCAGAACCTGCAACGCATGACCCTGCTCGCCGAGCTGCCCGGTGCCGCGGCCATCCCAGCCACCCCCGCCGTTGGCATCTGGGACCGCGAAGGCCGCCTGGCCTACTTCGGCCCCTACAGCGAAGGGGCGGTGTGCAACTCGGCCAACAGCTTTATCGAACCCATCCTCGAGGCGCTGCAGGATGGCCGCTCGGTGGACGCCACCCACACCCTGGCGGTGGGTTGCTACTGCGACTGGGCGCCGGCGGGCTGAGCGCTTAGCGCGGACGGTTGGAAGCGGCGGAAGATGGCCTCGGCCTCGCCGCTGTCACGCAGGGTCTGCAACTCCCGGTCGAGCGCCTGGCTCAACGACACCCCCCGTGGCGAACCCTTGCTCACCAGCAGGTAGAAGGCCTTGCTCGCCGGCAGCTCGAGATGGCGCAGCGTTTCGTCGCCCTGGTAGGCCCCCAGGGACAGCCCGCCGTAGAGCGGTTCGATCTCGCTGGGGAAGAAGTCGCAGCGTTGCAGCTGCAGCAACCCCAGGTTCTGTTGCACGCTTTTCACCCGCAGGACGTCCTGGGTGATGCCGTAGGGCGCGTAGTTGTAGCCGATGACCCCGCACACCCGGTAGTTGGCCAGGCTGGTGGCGTCGGTGACCGCCGGTGCCTCGGCGAAGCGCCGGGTGGAATAGAACAGGCCCAGGCGCGTGCGGTAGAGCGGCTCGCTGTAGTGGGCGAAGGTTGCGCGCTCCTCGGTGTAGCTGGCGTCCCAGGTCATCTCGCAATGACCGGAGCGGGCGAAGTCGGCCAGCTCCTGCTGCACCCGCGCCCAGGGCAGGTAGTGCAGCTCATAGGGAAGGTCGAGGCGTTGCAGCGCCGTCAGCACCAGGGTGGTCGCCGAGCCGCTGAGGCGGGTGTGGTCGATTTTGCCGTCATGGCGCTCCCAGTAGGTATAGGGCGGCCACTCGTTGCCATCGCCGAGACAGATCTTCACGGGCTCCGCCGCTTCCACCCCGCAGCATCCTGCCAGCAGGCACCCCGCAATGATTCTGTTCATCGCACCTCCAGGCCCTCCCCAAGGCTAGATCAGCCGTGGCGAATCGCACGGGTTCAGGTGCCGGTCGTGCCCTGCAGCCGCTGCCGATAGGCTTCCGGCGTCATCTCGTGCCAGCGGCGGAAGGCCCGGTAGAAGGGCGACAGCTCCGCGAAGCCGCAGGCCCGTGCCACCTCGCGGATCGGCATGCCCCCGGCCAGGAGTTCCAGCGAGCGGGACTGGCGCACCGCATCGCGCGCCTTGCGCAGGCTGCTGCCCTGTTCGGCCAGGGCCCGCTGCAGGGCGCCGGGGGCCAGCCCCAGCTCCGCCGCGCAGGCGGCCAGGGAGCAGTCCGCCTGGCCCAGGCGCACGCCCAGCAGGTAATGCAGGCGGTTGAGCAGCTGGTTTTCCGCCAGCTCGCCCAGCTGGGCCTCGGCATGCTGCCAGAGCAGCGCGTGCATCTGCGGGTTGGCGGTGCGCGAGGGGCGCCGCAACAGGCTGCTGGGGAACAGCAGCGCATCGTGCGGGCAGCCGAAGGTGGGTTGCAGCCCGAACAGGCGGCGGTGTTCCACCAGCCGGCGTGGCTGGGCATGGCGGAACTCCAGGGCGTCGACCTTGAACTCGTCGTCGGTGATCGACTTCATCAGCTTGATGAACAGCAGCGCCAGGCACTCCATCTGCTGGCGCAGCGGCGCGACGCCGGTGTAGTTGAGGTCGATCACCAGGCGCGCCTGCTCGCCCCGCACGTCCAGCTGGGCGACGAAACCGCCGGAGAGGATGTGCTGGAAGCGCACGAAGCTGTCCAGCGCCTCGCGCAGGTCGCGGCTGGCCAGCAGCAGGTAGCCCACCACGTCGAGCATGCGCGGTTTCATCTGCTCGCCCAGGTGCAGGCCGATGTCGCGGTCGCCGGTAATCACTTCGGCGGCCTCCCAGAACAGCGGCGCATCGTCGTGCTTGAGGCGCCCGTCGGCGGGCATGAACAGATGGCGGCGGTGCTGGAATACGCGGCGGTAGATATCGGCAGGGTCCAGCCCGAGATCGCCCAGCGCCTCATAGAGCAGGCGGCGCAGGGTGGGGGAGTGGGTCAGGGGCAGCGCGGTGGCGGAGTCGGCGTCGGGCGTGGGCATCGGGAGTTTCTCTGAATTGACCGAAGACTTTCAGCTCTGCGGTATTTGGTCAATGCCGAATTCCATGGCGCTGAGGAAAATGCCAGGCACTAGAACAAGGAGAATCCCTTCATGAAACGCACCCTGACTGTCCTTGCCGTGGTGGTTGCCGCCGTGGCCGCCGGTGGCGCCTGGTACGCCCAGAGCAAGAAACCCCTGCGCGACGGCGAACTGGCCATCGCCCACCTGCAGGCCCCGGTCAGCGTCCGCTACGACGAGCGTGGCGTGCCCCACATCCAGGCCGCCAACGAGGCCGACATGTACCGCGCCCTGGGTTTCGTGCATGCCCAGGACCGCCTGTTCCAGATGGAAATGCTGCGCCGCCTGGCCCGTGGCGAGCTGGCCGAGGTGCTGGGTGCCCGCCTGGTGGACACCGACCGCATGTTCCGCACCCTGGAGCTGCGCCAGCACGCCGCCGTCTACGCGAAGAAGATGGACATGGACAGCCCCTCCGCCAAGGCGCTGGCCGCCTACCTGGATGGCATCAACCAGTACCAGGACAGCCGCCCGGCGCCGGTGGAGTTCGACCTGCTGGGCATCCCCAAGCGCCCCTTCACGGTGGAAGACACCCTCTCGGTCGCCGGCTACATGGCCTACAGCTTTGCCGCTGCCTTCCGCACCGAGCCGGTGCTGACCTATGTGCGTGACGAACTGGGCGCCGATTACCTCAAGGTCTTCGACCTCGACTGGCACCCCGAGGGCGTGGTCGGGCAGAAGCTCGCCGCCAGCGACTGGCAGGCCCTCAACGGCCTCGCCCGCCTCAGCCACCAGGCCCTGGTGGAAGCCGGCCTGCCGCAGTTCGAGGGCAGCAACGCCTGGGCCGTGTCCGGCAGCCGCACCGCCAGCGGCAAGCCCCTGCTGGCCGGCGACCCGCACATCCGCTTCGCCGTGCCGGCGGTGTGGTACGAGGCCCAGGCCTCCTACCCCGGCTTCGAGCTCTACGGCCACTACCAGGCGCTCAACCCCACCGCGTCCCTGGGGCACAACGGGCAGTTCGCCTGGAGCCTGACCATGTTCCAGAACGACGACCTCGACCTGGTCGCCGAGAAGGTCAACCCGGACAACCCCAACCAGGTCTGGTACCAGGGCCAGTGGGTCGACATGCAGAGCCGCGAGGAGACCATCCAGGTCAAGGACGCCGAGCCGGTGAAGCTGACCCTGCGCCGTTCGCCCCATGGCCCCATCGTCAACGACGCCCTCGGTGCCACCCCCGGCAAGACGCCCATCGCCATGTGGTGGGCCTTCCTCGAAACCGAGAACCCTATCCTCGACGCCTTCTACCAGCTGAACCGCGCCGACACCCTGGACAAGGCCCGCAGCGCTGCCGAGAAGATCCACGCCCCCGGCCTCAACGTGGTCTGGGCCAACGCCGCCGGCGACATCGGCTGGTGGGCCTCGGCCAAGCTGCCGCAGCGCCCGGACGGGGTTAACCCCGCCTTCATCCTCGACGGCAGCAGCGCCGAGGCGGACAAGCCCGGCTACCTGCCCTTCAGCGCCAACCCCCAGGAGGAGAACCCGGAGCGCGGCTACATCGTCTCGGCCAACTTCCAGCCGCTGTCGCCCACCGGTGTCGCCATCCCCGGCTACTACAACCTGCCGGACCGCGGCCAGCGCCTGGACCAGTTGCTGGCGCAGAAGGACGTGAAGTGGGACCAGGACAACAGCCGTGCGCTGCAGCTGGAAACCGCCACCGGCTACGGCCCGCGCCTGCTCGCCCCGCTGCTGGGCGACCTGCGGGCCGCCGTGGCGAACGACGCCGAGCGTGCCCTGGTGGACCAGCTCGCCGCCTGGCAGGGCGACCACCCGCTGGATTCCACCGCCGCCACCGTCGCCGAACAACTGGTCTACGAGCTGGCCCGTGGCGCCTTCCATGACGAGCTGGGCGATGCCTTCTTCGACAGCCTGCTGTCCACCCGCGTGCTCGACGTGGCCCTGCCGCGCCTGGCCGCCGACGCCGACTCGCCCTGGTGGGACGACCGCAGCACCGATGCCCGCGAAACCCGCGCCGACACCGTCAAGGCTGCCTGGCAGGCGAGCCTCGCCCACCTGAAGAAGACCCTCGGCGACGACAGCAGCAAGTGGGCCTGGGGCCGCGCCCACACGCTCACCCATGGGCACCCGCTGGGCATGCAGAAGCCCCTGGACAAGCTGTTCAACGTCGGCCCCTTCGCCGCCCCCGGTGGCCACGAGGTGCCCAACAACCTGTCCAACCGTGTTGGCCCGGCACCCTGGGAAGTGGCCTATGGTCCCTCCACCCGCCGCCTGATCGACATGGCCGACCCGGCACACGGCATCGGCATCAACCCGGTGGGGCAGAGCGGCGTGGTCTTCGACCGCCACTACGACGACCAGGCCAAGCGCTACGTCGAGGGCGAGTACGTGCCCATGCACATGAGCGAAGAGGATGTGAAAGCCAACACCCAGGGCACGCTGAAGCTGGTGCCCAGACCCTGATGCAAACCGTGCCGGCCCCTGTGGGTCGGCACGGTGCAAGCGAACCACGGAGAAGGATTTCCCCATGTACAGACTGTTGCTGCTCCTGTTGCTGGCGGCGGGGCCCGCCCTGGCCGGCGAAACCGTCAACGACGTCACCGGCCTCAACCCCATCGAGGTGGAGCGGGTGCTGGCGCCCACCACCCTGGACGAGATCAGCCGCGCCGTGCGTGAGCACGATGGCCCCATCGCCATTGGCGGTGGGCGCTTCAGCATGGGCGGGCAGACCGCCACCGAACGCGCGCTGCAGTTGGACATGCGCAGCTTCAACCGGGTGCTCGCCTTCGATCCCCAGCAGAAGACCCTTCGCGTGCAGGCGGGCATCACCTGGCGGCAGGTGCTCGAGTACATCGACCCCCACGGCCTGTCGCCGCAGATCATGCAGTCCTATGCCAACTTCACCGTGGGCGGCTCCCTGAGCGTGAATGCCCATGGCCGCTATGTCGGCCAGGGGCCGCTGGTGCTGGCGGTGAAGTCCATCCTGCTGGTGCTGGCCGACGGCAGCATGGTGGAGGCCAGCCCCACGCAGAACAGCGAGCTTTTCTATGGCGCCATCGGTGGCTATGGCGGTATCGGCGTGATCGCCGAGGCGACCCTGGCGCTGACCGAGAACACCCGCCTGGCGCGCAAGACCGAGGTGATGCCGGTGGAGCAGTACCGAGGTTTCTTCGCCGAGCAGGTGCGGGGCAACCCGGACATGGTCATGCACAACGGCATCCTTTACACCGACGACTACAGGACGGTGCGCGCCGTTTCCTACCTGCGCACCGATGCGCCGCTCACGGTGGAAGAACGGCTGGTGGATGCCGGGCGCAACTACAAGGTCATGCGCGCCGCGCTCGGTGCGGCCTCCAGCAAGAGCGGCGCTGCCTTGCGCGAGGCGGTGCTCGACCCGCTGAACTTCCGGGGCGAACAGGTGCAGTGGCGCAACCACGAGGCCAGCCTGGATGTGCGCGAGCTGCAACCCATCTCCGGGGCCGACTACAGCTACGTGCTGCAGGAATACTTCGTGCCCGAGGCGCAGCTGGAGGTGTTCATCGCCCGGATGCGCGACGTGCTGCAGAAGCACCGGGTGAAGGTAGCGAACATTTCCATCCGCCACGCCAAGGCGGACCCGGGCACGCTGCTGGCCTGGTCCCGAGGGGACACCTTCGCCCTGGTGCTCTATTACCGCCAGGGCACCTCGGAGGAGGCGCGCGCGGCAGTGGGCACCTGGACGCGGGAGCTGATCGACGCGGCCCTGGCCAGCGACGGCACCTACTACCTGCCGTACCAGATCCACGCCACCCGTGAGCAGTTCCTCGCCGCCTACCCGCGGGCGCCGGAGTATTTCGCCCTCAAGCAGCGGGTGGACCCGACCGGCAAGTTCCGCAACAAGCTGTGGGACGCCTACTACCGCTGAGACGACGGCTCAGCGCCGGTACTGGCTCGGCGGCTGGCCGCTCCAGCGCTGGAAGGCGTGGCGAAAGCTGGCGGTCTCGGCGTAGCCGAGCTGCTCGGCGATCAGGTAGATGGGCAGGTCGGTCTGCAGCAGCAACTGGCGTGCCTTGTCGTAGCGCACCTCGTCCAGCAGGCGCTGGTAGCTGGTGTTGAGGCGCTGCAGGTGGCGGCGCAGGGTGCGCTCGGAGCGGTGCAGGCTGCGGGCCACGCGGTCGAGGTTGCTGGCCTCGCTCAGGTGCCCGGCCAGGTGCTCGCGGATCTGGTCGAGCACGTCGTGGCGGCTGGTCAGCTGGGCATCGAGCTTCTGGCACTGCTGCAGGCCGTGGTGGCAGGTCACCGGGTCGGCCAGGGGCAGGGGGCGGTCGAGCAGGGCGGCGTTGAAGCAGAGGGCCGTACGCGAGTCGCCGAAATCCACCGGACAGCCCAGCTTCTCCGTGTAGGCCGCCGCGTGCAGGGGCGGCCGGTAGGGCAGGCGCACCCGGCGCGGGCGCACGGCTTCGCCCAGCAGGTCCTGGATCACGGTGAGCAGCGAGGTCAGGCACAGCTCGCTGTTGAACACCATCAGCTCCGGCGCGTAGCGGTAGCCGGTGGCGACCAGGCGGGCCTCGGCGCCGTCCTCTTCCAGGGTCAGGGTGAAGTAGCTGCCCAGCAGCGAGGCGTTGGCCAGGGCGATGTTCAGGGCATCGCGCAGGGTGCGGCTGGCGAGCATGGTGTAGCCGAGGATGCCGTAGGCCGAGACATGCATGCGCAGGCCCAGGGACAGGCCCAGCGCCGGGTCGCGGGTGCAGCTCAGGGCGTTGGCGAACACCCGCAGCTCCTGGGCGTGGCTGATGAGCTTGTCCGGGGTGTCGAGGTCGCTGCAGGCCACGCCGCTGCCGTCGAGCAGGCGCGGGCGCGGCACTTCCTCGGCCAGGCTCTCCACCGCCAGGGCGATGGTGTGCAGGGTGGTCATGACCCGTTCGGGTAGCAATGGCGCCGCCATGGTTCGTCCCCTTTGGTAACGGTGGGGTGCCGGGAGAATGCATGGGCCTGTGCATTAAGTTTCGATTCAGGCATCAGAATGGCGCACTCTTGTATTCTCGGCGCGCCCCTGAATCCCAGAGTTTGACCCGATGCGATCCTTCCTGACTCCCCGTTGGCTGGTTTCCGGCCTGTTGTTCTGTGTGCTGCTGGTGCTCGGCATCGCCGCACAGGAGTTCCGCCTGTTCGAGCGTGGCTGGTTCATAGTGCAAGAATGGCGCCACGCCTCGGAATGGCGCGAACGTTCGATCTGGCTGCCGGACTACCGGGTGACCCTCGAGGCGCAGCCCATCGAGGGGCTGGACGACGATGTCTCGGCCCTCACCTATGACCCGGACCGCCACAGCCTGCTAACGGTCACCAACCAGCGCCCGCAGATCATCGAAATGTCCCTGGACGGCCATATAGTCCGGCGCATCGACCTGCAGGGCTTCGGCGACCCGGAAGCCATCGAGTACGTCAGCAAGGGCGTCTACGTCATCACCGACGAGCGCCTGCAACGCCTGGTCAAGGTGCGCCTGGAAGAGGACACCCAACAGCTGGACGCCAGCGAATCGCAGCAACTGTCCCTGGGCATCGGTCTGAACGGCAACAAGGGTTTCGAGGGCCTGGCCTACGACCCTGCCGGCCAGCGCCTGTTCGTGGCCAAGGAGCGCGACCCGGTGCGCATCTACGAGATCCACGGCTTCCCCCACAGCAACCCGGACAAGCCCTTCGCGGTGCACGTGGTGGACGACCCCGAGCGTGATGCCGGGCTCTTCGTCCGCGACCTCTCCAGCCTGCAATACGACGACCGCAGCGGCCACCTGCTGGCGCTGTCCGACGAGTCACGCTTGGTGCTGGAGATCAACGCCGACGGCAAGCCCATCAGCAGCCTGTCGCTGCTGCGCGGCATGCACGGCCTGAAACGCAGCGTGCCCCAGGCCGAGGGCGTGGCGATGGATAACGAGGGGAATCTGTACCTGGTCAGCGAGCCGAACCTGTTCTACAGGTTCAGCAAGCCGGCGGGGGAGTGAGCGGCCCGCGAACGGGGCCGCCCGAGGGTCAGGCCTTCAGCGTCTTCACGCCTTCCGCGGTGCCGAGCAGCAGCAGGTCGGCGGGGCGGGCGGCGAAGAGGCCGTTGGTGACCACGCCGACGATGGCGTTGATCTGCGCCTCCAGAGTCACCGGGTCGGTGATCGAGAGGTTGTACACATCGAGGATGATGTTGCCGTTATCGGTGACCACGCCTTCGCGGTAGACCGGGTCGCCGCCCAGCTTCACCAGCTGGCGCGCCACGTGGCTGCGGGCCATGGGGATGACTTCCACCGGCAGCGGGAAGGCGCCGAGCACCGGCACCAGCTTGCTGCCGTCGGCGATGCAGATGAAGGTGCGTGCCACGGCGGCGACGATCTTCTCGCGGGTCAGGGCAGCGCCGCCGCCCTTGATCAGGTTCAGGTGCGCGTCGCTCTCGTCGGCGCCGTCGACGTAGAACTCCAGGGCGTCCACCGCGTTCAGGTCATAGACCGGAATGCCGTGGCCCTTGAGGCGCTGGGCGGTGGCTTCGGAGCTGGCGACCGCGCCGTCGAAGGCCATCTTGTGCTGAGCCAGGGCGTCGATGAAGAAGTTGGCGGTCGAGCCGGTGCCGACGCCGACGACGCTCTTGCTGTCGAGCAGCGGGAGGATATGGTCGACTGCGGCCTGGGCGACTGCCTGCTTGAGCTGGTCCTGGGTCATGCTGGTGGTCCACGTATGAAAGGAAATGCGAGGGCGCGGATTATAGCCGTTCAGCGCGGCAAAACCCCGCATTCTCTGTGGTCGGGCGACGAAGCCCTGGGGTAGACTCGCCCATCCCCGCAAGCCCCGCCAGTGAAGCCGTGATGCTCGAAGACTACGTGAAGAAGACCCTCACCTCGCGCGTTTATGACGTGGCGGTGGAGACCCCCTTGCAACCCGCGCTGCGCCTGTCCGAACGCCTCGGCAACCAGGTGCTGCTCAAGCGCGAGGACCTGCAGCCGGTGTTCTCCTTCAAGATTCGCGGCGCCTACAACAAGCTGGCGCAGCTCAGCGCCGAGGAGCTGGCGCGCGGCGTGGTCACCGCCTCGGCCGGCAACCATGCCCAGGGCCTGGCCCTGGCGGCCCGCGAGCTGGGCATCAAGGCGACCATCGTGATGCCGCGCACCACCCCCGAGCTCAAGGTCCAGGGCGTGCGCGCCCGGGGCGGCAAGGTGGTGCTGCACGGCGACGCCTTCCCCGAGGCGCTGGCCTATTCGCTGAAGCTGGTGGACGAGAAGGGCTTCGTCTACATCCACCCCTACGATGACCCGCACGTGATCGCCGGCCAGGGCACCGTGGCGATGGAGATCCTCCGCCAGCACCCGGGGCGCCTGGATGCCATCTTCGTGCCGGTGGGCGGCGGCGGCCTGATCGCCGGCATCGCCGCCTATGTGAAGTACCTGCGTCCCGAGGTGAAGGTGATCGGCGTCGAGCCGGACGACTCCAACTGCCTGCAGGCCGCCATGGCCGCTGGCGAGCGCGTGGTGCTGGGCCAGGTCGGGCTGTTCGCCGACGGCGTGGCCGTGGCGCAGATCGGCCAGCACACCTTCGACATCTGCCGCGAGCACGTGGACGAGGTGATCACCGTCAGCACCGACGAGATCTGCGCAGCGATCAAGGACATCTACGACGACACCCGCTCCATCACCGAGCCCGCCGGCGCCCTGGCCGTGGCCGGGATCAAGAAGTACGTGGAGCGCGAAGGCAGCAGCGGGCAGACCCTGGTGGCCATCGATTCCGGCGCCAACATCAACTTCGACCGCCTGCGCCATGTGGCCGAGCGTGCCGAACTGGGCGAGAAGCGCGAGGCGATCATCGCCGTGACCATCCCCGAGCGCCCGGGCAGCTTCAAGGCCTTCTGCGAGGCCATCGGCAAGCGCCAGATCACCGAATTCAACTACCGCTACAACACCGATGCCGAGGCGCACATCTTCGTTGGCGTGCAGACCCACCCGGAGAACGACCCGCGCGAGGTGCTGGTGCAGAGCCTGCGCGACCAGGGCTTCCCGGTGCTGGACCTGACCGACAACGAACTGGCCAAGCTGCACATCCGCCACATGGTCGGCGGCCACGCGGCGCGGGTGGAGGACGAGTCGGTCTTCCGCTTCGAATTCCCCGAGCGCCCCGGCGCGCTGTTCAACTTCCTCAACAAGCTGGGCGGGCGCTGGAACATCACCCTGTTCCACTACCGCAACCACGGCGCCGCCGACGGCCGCGTGGTGGCCGGGCTGCAGGTGCCGGCGGACGAGCGCCACCTGATCCCCGCGGCGCTGGAAGAGATCGGCTACCCCTATTGGGACGAGAGCGACAACCCGGCCTATCGGCTGTTCCTCGGTTGACGGCGGCGGCCGCCCGCGATGGCGGCCATCTACACTCTGCTCGTCGCCCGGATGGAGTGAAAAGGAATGGATGACTACCTGATGCTGCAGATACTTCACGGCTTGCTGACCTTCCTCCTGTTCGTCGTCGCCGGCGGCCTGCTGTGGTTCGTTCTGCGGGCCTGGCACGGCGGCCTGCGTGGCTGGGCACCGAGCCTGCGCCAGTCCGTGCTGTTCGGCGTGCCGGCGCTGCTGGCCCTGGGCGTGGCCCTGCCGATCACCGGCTGGTGGCTGCTGGCCCTGGCGGAAATCCCCTTCGGCCTGACCTGGGTGCTGGGCAGCTCCATCCTTTACCTGCTGGCCGGCATCGCCTGGCTGGCCTTCACCCGGCGCCTGCTGGTGCTGCATGCCGGGGACGCCCCCAGCGCCGCCCCGCGCAGCCGCTTCCTCGGCTTCAGCCTGGGTTACGGCGCGGTCGGCTTCCTGTTGCTGCTGATCATCCTCGTGCTGACCCTGGCCAAGCCGGCCTGAGCTTGGCCAGGCGCATCCTGCTGGTCGGTGCCAACGGCTTTATCGGTCGTCACCTTCTGCGCGCCCTGTCTGCCGACGGCCACAGCCTGGTCGCCACCTCCCGCTCGGGCGCTGGGCCGCAGTTGCCCGGCGTCGTCTGGCAGCCGCTGGATCTGGAGCGTCTGGCTGAAAAACCCGAGCACTTCCCCTGGCCCGATGGCATCGACCTGGTGATCAACGCCGCCGGCGTGCTGGACAGCGACCTGGCGCGCCAGGCCCGTGTGCAGGCCGACGGTGCCTGTGCCCTGTTCGACCTTGCCGCCCGCCACGGCGCGGCGGTGCTGCAGCTTTCTGCCCTGGGCGCGGGTGAGGCGGGCGGGTTGCCCTTCCTCGCCAGCAAGGCCAGGGCGGACGAACACCTGCTGGCCCTGGGGATTCCCGCCGTGGTGCTGCGGCCGTCCCTGGTGCTGGGCGAGGGCGGCGCCAGCAGCGCCTGGCTGGAACGTCTCGCCGCGTTGCCCCTGGCGCCCCTGCTGGATACCCGGGCGCGGAGCATGCCGCTGCATGTGGATGACCTGGTGGGCGCAGTGTCGGCCCTGCTGCGGCACTGGCCCGAACAGCCCGGGGTGCTGGAGCTGGTCGGTCCCGAAGCGCTGACCCAGGGCGAGTTGCTCGACCGCCTGCGCGCCCACATGGGCTGGACCCCGGCGCGTTATATCCAGCTGCCACGACCACTGGCGGGTATCGCCGCCCGCCTGCACCTGCTGGACCCGCAACTGCCAGCCCTGGCGCGGCAAGACAACCTGGGCGATGCCGCGCCTTTGGAGCGGCTCTGCGGCCATCGCCCGGCAGCGCTCGGCCAGCGCCTGGATTCCACCTGGCCGCAGAAGGCCCGGGCGGTGAACGGCTGGCTGCATCCCCTGATGCTGGCGGCCCTGGTGCTGATCTGGCTGGGCACCGCGCTGGTCTGCCTCGGCCCCGGCTTCGACTGGGGGCTGCGGATCATGGCGGAGATGGGTGTTTCCGGCCTGCTGGCCACGTTGGCGGTGGTGGGCGGTGCCTTGCTGGATGCGCTGCTGGGCATCGGCCTGCTGCTGCGGCGTTGGCGGCGCCACGCGCTGCTCGCGCAGCTGGGCCTGATGCTGGCCTATACGCTGCTGATCAGCCTGCTGCTTCCGCACTACTGGGCCGACCCTTATGCTGCGGTCGGCAAGAACCTCGTGCTCATGGTCGCCACCCTCTGGGTGCTGTGGCTGGAGCCCTCGCAACGGAAAACCGGATGAGCCTGTACCTGCTGCTGAAGACCCTGCACATCATGTCCTCCACCCTGCTGTTCGGCACCGGGCTGGGCTCGGCCTACTACGCCCTGCGCGCCTGGCGCAGCCAGCGGCTGGAGGTGATCGCCGTGACCTTCCGCCACCTGGTCACCGCCGACTGGCTGTTCATCGCCACCACTGCGGTGTTCCAGCCATTCAGCGGCCTGGCTCTGGCCAAGCTGGCGGGCTGGCCGTTGAACCAGGTGTGGTTGCTGTGGAGCGTGGGCCTGTACGTGTTCGCCGGGCTCTGCTGGTTGCCGGTGGTGTGGCTGCAGATCCGTGTGCGCGACATGGCGCGCGATGCCCTGGCCGACGGCGGGGAACTGCCGGCCAGGGCGCACCTTTATATGAAGGTCTGGTTCATCCTGGGCTGGCCGGCCTTCATCGCCTTCGTCGGCATCTTCTTCCTGATGGTGGCCAAGCCGCTCTCGCTCTGAGGCGGCTCAGCGCAGGGAGATCACCGGCCAGCCGCGACGCTCGGCCTCGGCGCGCAGCTTGGGGTCGGGGTCGACCGCCACCGGGCGGGTCACTCGCTCCAGCAGCGGCAGGTCGTTCAGCGAATCACTGTAGAAGCTGGCGCCTTCCAGGCTCAGGCCGGTTTCGGCGAGCCAGCGCTCCAGGCGGGTGACCTTGCCGTCGCGGAAGCAGGGTACGTCGGTGGTGCGCCCGGTGTAGCGGCCGTTCTCCATCTCGCATTCGGTGGCCAGCAGGGTCTCGACGCCCAGGCGCGCGGCAATGGGGCCGGTGACGAAGCGGTTGGTGGCGGTGATGATCACCAGCTTGTCGCCTGCCGCGCGGTGTTCGGCCAGCAGGGCCTCGCCCTTGGCCAGGATGATCGGCTCGACGCAATCACGCATGAACTCGCGGTGCCACTGCTCCAACTGGGCCATCTCGGTGCGGCCGAGGATTTCCAGGCTGAAGTTCAGGTAGTCGGTGATGTTCAGGCGGCCGGCGAGGTAATCCTGGTAGAACTCGTCGTTGCGGCTCTTGTAGGCATCGCCGTCGAGAATGCCGCGTTCGCACAGGTAGTCGCCCCAGGCGTGATCGCTGTCGCCGCCGAGGAGGGTGTTGTCGAGATCGAAAAGGGCCAGGCGCACGTCTTTTACCTTGAATCGAAACTACGGAGGGCGGCCAGAATAACCACTTTTCCCCGGCCTGCCCATTGCGCTAAAAGCCCGCATTGCCGCGTTTACAGGCTTTATGGAACAATGCCGGAACATGCGTATGCGAGGTTGTTCGCCGTGATCGATCCCGATGGTTTTCGCCCCAATGTCGGCATCATTCTCGCCAATGAGGTCGGGCAGGTGCTGTGGGCTCGGCGTATCAATCAGGACGCCTGGCAGTTCCCCCAGGGGGGCATCAACCCCCGTGAGACGCCGGAAGAGGCGCTGTACCGCGAGCTGAACGAAGAGGTCGGGCTCGAGGAACGGGATGTGAAAATACTTGCATGCACCCGGGGCTGGTTGCGCTATCGTCTGCCGCAGCGTCTGGTGCGGACCCATAGCCAACCCCTGTGCATCGGGCAGAAGCAGAAGTGGTTCCTGCTGCGCCTGCAATCGGACGAGAACCGGGTTCGCATGGACCTGACCGGCAAGCCTGAGTTCGACGGCTGGCGCTGGGTCAGCTACTGGTACCCGCTGGGACAGGTCGTGACCTTCAAGCGAGAAGTCTACCGCCGTGCCCTCAAGGAATTAGCCCCGCGCCTGCTGGCGCAAGACTGACCCGGAGAAAGGCTACAAGGCCATGCTCAATACGCTGCGCAAGATCGTCCAGGAAGTGAACGCCGCCAAGGATCTGAAGGCGGCGTTGGCGATCATCGTGCTGCGGGTCAAGGAAGCCATGGGCAGCCAGGTCTGCTCCGTCTACCTGCTGGACCCCGAGTCCAACCGGTTCGTGCTGATGGCCACCGAGGGCCTGAACAAGCGCTCAATCGGCAAGGTCAGCATGGCCCCCAACGAGGGCCTGGTCGGCCTGGTCGGCACCCGCGAGGAGCCGCTCAACCTCGAACACGCCGCCGACCACCCCCGCTATCGCTACTTCGCCGAAACCGGCGAGGAACGCTACGCCTCCTTCCTCGGCGCGCCGATCATCCACCACCGCCGGGTTATGGGCGTTCTGGTGGTGCAGCAGAAGGAGCGCCGCCAGTTCGACGAGGGCGAGGAAGCCTTCCTCGTCACCATGAGCGCCCAGCTCGCGGGCGTCATCGCCCATGCCGAGGCCACCGGTTCGATCCGTGGCCTGGGCCGCCAGGGCAAGGGTATCCAGGAAGCCAAGTTCGTCGGTGTGCCCGGTGCGCCGGGTGCTGCCGTGGGCACCGCCGTGGTGGTGCTGCCGCCGGCTGACCTGGAAGTGGTGCCCGACCGCGCCGTCGATGACATCGAGGCCGAGGTCGAGCGCTTCAAGCAGGCCCTGGAAGCGGTGCGCGAAGACATGCGCCGCCTGTCGAGCAAGCTGGCCAGCCAGCTGCGCCCCGAGGAGCGGGCGCTGTTCGACGTCTACCTGATGATGCTCGACGACGCCTCCATCGGCCTGGAAGTGAAGAAGGTCATCCGCTCCGGCCAGTGGGCCCAGGGTGCCCTGCGCCAGGTGGTGATGGAGCACGTCAAGCGCTTCGAACTGATGGACGACGCCTACCTGCGCGAGCGCGCCTCCGACGTCAAGGACCTCGGCCGCCGCCTGCTCGCCTACCTGCAGGAAGAGCGCAAGCAGAACCTGGTGTACCAGGACAACACCATCCTGGTCAGTGAAGAACTGTCCCCCGCCATGCTCGGCGAAGTGCCCGAAGGCAAGCTGGTGGGCCTGATTTCGGTACTCGGCTCCGGCAACTCCCACGTCGCCATCCTCGCTCGCGCCATGGGTGTGCCCACGGTCATGGGCGTGGTCGACCTGCCGTACTCGAAGGTCGACGGCATCGAGCTGATCGTCGACGGCTACCACGGTGAAGTCTTCACCAACCCCTCCGCCGAGCTGCGTAAGCAGTACAGCGAAGTGGTCGAGGAGGAGCGCCAACTGGTCAAGGGCCTCGACGCCCTGCGCAGCCTGCCCTGCGAAACCCTGGACGGCCACCGCATGCCGCTGTGGGTCAACACCGGCCTGCTGGCCGACGTGACCCGCGCACAGGAGCGCGGCGCCGAAGGCGTCGGCCTGTACCGCACCGAAGTGCCGTTCATGATCAACGAGCGCTTCCCCAGCGAAAAGGAGCAGCTCGCCATCTACCGCGAGCAGCTCGCCGCCTTCCATCCGCTGCCGGTGACCATGCGCACCCTGGACATCGGTGGCGACAAGGCGCTGTCGTATTTCCCGATCAAGGAAAGCAACCCCTTCCTCGGCTGGCGCGGCATCCGCGTCACCCTCGACCACCCGGAAATCTTCCTGGTGCAGGTGCGCGCCATGCTCAAGGCCAGCGAAGGCCTGAACAACCTGCGCATCCTCCTGCCGATGATTTCCGGCGTGCAGGAGCTGGAAGAATCCCTGCACTTGATCCACCGCGCCTGGGGCGAGGTGCGTGACGAGGGCGTCGACATCCCCATGCCCCCGGTGGGCGTGATGATCGAGATCCCCGCGGCCGTGTACCAGACCCGCGAGCTGGCGCGCCAGGTGGACTTCCTCTCGGTGGGCTCCAACGACCTGACCCAATACCTGCTGGCGGTGGACC
Source organism: Aquipseudomonas alcaligenes MRY13-0052 (assembly GCA_000474255.1). Lineage (GTDB taxonomy): Bacteria > Pseudomonadota > Gammaproteobacteria > Pseudomonadales > Pseudomonadaceae > Metapseudomonas > Metapseudomonas solani. Next base: position 21,719 of record BATO01000077.1, read on the forward strand.
GCAACAACCCGCGCGTCGCCGACCTCTACGACTACCTGCACCCGGCGGTGCTGCAAGCGCTGGTCAAGGTGGTCAACGATGCCCACACCGAAGGCAAGCCGGTGAGCATCTGCGGCGAGATGGCCGGTGATCCCGCCGCTGCCGTCCTGTTGCTGGCCATGGGCTTCGACAGCCTGTCGATGAACGCCACCAACCTGCCCAAGGTGAAGTGGCTGCTGCGCCAGGTCAGCATCAGCAAGGCGCGCGAGCTGCTGGAGCAACTGATGGGCATCGACAACCCGCAGGTTATCCACAGCTCCCTGCACCTGGCCCTGCGCAACCTGGGCCTGGGCCGCGTGATCAACCCGGCCGCCACCATCCAGGCCTGAGCCCCGGTTCCGGGGCCACGCTGCATCTCGTTTTCCTTCCCATGGCAGCACCCGCGATCAACCCGCGCGGGTGCCTTGCTGCGCCGTGGGCATCCCCGGCGCACGGCAGGGTTCTGCCCTAGAGGACCATCTCCACCTGCCCCAGCTGCTCACCGTGGGGGCCGTAGCTGCGCTCCACCAGTTCGCGGCGGCCGTCGGCATGGACGATCAGCGCCGTGCTGGCGCGGGTGCCGTAGGTGCGGGTGGCGATGAACACCGGGGACAGCATGCGCTCGGTGTTCAGGCCCACGCCGGTATCGGGAAGGATCGCGTCCGGCGCCGCCTCGGGGTCGTGCATCAGGTTGAGCAGGGTGTCGGTGGTGACGCCTTCCAAGCACTCCGCCAGGGCCGCCTTGGCCCGCTCGACCTTCGGCCAGGGCGTGTCGAGGTCGGCGTTGGACAGCCCGTAGATGCCGGCGGCCAGCGTTCTCGGCCCGCCGCTGCGGGGGTTGAGGAAGCACACCTCGCGGCTGTCGCCCACCAGCAGGTTGAAGCCGGCGTAGTCGGCGGCGCGGCGCTGGGCGTCGGCGAGGAACTCGGCCGGGCCCAGGGTGCCGTTGAGGAACTGCACGCACAGCTCGCCACGGGAGCGCCCCACCGGGGGCAGCCGCGGGTCGCGGATATTGGTCAGGGCGGCGAAGCGGCCGTCGGGGCCGATGCCCAGCCAGGTGCCGCCGGCTTCGAGGTCGCGGCCGGCGTAGAGGCCGGGGGCGTCTGGCCAGTGGGCCAGGGGTTGGGTGGGGCGGGCGTAGAACTCGTCACGGTTGGCAGCCAGTACCAGCGGGACTTCCTGTCCGGGTTGCCAGGCGAATGCGATGAGGCACATCTGGAGTCGTCTCCTTTTTGTTGTCGCGAGTCTAGCAGCCGCTCGGCGGCTCGCCATCGAGTCGTTGGAGCCTCGGGCGGGCTTCCGTTAACATGCCGCTTTGTTTTCGGGGGTGTCGATGGAATTCCTGCTCTACCTGGTACTCGGCGCCTGCGCCGGCGTGCTCGCCGGTCTGTTCGGTGTGGGTGGCGGCATGATCATCGTGCCGGTGCTGGTTTTCAGTTTCACTGCCCAGGGATTCGACCCCAGCATCCTGACCCACCTCGCCGTCGGTACCTCCCTGGCGACCATCATCTTCACCTCGATCAACGCCGTACGCGAGCACCATCGCAAGGGTGCGGTGCGTTGGCACATCTTCGCCTGGATGACCCTCGGCATCCTCCTCGGCGCGGCGCTGGGTTCGCTGACCGCCAAGGCGATCCAGGGCCCCATGCTGCAGAAGATCATCGGCTGCTTCGCCATCTTCGTTTCCCTGCAGATGGCCCTGGACCTCAAGCCCAAGGCCAGCCGTGACGTGCCCGGCAAGCCGGGGCTGACCGTCGCCGGCGCATTCATCGGCTGGGCCTCGGCGATCTTCGGCATCGGCGGTGGTTCGCTGACCGTGCCCTTCCTCACCTGGCGCAGCGTGCCCATGCAGCAGGCGGTGGCCACGTCCTCCGCCTGCGGGCTGCCCATCGCCCTGGCCAGCGCCCTGTCGTTCATGGTGCTGGGCTGGAACGAGCCGCACCTGCCGCAGTGGAGCTTCGGTTTCGTCTATCTGCCCGCGCTGGCCGGCATCGCGCTGACCAGCATGTTCTTCGCCCGCTTCGGCGCCCGCCTGGCCCACCGCCTGTCGCCGCGTCTGCTCAAGCGCCTGTTCGCCCTGCTGCTGTTCTCGGTCGGGCTGAGTTTTCTGATCTAAGGAGTCGTGATGCTGGCTTATCCCCAGATCGATCCGGTGGCCCTGAGCCTCGGACCCCTGAAAATCCACTGGTACGGCCTGATGTACCTGATCGGCATCGGCGGTGCCTGGTGGCTGGCCTCGCGCCGCCTCAAGGCCTTCGACCCGACCTGGAGCCGCGAGAAGCTTTCCGATCTGGTGTTCTGGGTCGCCCTGGGCGTGATCGCCGGTGGCCGCCTCGGCTACGTGCTGTTCTATGACCTGTCGGCCTACCTCGCCAACCCGCTGCTGATCCTCGAAGTGTGGAAGGGCGGCATGTCGTTCCACGGCGGCCTGATCGGCGTGATGCTGGCGACCCTGTGGTTCGGCCGGCGCAACGGCAAGAGCTTCTTCCAGCTGATGGACTTCATCGCCCCGCTGGTGCCCATCGGCCTGGGCGCCGGGCGCATCGGCAACTTCATCAACTCCGAGCTCTGGGGCAAGGTCACCGACGTGCCCTGGGCGATGATCTTCCCCAATGGCGGCCCGCTGCCGCGTCACCCGTCGCAGCTGTACCAGTTCGCCCTCGAAGGCGTGGCGCTGTTCGCCATCCTCTGGTTCTACTCGCGCAAGCCGCGCCCGACCATGGCCGTGTCCGGCATGTTCGCGCTGTGCTACGGCATCTTCCGCTTCATCGTCGAGTTCGTCCGCGTGCCGGACGCCCAGCTCGGCTACCTCGCCTTCGGCTGGCTGACCATGGGCCAGGTGCTCTGCGTGCCGATGATCCTCGGCGGCCTCGGCCTGATCGTCTGGGCCTACCGTCGCCAGCCCGTCCAAGGAGTCGCCTCGTGAAACAGTACCTCGACCTGATGCGCCTGGTGCGCGAGACCGGCACCTTCAAAAGCGACCGCACCGGCACCGGCACCTACAGCGTGTTCGGCCACCAGATGCGCTTCAACCTGGCCGATGGTTTCCCCCTGGTGACCACCAAGAAGTGCCACCTGAAGTCCATCGTTCACGAGCTGCTGTGGTTCCTCCAGGGCGACACCAACATCCGTTACCTGAAGGAAAACGGCGTCTCCATCTGGGACGAATGGGCCGACGAGAACGGCGACCTGGGCCCGGTCTACGGCTACCAGTGGCGCAGCTGGCCGGCGCCCAATGGCGAGTCGATCGACCAGATCGGCAAGCTGATCGAGATGATCCGCAAGAACCCGGACTCGCGCCGCCTGATCGTCTCCGCCTGGAATCCGGCCCTGGTGGATCAGATGGCCCTGCCGCCCTGCCACGCGCTGTTCCAGTTCTACGTGGCCGACGGCAAGCTCAGCTGCCAGCTGTACCAGCGTTCGGCGGACATCTTCCTCGGCGTGCCCTTCAACATCGCCAGCTACGCCCTGCTGACGCTGATGGTGGCGCAGGTCTGCGGCCTGGAGCCCGGCGACTTCGTCTGGACCGGCGGCGACTGCCATCTCTATGCCAACCACATCGAGCAGACCGACCTGCAGCTCACCCGCGAGCCGCTGCCCCTGCCGACCATGAAGCTCAACCCCGAGGTGAAGGACCTGCTGGCCTTCAAGTTCGAGGACTTCGAGCTGGTGGGCTACCTGTCGCACCCGCACATCAAGGCGCCGGTCGCGGTCTGACCCGCTCGGGTTCCCACAGGCGCGCCCCCAGGACCCATCTGTGGGCGCCCGCCGGGTGGGAGCGAGTTCATCCGCGAAATAGCTACTCCGATCCCCGGGCTGAAGCCCGGGCTACGCGCTGCGTGGCGACCGCTTTCGTAGGATGGGTAGGGCTACGCGAAACCCATCACGCGGAGCCTCAGGCATTCTTCGCCGTGCCTGCCCAAATCACCCCAACTCCGCCGCCAGCGCCTTCACCTGCTCCTGCCGCTCCGCCTGTTCCAGCTCCGCGCCGGGGTTGAGCGACGACCATTCCGGGTGCGCCCGCGCCTTGCCTAATGCCGGGGGCAACTTGCCCTGGCGCCATTGCTTCTCCTCCGGCGCCGTCATGCGGATGGCGTCGACGGCGGCGTGCCCGCGTGCGTCCAGGGCTTGCAGCAGCTGGCGCTGGCGCAGGGCGAGCAGGCGCAGGATGGCGTCGTCCACGGTCAGCTCGCGCTGGCCACGGATCTTGCCCAGCAGGCGTTCGCCGTAGTGGCCGACGGTCTGCCAGGCGCCGCCGGCGATGGCGCCCAGGGCTGCTGCGGCGCCCAGGGTCAGGCCGCCCACCAGCAGGTCGACGCCGGCACCGGCGGCGGCACCGGCCGCCATGCCGCTGCCCAGGCGCACGCCGAGCTGCTTGAGGGTTTCGGGGTTGAACAGGTCATCGCCCCAGCGCCCGTCCAGCAGCGGCAGGTCACCGGCGGCGGCATCCTCCGGGCGGAAGGCGTGCAGGCGCAGCAGGGCATCGACGCAGGCTTGCTCGCGGGCACGCACCTGTTGGCGCAGGGCCTCGGTGGCCCGGGCCAGGCTGGCCTCGTCGGCGGGTACGCTGCGGCGGCAGGCGGCGACATCCAGCAGCAACTCGGCGATCAGGCGTGCTCCGGCCCGCTGGCGCAGGCCGCGCTGGGCCTCGTGTTCCTCGATCAGTCGTTGCAATTGCGCCCGCGCCCGTTCCAGCAGCAGGGCCAGGCTTTCATAGAGGCGGCGCTCGCCATCCAGGGGCGGGGCCACGCTGTCGAAACGCACCAGCGCGTGCAGGCCCAGGCGCGCCAGGGCTTCGCGCCACTCGGCTTCGCGGTGGTCGTTCACCGCGACGAAGTTCAGCACCGGCAGCAGCGGTCGGCCGCACATGGCCAGCACCGCCAGCTCGTCGCGGTACTTGGCCAGCACCGGCTCGCGGGCGTCGATCACATAGAGGCCGGCATCGGAAGCCAGCAGCTGGCGCAGCACCTTGGCCTCCTGCTCGAAGCGCTGGCGCGCCTCGCTGCCGTCGAGGAAGCGCGCCAGCCGCGCCGGGCCGTCCATGCGCTCGCCGGGGCGCTCCAGGCGTTCCAGGTAGTCGAGCAGGGCGATGGCGTCTTCCAGGCCGGGGGTGTCGTAGAGCTCCAGCAGTGGTTGGCCGTCCACCGACAGGCGCGCGCCCTCGACATGGCGGGTGGTGCTGGGGCGGTGGGACACCTCGCCGAAGCCGCGGTCGCGCAGCAGGGTGCGCAGCAGCGAGGTCTTGCCCACGTTGGTGTGGCCGACCACGGCCAGTTTCAGTGCATCAGTCATGGCCCTTCTCCAGCCAGGCGAGGGGCGAGCTGTCGGCATGCTCCAGCTCCAGGCGTGACAGGGCCTGGTGCCATTCGCCCAGGCGCAGGCTGTCCAGCGCCGCGCCCGGTGGGGCCGGCAGCAGCCAGACGCGCGTGGCGGCGGCGCAGCGCGCCAGTTCGCCGATCAGTGCCAGGGTGCCGCGGTCCGGCGAGCGGCGCGGGTCGCAGGCGATGGCCAGGCGTTGCGGCGGGAAGCGGGTGAGCTGCTCCAGCAGGCGCTGGCGTTGCTCGCGGCTGTCGAGGATGCCGGCATCGCCCACGCCGCGCGGCAGGGTCGGCGGCCAGGGGCGGCTATCGTCCAGCTCGATGGCCACCAGCAAGGCGCCGCTGCCGCTGTCGGGGTGGGCCTGGGCGGCGTCGGCCGGGGCCAGGCCGGGGTCGGCGTCGAGCACGCCAAGGCGTTCGCTGGCCGGTTGCAGGCGCTCGCGCAGCAGGCCGTAGCCGGGCAGGGCGAGGTCCAGGTCGAGCCGGCCGCCGCGCCAGCGCCACAGGCACAGCAGCGTCAGTGCCAGGCGCGGCAGCAGGCCGTAGACCAGGCACACCCCCAGCAGCCAGCCGGACCAGGCCTGGCGCGCATCGGCAGCGGCCACCACGTCGCTGCTGGCGCGGATGGTGTCGGCGTCCGGCAGGGCGAAGCCGAGCAGGGCGGGCAGGGCGCCCAGGGCCTGGGTCAGGGCGACGAAGGTGTCGCTGCCGAGGATGGTGGTTTCCCAGACGAAACCGTAGCGCCGGGTGGCCAGTAGCGCCAGCAGGCAGAGCAGTGCAGTGCCTAGGCTGAGGCTCCAGAGCCCGTTGACCAGTGCGCCCAGGCCCCAGCGGGCGAGACGGCGACGTTGCAGCAGCACCAGCAGCGCCGGGCCCAGTTGCGCGGCGGCGGCGTCCCGGGCGAGCTTGCCGCTGAGCCACCACCAGAGGCGGCCGAGGACGCTGGCGTGGCCGCCGAAGGCCAGGCCCAGCAGCCAGCCGAGGAGCATCAACAGGTGCAGGCCGAGCAGGCTGCCCAGGGCCCAGAACACATTGACCGGGCGCTGGCCGTCACCCAGTGCGGCCACTGCCATGGCGCTGCCGGCGGCGAGGGCCACCAGCAACAACGCGGCGAAGGCCAGGCGTGCGCCCTGCAACCAGTGCAGCAGGGCGGCCAGTTGGCCGTCACGTTCGGCGAGCCACAGGGCGCGGGTCTGGATGCGCTGGGCGAGGTCGCCGCCAGCGGCATTGGCGCGGCGGTTGGCTTCGCCGTCTTCCAGCGGGCCGGCGTGTTCTTCGCGCAGGCGCACGGCTTCGGTCAGCCAGAGGCGTTGCAGGGGAGTGAGGTTCGGCGGTGGGCTCTCGGTCACGCGGGTTCTCTTCCGGTGGGACGAGGCAGAAGCATAACCGCTGAACGGCGGGAAGGTGGAACCCCGGCCGCCTGGGCCGGGGTGTCGCGGCGTGCGGGTCAGTGGGTGGCCCGCTGCTCCCTGACGCGCACGGCGATGTCCGGCTGGTCGATGAACAGGCCGTCGATGCCGGCGTCGAGGAAGGCGTTGATCTCCGCCTCGATATCACCGCGCACCTGCGGGTCGCTGCCGTTGCGCAGGTTGGTGGGGAGGAAGGCGTTCTCCGCGCGGAAGGTGTAGGGGTGCACCTTGAGCCCGGCGGCGTGGGCGTCGGCGACGAAGCGCGTGGGCTGGCCCAGGTTGCCGGCGGCGTCGCGGGGGATCACGTAGGCCTTGTCCGGGCCGACGCCGGCAGCATAGCGGGCGACGGTCTTGAGGCCGGCGGCGCTGGCCATCTTGGCGTAGGTCAGGCCGGTGCCCAGCACCTGCTGGTCATAGGGCTGGCCGGCGCCGTAGAGCTGGATCAGGCGGATGCTGCTCTGCCGGGCGATGCGCTGCAGGTTGTCCACCTCGAAGGACTGGATGTACACCGCCGAGCGGCGGTCGGTGTAGCCGTTGCGCTGCAGGGTGCGCAGCAGCGGTTTCTCCATGGCCAGGCCGAGCTGCTGGAAGTGGGTGGGGTGCTTGGTCTCGATATACAGGCCGATGCGCCGCTGCTGGCTGAGCTGCAGGCTCTTCACCAGGTCGATGATCTCCTGCAGGGTGGGAATCTCGAAGGCGCCGTCCAGCCGCGCGTTGCCCGGGCGCACCTGGGGGATGCGCTCGATGGCCTTGAGGGTCTTCAGCTCGGCCAGGGTGAAGTCTTCACTGAACCAGCCGGTGAGCGCCACGCCGTCGATGTTCTGGGTGCGCTTGCGGTCGGCGAACTCGGGGTGCTTGCCGACGTCGGTGGTCAGCCCCAGTTCGTTGTCGTGGCGGGCCACCAGTTGGCCGTCGCGGGTCATCACCAGGTCCGGCTCGACGAAGTCGGCGCCTTGCAGGGCGGCCAGGGCGTAGGAGGCCAGGGTGTGCTCCGGCACGTAGCCGCTGGCGCCGCGATGGCCGACCACCAGCGGCTTGCCCTCGCCCTGGGCATGGCCCTTGGCGGCGCGGGGCTGCTGGGCGGCCCAGTCGATGGCGGATTGCACCGGGTCCGGCGCGGCGAATGAACAGAGGGGCAACGTCAGGCTGCAGACCGCCAGCCAATGCCGCAGGGTGGAAATGGATGCCATGGGGCGTCTCCTTGCGGTAGGGGAAGCGCAAGCCTGCCGCAGGATAGATGACGGTTTATGGTGCGCCGCGCGGCAAGTGTTGCGAGGCGTGACCGGCCCGACGGACAGAAAGAAAGGCCGGCTGGCCTGGCCGCTTCGCTCTGGTATTCTCGCCGCCATGAAAAAGACCCTGCCCCTCTCCCTGATCGCCGCCCTCGCGCAGAACCGTGTGATCGGCCGTGACAACCAACTGCCCTGGCACCTGCCGGCGGACCTCAAGCACTTCAAGGCCCTGACCCTGGGCAAGCCCATCATCATGGGCCGCAAGACCTGGGATTCCCTCGGCCGCCCGCTGCCGGGGCGCCTCAACCTGGTGGTCAGCCGCCAGGCCGGCCTGCAACTGGAGGGCGCCGAGGTATTCGCCAGCCTGGAAGAGGCCGTGGTGCGCGCCGAAGCCTGGGCCCGCGAGGAAGACGCCGAGGAAGTGATGCTGATCGGCGGTGCCCAGCTCTACACCCAGGGCCTGGAGCACGGCGATCGCCTCTACCTGACCCGCGTCGAACTGGCCCCGGAAGGCGATGCCTTCTTCCCCGAAGTGCCGGAAGCTTCCTGGCACCTGGCTTCCAGCATCGAGCATGAGGCCAGCGCGGAAACCCCCGCCTATGCCTTCCAGGTGTGGGAGCGTCGCTGAGCCGGCTGCAACATCGTTGGTGGACGTAAGAAGCGCCGT
>BATO01000076.1 GCA_000474255.1 Aquipseudomonas alcaligenes MRY13-0052
ACCCCGCTTTATCGGTCCACCAATCGGGGTCATGCCGGGCTCCGCTGGTGGATGAAAAAAGCGTCATCCACCCTACAAGGGGCAACCGCAAGGCCTCGGGATGGGAGGGCTTTTTATGTAGGGTGGGCTTCAGCCCACCAACCCCCCCCCGCACAAAAGCTTCGCGAGCAGAGCTCGCTCCTACGGTGAGGCCCTCGCTCATCAACTGTTGTTCCAGCAACACCTGACCAACAGATTGCCTGCTCCAGCAGCCATGAAGTGTTGGACAAAAACTCTATCCGATTGAATTTAAAGGAAATAAAAATCAGGCACGGCTTGTGCTTTGTCTCCTTGCAAGCAAGGTCGCGGGTGTTCGCGATCCAACAGCGCTGCGGAGAGCCTGTCTTCCCCCTCACGCTTCCGTCCTCCCGCCTTGCTTGCCTCCGCCTCCTTCGTGCCCGGAATCCCGGATGAAGGAAGCCTGAAAACGCACATTGCCCAAGGCCACCTGCATGACTAACGAAACCGAACCCAAGGTTCTTCGTGATGAAGCGCCGCCGCTACTCCCGGCGGCGCTGATCGAGAACGATGCCCAGGCCCTGCTCGCCGCCCACGAAGTGGCGAAGCTGGCCAAGGAAGGGGCTGCACACCGTGACCGCGAACGCCTGCTGCCCTGGCGCGAGCTGGAACTCTTCACCCGGCTCGGCCTGGGTGGCATCCGCATCCCGCGCGCCTATGGCGGCGCCGAGGTGTCCTACGTCACCCTCGCCGAGGTGTTCCGCATCATCTGCGCGGCCGACCCGGCGCTGGGGCAGATCCCGCAGAACCAGTTCGGCCTGCTCAGCGTCATCGAGTACGTCGGCAGCGAGGCGCAGAAGCGCAAGGTCTTCGCCGGCATCCTCGCCGGGCGCCGCCTGGCCAACGCCGGGCCCGAGCGCAACACCCGGCACACCCTGGAGATCAAGGCGCGCATCATCCGCGGCAACGCCGGCCTCGAGGTCAGCGGCGAGAAGTTCTATTCCACCGGCGCGCTGTTCGCCCACTGGGTGGCGGTCAAGGCCATCGACGACAGCGGTGTCGGCGTGCTCTCCCTGGTGGAGCGCGGGGTGCCGGGGCTGGCGATAGTCGACGACTGGTCCGGCTTCGGCCAGCGCACCACCGCCAGCGGCACCGTGCTGCTGGACCGCGCCCCCGTGGCCGACGACCTGGTGTTCCACAACGGCCGCCTGGCCGAGGTGCCGAGCATCCAGGGCGCGCTGTCGCAGCTGATCCAGGCGGCCATCGATGCCGGCATCGCCGAGGCCGCCATCGACGACGCCATCGCCTTCATCCGTGAGCGCTCGCGGCCCTGGGTCGATGCCGGCGTCGAGCGCGCCAGCGAAGAGCTCTACACCATTGCCGAGATCGGCCGCCTGAAGGTCGAGCTGAACGCCGCCAACGCGCTGCTGGAACGCGCCGGGCAGGTACTCGACGAGATCGCCGCCGCGCCCATCGACGCCGCGGCCGCCGCCCGCGCCTCCATCGCCGTCGCCGAGGCCAAGGTGCTGACCACCGAGATCAGCCTGCTGGCCAGCGAGAAGCTGTTCGAGCTGGCCGGCAGCCGCGCCACCCTCGCCGAGTTCAACCTCGACCGCCACTGGCGCAACGCCCGGGTGCACACCCTGCACGACCCGGTGCGCTGGAAGGTCCACGCCGTCGGCAACTACCACCTCAATGGCGCCTTCCCGGCGCGTCATTCCTGGATATGAGGCAGCGCCCATGACCCTCCTGCAACCGCAACAGGGCCCGGCGGTGGCCATCATCCGCGACGACGCCGAGGCCCTGGCCGTGGCCCGGCAACTGGCCGAGGCATTCCGTAGCGGCGCCGCCGAGCGCGACCGCGAGCGGCGCCTGCCCCATGCCGAACTCGACACCTTCAGCCGCTCCGGCCTGTGGGGCATCACCGTGCCCCGCGCGTTCGGTGGCGCCGGGGTGTCCCGCGTCACCCTGGCCCGCGTGGTGGCGATCATCTGCGCTGCCGACAGCTCCATCGGGCAGATCCCGCAGAACCATTTCTACGCCCTGGAAGTGCTGCGGGTGAACGGCAGCGAGGCCCAGCAACGGCGCCTGTTCGCCGCCGCCCTGGCCGGCGAGCGCTTCGGCAACGCCCTGGCGGAAATCGGCACGCGCACCTCCAACGACCGCACCACCAGGCTGGTCGGCGACGGTGATGATTTCCGCATCCAGGGCCGCAAGTTCTACTGCACCGGTGCGCTCTACGCCCAGCGCGTGCCGACCCTGGCCATAGGCGAGGACGGCCACCAGCACTTCGCCTTCGTCGAGCGCGATGCACCGGGGCTGGAGATCGTCGACGACTGGTCCGGCTTCGGCCAGCGCACCACCGGCAGCGGCACCGCGATCTTCGACGACGTGCCGGTGGCGGCGGAGGACGTGGTGTCGTTCCAGGCCGCCTTCGAGCGCCCGACCACGGTCGGCCCCTTCGCCCAGATCCTCCACGCCGCCATCGATGCCGGCATCGCCCGCGAAGCCTATGAAGACGCCCTGGCGTTCGTGCGCACCCGCTCGCGGCCGTGGATCGACGCCGGAGTGGACAAGGCCAGCGACGACCCGCTGGCGATCCACGAATTCGGCCGCCTGGCCATCCGCCTGCACGCCGCCGAGGCCATCCTCGACCGCGCCGGGCGCATCCTCGACGCCGCCACGGCGGAGCCCACGGTGGAGAGCGTCGCCGCTGCCTCCATCGCCGTCGCCGAGGCCCGTGCGCTGACCACCGAGGTGTCGCTCAACGCCGGCAGCAAGCTGCTGGAGCTGGCCGGCACCCGCGCCACCCTGGCCGAGCACAACCTCGACCGCCACTGGCGCAACGCCCGGGTGCACACCCTGCACGACCCGGTGCGCTGGAAGTACCACGCGGTGGGCAACTACTACCTCAACGAGGTACTGCCACCACGACGGGGGACGATCTGATGGCGCGCAAGCAGATCCTCCTCAACGCCTTCAACATGAACTGCGTGGGGCACATCAACCACGGCCTCTGGACCCACCCGCGCGACCGCTCCAGCGACTACCGCAAGCTGGCCTACTGGACGGAGCTGGCGCAGCTGCTGGAGCGCGGGCTGTTCGACGGGCTGTTCCTGGCGGACATCGTCGGCGTCTACGACGTCTACCAGGGCAACGTCGACCTGACCCTCAAGGAGAGCATCCAGCTGCCGGTCAACGACCCGCTGCTGCTGGTCTCCGCCATGGCCGGGGTGACCCGCCACCTGGGCTTCGGCCTCACCGCCAACCTCAGCTACGACGCCCCCTACCTGTTCGCCCGGCGCATGAGCACGCTGGACCACCTCAGCGACGGCCGCGTGGGCTGGAACATCGTCACCGGCTACCTGGAAAGCGCGGCGCGGGCCATGGGCCTGACCCAGCAGGTGGAGCACGACCGCCGCTACGACCAGGCCGACGAGTACCTGGAGGTGCTCTACAAGCTCTGGCAGGGCAGCTGGGAGGAGGGCGCGGTGCTCGGCGACCGCCAGCGGCGCCTCTACGCCCAGCCGGAGAAGGTGCACAAGGTCCACCACCACGGCGAGTTCTACGACGTCGAGGGCTACCACCTCTGCGAGCCCTCGCCGCAGCGCACGCCGGTGCTGTTCCAGGCCGGCTCCTCGGCGCGCGGCCTGCGCTTCGCCGGCGAGCATGCCGAGTGCGTGTTCATCAGCGGCAACAACCGCGAGGCCACCCGCGCCCAGGTGGACAAGGTGCGCGCCGCCGCCCAGGCCGCCGGCCGCGATCCGCAGGCGGTGAAGGTGTTCATGGGCATCAGCGTGATCGTCGCGCCCACCGAGGCCGAGGCCCGCGCCAAGCACGCCGAGTACCTGGCCTATGCCAGCGCCGAGGCGGGCGTTGCCCACTTCGCCAGTTCCACCGGCATCGACTTCGCCGAGTACGGCCTGGACGAGCCCATCCGTCCGGTGAAGACCAATGCCATCGAATCGGCCACCAACAAGCTGCGCGAGAACAGCCTGACCCGCCGCCAGCTCCTGGAGCAGCACGCCCTGGGCGGTCGCTACATCCTCCTGGTGGGCTCGCCGACCCAGGTGGCCGACGAACTGCTGGCCTGGATCGACGAGACCGGGCTCGACGGCTTCAACCTCACCCGCATCGTCACCCCCGAGAGCTACGCCGACTTCATCGACCTGGTGATCCCTGAGCTGCAGGCCCGCGGCGCCTACAAGACCGCGTATGCCGAAGGCACCCTGCGCCACAAGCTGTTCGGCGCGGGGGATCGGCTGCCGGCTGACCATCGGGGGGCCCGTGTGGGAGCGAATTCATTCGCGAATCGGCCCGAAGGGGCGACCCCGGATTTCCAGGGGAAGGCTGCGCCTTCCATCGCGAATGAATTCGCTCCCACGACCTGAGCTCATTACCCAAGGATAGAAACCATGCCCAGACACAGCCTCAAGACCCTTACCCTCGGCCTGCTCCTGGCCACCGGCATCGCCCAGGCCGCCGAGCAGCCCCTGAAGGTGGGCACCACCGCCGCCTTCGCCCCGCCCCTGGAAGTGGCGGTGGAAGAAGCCGCCAAGCAAGGCCTCAAGGTGGAGCTGGTGGAGTTCACCGACTGGAACACGCCGAACATCACCCTGGCCCACGGCGACATCGACGTGAACTACTTCCAGCACACGCCCTTCCTGGAGAACGCCAACAAGGAAGGCGGCTTCGCCCTCAAGGCCTTCGCGCCGGGGGTGATCAACAACGTCGGCCTGTATTCGACCCAGTACAAGGCCATCGCCGACCTGCCCGAAGGCGCCAAGGTGGCCATCGCCAACGACCCCATCAACGGCGGTCGCGGCCTGCAGCTGCTGCAGAAGGCCGGGCTGCTCAAGCTCAAGGACGGTGTGGGCTACAAGGCGACCCTGGACGACATCATCGACAACCCCAAGCACATCGACATCATCGAGCTGGAAGCCGTGCAACTGGTGCGCGCCCTGGACGACGTCGACCTGGCCCAGGGCTACCCGCACTACATCCGCCTGGCCGGCACCCTCGACCCCAACAGCGCGCTGCTCTTCGACGGCATCGAGAACAAGGAGTACGTCATCCAGTTCGTCACCCGTGGCGATTACCAGGACGACGGCCGCCTGGCGAAGTTCGTCGACGTCTACCAGCACTCGCCGCAAGTCCGCGCCGCCTTGGATAAGGCGCACGGAAGTTTGTACCAGCCCGGCTGGCAGTGATGCCCCTGGAATCCAGGGCTACCGGCGGCACGGTGTCATTGCTGTTTGTGGGAGCGAATTCATTCGCGAAAGGAGCGCGCAGCGCTCCCCGGGCGGCCCTGGCAGTCCTTCGGCCTGCAATCGCGGATGAATCCGCTCCCACAGGTTCTGCGTCGCTCGGCCATTGGAAATCAGCGTGTAGCCCGGGCTTCAGCCCGGGAGCGGCGTGGATCATTCCCGGGCTGAAGCCCGGGCTACTGACTCCCAAGGCTCCTGTTTTCGGGCTTTAAACATATTTTCGAGAGGCCCTTATGGTCAGTTTCAACCGCACTATCAGCCTGGACCTGCCGCACATCCGCCTGCTGGGGCTGGGCAAGGCCTACCAGGGCAACCAGGGGCCGGTGCAGGCGTTGCAGGGCATCGACCTGGAGATCCGCCGGGGCGAGGTGTTCGGCATCATCGGCCGCAGCGGCGCCGGCAAGTCGTCGCTGATCCGCACCCTCAACCGCCTGGAGAAGCCCTCGGTGGGCCAGGTGGTGATAGACGAGGAGGACATCGGCGCCTTCGACGAGAAGCAACTGGTGCTGCTGCGCCGGCGCGTCGGCATGATCTTCCAGCACTTCAACCTGATGTCGGCCAAGACCGTCTGGCAGAACGTCGCCCTGCCGCTGAAGGTGGCGGGCGTGGCCAAGGCCGATATCGGGCGCAAGGTCGGCGAACTGCTGGCCCTGGTGGGCCTGTCGGAGAAGCGCGACGCCTACCCGGCGCAGCTGTCCGGCGGGCAGAAGCAGCGCGTCGGCATCGCCCGGGCGCTGGTGCACCAGCCGGAGATCCTGCTCTGCGACGAGGCCACCTCGGCGCTGGACCCGGAGAGCACCCAGTCGATCCTGGCGCTGCTGCGCGACATCAACAAACGCCTGGGCCTGACCATCGTGCTGATCACCCACGAGATGGGCGTGATCCGCGAAACCTGCGACCGCGTGGTGGTGCTGGAACGTGGCCGGGTGGTGGAGCAGGGCGAGGTGTGGCGGGTGTTCGGTGACCCGCAACATGAGGTCACCCGCACCCTGCTGGGCACCCTGCGGCACGAGCTGCCGGACGACCTGCAAGGCCGCCTGGCCAGCGAGCCGGTACCCGGCGGCGACCTGCTGCTGGACCTGCACTTCACCGGCGCCAGCGGCCGCGAACCGGACCTGCTGGCCATCACCCAGGCCCTGGGCACGCGGGTGAGCCTGTTGCATGGCGGCATCGACCGCATCCAGGGCCGCGCCCAGGGGCACCTGCTGGTGCGCATCAGCGATGTGGGGCAGGGCGGTACCTGGGTGCTGGAGCAGGCCCACGGCCTGGCGGACAAGGCGGAGGTGCTCGGCTATGTCGCCCATGCTTGATCGCCTGCTGCAGGGCATTCTCGACACGCTGCTGATGATCGGCGCCTCGTCGCTGATCGTGTTCCTGGTGGGCATCCCCCTGGCGCTGGTGCTGGTCACCACGGGCCCGGGCGGGATCTTCGAGGCGCGTGCGCTCAACCGTTCGCTGGGCAGCGTGGTCAACGTGCTGCGCTCGATCCCTTTCCTGATCCTGATGGTGGCGCTGATCCCCTTCACCCGGCTGATCGTCGGCACCAGCTACGGCGTCTGGGCCGCGGTGGTGCCGCTGACCATCGCCGCCACGCCCTTCTTCGCGCGCATCGCCGAGGTGAGCCTGCGCGAGGTGGATTTCGGCCTGGTGGAAGCGGCCCAGGCGATGGGCTGCCAGCGCCGCCACATCATCTGGAACGTGCTGCTGCCCGAGGCGCGCCCGGGCATCGTCGGCGGCTTCACCATCACCCTGGTGACCATGATCAACTCCTCGGCCATGGCCGGCGCCATTGGCGCAGGCGGGCTGGGCGACCTGGCGTATCGCTACGGCTACCAGCGCTTCGACACGCAGATCATGCTCACGGTGATCATCCTGCTGGTGGTGCTGGTGACGCTGATCCAGTTTGGTGGGGATCGGCTGGCGCGACTGCTCAACAAGCGCTAGAAAAACTGACTGCGTTGCCGCTGCGGCGTTGAGCGGTTGCTAGCCGGGCGAGGGCTCCTCGGGGACCTCGCGCTTCACGTAGCGATGGGCGCCGCAGCGTGTGCAGCGTTGACAGAGCATGGGCTCGGCGCCCACGTCGGTTTCGTGTCCTTCGGTCCAGCTGCATCCGAACAGAAAACAATGGAGTCGCATGTAACCTCCCGGGGCTCGCCCCGTTCAACCAGGCAGGGGTTGGGGTGCAGTGCATGCGCCTTGTTGTTGTGCGTGTCGGCCAGGGGAGCATCCGCGCTGCGGTCTAGAGCGGACAACCTAAATTGCCGCCGCGGGCGATCCGCCATTTCAGGGTGTTGCGCATCAGCGGTTCCTCTCGCGGTCCAGCAGGCCTTCCAGCCAGTCGATGAAGGCCCGCACGCGGCGGGGCAGGTGGCGGTGGGCGTAGAGCAGGTTGAGCGCCAGGGGCGGCGCCGGGTAGCCGGGCAGCAGCTCCACCAGGGCGCCGCTGGCCAGGTGCTCGCGCAGGCCCATGCGCGGCGCCTGGATCAGCCCCAGGCCGCCGAGGCAGGCGCCCTCGTAGGCATCGGCGTTGTTCACCGTGAGGTTGCCGGCCATGGGCACCTGGTGGACCTTGCCGCCCATCAGGTACTCGAAGCCGTCGGGCCGCGCGCCGAGCACCGGCAGGTAGTGCACCAGGCGGTGCCGGGCGAGGTCGTCGAGGCTGTGCGGCGTGCCGTGGCGGGCCAGGTACTCGGGGCTCGCGCAGTTGACCATGGGCATGGCGCCGAGGGAGCGCGCCACCAGGGTCTCGTCCACCAGGTTGCCGGCGCGCAGCACGCAGTCGAAGCCCTCGCGCACCAGGTCGACGCGGCGGTCGGTGCCGCTCAGCTCCAGCTCCAGGCCCGGGTGGGCGTCGAGGAACTCCCCCAGGTGCGGCATCACCAACTGGCGGGCGATGCGGCTGGGCATGTCCACCCGCAGGCGCCCGGCGAGCACTTCGCCGTCCTGGCGGAACATGCCTTCCAGCTCGTCCATCTGCGCCAGCAGCGCCTTGCAGCGTTCATACAGCGCCAGGCCATCCTGGGTCGCCTGCACCTTGCGCGTGGTGCGTTGCAGCAGGCGCGCGCCCAGCAACTGCTCCAGCGCCTGCACCTGCTCGGAGACGCTGGAGCGGGGCAGGCCGAGGCTTTCCCCGGCCTGGGTGAAGCTGGACAGCTCGGTGACCCGGGCGAAGGTACGCAACAGCTCGAGCTTGTTCATGGCCCGTTTCCATTTGTTCGGTTGAGGCGATCAGTATTTCCGATTTCGCGGCGTTTATCAGTATTCGGCCGGACAATAAGCTGACTCCACTTCCAACCCCCTTAGGAGCTCCACCATGACCCGCAAGATCGCACTCATCACCGGCGCCAGCCGTGGCCTCGGCAAGAACGCTGCCCTGCACCTGGCGGCCCAGGGCGTCGACATCATCGGCACCTACCACAGCAAGGCCGACGAAGCCCAGGCCGTGGCCCGCGAAGTGGAGCGCCTCGGTGGCCGCGCCCGCATGCTGCGCCTGGACGTGAGCGACAGCACGGGCTTCGGCACCTTCGCCGCCCAGGTGAGCGAGACCCTGCAGCAGGCGTTCGGCCGCGAGACCTTCGATTTCCTGGTGAACAACGCCGGCATCGGCATCCACGCCAGCTGCGCCGAAACCACCGAGGAGCAGTTCGACACCCTGGTGAACATCCAGCTCAAGGGGCCGTTCTTCCTCACCCAGAAACTGCTGCCGGTGCTGGCCGACGGCGGCCGCATCATCAACATCTCCACCGGGCTGGCACGCTTCTCCCTGCCGGGCTACGGCGCCTACGCGGCGATGAAGGGCGGCATCGAGGTGTGGACCCGCTACCTGGCCAAGGAGCTGGGCCCGCGCGGCATCACCGTCAACGTGCTGGCCCCCGGCGCCATCGAGACCGATTTCGGCGGCGGCGTGGTGCGCGACAACAGCCAGGTCAACGACTTCATCGCCGGCAACACTGCCCTGGGCCGCGTCGGCCTGCCGGACGACATCGGCGGCGCCATCGCCATGCTCCTCTCCGACGGCGGCCGCTGGGTCACCGGCCAGCGCATCGAAGCCTCGGGCGGCATGTTCCTCTGATCGCCCGCAGGGCGGGTGAAACCCGCGTGGCCGATGCACGGCGGCGTCGGGTTGCACCCGACCTACAGGCCCGGTGGGAGCGAATTCATTCGCGATCGAAGACCAGCGGCTGCGTTTCTGGACACCCGGGCGGCGGTCACAGGCAAGTCCGCGCCGGGCATCCTGCCTATGGTGGCCGCTCGATTCCGCCAAGCATGGAGCTCACATGTCCGATTTCATCACCGTCCTGCGCGAAACCTGCCCCGTCCCCGTGGTCGACGCCACCAAGTGGAAGCGCATCGGCGGCGACCCGCACACGGTCAACCTCAACGCCTACCTCTCGGCCGACGGCAGCAAGATCATGGGCACCTGGATCTGCACCCCCGGCAAATTCGAGGTGAACTACGAGAAGTGGGAGTTCTGCCACTTCCTCGAGGGCTACTGCATCATCACCCCGGAAGGCGAAGCGCCGGTGCACCTGCGCGGCGGCGACGTCTTCGTCATCGAGCCCGGCATGAAAGGCACCTGGGAAGTGGTGGAGACGGTGCGCAAGTACTTCGTCTTCGCCTGATCGCGAAAACGATGGGTGCCATGCATGGCACCCAGCTTCCCGGTGTGTAGGGTGGATGACGCTCTTCTCATCCACCAAGCGGAGCCCCAATGGGCGTAAGGGCCGGGCGGCGTTCCGCTTCAGCCCACCGCTCTTCTTCGCCGGCTGCCTCAACATCCTTCGATCATCTTGAGATGTGGGTGCGCACCCTCTTCTCGGTGCGCGCAGCACACCCTACGACGGGGCTGCAAGCTGTTCGTAGGATGGGGCGGGCGGTGTTCCGCGAGCTCCGCGAAACCCATCATTGCGGTGATTGGCGCGCACGGGCCTGCATCGTTGCGTTGGGCCTCGCTGCGCTCGGCGCCAACCTACGCCGATCCACGGCACCATCCTTTCCAGCTTCCCGCCGCTTTCCTGCGAGCAAAAAAAGACCGTCGAAGTCGACGGTCTGAAAGGGATGGAGGCCTTGCTGCGGGGTCGGGCCTCCACCGAGCCCTGGGGTTGAATTACTGCGGTACGGTTTTCAATTCGATGCTTTTCAGCCATTTCACGTGGCGCGGGCCGGCGTGGCGGTCGCAGCCGGAGACCAGAGCGATGCGCCCGGATTCCGGTGGCAGCGCCTCGCCGTGCTGGGCGTAGACCACCAGCACGCCGTCGCCGATCTGGGTGTTGAGCAGTTCGTTCCAGCTGAACAGCGCGATATAGGCGTCGCTGGCATGGGCGATGACGTAGGCGCGTTTCCAGCCCTTGGGGTCGTCGCCGGCCAGCGCGGCCTTCTGCACCAGTTCGCGCAGCAACACGCCGCGGTAGTCCTTGTACTCGGCGTTGGCCACGTCGCCACCGCAGGCCGCAGCCACGGCCTTGTAGTCGTAGGAGGGCAGGCGCTTGAGGTCGTCGACCGTGAAGCGCAGCGGGTTCTGCACCTCGCCGGTCATTTCCAGGGTTTCGGTCACGTAGGTGCTGGGGTCGTCGGGGACGAATTCGGCGGCGTGCAGCACCGGGCTCAACAGGGCCAGCAGGGCGATGCGCAGGTTAAGTCTCAGGTCCATGGTCAGAACTCGTAGCGCAGGTTGGTGAAGTACTGGCGGCCGGCTTCGGCGTAACCGTCGGACAGCTCGTAGTCCTCGTCGCCCAGGTTGCTCACCCCGGCCTCGACGCTCAGTTCACGGGTCAGCGCCAGGCTGGCCTTGAGGTCGACGCGGGTGAAGCTGGAGACCTTGGCGGTGTCCGAGGACCAGCGCTGGTCGGCGTGCTCGAGCATGGCGATCAGGTGCAGGCGCTCGATGGGCGCGAAGTCGGCCCAGAGGTTGAGCTTGTTGCGCGGGGTGTCGGTGAGGCGGGTGGACGAGCTGAGGTTGCGCCGCTCCAGGTAGGTGTAGGCGAAGCCGGTTTCCAGCTGTTCGCCCAGCGCCTGGCGCAGGCTCAGCTCGACGCCTTCATGGCGCGCCTTGTTGATGTTCTGCATCTGGTCGCGGCCGGGCTGCACGTTGCGCACGCGCTGGATCAGGTCCTCGATCTCGCTGCGGAACAGCGCCGCTTCCAGCTGGCCGCCGGCCCAGGGCTGGCCCTGGTAGCCCAGCTCGTAGTGGGTGGCGTGCTCGGGGGCGAGGCCGGGGTTTTCGATGAAGGTGCCGAAGCGCAGGGAGTAGCGGTCCTTGAGCGTGGGCAGGCGGCTCTTGCGGGCGATGCTGGCGTAGAGGCGGTGGTCCGGCGCCGGGTCGAAGTAGAGCGCGCCCTGCCAGTTGTTGGCGTGCTGCTCGTTGGGCTTGGCGTAGACGTCGGCGTCCAGCGGCTTGAGGCTGTCGCGGCTGGCGCCGAGGGACAGGTGCCAGCGGTCGGCGAGGCGGATGTAATCTTCAAGGGCGATGGAGGTGAGGCGATCTTCCAGGCGCTTGGTGGTGCGCACGCCGTCGTCTTCCTCGTGGCGGTCCTGCTTGAGGGAGTACTGCACCTTGATCTGGTGGCCGTCGAGGCGGTCGCTCTGCAGCTGGATGGAACCGCCGCGGCTGTGGTCGTCGTAGTTGCTGCTGCCGGTGCTGGAGAGCGACTGCGGGTTGTTGCCGCTGGTGGCCAGGCGCGTGTAGGTGGCGTTGGTGTAACCGTCCAGGCCGTTGGCGTAGTGGTCGGCGAAGGCGCGCACGCGCAGGGTCTCGTAGTCGGTCAGGGCGTGGTTGCCGATGAAGTAATAGCTCTCCTTGTCCCAGTACGGCCAACGCCAGTAGCGCTGGGTGGCGGCCGGGTCGGTGCTCGGCGGCTGGCCCTTCTGGCCGTCCTGGCGCACGTAGCCGAAGGCGTACTCGTCGGTCTCGTTGGGGGTGAGGCCGATCTTCAGCGACTGCTTGCGGTCCTTGAAGTCGGAGTTCTCGCGCTTGTTGCCGTTCTCGCGGAGGGTCGGCTCGAAGTCGTCGGAGAGGCGGTAGTAGTCGGCCTCGTCCTGGGAGGCGGAGGCCTGCACGTACCAGCTGCCCTGGTTGCTGCCCAGGTTGACGCCACGGCGCAGCAGGCCGCCGCTGCCGACGCCGAGGCTGACATCGCCCTCGAACTCGCTCACCGGCTTGCGCGTCACCAGATTGATGGCGCCGCCCAGGGTGTTGGGGCCGTACATCGTCGAGCTCATGCCCTTGGCCACCTGGATCGCCGCGAGGTCGCCGGTGGTGAAGCGGTCGAGGTCGACGTAGCCGTCATAGGGCACGTACACGGGGATGCCGTCGATGAAGATCGGCGCCTGGCGCGAGTCGAAGCCGCGCAGGCTGATGGTCCCCTCGTTGCGTGCGTTGGTGGAGGTGCTGACGCCGCTGAGCAGGCCCAGCGCCTCGGTGACGTTGTGGCGCTCGAAGCGCTGCATGTCGCGGGCGCTGACCGAGGAGGAGACCTGGTCGCCGAAGCCGTCGCTGCGGTTGGACGGCGCGCGGATCAGCAGCTCGCCGAGGCTGAATACCTGGCTTTCGGTCTGGCCGGCGGCCAGCAGCGGTGGGGCGAAGACGCCCGGTGTGAGCAGTCCCAGTGCCAGGCAGCGGGAGAGGATCTTGTCGTTCATGGATGTTCGCTATGTATTTTTGTATATAGCGATTGCCGTGACTTCTACAGGGTCGGTACGACCGGCAAACGCTTGAGCTCGGGGAATGCTACCGGCGTTGGCTGACCGGCCTTGCGCCGGGAGGGAAGGCCCGGCGGGCCACAGAGTAATCGAGCCGTTTGCGTAGCGCTATATATTTTTATGCATAACGGTTTTGGGGGAGAACGGCCCGCGAAAACCGGGCCTTCTGGGGGCTCGCCTGGGCGTCCGATCGCGAATGAATTCGCTCCTGCGAAGGCCCGGCACGGAGATGACCGTTGTGTAGGGTGGATGGCGCTTTTTTCATCCACCAGGCGGAGTCGGGATCGGCACAGGCTTATGCCGGGGCCTCGCATTGATGGGTTTCGCGGAGCTCGCGGAACGCCGCCCGCCCCATCCTACGGTGATCACCCCAGACTCAAATTCCCCTGCTTGCAGCACCTCATCAACGCCGCCTCCAGCTTGCGATCCGGCATCGCATGGGCGCGCAGGCTGTTGACGGTTTTTTCCACGTAATCCCGGGTGGTGCCGTAGTGCCCGCAGGCCCCGGCGAAGACCTGGGTGAGCACGTGGTCCGGCAGGGCGCCGGCGTAGCAGGGGAGGTTGCGCCGCAGGACGAAGCCCAGGGCCTGCACGCGCTGGCCGTCCGCCAGGTGGCAGTTGAGCCAGCGCGGCTCGTAGCCGGCATCGGGCATTTCCCGTTGCCAGAGGGCGAAGAGGTGTTCGTGCAACTGCTCGTCGGGCAGGCGATAGGCGAAGCCGGCGCAGGAGCCGCCGCGATCGAGGCCCAGCACCAGGCCGGGGGATTCCGGGGTGCCGCGGTGGATCTGCGACCAGAGGTAAAGCCCGCGGTGGTAACCGTGGATGCGCGCGCGGCGGGTTTCCACCGTGGGGCACTCGGGGCGCCAGATCAGCGAGCCGTAGGCGAACAACCAGACCGGCCCGCCACGGTGGGCCTTCATCGTCGCTTCGAGGGACGCCAGCAATTCACCGGGGGTCAACCGCACCGGCTGATCCAGCTGGGGCGGGTAGGGCGGGTGAATATCGTGCTGGACTGACATGGATGACGCGTATCTCTCGGTGGTGCGCGACGCTGCTGGGGCCGCGCCTTCGTTGTACCAGTTGCGAGGCCTGCGGAGGAACGGGCAATCGTCGCCTGGGTGTGATTTTTTCGTCGGCAAGGGCCGCTGTTGCTGCCGGGTCAGCTAAACACGCGGTTATCCCCGCTACAAAGGAATGAATAGCGATGCCCTGATAACCAGGGTGCATAAGCGAAACGGGCAACTGTTGCTGGGCGAACACTTGATCAGCAGGCTGTCGCTGCAGCGACAGTAGAGCGCTCCGGGGCACGTCGCCAAGCCCCGTGGGACGGGCACCGAGCCTGCTGGCACGAGTGCTGCAATATTCCTTGCAGAAAGCGAAAGCGCAGCCTGACCTTACTCGAAAGAATAAGCACGGCGCGCCGAGCCCACCCATCCAGCGGCAAGGAGCGACACCATGCACACCTTCACCCCGCGGGCCCGCAAGCCCGGCAAACTGGCCCGCTTGTTCGGCCTGCTCGGCGCCTCGGCGGCCCTCGCCTTCGGCCCCTCTGCCGCCCAGGCCGAAGCCCTGCCCAAGGAGCTGCGCCTCGACTACGCCTACTACTCGCCCACCAGCCTGGTGCTCAAGCACTTCGGCTGGCTGGAGCAGGAAGTAGGGGCCGGCACAAAGGTCAGCTGGGTGCTCAGCCAGGGCAGCAACCGCTCGCTGGAATACCTCAACGGCGGCAGCATCGACTTCGCTTCCACCGCCGGCCTCGCCGCCGTGCTGAGCCGCGCCAACGGCAGCCCGATCAAGACGGTGTACATCGCCAGCCGCCCGGAATGGACCGCGCTCGCCGTGCGCAAGGACTCGCCCATCCAGAGCGTCGCCGACCTCAAGGGCAAGAAGATCGCCGCCACCAAAGGCACCGACCCCTACCTGTTCACCCTGCGCAGCCTGGAGCAGGCCGGCCTGAGCAAGGACGACGTCGAACTGGTGCACCTGCAGCACCCGGACGGCCGCGTGGCCCTGGAGAAGGGCGACGTCGACGCCTGGGCCGGCCTCGACCCGCACCTGGCCGCCAGCCAGGTGCAGGCCGGCTCGCGCATCCTCTACCGTAACGTCGCCTTCAACAGCTACGGCGTGCTCAGCGTCACCGAGCGTTTCGCCAAGGAGCACCCGCTGGCCATCGCCACCGTACTCGGTGCCTATGAGAAAGCCCGCAAATGGGCCCGGGAGAACCCCGAGGAGCTGGCCCAGCTGCTGGCCAAGGAATCCGGCCTGCCGCTGGAGGTGGCGCGCCTGCAACTGTCGCGCACCGACTTCTCCAACGCCCAGCCGGGCCCGGAGCACATCGCCGCGCTCAAGGCCGCTGCGCCGATCCTGGTGACCGAGGAGCTGGTGCGCCGTGGCGTGCAGGTCGAGCAGGTGGTGGACCAGCTGATCGACCCGGCCTTCAGCGCCCAGGCCATCGCCAGGCAGTGATCCGCACGTCCGCCGGGGTGTGCGCAAGCCGCCCCGGCTTTGGCGCCTGCGGGACCACCCCGGCGCCGGGAGCAGAGACATGAGCAAGAGCAAGACCCTGCCGGCGCCCGCCGTCGGCCCCTGGAAACCGACCTTCTCCGGCGTCGCACTGCGGCGCCGCCTCAAGGGCCTGGCGATCCCGCTGCTGGCCCTCACCCTGCTGGAGGTGCTGGTGCGCACCGGCTGGGTGCCGTCCTACCAGATGCCCGCGCCCAGCGAAATCTTCCTCACCCTGCGCGACCTCGCCACCGGCTCCCTGTGGAGCCACATAGGCGTGAGCCTGGCGCGGGTGGCGGCGGGCTTCGCCATCGGCGCGGTGCTGGCCCTGGGCGTCGCCGCCTGGGTCGGGCTGAGCCGCGAGGCCGAGGCCTATCTCGAACCCACCTTCGCTGCCCTGCGCGCCATTCCCAGCCTGGCCTGGGTGCCCCTGCTGCTGCTCTGGCTGGGCATCGACGAAACCTCCAAGGTGGTGCTGATCGCCATCGGCGCCTTCTTCCCGGTCTACCTCAACGGCGTGGCGGCGATCCGCAACATCGACCGCAAGCTGGTGGAGGTGGGGCAGATGTACGGCTTCGGTCCGGCGCGCCTGGCCTGGCGCATCCTCCTGCCGGCCGCCTTGCCGGGGCTGTTCACCGGCCTGCGCAGCGGCCTCAGCCTGGCCTGGATGTTCCTCGTCGCCGCTGAGCTGATCGCCGCCACCAAGGGCCTGGGCTACCTGCTCACCGACGGCCGTGAAACCTCGCGGCCCGACCTGGTGCTGGCCTCGATCATCGTCCTGGCGCTGCTGGGCAAGCTCAGCGACGGCCTGCTGGCGGCGCTGGAAACACGGCTGCTGGCCTGGCGTGACGCCTTCGCCGGCCAGGGCGGGGAGGGTTGAACATGAGTGACGCATTGCTGGATATCCAGGTCGAGCGCAAGCAGTTCGCCGGCCATACCGTGCTGCAGAACGTGCAGCTGAAGCTGCAGGAACGCGAGGTGGTCAGCCTGCTCGGCCCCAGTGGCTGCGGCAAGAGCACCCTGCTGCGCATCGTCGCCGGGCTGGAGCGCGACTACGTCGGGCGCACCCTGCGCGGCGAGGGCGAGGTTTCCTTCGTGTTCCAGGAGCCGAGGCTGATGCCCTGGCTGACGGTGGCGCAGAACATCGGCTTCGCCGACGACCGTGGCTACGACCGCGAGCGCGTGGCGCGGTTGATCCGCGAAGTCGGCCTGGAGGGCTTCGCCGATGCCTTGCCCAAGCAGCTTTCCGGCGGCATGGCGCAACGCGTGGCCATCGCCCGTGGCCTCTATTCGCGGCCCCGCGTGCTGCTGCTGGACGAACCCTTCAGCGCCGTGGACGCCTTCACCCGCATGAAGCTGCAGGACCTGCTGCTGCAACTGGCGGAGCGCCATGCCATCGCGCTGCTGCTGGTGACCCACGACATCGACGAGGCGCTCTACCTGGGCGACCGCGTGCTGGTGATGGGCGCCCGCCCGGGCAACGTGCGCCAGGAGCTGGCCGTACCCCTGCCGCGCCCCCGCGACCGGCGCGCCCCAGAGCTGGCGCGGCTCAAGGCCGAGGCGCTGACCGAGCTGCATCTGGCACATGTGATCTGAGGGGCGGATTTAGGGTGGATGACGCTCTTTTCATCCACCAAACGGGCTCACCGGCGAGCATGGGATTTCCATCGCGGGTTTCACCTACGTCGAGAGCAGGCGGGCGACCACTGCGTGGAAACGGGCTCCGTAATGGTGGATGGGTGAAGCGTCATCCACCCTACGCAGCGGTCACGTCCATACGCTGGCACATGTGATCTGAGGGTGGATGTAGGGTGGATGACGCTCTTTTCATCCACCAAAAGGGCTCACCGGCGAGCATGGGATTTCCATCGAGGGTTTCACCCGCCCTAGGTCGAGAGCAGGCGGGCGATCACTGTGTGGAAGCGGGCTCCGTAAGGGTGGATGGGTGAGGCGTCATCCACCCGCGGTGGTCATGCCCATCCGCTGGCACGTGCTGTCAAACCGTCAACTGCACCACCCGCTCGCCATCGATGCGGGCGTCGTTGCCGCGGCGGTTGACCACCAGTTCGCCGATGGCGATCAGGCGGCTGCGGGTGACGTTGCGGCTGAGACCGAGCAGGTTGGCGGTGTGCACCTGGTTGCAGTGGCAGTGGCGGTAGGCGGCGCGCAGCAGGGCGTCTTCGACCTTCTGGTGCAGGTCGCCGCCCTGTTCCTCGAACAGGCGCTGGAAGGCGTGGAGCATCTGCGCCTCGGCCGAGCCGTCGTGGCCGCGGGGTTCTTCCGGGCGTTCGATGCGCAGGTTGGAGAGGTGCAGGTCATCGGCCTGGATCACGCCGTCGCGGCAGATCAGCAGGGTGTGGTGGATGACGTTCTCCAGCTCGCGGATGTTGCCGGGCCAGGAGTAGGTGCGCAGCTTCTGCGCGGCCTCTGGGCTGAGCTCGCTCTGGCCGTAGCCCAGGCGGCGGCTGTATTCGCCGATGAAGTGCCGGGTCAGCGGCAGGATGTCGCCGGGGCGCTCGCGCAACGGCGAGAGCTCCAGGCTGACGACGTTGAGGCGGTAGTAGAGGTCTTCGCGGAAGTGCCCGGCGTTGATCGCCTTTTCCAGTTGCACGTTGGTGGCGGCGAGCACGCGCACGTCGATGGGGATGCTGCTGCGCGAGCCCAGGCGCACCACCTCGCGCTCCTGCAGCACCCGCAGCAGTTTCACCTGGATGGGCATGGGCAGGTCGCCGATCTCGTCGAGGAACAGCGTCCCGCCGTTGGCCGCTTCGAACCAGCCGGCCTTGGCCGCCAGGGCGCCGGTGAAGGCGCCTTTCTCGTGGCCGAACAGCTCGGCCTCCACCAGCGACTCGGAAAAGGCCCCGCAGTTGACCGCCACGAAGGGGCCGTCGCGACGCGCGCTGAGGTTGTGGATGTGGCGGGCCACCAGTTCCTTGCCGGTGCCGGTCTCGCCGATCACCAGCACGCTGGCCTCGCTCGGCGCCACCTGCTGCAGGTGTTCGAGCAGGGCCTGGGATTTCGGGTCCTCGAACACCTGGGCGGTGGCGCGCACCGAGGTGGCCAGGGCCGGGGAAGGGGGCAGGGTGAGCAGGCCGGAGCCGTTCGGGCGGGGTGCTTTCATGAGTAGAAGGTCGGCTGTGGCAGGTTCTGGTTCAGGGCCCAGTCGCCCAGCTCGCGGACCTTGTAGTCCACCGGGTCGTGCAGGGTCTGGGTGCGCAGGTTGCGCCAGTAGCGGTCCAGGCGCAGGGCGGCGTGGGTGGAGCGGGCGCCGGTGACCTCGAACATGCGGTTGCACAGTTCCAGGCCGTTGCGGGTGGTGGCGACCTTGGCGGTGGCGATGGCCAGGGCCAGCTCGCCGCGCTGCGCTTCGCCCAGGGCGGTGCCCTGGTTCCAGGCCGCGTCCAGCAACTGGTTGGCGCGCTGGATCAGCGCGCGGGCGCTTTCCAGGCCCACCCAGAAGTCGCCGTAGCGGGCCAGCACGTAGGGGTCTTCGCTGGCGTTCTCGACACCGGAGCGGAACCAGGGGCGGGCTTCGCGCAGGGTGTAGGCGCGGGCTTCCTCGAAGGCGCCCTCGGCGATGCCGAGGAAGATGTTGCTGAAGATCAGCTGGGCGATCAGCGGACGCAGGCAGGCGAAGGGCGTGCTCAGCGGGCCGGGCTCCAGCAGCAGTTCGTTCTCCTCCACCCGCACCCGTTCGAAGGTGGCGCTGCCGCTGTCGGTCTGGCGCTGGCCCATGTTGTCCCAGTCTTCGGCCAGGCTGATGCCGCTGCGGGCGGTGGGGATGGCGGCGATCAGCAGCTTGCCGCTTTCTTCGTCGAGGCCGGAGGCGATCAGCATCTGCGAATCCAGGGCGCCGGAGCAGAAGCTCTTCTTGCCGGAGAATTCGCGGTAGCCGTTGAAGCGGCGCACCGTGGTGCGGGTGTCCAGCGGGTTGAGGGCGTTGCCCCAGAACCAGCGGTTGCGCGCGGTGAGTTCGAACCAGGGCTGCCACTGCTCGGGGCGCGAGAACAGGCGCACGGTGGCCAGCATCAGGTGCTGGAAGGCGAAGACGTGGGCGATGGAGCTGTCGACGCGGGCGAACTCGCGGACCACGGCGAGGGTGGTCTGCCAGTCGGCGCCGAGGCCGCCGTATTCGCCGGGGATCACCAGCGACAGCAGGCCGCTCTGACGGATGGCGTCGCGCTCGGCCTTGGGGGTGCCGCCCTGGGCGTCGCGTTCGGCGGCGCTGACGGCGAAGCCGGCGGCCAGCTCGCGGGCGATCTGCAGCGGCGTGGGGGTGGCGAGATGCTGAGGGGCATTCACGCTCGGGTCCTCTTCTGATGGGGGCTTGTCGGGTGCGCCCCTCCGCACGGGGAGGGGCGGGCGGTTCAGTGGGCGGCGACCTTGGTCGGCAGCACGTCGTTGGCGATCATTTCGCCGAAGGGCCCGGTGAGGTTGGTGACGCCGCGGCCGGCGAGGCTGGCGTAGGGCTCGGGCAGCAGCGGGAACACCAGCTCGGCGAAGCGGTAGGCCTCTTCCAGGTGCGGGTAGCCGGAGAAGATGAAGCTCTCGATGCCGAGGTCCGCGTACTCCTTGATGCGCTCGGCCACCTGCTGCGGGTCGCCCACCAGCGCGGTGCCGGCACCGCCGCGTACCAGGCCGACGCCGGCCCAGAGGTTGGGGGCGATCTCCAGGTTGTCGCGGTGGCCGTTGTGCAGCGCGGCCATGCGTCGCTGGCCTTCGGAGTCGAAGCGCGAGAAGGATTTCTGCGCGGCCTCGATGGTCTCGTCGCTGATGTGCTCGATCAGCTTGCTGGCGGCCTGCCAGGCTTCGTCGGCGGTCTCGCGGACGATCACGTGCAGGCGGATGCCGAACTTCACCGTGCGGCCATTGCGGGCGGCGCGCTCGCGCACGTCGGCGATCTTCTCGGCCACGGCGGCCGGCGGTTCGCCCCAGGTCAGGTAGACGTCCACCTGCTCGCCGGCGAGGTCGTGGGCGGCGTCGGAGGAGCCGCCGAAATACAGCGGCGGGTAGGGCTTCTGGATCGGCGGGTAGAGCGCCTTGGCGTTCTGCACCTGCAGGTGCTTGCCCTCGAAGTCCACCGACTCGCCCTGCAGCACGCGACGCCAGATGCGCAGGAATTCGTCGGTCACTTCATAGCGCTCGGCGTGGCTGAGGTGGATGCCGTCGCCACGGTTCTCGTCCGGGTCGCCGCCGGTCACCACGTTGATCAGCAGGCGGCCGCCGGAGAGGCGGTCGAGGGTGGCGGCCATGCGCGCGGATACGGTGGGCGAGATGATCCCGGGGCGGATCGCCACCAGGTAGCGCAGGCGCTCGGTCAGCGGCGCCAGGGCCGAGGCGACCACCCAGGAGTCCTCACAGGAGCGGCCGGTGGGGATCAGCACGCCGTAGTAGCCGAGGCTGTCGGCGGCCTGGGCCACCTGCTTGAGGTAAGGCAGCGACACCGGGCGTGCGCCCTGGCTGGTGCCGAGGAATTGGCCGTCGCCGTGGGTGGGGAGGAACCAGAACACGTTCATGGGGCTGTCCTTCAGGCGATCTTCTTGAGGGCGTCGGCGCGGCTGCCGAAGAGGCTGGCGGCACGGTCGGCGGCCAGGGTGATACGGGCCTTCAGCGGCTCGCTGGTGACCTGGTAATCGACGAAGTCGGCCTCGGAGGCGTAGACGCCGATGGGCAGGGTGAGGGCCTGGAAGAAGCTGAACAGCGGGCGCAGCTGGTGGTCGATGACCAGCGCGTGGCGCTCGCTGCCACCGGTGGCGGCGAGCAGCACCGGGGTGTCGATCAGGGCGTTCATGTCGATCAGGTCGAACAGGTGCTTGAACTGGCCCGGGTAGGAGCCCCGGTAGACAGGCGCTGCCACCACCAGCAGGTCGGCGGTCTCGATGGCGCGCAGCTCGTGCTCGACGGTTTCCGGCAGCTCCTTGCGCGACAGCGCGCCGCCGACGGGGCGGGCGATATCGCTGAGTTCGATGATGCGCACGTTGACCGGCAGGTGCTTGCCCAGCTCGGCCACCAGGGCCTGGGTCAGCACCAGGGTGCGCGAGGGGCGGAAGGTGCCGCCGGAGACGGCGACCACGTTGATGGCGTTGCTCATGGGGTTGTCCCTTGTGATGTTGCGCTAGGTACAGAGGGACAGAGCAAGGGCCGTACCAAGAGCCGAAGTGTGCGGAAACAGGGCAGTTGGGCGGGTTGGCGGCAGGAAAACCTGCCAGGTGGGCAACACTTCTGCTGATCGGGTGTTGCTGGGGAAACACTTTGCAGGGTTGCGGGCATCGCGAATGAATGGCGACGTAGGTCGGGTGAAAACCGACGCCCTTGCACGTGGCCATCGCGAATGAACTCGCTCCTACAGGGATGGAGCAGGGGGGGCTGCGGGGTTGGGGGCTGCTGGGTGGAGGTCGCTTTTTACCTCCACCGTGCGGAGTTCGGGGCGACATCGGCCGCATGGGTTTCGCGGTGCTCTACCCATCCTACGAAGGACGGAGGGCAGGAGTGAAAACGCGGGAGGCCGATCGCTCGGGCTCCCGCGTGGGGGGGCGGTGGGGATCAGAAGCGGGTGGTGAGGCTGACGCCGACGGTGCGCGGGTCGCCATAGGTGATGACGTACTGGCCGCTGCCGACGGCGCCGTTG
Organism: Aquipseudomonas alcaligenes MRY13-0052; assembly: GCA_000474255.1. Lineage (GTDB taxonomy): Bacteria > Pseudomonadota > Gammaproteobacteria > Pseudomonadales > Pseudomonadaceae > Metapseudomonas > Metapseudomonas solani. The sequence goes on from BATO01000076.1 coordinate 22,093, forward strand.
GGGCGGCCGTGGACCTGGTAGCGGCGGTCGGTGAGGTTGTTGACGAAGCCGGTGACGCTGATCTTCTCGTCATGGTTGAACCAGGTCAGGCGGGCGTTGGCCAGGGTGTAGTGGGGCTGGCTGAGGGTGCTGTCGACGCTGCTCTGGCGGTCGGCCAGGAAGTATTCCTTGCCGCGGTAGCTGACGTCGCCGCCGGCCACCAGCTTGCCGCCGATCTCCAGGGGGATGGTGTAGTCGGCGCCCAGGGAGATGACCTGCTCGGGCGAACGCACGAAGCGGTTGCCGCTGTAGTCGGCGGTGACGACGCCGGTGTTGGGGTTGACGTTCTTGAAGTCGGTGTACTCGGTGTCCAGGTGGGAGAGGGCGGCACGCAGGTGGAGGAACTCGGTGGCCTGGGCCTCGATCTCCAGTTCCGCGCCCTTGACCTCGCCGGCGGCGCCGTTGGTCAGGGCGGTGGTGAGGATGCCGTTGTTGACCGTGAGCAGGTTCACCTGGATGTCGCTGTAGTCGTAGTAGAAGACGTTGGCGTTGGCGGTCAGCCGGCCATCGAACCACTCCGACTTCAGGCCGAGTTCGTAGGCATCCAGTTCTTCCGGGTCCACCGTGGTGAGGCCCGAGAGGCCGCCGGACAAGCCGGTGTTGAAGCCGCCGGAGCGGAAGCCGTGGGCGTAGCGGAAGAACACCCGCAGGTTGTCGTTGATGCGGTATTCCGGGGTCAGGTCGTAGGTCCAGGCGTCCCAGGTCTTGTCCTTCTCGCTGGTGCCGTTGTTGTCGGCGCCGGCGATGGGGGCACCGCTGGCCAGGCGCTGGGTGAGGGCCAGGTCGATGTCCTTCTTCTCCTGGGTCCAGCGCAGGCCGCCGGTCACGCTGAATTTTTCGGTGAAGTCATAGGTGAGGTTGCCGAACAGGGCGATGCTGTCGGTCTTGTGAGTGTAGGCCAGGTCGCGGGAGACGGTGCCGGTCTGGTTGCTGCCGGTGCCGTTGGGCAGCGTGCCGGGGCGCACGTAGCGCAGGGCGTCGCTGTCGAGTTTCTCGTGGAAGTAGTGGCTGCCGGCGAGCCAGCGCAGGGCGTCTTCCTGGGGGGAGGCGATGCGGAATTCCTGGCTGTACTGGTTGTACTCGTTGTCGACGTCGCTGACGCCGTTGACCTCGTAGGGCGTGTAGTCGGCGTCGCTGACACTCTGGTTGCGGATGTAGTCATAGGCGGTGATGGACGTGAGAGTGTAGCCGCCCAGGTCCCAGTTGAAGGTCAGCGAGGTGCCGTCGTGGTCGAGCTTGTAGTCCTCGTCGACGTTGAGCTGGATCTTGCTGCCATGGGGGCGTACGTAGCCGACGTTGTAGTAGCGGCCCACCGGCAGCGAGCCGTTGCTGCCGTCGCCCTTGTGCTCGCGGCTGTGGAGCTTCCACAGGGCTTCCAGGTCCGGGGTCAGCTGGGCGAGGAACTGCAGGCGCACGGCCTTCTTGTTGACGTCACCGTAGGTGTGGTCGTTGCTGAGGTTCTGGGTGAAGCCGTCGCGCTCCTCGGAGTAGACCGCCACGCGTGCTGCCAGGCGCTCGTCCACCAGGGCGCCACCGATGGCGCCGTTGAGGATGCGTTCGTTCTTGCTGCCGAAACCGAGGGTGCCGTAGCCGTCGGTGTCGAAATCGGGCTTCTTCGAGATGATGTTCACCGCACCGGCGGTGGTGTTCTTGCCGTACAGGGTGCCCTGGGGGCCACGGAGGATTTCGATGCGCTCCAGGTCGTAGAGCGGGCCGCCGCCGGCGATGGGGGCGTTGAGGTAGACGTCGTCGGCGTAGATGCCCACCGGGTACACGGTAGCGGCGCCGGTGTCGCCGGTGCCCAGGCCACGGATGTACCAGCGCGGGCGGCCGTCGCCGTCGGGGTTCTTGGCCGCGGCGTTGGGCACGAAGGTGGTGATGTCGCCGACGGCGCGCACGCCGTCAGTGGTGATGTGGGTGCCATTGATGGCGGAGACGGTGGTGGGTGTCTCTTGCAGGGTTTCCTCACGGTGCTGGGCGGTGACGGTGACCGTCTTCAGCGCGGTGGTCGGTTGGGCCTTGGCCTTCTTCGCATCGTTCTGTTCGGCGGCGACCAGTGAGCCGCTGGCGGCCAGCAACACGGCCAGCCAGATGCCTCGGGTAATCGGATTGGGTGTGTGCATGTTCTCTCCCCTTTTATATATAAGGCACGGGTCGCCAAATGGGCGGTCGCAAGGCGTGCCATGAATAAGCCAAGAGGGTGAGAGCAGGAGTCGTGCCAGTCTTTTGTTGGGCGTAACGGTAATTTCGTTAAATTCGCAAATTACTGTTTTTAAAGGATTTTAGTGTTTGCTTTGGCGCGGCTTTGTAACAACTAAGGGCGCATGGGAGTTGGCCGGATTGAAGGCCGGGAGAGGGGCTGGAAAGTGTGCGTTGTCGGCAGCAGGAAGTTGCTGGGAAGTTGCTGCTGGAGAAGCAGTCGCCCGGGCATTGCTGCCCGGGCAGCAGCCTTATACGGCGACCCGGGAGGTGGAGCCGATGACCTTCTCCAGCACGCTGAAATCGATCCAGTCGCGCACGTCGAAACGCCGGGGGATGAAGTCCCAGCGATGGAGGAAATCGGTGAAGTCCTGCAGCGCGGCGATCGAGCGTTCGTCGAGGGTGGTGCGCAGGCGCCGGTGGGCATCCTCGCCATAGGCGGCGGCGACCCAGTACTCGCTGGTGTTGAGTTCGCGGGCGAGGAAGCGCCGGGTCTCGTCCGGGTTGGCCCAGGCCCATTGCTCGGTGCGCAGCACGGTGTCGACGATGCGCACCGAGGCATCGAAGTGCTCGTGCAGCAGGTGGGTGTCGACGGTCAGGGTACGCGGCGTGCCGTTGTTGGAGCGGATCAGCGGGTCGGGGTGCGAGCCGGTGTCCACCACCACCTGCAGGCCGAACTCGTTGGCCAGATGGGCGGCGTGGGCGCCCTTGAGGAAGATGGCGTCGATGTCGCCGCGCAGCAGGCCGATCAGCTCGTTGTTGCGGCGTTTGATGCGGTCCACGCCGAGGCTGACTTCGGCGCCATGCAGGTGGTGCTTCTGCTCGTCGCTGTAGGTGCCGCCGTAGGGATAATCCACCAGCTCGACGTCCTGCACGGAGAGGCCTTCCAGGCGCAGGGCGTTCTCCAGGCCGCGCAGGGCCTGGGCGCGGGTGAAGTCGATCTGCACGTTGGCCCACTTGGGCAGGCCGAAGCGGCGGTTCTTCAGGTCGCGGATGCTGTTCACCCCGGATTCCGGCGTGGTCAGGATCAACTGCACCTCGTCGCTCCAGGACAGCCCGACGACGCGGGTCTGCACGCCGCTGGCGTAGGCCCAGATGGCCGGGATGTTGCCGCCGTGGCGTACCGAGTTGGGCAGGTGGTGGTCGTAATGGGCTTCGCGCACCTCGCGCTCGCTGGATTCGCGCAGCGACTGGATGCTGGTGCCGAAGGGGCGGAAGGCCTCGGCCAGGCGGCCGGACTGCACCGCGATGCCGAGCCCGGTGGGAACCGGGCTGTGGGTGTACCAGAGGGTGTCGAGTGGCTTGCTCATAAGTGGCTCGGTTGAGGTCAGTAGAGCCCGGCCGATCAGCCTGCCAGCGCAGTGGCTGCGCGCAGGGAATCCAGCGGTCGGGTATCGATCCAGTCACGCACGTCGAACAGCTGCGGGATGAAGCCCCAGCGGTGCAGGAAGGCGGTGAAGTCCTGCAGCGCGGCGATGGCCTGTTCGTCCAGCTCGGTGCGCAGGCGGCGGTGGGCATCCTCGCCATAGGCCACGGTCACCCAGTACTCGCTGCTGTTGGTTTCGCGGGCGAGGTAGCGGCGGGTGTCGTCGGGGTGGGCGTGGGCCCATTCCTCGGCGCGTAGTACCGCGTCGAGGATGCCGGCGGCGGCTTGCGGGTGCTGCTCCAGCAGGTGGGCGTCGACGGTCAGGGTGCGCGGCGTGCCGTTGTTCGAGCGCACCAGCGGCTCGGGGTGCGAACCGGTGTCGATCACCGTGCGCAGGCCGAAGTCATGGGCCAGCTGGGCGGCACTGGCGCCCTTGAGGAAGATGGCGTCCACCTCGCCGCGCAGCAGGCCGACCAGCTCGGCGTTGCGCCCTTCGGCACGGCGCGAACTCACCGGGGTGCCGGCCACTGCCTGCACCGGCTCGTCACTGAAGGTGCCGCCGTAGCGGTAGTCCACGCGCTCCACGTCGGCCACTTCCAGGCCCTTCAGGCGCAGGGCGTTTTCCAGGCCGCGCAGGGCCTGGGCGCGGGTGAAGTCGATCTGCGCGCCGTGCCAGTCGGGCAGGCCGAAGCGGCGGCCCTTGAGGTCCTTGACGCTTTTGATGCCGCTGTCCGGGCGGGTGAGGATCAGCTGCACCTCGTCCGCCCAGGACAGGCCGATGACGCGGGTGTCGCGGCCCTGGGAGCGCGCCCAGATGGCCGGGATGTTGCCGCCGTGGCGTACCGAGTTCTGCAGGCTGTGGTCGAAGTGCGACTCGCGCACCGCCTGCTCGGTGGATTCGCGCAGGGACTGGATGCGCGTGCCCTGGCTGGCCAGGGTCTGTTCCAGCCAGCCTTTCTGCACGGCGATGCCGAGCCCGGTGGGGACCGGACAGCGGGTGTACCAGAGGGTTTCGAGTTGGCTCATGGTCGGTCTCCTCAGGCGCTTTGCTTGAGATCGGCGGCCGGGCTCGCCGCCGAGCGCTGGTGCACCAGCGGCAGCACTTCCTGGCCGATGCGCAGGGCTTCTTCCAGGTGCGGGTTGCCGGCGAGGATGAAGGTGGAGAAGCCGGCGTCGCGGTATTCCACCAGGCGCTCGGCGATGTTCTCGTGGCTGCCCACCAGGCCCACGGTCGGGCCGGGCTTGGCCTTGGCGAAGCCGGCCCAGAGGTTGGGGCCGAGGATCAGGTCGTCGAAGCGGTCGATGTTCTGGTGGTAGGCGGTCTGGCGCGCGCCGCCCACCGAGTCGGAGCCGCTGGTGAAGGTCTTCACCAGGGAGCTGGGCTTGCCTTCGAGGCGGTCGAACTGGGCACGCAGGTCGCGCCAGGCGGCTTCCTCGGTCTCGCGGGCGAAGAGGTCGACGCGCAGGCCGAAGCGCACGGTGCGGCCCTGCTTGTCGGCCAGCTCGCGCACGCGCTCGATGTGCGGCTTGAGCTTGTCCACCGGCTCGGCCCAGTTGAGGTAGACGTCGGCGTGGCGCGCGGCCACTTCCAGGGCGGCGTCGGAGAAGCCGGAGAAGTACACGCCGGGCTTCCGCTCGTCATGCAGGCCGGGCGGCAGCGCGCCGTTCTCCAGCTGGTAGATGTCGCCGTCGTAGGAGAAGCGTTCGTTCTCCCAGAGGCCCTGGATGATGTCGAGGAACTCGCCGGTGCGCTTGTAGCGCAGGTCGTGTTCGAGGAAGTCGCCATTGGCGCGCTGGCTGGCCGGGTTGCCGCCGGTGATGATGTTCCACTCCAGGCGGCCACGGCTGAGGTTCTGCAGGATGGCGGCCTGCTGGGCGGCGTAGGCGGGCAGGGTCCAGGTGGCCTGGAAGGCGATGAGGAACTTGATGCGGCGGGTCTCCCGCGCCAGGGCCGAGGCCACCACCCAGGGTTCGGGGCCGGTGGGCAGCAGCGCGCCCTCGAAGCCGGCCAGTTCGGCGGCCTTGGCCACCTGGGCGATGTAGTCGATGTAGCCGAAACCATCGGGCTCGCCGTTGGGCAGGCGGCCGGGGGCGATGTTGCCCGGGCGGTGCGCGTGGCTGCCACGGTTGTGCTTGTCGGTGGACAGCTGCGGTCCGTCGGTGCCCAGCGGCAGGCGCCAGAAGAATTCAGTGCTCATATTCGCTCCTGATGAGGTGGCCGTGGTTCCCGCCGGGGCCGGCGAGCCACGCTGGGAAGGAGCGAGTGCAACCGCCATGCCACGGCCTGCCGGCGGGCCTGTACGCCAGGCGTGGCAAGGGCTGCGGGGGCGGCGGGCGAGGGCGTGGGGTGCTGGGGTGCGTCTCCAGCAACACCCCGCCAGCAGCCGGCTGTTGGGGGCGCAACAGAATCGCCCGCCGTGGGCCGGCGGATGGCCTGGCCGCTGCCGCCAGGCCTTGTGTTTCAAGGGGTTGAAGGAGTCGGCACAAGTCCTGCTCTGCATCGCTGCAACCGCACACCGCGGCGGCAACGGAGCTTCGTTGCAAGACCCCTTGAAGGACGGACAACCCCATGACCCAGACCAGCACCACCCTCGGCAACGCCATCCTCGAACAGGTGGAGCAGGCCAAGCGCGATTTCGCCAAGGCCTTCCGCGTGCTCCAGGAGACCCGCACCCTGACCGCCACCAACACCCTGCAGGCCTACCTGCGGGTCCCCGGCACCGAGCTGGTGATCGCCCTGCGCGCACCCTCGCCCTGGGACGACGAGCCGGGCATCCGCGCCTCGGTGGTCAGCTACGACGGCGTGGTCCACCTCGACGAGACCCTGGGCCGCGCCCAGACCCTAAGCGAAAGCCGCGAGGCCGGCAGCGGCAAGCGCTACGCCCAGGTGCTGCGCGAGCGCGCCGAGGTGAATGTGGTGATCCACGTGCACACGCCCTACCTGGGTGGCTGGGCCGGCACCCACCGCGTGTTGCCGCTGCGCTACGCCGCCTCGCAACGGGTGACCCTGGCCCGCGAGCTGCCGGTGTACATCGACCGCCGCCAGCCGGAGCCGGCCTTCATCGTCGACGCCATCAAGGCCAACCCGCATACGCCGGGGCTGCTGGAGGCCAACGGTGGGGCGACCTTCTGGGGCACCGGCATCCTCCAGGTGGCCAAGCTGGTCCTGCTGGTGGAAGAGGGCGCCTACTTCCAGGCACTGGCGGAAAACCTCGGCGGCTCCAAGGAGTTCGGCCCCGGCGTGCTGGAGCAGCAATGGAAGATGACCGGCCTCTGGGCCGAGGGGCAGAAGCTGCTGGGCGAGGTGGCCTGACGCGGGCGGCGCGGTGCCCGTTACTGCACGGGCACCGTGGGCGTCGCGGGCGCGACGGTGGCGGCACCGATGGACTCGCTGAACTCGGTGTCGATGAGCACCGTGCGCACCTTGTAGCTGTCGAATTTGCGCGCCTTCACCGGCACCGAGAAGCGCCACGCCTGGCCACCCTCGATGCCCTTGGCGCGGAAGGTCTCGGTGTCCACCAGCTTGTCGCCCTGATAGATGTCGAACACCACCGTGACGGTGGAGAAGGACTTCTCGGTGGTGTTGACGGCGGTGCCGTTGATGTAGCTGTCGTGCCCGGAACGGGTGAGGGCGAGGTTGCGCACCTTGACGTCATCGGCGAGGGCACACAGCGGAACCAGGGCCAGCAGGGTGAGGCAGGATTTACGCAACATGGCGAACGACTCGAGGCCTTAACCTGCCGTTGATACATCGGCGCAAAATCCTTGTCGACTACCGCTCGGCGCCACGTAATCCGAGGCTTACGGCTGCGACCCACGGATGTGCCTGCGGCGTGGGGTGGACCCCGCTTTACCGGTCCACCTTTCGTGCTTGCCGGCTGCTCCGCTGGTGGATGAAAAGAGCGTCATCCACCCTACAAACGAGCCACTGCGAGGTGGCGGAGACGGGGTTGTGCCAATGGCCCCGTTCGCCTGGCTCAGGCCACGCCAAGGGTGAGGTGAACCCGCCGGCCCAGGGCGGTGGCGATGTTCACCAGGGCGTCCAGGGAGAAGCGCGAGATGCGACCGCGCAGCAGGTCGTTGATCCGAGGTTGGGTCACACCGCAGCGAGCTGCGGCTTCCGCCTGTTTCCAGCCGTTCTCTTCGATGAGGGCCGCGATCTGCTGCATCAGCTCGGCGCGTGCCTGCAGGTTGGCTGCCTGTTCGGGCGTGTCAGCGATGGCATCCCATACGCTGTCGAAGCTTGCGATCTCGCTCATTTCAAACCTCGCATCAGTTCCTGGTAACGGGCCTTGGCCAGTTCGACGTCGCGTTTGGGTGTGGCCTGGGTCTTCTTCTGGAAGGCATGCAGAACCCAGATGGCATCGGCCACCCGGGTGGTGTAGATCACCCGGTAGGCCCCGGACTCGTCCCTGATCCGTATCTCTTCCACGCCGGCACCGATGCTTGGCATCGGCTTGAAATCCATCGGCATGCAACCGCGTTGCAGCCTGTCCAACTGGTAGCCAGCGTCCTGTTTTGCCGCACTGGGAAAGCCGCGCAGGCACTTCAAGGCATCGCCCAGAAAGCGTAGTGGTTTCATCATCGAAAATATACTGGTTTGGATATGTTTCCGGAGGCCTAGCCTTGCACCCGGTTCCTCCGGCGCCAACACGACGAAGTACCGCTGGAGCGTGTAGGGCCGCAAGGCGGAAGGGCTGTGAGGATGTTCGGATCGGTTGGTGGGCGTAGGCGCGGAGCATGATCCGGCCTGCTGTCGCTACGTAGGGGCGAATTCATTCGCCCGCTTCTGGGGGCCGGCGAATCCGCTCGTTAGGCCTTCACCGAGGTGCCAGCCGC
>BATO01000075.1 GCA_000474255.1 Aquipseudomonas alcaligenes MRY13-0052
TGACAGCTTCCTCGGTGACGACATCCTCGGCGGCACCGACCAGAACACCGCCAGCCTGCTGGTCAAAGTGCACTTCTGATCAGGTTCGCGGCATGAAAAAAGGGACGGCGCAAAACGCCGTCCCTTTTTCGTGGGTGGCCCGAAAGCCACCGGGGCCCGCATTAGCTGGCCTTGGCCAGATTGCGCAGGGCCTTGATCTGGTCATGGTTGCGCTGCACGCCGAGCAGTTGCTTCTCGACGATGGAACGCGCGGGTGCCGGCAGCTCCTTGCCCAGTGCTTCCTTGTAGTGCTTCAGCGCCACGTCTTCGCCGCGCTCGCACTCGTTGAGAATCGCCGTGTCGTCCTTGCCGGTGACCAGCGCCTTGAGGTCGATCCAGCGACGGTGCACGGCACCCGCCACGCTGGAGGAGGTTTCCGGATCACCGCCCATGGAGCGGACCACCTGCTGCAACTCGGCAGCGGCGCGTGCGCATTCCTGGGAGCGCTGGGTGAAGGTGGCTTTCAGTTGTGGATTCTTGATGTCCTCGGCACATTCGAGAAACCCTTTTTCGCCGTCCTTGCTGGTTTCGATCAGGTCGTTGAGAACGGAGATAGCCTTGTGGTTATCCATCGTGCTTTCCTCTTTTCTGCTACGGATTCCAGCCGAGTTTCTTCCTCAGCCACTCAGAAAAATGGACCGGACGGGATTTCCGATGGTTCAAGGTTTCGGCCACGAGGCAGGCCGGGACGGCTCACCGCGAACGCGGTCGAGCCGGCGGGATACGGGCGGCTCCGCACAGGGCCGCCCGTTCGTCGATCAGGGTTTGGCGGGCGCGCCCTTGCTCTTCTGCCGCTCCAGGAAATCCACCTTCCACTGCTCCAGGCCCATGTACTCGGAATCGAGGTTGGCCTCGACGCGGTACTGCGCCTTGAGCGCGTCCACCTCGCCCTTGTGTTCGGCGAGGAAGCGGTTGAAGCGCTGGATCAGCTCGGGGTGACGGGAGCTGGATAGCTGGAAGGTGCCACGGGTGTGCGGCAACGAGGGGTCGAACACCAGCGCACCCGGGCGGGCACGGATGTTGTCCAGGTAATAGGTGGCGACCACCACGTTGAAATAGGCGCCATCAGCCTGCTTCTTCAACGCCTGGCGGATCATCTGCCGCAGGTCGTTGCCCTGCACCAGCTGCACCTTGCCCTCGTCGATGCGCGACTGGTAACCACGGGGTGTCCAACCCTGCACCATGGCCAGCCGCTGCAGGGTCTCGACGCCCTGCCCGACCCGCTGGGGCTCCACCAGCACGCCATCCACGTAGCCCACCACCGGCTCGCTGTAAGCCATGGGTTTGCCGGCCTTGAGGTCGTCGGCCCATTCGGGGCTGTCCGGGTACTTCAGATCCACCTCGCCCTTGAGCAGGCGCCCGGTGAGTTCGGTAACCGCCAGGGGGCGGTAGCTCAACTCGATGCGTTCGCTGCGGGCGAAAAGGTCCAGCACCTCGCGGGCGAAACCGCGGTACTCGCCCTGCTCGTCGACCCAGTAGTGCGGCTGGAAGGACTGGCGCTCGACGCCCACCACATAGCTTTCCCCATGGGCGGCGCCCAGGGGCAACAGGCCGGCCAGCAGCCAACCCAGATACCGTGTTCTCAAGAGACTCTCCTTATATCGAGGAACAGGGACCGGCCGCGAGGCAAACGCGGCCGGCTGGTCATCACTCGCCCAGCACCAACTGGTGGGCGAGGCGGTTGTGGCGCTCGATCACACGCGGCAGGTCGACCGTCACCAGCTGGCCGTCCTTCACCACCTGGCGACCGTTGATCACGCTGTGGGAGACCTGGGCCGGGGCGCAGAACACCAGCGCCGCCAGCGGGTCGTGCAGGGCGCCAGCGAAAGCGATCTGCTTCAGGTCGAAGGCCACGAAGTCCGCCACCATGCCCGACGCCAGGGCGCCGATGTCGTTGCGATTGAGCACCTTGGCGCCGCCCAGGGTGGCGATCTCCAGGGCCTCGCGCGCGGTCATCGCATCAGGGCCGAAGCCGACGCGCTGCAGCAGCAGGGCCTGGCGCACCTCGCCGATCATGGTGGCGCCGTCGTTGGAAGCCGAGCCGTCCACGCCCAGGCCAACCGGCACGCCGGCGTCACGCATGCGGCGGATCGGCGCGATGCCGGACGCCAGGCGCATGTTCGAGCAGGGGCAGTGGGCGACACCGGTGCCGGTACGGGCGAACAGGTCGATGCCGTGCTGGTCGAGTTGCACGCAGTGGGCGTGCCACACGTCATGGCCGACCCAACCCAGGTCCTCGGCGTATTCGGCCGGGGTCATGCCGAACTTCTCGCGGCTGTAGGCGATGTCGTTGACGTTCTCCGCCAGGTGGGTGTGCAGCGACACGCCGTACTGGCGCGCCAGCACCGCCGCCTCGCGCATCAGGTCGCGGCTCACCGAGAAGGGCGAGCACGGCGCCACCACCACCCGCAGCATCGAGCCGTGGGACGCGTCGTGGTAATCCTCGATCAGGCGCTGGGACTCCTTGAGGATGTCCGCCTCCTTCTCCACCACCGAATCCGGCGGCAGGCCACCCTGGCTGCGGCCAACGCTCATGCTGCCGCGCGCGGCGTGGAAGCGCATGCCGATCTCCCCGGCGGCGTGGATGCTGTCATCCAGCTTGCAGCCGTTGGGGTAGATGTACAGGTGGTCGCTGGAGGTGGTGCAGCCGGAGAGGATCAGCTCGGCCATCGCCGTCTGGGTGGAGACCTGGATCATCTCCGGGGTCAGCCGCGCCCAGATCGGGTAAAGGTTGGTCAGCCAGTTGAACAGCTCGCCGTCCTGGGCGGCCGGCACCACGCGGGTGAGGCTCTGGTACATGTGGTGGTGGGTGTTGACCAGGCCGGGGATGACGATATGGCCCTTGAGGTCCAGCACCTCGTCGGCGGTCTGCGGCAGCTCGGCGCTCGGCCCCACCTGACGGATGATGTTGTCCTCGATGAACAACCCGCCCTGCTTCAGCTCACGGCGCTCGCCGTCCATCGTGACCAGCAGGTCAGCGTTCTTCACCAGCAATGTCTTGCCCATGCTCAATCTCCTCAGCCCTTCAGGGCGCTCTTGTTCTTGAAAAGGAATGCAGCAACGGATCGGGTTGCTGGGAGACGGACCGGCAAGGCGCGCCCTCGAAGACAGTACGGTACGTACGGCGAGAGGGCGCAACGCAGCCGGGCCTAAGCCCAGCAGCCCGATCAGCCGCCGGTGGTGCTCATGAAGCGGACTACCTGTACCTGGGAGTCCGCCTCGAAATGGTGCCGCTCCGGCTTCAGCCTCAGGGCATCCACCAGGGCTGCGCGGAGTCGATCGTTGTCACCGGGGTGGCGACGGATCAGGGCCTTGAGGTCCAGTGCACCTTCGTGGCCGAGGCACAGCACCAGCTTGCCTTCGGCGGTGACGCGCACGCGGTTGCAGTCGCCGCAGAAGTTGCGGCTGTGGGGGGAAATGAAACCGACCTGGGTGTTGCTGCCGATCACCTGCCAATAGCGCGAGGGGCCACCGGTGCGATGGCTGCTGGGCAGCAGCTGGAAGCGCTGCTCGACCCGCTCGCGCACCTCTTCGGAGGTGCACAGGGTGACCTTGCGCTCGTGGCTGGAGATGCTGCCCAGGGGCATCTCCTCGATGAAGCTGATATCCAGGTCACGCTCGACGGCGAAGGCCACCAGGTCCTCCACCTCGTCGTCATTGCGGCCCTTCTGCACCACGGTGTTGAGCTTGATGCGACGGAAGCCGGCCGCACGCGCGGCGTCGATGCCGGCCAGCACCTGGTCGAGGCTATCGCGACGGGTGAAGGCGGCGAAACGCTCGCGCTGCAGGGAATCGAGGCTGATGTTTAGGCGGGTGACGCCGGCAGCGCGCAGGTCTTGGGCCATGTGGGCGAGCTGCGAGCCGTTGCTGGTGATGGCCAGGTCATCCAGTTCGCTACGTGCGCCGAGCCGGGCCAGCAGGCCGGTCACGCCCTTGCGCACCAGCGGCTCGCCACCGGTCACGCGGATGCGCTTGACCCCGAGCCCGATGAAGGCATCGGCCACGGCGTAGAGTTCTTCGAGGCTGAGTATCTGCGCCCGCGGAGCGAAGACCATGTCTTCGCTCATGCAGTAGGTGCAACGGAAGTCGCAACGGTCGGTGACCGAGAGGCGCAGGTAGGTGATCCGGCGACCGAAGGGGTCGCGCAATGTGCTGTCTTGCATGGTGCAGCCTGCCGCAACACGCGCCGGTCAGGACCCCGGCGGCATGGACGGATGCGGAATAGAAACAGAAATCGCAAATCTTGTATACAGAAACCTTTCGCCCGGCCCCTGCACCGCCCTACCCGCTTGCTTGAGAGGCCCGGGAGCCCGGTGCTACCATGCCCGACCGCCCGCCAGCCGCCCCGTGACGGCACCGGCGAGTGCACAGAGGAGCAGATGTGAGCAGCATTCGCGAGCGCAATAAAGAGCTGATCCTGCGGGCAGCCAGTGAAGAGTTTGCCGACAAGGGTTTCGCCGCCACCAAGACCAGCGACATCGCAGCCAAGGCCGGCCTGCCAAAGCCCAACGTCTACTACTACTTCAAGTCCAAGGAGAACCTCTACCGCGAGGTGCTCGAAAGCATCGTCGAGCCGTTGCTGGCCGCCTCCCACCCGTTCAATGCGGGCGGGCACCCGGGTGATGTGCTCAAGGCCTACATCCGCTCGAAGATCCGCATCTCCCGCGAGCTGCCCTACGCCTCCAAGGTGTTCGCCAGCGAGATCATGCACGGCGCGCCGCACCTCTCCGCCGAGCAGACCGCCCACCTGAACGAGCAGGCCCGCCACAACATCGCCTGCATCCAGGGCTGGATCGACCAGGGGCTGATGGCCAGGATCGACCCCAGCCACCTGCTGTTCAGCATCTGGGCCGCGACCCAGACCTATGCCGACTTCGACTGGCAGATCTCCGTCGTCACCGGCAAGGCCAGCCTCAGCGATGCCGATTACGAAGCCGCCGCCGACACCATCATCCGCCTCGTGCTGAAAGGCTGCGAAGTGGAAGAAGTCCCCCAGGCGCAGAGCGCCTGAGGGGCTCCCCTCAGGCCTTGAAGGTGAGCACCGGGCTGAACCGGGCGATCACCGCCACCGTTTCCTCCTCCACCTGCGAACGCACCACGTCGCCGATCTCCTTATAGGCGCCAGGCGCCTCCTCGATCAGCCGCTCCTCGCGGGTGGTGATGCACTGCACCCGCTCCAGCCCGAGAATGCCCGGGTCCTTGCGGCCCTTGAACAGGATCTCGCTGCGCGACATCGAGCGCCCCGCGCCGTGACTGGCCGAACTCAGCCAGCGCTCGTTGCCGAGCCCGGTGAGCAGGTAGGAGTCATGGCCCATGCTGCCGGGGATGAGCAGGTCCTGCCCCGCATAGGCCGGCGTCGCGCCCTTGCGATGCACGTTGCCCACCGCCTCCTGCAGCACGATGTTGTGGGGCACATCCACCAGCAGCGGCGCTTCGGTGTCCGGCCCGAACAGCTCGCGGGTGCGCTGGCGTACCATCTCGGCGATCAGCGCCCGGTTGGCGTCGGCGTAATGGGCCGCACTGTGCATGGCCAGCAGGTATTGCCCGGCCATCTCGCCCACCAGGGCGAACACCTTGGACTCGGGATGCTTCATTCCCTTGGGCCACAGCTCCCGGGCCTTGTCCATCCAGCGACGGCCGACATGGAAGCCGACATCCCGCGAGCCGGTATGGATCATCACCACCACCTGCCCCACTGACAGCCCGCGCTCGAAGCAGGCGCGCCGGTCCACCAGTTCGGTCACCACCTGCACCTCGACGAAGTGGTTGCCACCGCCGATGGTGCCCAGCCCCGGGTCGCGCAGTACCGCGCGGCCCGTGTTCTGCAGCGCCTCGGGTGCGTAGGCCGCCTCGCCACGGGCGAACGACGACGGGTGCAGCCCGGCCAGTTCACGCGTCACCTGCTCCAGGTCGAGCCGCGCCAGGATCCCGTCGCGGTTGGAGCGACGCCCCACCGCACTCCAGAAATCACCCAGCCCACCGGCGAACAGCGCGGTCATGTCGCCCGGCGCGGTGGGAATGTTGCGGGTGCCGCCCAGCAGGTCGCCGCGCACCCGCTCCACCCATTCCGCCTTGCGTGCGAGGAAGGCGTCGTAGTGGATGCCCAGCCGATGCAGGCGCATGCCACAGTTGATATCGGTACCGATGCTCTGGGGAATCACCATGTCGGGGCTGGTGACGATCACCGAGCCCACCGGGATGCCGGAGCCGGCGTGGAAGTCCGGCGTCGCGCAGGCGCAACGCACCTCACCGCCTTCGGGGTGAGACACGCCGGCGAAATCCAGCAGCTGCAGCACCGCCTTTTCCTCGATGGGAAAAGATTCGGGCAACAGGATGCTGGCACCCAGGCCGGCGCTGTTCAGTGAGGAAACGGACAGGGTGTTGCCATTGACGCGGCTGATGGCCACGCCGGATCGGGCCAGCTTCTGCTGGACCCGCTTGAAGAGAGTCTTCTTCATGGAATGCTGCTTTTTCGACAGACGAAAAAAGACATCGCCGAATTGGCGATGTGGATGTCCGTCAGCAGCAGAAAGGGACGGCGCGGATGGTAGCGGCATCGCCGGGGCGATTCAACACCTGCGCCAGGGTGCCTCCCGCAGCCGGGAGGCACGGGAGGGGATCAGGCCGCGGCGATACCGGCATCGGCCTTCAGGCCCACCGACTCCACGCCGCTGATGGCGCACTGCTCGTCGATGTCGGAGGTGTCGCCGCTGATGCCGATGGCGCCGATCACCTCGCCCGCCTGGTTGCGGATCAGCACACCGCCCGGCGCCGGCACCAGGTTACCGTCCGCCAGGTTGTTCACCGCACCGATAAAGGCCGGGCGCTGCTGGGCGTCGGCGGCGATCAGGCGCGAGCCCTTGCCCAGGGCAACGGCGCCCCATGCCTTGCCGATGGCGATCTGCGGGCGAAGCATGCTCGCGCCGTCTTCACGTTGCAGGGTGATCAGGTGACCGCCGGCATCCAGCACGGCGATGGTCAGGGGGGCGGTACGCAGCTCGCGACCGATGGCCAGTGCGCGGTTGGAGATGCTGACGGCGGTTTCCAGGGACAGGGTGCTCATCGTGAGGCTTCCTCAGGGGAGTGGTTGAAAGCATTGGCACGTCGCCGGGTGGTGCTGGCCTTCACGGAGCCGGGGTACGAATGGCGGTGCTTTTCTCAACTATCTCACCGAACACAAAAAAATCAATCAATATATACAATTAAAATGAATTTTGTATACAGTCATTCTGCCACTGTACCTATAAAGCTCTAGAAGCCGCATCAAACGGGCGTTTTAAAGATTCACCAGCCTGCGACATTTCGCCCGACAAATCTCCTTGACCCTTGAGTCGGCAGCTGAATAGAATCCGGCTCAAGCACCTTGTATACAATTTTCACAAGAAAAGAGGCACAAAACATGGCCAAAATGAGAGCAATCGAGGCCGCCGTCCTGGTGATGCGCCGCGAAGGCATCGACACCGCGTTCGGCATCCCCGGCGCCGCCATCAACCCGCTTTACGCTGCACTGAACAAAATCGGCGGCATTGACCATGTACTGGCTCGTCACGTCGAAGGCGCCTCGCACATGGCCGAGGGCTACACCCGTACCAACCCGGGCAACATCGGCCTGTGCATCGGTACCTCCGGCCCCGCCGGCACCGACATGGTCACCGGCCTGTACTCGGCGTCGGCCGACTCCATCCCGATCCTCTGCATCACCGGCCAGGCTCCCCGTGCACGCCTGCACAAGGAAGACTTCCAGGCCGTCGACATCACCAACATCGTCAAGCCGGTGACCAAGTGGGCGACCACCGTCCTCGAGCCGGGCCAGGTTCCCTACGCCTTCCAGAAGGCCTTCTTCGAAATGCGCAGCGGCCGCCCCGGCCCCGTGCTGATCGACCTGCCCTTCGACGTGCAGATGGCCGAGATCGAGTTCGACATCGAGGCCTACCAGCCCCTGGCAGTGAACAAACCGTCCGCTTCCCGAATCCAGGCCGAGAAGGCCCTGGCCATGCTCAATGACGCCGAGCGCCCGCTGCTGGTGGCCGGTGGCGGCATCATCAACGCCGACGCCTCCGAGAAGCTGGTGGAGTTCGCCG
This sequence comes from Aquipseudomonas alcaligenes MRY13-0052, assembly GCA_000474255.1. GTDB lineage: Bacteria > Pseudomonadota > Gammaproteobacteria > Pseudomonadales > Pseudomonadaceae > Metapseudomonas > Metapseudomonas solani. The sequence continues at coordinate 8,121 of BATO01000075.1, forward strand.
AGCTGACCGGCGTGCCGGTGATCCCGACCCTGATGGGCTGGGGCACCATCCCCGACGACCACGCGCTGATGGCCGGCATGTGCGGCCTGCAGACCTCGCACCGCTACGGCAACGCCACCCTGCTGGAGTCCGACCTGGTGTTCGGCATCGGCAACCGTTGGGCCAACCGCCACACCGGCTCCGTCGACGTCTACACCCAGGGTCGTCGCTTCATCCACGTCGATATCGAACCGACCCAGATCGGCCGCGTATTCACCCCGGACCTGGGCATCGTCTCCGACGCCGGCTCCGCGCTGGACGCCTTCCTGGAAGTCGCCCGCGAGTGGAAAGCCGCCGGCAAGCTGAAGGACCGCAACGCCTGGGCCGAATCCTGCCGCGAGCGCAAGCGCACCCTGCAGCGCAAGACCCACTTCGACAACGTGCCGGTCAAGCCCCAGCGCGTCTACGAAGAGATGAACGAGTTCTTCGGCAAGGACACCTGCTACGTCAGCACCATCGGTCTGTCGCAGATCGCCGGCGCCCAGTTCCTGCACGTGTACAAGCCGCGCCACTGGATCAACTGCGGCCAGGCCGGCCCGCTGGGCTGGACCATCCCCGCCGCCCTCGGCGTGGTCAAGGCCGACCCGGCTCGCCAAGTGGTCGCGCTGTCCGGCGACTATGACTTCCAGTTCATGATCGAAGAACTGGCCGTGGGCGCGCAGTTCAACCTGCCCTACATCCACGTGCTGGTGAACAACTCCTACCTGGGCCTGATCCGCCAGGCGCAGCGTGGCTTCGAGATCGACTTCTGCGTGCAGCTGTCCTTCGAAAACATCAACGCACCGGAGCTCAACGGCTACGGCGTCGACCACGTCGCCGTGGTCGAGGGCCTGGGTTGCAAGGCGATCCGCGTGTTCGACGCCAACGAGCTGCAGGGTGCCTTCGCCCAGGCTCGCAAGCTGATGGAAGAGTTCCGCGTACCGGTCGTAGTCGAGGTCATCCTGGAGCGTGTCACCAACATCTCCATGGGTACCGAGATCAACGCCGTCAACGAGTTCGAGGAACTGGCCCTGCGTGGCGCCGACGCCCCGACTGCCATCTCGATGCTGGACTGACGAGCAATGCCCCCTCTCCCGTTCGTGGCGGGAGAGGGACGTCTACCGAGGAGAATCTTCATGCCCCGTTTTGCCGCCAACCTGTCGATGCTGTTCACCGAAGTCGACTTCCTGGACCGCTTCGCCGCCGCTGCCGAAGCCGGTTTCACCGGTGTCGAATACCTCTTCCCCTATGACTTCCCGGCCGAAGAGATCAAGGCCCGCCTGGACGCCAACAAGCTGGAACAGGTGCTGTTCAACCTGCCCGCTGGCGATTGGGCCAAGGGTGAGCGCGGCATCGCCTGCCACCCCGACCGCGTCGAGGAATTCCGCGCCGGCGTGGACAAGGCCATCGCCTACGCCAAGGTGCTTGGCAACCAGCAGGTCAACTGCCTGGCCGGTATCCGCCCCCAGGGCCCGGACTGCGCCACCGTCGAGAAGACCTTCGTCGACAACCTGAAGTACGCCGCCGACACGCTGGAAGCCGCCGGCCTGCGCCTGGTCATGGAAATGATCAACACCCGCGACATCCCGGGCTTCTACCTGAACACCACCCAACAAGCCCTGGCCATTCGCGAGAAGGTCGGCAGCGCCAACCTGTTCCTGCAGTACGACATCTACCACATGCAGATCATGGAAGGTGACCTGGCCCGCACCGTGGAAGGCAACCTCGCCGTGATCAACCACGTGCAGCTGGCCGACAACCCCGGCCGCAACGAGCCGGGTACCGGCGAGATCAACTACCGCTTCCTCTTCGAGCACCTGGACCGCATCGGCTACCAGGGCTGGGTCGGCTGTGAATACAAGCCCGCCACCACCACCGCCGCCGGCCTTGGCTGGCTGAAAACCCATAACGCCATCTAAGAAAAGAGGTAATCCACATGGCCAAGATCGGATTCATCGGCACCGGCATCATGGGCAAGCCCATGGCTCAGAACCTGCAGAAAGCCGGCCACACCCTGTTCTTCTCCGAGCACTTCGACAAGGCGCCCGCCGACCTGGTCGGTGACAACGGCGTTGCCCTGGCCAACCCGCGCGAAGTGGCCCAGGAAGCCGAATTCATCATCATCATGGTTCCGGACACCCCCCAGGTCGACGACGTGCTGTTCCGCAAGGACGGCGTGGTCGAAGGCGTTGGCGCCGGTAAAGTCGTGATCGATATGAGCTCCATCTCCCCGACCGCCACCAAGGTCTTCGCCGAGAAGGTCAAGGCCACCGGCGCTTCCTACCTGGACGCCCCGGTATCCGGCGGTGAAGTCGGCGCCAAGGCCGCGACCCTGAGCATCATGGTCGGTGGCTGCCCGAACGCCTTCGAACGCGCCCTGCCGCTGTTCCAGGCCATGGGCAAGAACATCACCCGCGTCGGTGGCAACGGTGATGGCCAGACCGCCAAGGTCGCCAACCAGATCATCGTCGCCCTGAACATCCAGGCCGTTGCCGAAGCCCTGCTGTTCGCCGCCAAGAACGGCGCCGACCCGGCCAAGGTCCGCGAAGCGCTGATGGGCGGCTTCGCCGGCTCGAAGATCCTCGAAGTGCACGGCGAGCGCATGATCAAGGGCACCTTCGACCCGGGCTTCCGCATCAGCCTGCACCAGAAGGACCTCAACCTGGCCCTGGCCGGCGCGCGCGAGCTGGGCCTGAACCTGCCCAACACCGCCAACGCCCAGCAGGTGTTCAGCACCTGCGCCGCCATCGGTGGCAGCAACTGGGACCACTCCGCGCTGGTGAAGGGCCTGGAGCACATGGCCAATTTCTCCATCCGCAAAGAGTAAGCCGCACTTCGCCGGGCACCCGCCCGGCACCCCTTTCGACCTTCCTGGCTGGCGGAGTCACGGCCCAATGGCCAGGGAGGTCGATTCCAGTCCCGAGCCGCTGCACGCGGCGGCTCGGGACTGGAATCGCCCTCGAAAGCACCACCAGAACAAGAATTCAGCGCCCCTCCGGAGTCTGTCATGTCCTTCGATCCGCAAAGCCTGCTGCGCGACCTCTTCGCCACCGCCATCGACGCCGCCCACCCCCGCCAGGTGCTGGCCGACCACCTGCCCGCCGACCGCAGCGGCCGCGTCATCGTCATCGGTGCCGGCAAGGCTGCGGCCGCCATGGCCGAAGTGATCGAACAGGAATGGCAGGGCGAGATCTCCGGCCTGGTGGTGACCCGCTACGGGCACGGCGCCAACTGCCGCCGCATCGAAGTGGTCGAAGCCGCACACCCGGTGCCGGATGCCGCCGGGCTGGAAACCGCACAGCGCGTGCTCAAGCTGGTCAGCGGGCTGTCCGAGAGCGACCGGGTGATCTTCCTTCTCTCCGGCGGCGGCTCCTCGCTGCTGGCGCTGCCCGCCGAAGGCATCAACCTCAAGGACAAGCAGGCGATCAACAAGGCCCTGCTGAAATCCGGCGCCTCCATCTCCGAGATGAACTGCGTGCGCAAGCACCTCTCGGCGATCAAGGGCGGCCGCCTGGCCAAGGCCTGCTGGCCGGCCAGCGTCTACACCTACGCCATCTCCGATGTGCCCGGCGACGAAGCCACGGTGATCGCCTCCGGCCCCACCGTCGCCGACCCGACCACCTCGGCCGAAGCCCTGGCGATTCTCGCCCGCTACCAGATCGAGGTGCCGGCCAACGTCCGCGCCTGGCTGCTGGACCCGCGCTCCGAGACCGTGAAACCCGGTGACCCGGTGCTCTCGCGCAGCCACTTCCAGCTGATCGCCACGCCCCAGCAGTCCCTCGATGCCGCCGCCGAGAAGGTCCGCGCCGCCGGCCTCACGCCGATCATCCTCGGCGACCTGGAGGGCGAATCCCGCGAGGTGGCCAAGGTCCATGCCGGCATCGCCCGGCAGATCGTCCTCCACGGCCAGCCGATCAAGCCGCCCTGCGTGATCCTCTCCGGCGGCGAGACCACCGTCACCGTACGCGGCAACGGCCGCGGCGGGCGCAACGCCGAATTCCTGCTGAGCCTGACCAACACCCTCAAGGGCCTGCCCGGCGTCTACGCCCTGGCCGGCGACACCGACGGCATCGACGGCTCGGAAGACAACGCCGGCGCCATCATGACCCCGGCCAGCCATGCCCGCGCCGCCGAACTCGGCCTGTCCGCCAGCGACGAGCTCGACAACAATAACGGCTACGGCTACTTCGCCGCCCTGGACAGCCTGATCGTCACCGAGCCGACCCGCACCAACGTCAACGACTTCCGCGCCATCCTGATTCTCGAGAGCCCCGCACAATGACCGCCGACAAGAAAGTCAAAATCCTCGCCACCCTCGGCCCTGCCATCAAAGGCGTCGACGACATCCGCCAACTGGTGGAGGCCGGGGTCAACCTGTTCCGCCTCAACTTCAGCCACGGCGAGCACGCCGACCACGCCCAGCGCTACCAGTGGGTGCGCGAGGTCGAACGCCAGCTGTCCCGCCCCATCGGCATCCTCATGGACCTGCAAGGGCCCAAGCTGCGCGTCGGCCGTTTCGCCGAAGGCAAGGTCCACCTCGAGCGCGGCCAGGCCCTGCGCCTGGACCTGGACGCCACTCCGGGCGACGCCACCCGGGTCAACCTGCCCCACCCGGAAATCATCGAAGCCCTGCAGCCGGGCATGAACCTGCTGCTGGACGACGGCCGCCTGCGCCTGCAGGTGACCGCCAAGCACGCCGATGCCATCGACACCCAGGTGATCGCCGGTGGCGAGCTGTCCGACCGCAAGGGCGTCAACGTCCCCGAAGCGGTGCTGCAGCTTTCCCCGCTGACGCCCAAGGACCGCCGCGACCTCGACTTCGGCCTGGAACTGGGCGTCGACTGGGTCGCCCTCTCCTTCGTCCAGCGCCCTGAAGACATCGTCGAAGCCCGCGGCCTGATCCAGGGCCGTGCCGCGCTGATGGCCAAGATCGAGAAACCCTCGGCCGTGCAGCACCTGGAAGAAATCGCCCGCCTGTGCGATGCCATCATGGTTGCCCGTGGCGACCTGGGCGTCGAAGTGCCGGCCGAGAACGTGCCGCGCATCCAGAAGGACATCATCCGCACCTGCCGCCAGCTCGGCCGCCCGGTGGTGGTCGCTACCCAGATGCTGGAGTCCATGCGCTTCTCCCCGGCGCCGACCCGCGCCGAGGTGACGGACGTGGCCAACGCCGTGGCCGAAGGCACCGACGCGGTGATGCTCTCCGCCGAGACCGCCTCCGGTGACTACCCGCTGGAAACCGTGCAGATGATGAGCAAGATCATCCGCCAGGTGGAACAGGGCCCGGACTTCCAGTCCCAGCTCGATGTCAGCCGCCCGCAGGCCGAAGCCACCGCCTCGGATGCCATCAGCTGCGCCATCCGCCGCATCAGCAGCATCCTCCCGGTGGCGGCCCTGGTGAACTACACCGAGTCCGGCAGCTCCAGCCTGCGCGCCTCCCGCGAGCGGCCCAAGGCGCCGATCCTCAGCCTCACCCCGAGCCTGGAGACCGCACGCCGCCTGACCGTCGCCTGGGGCATCTACTCGGTGGTCAACCAGCGCCTGGACAAGGTCGAGGACGTCACCGGCACCGCCCTGGAGATCGCCCGCGCCCAGGGCATGGCCCGCAGTGGCGACACCCTGGTGATCACCGCCGGCGTGCCCCTGGGCCAGCCGGGCACCACCAACATGCTGCGCATCGAGCACCTGGACTGATCCACCAGCGGCCACGGCGCGCATAGACGCACCGGGCCGCCCTGCTTCGGCAGGTCGAATGCCACTCGCAGGCGCCACGTCCCCAGGGACGGGCGCCTTTTCCCTTTCAACCGGCCACTGCCATGCGACACCTTTCTCTGCCTTGTGATGCCCGTTCCTGGGCCAGCGCCCAGCTCAACGGTTTCAGCCAGATCTTCCTGCAGCGCCACCCCGGCTGCGGCATCCTCCTGCTCTGCGCCATCGCCATTGGCGCGCCGGACCTGCTCGGTGGTGCACTGCTCGGCGGCTTCGCCAGCTGGCTCACCGCCCTGCGCCGAGGCTACCCGCGTGACGACGTGGAGGCCGGCCTTTATGGCTACAACGGCGTGCTGCTGGGCATGCTGCTGTGCACGCGCTTCGCCTGGACGCTGCACCTGCCGCTGCTGATCATCTGCTGCGCCGGCCTTTCCACCCTGCTGCTGCACCGCCTGTTGCGCAACGCCCGGGAACGCGAGTGGCTGCCCGCCTTCACCAGCCCCTTCGTCGGCTTCGGCTGGGTGCTGCTGTGGCTGGCCCATGGACTGCAGCTGACCGCCCTGCCAACCCCGCCGGCGACCATTCTCGACGCCGATGCCGCCGGCCTGGCCCTCGCCCTGCTGCGCGGCTTCGGCCAGGTGATCTTCCTCGCCGACCCGCTGGCCGGGGCTTGCGTGTTCCTCGGGTTGCTGCTGGCCTCCTGGCGGGTGGCGCTCTGGGCCCTGTTCGGCAGCGCGCTGTCGCTGGCCCTCGGCCTCTGGCTGCAGCTGCCAACCGACGCCCTGCTGGCCGGACTGTTCAGCCTCAACGGCGTGCTCATCGGCATCACCCTGGGCAAGCGCCTCGCCAGCCTGCCGGTGGTCGTCATCGGCGTCGCCCTCGGTGTACTGCTGCAGCCGGGCTTCGCCGCCTTCCAGCTGCCCGCCATGACGGCGCCCTTCATCCTCGCCTGCTGGCTGGTGATCGCCGGTGGTCGCCTGCTGCGCCAGAACGGCACCGGGCCGCGCCCTACCCGCCTGCGCCACTGAGGGGCAGCGGGCGGCTTCGGCTCTGCTAAGGTTCGTCTCCTGAGGAGGACTCCATGGCCGAGGCAAACAGCAGGCGCGCGCGCCTGCACAGCATCATCTTCCAGGCCGATACCCCGGCCGGGCGGCGCTTCGACACCTGGCTCATCTGGCTGATCCTGGCCAGCCTGGTGATCGTGCTGCTGGACAGCGTCGAGCACATTCACACCCGTCATGCCGGATTGCTGTCCGGCCTCGAATGGGTCATCACCGGGCTGTTCGCGGCGGAGTACCTGCTGCGCCTGTACAGCTCGCCGAAGCCGCTGCGCTACGCCTTCAGCTTCTTCGGCCTGGTGGATCTAATGGCCATCATCCCCGGCGTGGTCGCGCTCTTCTACGCGGACGCCCAGTACCTGCTGATCATCCGCGCCCTGCGCCTGGTGCGGGTGTTCCGCATCTTCAAGCTGCGTCATTACCTGGTGCAGGCGAACTTCCTGGTCAGCGCGCTGCGCAGCAGCCGCCAGAAGATCGTGGTGTTCCTGCTCAGCGTCTCCACCCTGGTGGTGGTCTTCGGCGCGCTGATGTACGTGATCGAAGGGCCGGAGAACGGCTTCACCAGCATCCCCACCAGCATCTACTGGGCAGTGGTCACCCTGACCACCGTCGGCTTTGGCGACATCACCCCGAAAACGGCGCTGGGCCAGGCGGTGGCCAGCCTGGTGATGATCACCGGCTACTCGATCATCGCCGTGCCCACGGGTATCTTCAGCGCCGAACTGGCCAACGCCATGCGCCAGGAAGGGCAGCTGGACCAGGAATGCCCCACCTGCCGCAAACGCAGCCACGAATCCGCCGCGAGCTTCTGCAGCCGCTGCGGCAACCCGCTCTTCCCCCGAGGAGGCGAACATGAAGCAACTTGATCAGGCACGTTGGGACGCCCTCTGGCTACGCCTGGGCGCCCCGGCTCCCGAAGGCAGCTTCGAGCACCTGCAGGCGGCCTATGGCACTCCCCAGCGCCAGTACCACAGCACCGCCCACATCGCCGCGTGCCTGGGCCACTTCGACGAGTGGAGCCACCTGGCCGACCACCCCGACCGGGTCGAGCTGGCGCTCTGGACCCACGACCTGGTGTACGACCCACAGCGCCAGGACAACGAAGCCGCCAGCGCCGAGCAGACGGTCATCTGGCTGCTGGAAGCCGGGCTCGGCGACCATGGCGAAGCGCTGCGGGGGCTGATCCTCGCCACCCGCCACATGGAGCCGCCGCGCGCCGGGGATGCCGAGCTGGTGGTGGACTTGGACCTGTCGATCCTCGCCGCACCGCCCGCCCAGTACGACGCCTATGAAAAGGCCGTGCGCGCCGAGTACGAATGGGTGCCCGAGCCACTGTTCCGCGCAGCCCGCAGCAAGTTGCTGAAGCAGTTGCTGGACATGCCCCGCCTCTACCACAAGAGACCGCTGGCGCAGCGCTGGGAGCAGCCGGCGCGCGCGAATCTGCTTGGCGCGCTGCAAGCATTGGCCTGAGAATAAGCAAATTCGTTTTCAGTATTTAAAAGAATATATGGCACACCGCTATATTCCCTTGCTCTCACTCCCTAGAAGGAACGATCCGTGAAACGTCTGTTCTCCGCTTCGCTGCTGGCAGCGGGCCTGGCACTGGCCAGCGCGGCCCAGGCCGCCCCCACCCTGCTCAACGTCTCCTACGACGTGATGCGCGACTTCTACAAGGACTACAACACCGCCTTCCAGAAGCACTGGCAGCAGGAGAAAGGCGAGAACATCACCCTGCAGATGTCCCACGGCGGCTCCAGCAAGCAGGCCCGTGCGGTGATCGACGGGCTGCCCGCCGACGTCATCACCATGAACCAGGCCACCGACATCAACGCCCTGGCCGACAACGGCGGCCTGGTGCCGCAGAACTGGGCCGAGCGCCTGCCGAACAACAGTGCACCCTTCACCTCCGCCACCGTGTTCATCGTGCGCAAGGGCAACCCCAAGGGCCTGAAAGACTGGCCGGACCTGCTCAAGGACGGCGTGCAAGTCGTCGTGCCCAACCCCAAGACCTCGGGCAACGGCCGCTACACCTACCTCTCCGCCTGGGGCTACGTGCTGAAGAACGGCGGTGACGAGAACAAGGCCAAGGAATTCGTCGGCAAGTTGTTCAAGCAGGCTCCGGTCCTGGACACCGGTGGTCGCGCCGCCACCACCACCTTCATCCAGAACCAGATCGGCGACGTACTGGTGACCTTCGAGAACGAAGCCGAGATGATCGCCCGCGAGTTCGGCCGTGGCGGCTTCGAAGTGGTCTACCCGAGCGTCTCCGCCGAAGCCGAGCCGCCCGTGGCCGTGGTCGACAAGGTGGTGGACAAGAAAGGCACCCGCGAGGCCGCCGAGGCGTACCTCAAGTACCTGTGGAGCGACGAAGGCCAGACCATCGCCGGCAACAACTACCTGCGCCCGCGCAACCCGGAGATCCTCGCAAAGTTCGCTGATCGCTTCCCCAAGGTGGAGTTCCTCTCCGTGGAGAAGACCTTCGGCAACTGGCGTGACGTGCAGAAGACCCACTTCAACGACGGTGGCGTATTCGACCAGGTCTACACCGGCCAGTAAGGCAGGCGACAGACACGAAAACGGCGACCCTCGGGTCGCCGTTTTTCATTGCGGGTCAGGCTGGGGCAATCGGCATCACTGCCCGAAGGTGCTCGCCCACTCGCCGAACTTCATGCACAGGCCGAAGGTCATCACGTCGTCGGTATCGGCCAGGCAGTTCACCGCCAGGCGCGCGGTGCCACCCTTCGCGTAGTCGCTCGCGCAGGCCTTCTCGTTGCGTTTCATTTCCTTGTAGGCGGTGTCCATCTTGTACATGGCGTCATCCAGCTGCGCCTGGGTGGCGCGCTTCTGGCGCACCGCCTCACGGCCGATCTTCTGCGTCTCGGTGATCAAGGACGGCATGCGGCGGATGGCGGCGGCACACTGCACCATGCCCTTCTGGTGCAGCTGGCCGGGGTTCAGCTCTTCCTCGTCGTCCTCGAACATCTTGCGAGACGAGGTGCGCTGGACCTCAGAGTCGTCCAGCCCCTGGATGGTGTTCACCTGCAGCTTCTGCTCGGTGACATTGCGGCTTTCAGGGGGCGGGGTGTCGGTGAAATGCACCTTCCCCTGCTCGTCGCGCCACTGGTAGACCTGGGCGAACGCAGCGGAGGTGGCGAGAAGGGTCAGGATGACCAAGGCAAGACGAGCGAACATCCTTGTGCTCCAAATGGCAGAACGCCAGCACAGTACACAACGGGCCAGGAGCTGTCCATGCGGCGGAAGGACAGTGGTCGGATGGTCATGACCGCGTGTCTGGCGCGCGGTCATGGGCTCAGGGATGGCGACGCCCCAGGCCGGCGGGCACGCCGCTGGAGTCGGTCGGCTGCCAGGGGCCCGTGGGGCTGTTGGACCAGGTCCAGCCCTGGTTCCAGCGGTAGTAGGTGCGCTCGCGGTAGTAGAGGTCCTGCTGGCCTTCGAGCACATAGACGCCCAGGGCCGTATCCCAGTAGCAGGCAGCGCCGGGCGGCGGTGCGTAGCGCGGGTGGGACTTCATCCGCGTGACCTTGGGCGGCAGTGGCTGGGAGGGCGTCAGCGGCGGGCGGTTCTGCTGGCCGGGCGGCGGCAGCTGCTGGGGCGTACCCCCACTGCCGCCGTGATCGGGAGCCGGCGGTTGCAGGGAGCAACCGGCAAGGCCGAGGAGCAGGCAGACAAGGGAAAGTCGAAAGGTCGAATTCATGGCTGCATGCTCGTCGGTCGGTGGATCAGGGCTGGTCCGGGCTGTCGATGGTCAGGCGCTGCTGCTCCTGTACAGCACTAGACAACGGCGCGCTGCGTCCGATCCATTCGCCCGCCTTGGCATTGCCCTCGCGGGAGATGCGCGCCACCAGTTGCACCTGCGCGAAGTTGGAAATCTTCAGCTGCGGCATCATCGCGTCGGCGTCACTGAGCAACACCTCGGCCGGCAGTTCCTTCACCGTCAGGCGTTTCACCGCCAGCGGCATGGGCGGGCCTTCGGCGGCGCGGGCGAAGATGAACACCGCGTCGTCCGGCTGCACCTTGTCCTTGAGCGAGGCGGCCAGGTCCACACGGACCTTCAGCTGCGGCATGGACTTGGTGAAGGTCTCCGGCTCGGACTGGGCTTCACCCTTCTCGGCGAGCTTCTCGCGGGCCCGGTCGATGCCGCCCTGCAGCGCCGCGCGGGACGGGTCGTCCTGCGGCAGCACGGCGATCAGGCGCTCCCAGTAGCCGATGGCGTCGGTGAAGCGGCCATCCTCGAAACCGGCGATGCCCAGCAGGCCAAGGCTGGTGACTTCGTTGGCGTCGGCCTTCAGGGCCTCCTCGGTCAGTGCCTGCACCTCGGGGGTGAAGCGCTTGTCGCTGGCGAAATACAGTGCCTGCGCCCATTGCCCCAGCAGCTCGGGCTGGCGGCCGGCGATCTCCACGGCACGCTCATAGGCCTTCGCGGCATCGGCGACGCGCTGCTGGGCCATGTAGGTGCGGCCGAGGAAGTACCAGCCCTCGGCGGAATCCGGCTGGGCCTTGACGACCTTCTCCAGGCGCGTGGTCATCTCTTCGATGGTCTGCGGCTGCTCGCGCATTTCGCGGGCCAGCTCCACCTTGTCGCTGGCGCCCCAGTGCAGGTACAAGCCGATGCCCAGCAGCGGCACCGCCAGTGCGGCGGCCAGCGGCAAGGCCTTGCCCAGGCGCGAGGTGCGACCCAGGTCGGCGCCTTCGGTGTCGGCCAGCAGCTCACGGGCGGCTTCGGCGCGGCCCGCTTCGAGTTGTGCTTCGGTCAGGGTGCCGGCGGCGCGCTGGCCCTGGAGTTCGGCCAGGCGCTCCTGGTACAGGGCGACGTTGAGTGCGGTGCGGTCCTCTTCGGCCTGGGCCTTGCGGCCACGCAGCACGGGGATCAGCAGGAATGCGAGCGCGACCAGCAGAAGCAGGCCGGCGGCGAGCCAGAAATCGATCATCAGTGGTTCTTGTCCTGAGTCTCTTGATTGAGCAGCGCATCCAGACGGGCGCGCTCATCGCTGGTAAGCAGTGCATCACCCGGCGCGTTCTCCACGCGACGGCGACGCAGCACGATCACCCCGAGCACCAGCAGGCCACCCACCAGCAGGCCCGCCGGGCCGTACCAGAGCAGCAGGGTGCGGCCGTTGACCGGCGGCTTGTAGCGCACGAAGTCGCCATAGCGGGCCACCAGGAAGTCGACGATCTCGTCGTCCCCCTTGCCCTCTTCCAGCATGCGGAAGATCTCGCGACGCAGGTCGGTGGCAATGGGGGCGTTGGAGTCAGCGATGTTCTGGTTCTGGCACTTGGGGCAACGCAGTTCTTCGGTGAGCACACGGAAGCGCTCGCGCTCGGCCTCGTCCTTGAACTCGTAGGTGTCGATGGCCGCGCGGGCCACGCCGGTGAGGGCGAGGCCGAGGGCCAGGGCGGCGATCAGGCGCTTCATTGACCAGCCTCGTCGACCAGGGCCTGGTACAGCGGCGCCAGTTGCTCGCGCCAGACGACCTCGTCGATCACGCCGACGAACTTGTGGCGGATGATGCCGTTCTTGTCGATCAGGAAGGTCTCGGGGGCGCCATAGACGCCCAGGTCCAGCCCGAGGCTGCCCTTCTCGTCGCGGATGTCCAGCTGGTAGGGGTTATGGAACTCCTTCAGCCATTTCAGCGCAGCGGCGTTGTCGTCCTTGTAGTTGACGCCGTGGATCACCACGCCCATCTGCGACAGCTTGTTCAGCACCGGGTGCTCGACCCGGCAGGAGATGCACCAGGTGCCCCAGACGTTGACCAGCGCCGGCTTGCCCTTGAGGTCGGCCTCGGTGAGGCTGCGCGAACCGTCCACGGACTGCAGGGAGAACGCCGGGAACGGCTTGTCGATCAGCGCCGAGGGCAGCTCGGCGGGGTCGAGGAACAGCCCGCGGTAGAGGAACACCGCCACACCCAGGAAGATCGCCAGGGGCAGCAACAGGATCAGGCGCTTCATGCTTGTGCTCCAGCCATGCCCAGCGCATCACGCACGCGGGTCTTCACCTTGACCCGGTAACGCGGGTCGAACGCCGCCAGCACCCCGCCGAGGCCCATCAGCAGGCCACCGAACCAGATCCAGCGGACGAAGGGTTTGACGTGCACGCGCACGGCCCAGGCGCCATCGCCCAGGGGCTCGCCCAGGGCCACGTAGAGGTCGCGGGTGAGGCCGGCATCGATGCCGGCCTCGGTCATCATCGATTGCTGCACGGTGTACAGGCGCTTCTCCGGGTGCAGCACGGCGATCTCGCGGTCACCGTCGAGCACGCGCACGGTGCCCTTGTCGGAGGTGAAGTTGGGGCCTTCGTGGTGGGCAGCGCCCTCGAACACGAAGCGGTAGCCGGCCAGCTCCATGGACTCGCCCGGCTCCAGGCGCAGGTCGCGCTCGGCACTGTACTGGCTGGAAAGCACCACACCCAGTGCACACACGGCGATGCCGAGGTGGGCAAGCTGCATGCCCCAGTAGCTGCGGGTCAGGCTGCGGGAGCCCTTGAGCAAGCCCTTGTGACGGGTCTTGTCGAGCAGGTCGCGCACACCGGCCAGCACCACCCAGGCGGACAGGCAGCACACCGCCAGCACCGCCCAGTGGAAGTCGCCGTAGACGTACGCAGCCACCACGCCGAGCACCAGGCTGGCGAGCAGCACCGGGCCGAGCATGCCCAACAGCCACTTCAGCGGGGTGTCCTTCCAGCGCACCAGCACGCCCACGGCCATCACCAGCATCAGCAGCGCCATCAGCGGCACGAACAGGGCATTGAAGTACGGCGGCCCCACCGACAGCTTGGCGCCGGAGATCGCGTCCAGCACCAGCGGGTAGAGGGTGCCGAGGAGGATCATCGAGGCGGCCACCACCAGCACCAGGTTGTTCACCAGCAGCAAGGTCTCGCGGGACCAGAGGGCGAAGCCCACCTGGCTCTTGACCACCGGCGCGCGGACGGCGAACAGGGTCAGCGAACCGCCCACCACCATCAGCAGGAAGATCAGGATGAACACCCCACGCTCCGGGTCCGACGCGAAGGCATGCACCGAAGTGAGCACGCCGGAGCGGACCAGGAAGGTGCCCAGCAGGCTGAGGGAGAAGGCGGCGATGGCCAGCAGCACCGTCCAGCTCTTGAACACGCCGCGCTTCTCGGTCACCGCCAGGGAGTGGATCAGCGCGGTGCCCACCAGCCAGGGCATGAAGGAGGCGTTTTCCACCGGGTCCCAGAACCACCAGCCGCCCCAGCCGAGTTCGTAGTAGGCCCACCAGGAGCCCAGCACGATGCCGACGGTGAGGAAGGCCCAGGCGACGATGGTCCACGGGCGCGACCAGCGTGCCCAAGCAGCGTCGAGGCGACCGCCCAGCAGCGCGGCGATGGCGAAGGCGAAGGCCACCGAGAAGCCCACGTAGCCCATGTAGAGCATCGGCGGGTGGACGATCAGGCCGAAGTCCTGCAGCAGCGGGTTGAGGTCGTTGCCGTCGGCCGGCATGTTCGGCAGCAGGCGATTGAAGGGGTTGGAGGTGATGATCAGGAACGACAGGAAGCCGATGCTGATGATCCCCATCACCGCGAGCACGCGGGCCAGCATCACCTCCGGCAGTTGGCGGGAGAACACCGACACGGCGAAGGTCCAGCCGCCGAGGATCAGCGCCCAGAGCAGCAGCGAGCCCTCGTGGGCGCCCCATACGGCGCTGAACTTGTAGTACCAGGGCAGCGCGCTGTTGGAGTTGCTGGCCACATAGGAGACGGAGAAGTCGTCGACCATGAAGGCGTAGGTGAGGCAGCCGAAGGCGAAGGCGAGGAAGGCGAACTGCCCCCAGGCCGCTGGCTGGGCCAGGCTCATCCATTGGCGGTCGCCGCGCCAGGCACCGATCAGCGGCAGGGTCGCCTGCACGGCGGCCATGCACAGGGCGAGGATCAGGGCCAGGTGGCCGAGTTCGGGAATCATGGGTCAGCCCTCTTTCTTCGCGGGGGCCATCTGGCCGCTTTCTTTCAGCGCCTTGGTCACTTCCGGCGGCATGTACTTCTCGTCGTGCTTGGCCAGCACTTCATCGGCCACCAGTACGCCGTCGGCGTCCAGCTTGCCCAGGGCAACGATGCCCTGCCCTTCGCGGAACAGGTCCGGGAGGATGCCGTGGTAGCGGATGGTCACGTCCTTGGCGAAGTCGGTGACCACGAACTGCACTTCGAGGGAGTCCTGCGAGCGCTGCACCGAGCCGTCTCGGACCATGCCGCCCGCGCGGATGCGGGTGTCCTTGGGCGCTTCGCCGTTGGCGATCTGCGTGGGGGTGTAGAACAGGTTGATGTTCTGTTGCAGCGCCGACAACGCCAGCGCCACGGCGATTCCCACACCAGCCAGGATGGCCAGGATGATGAACAGGCGCTTCTTGCGGATCGGATTCACTTCGACTCCTCCCGGCGCAAACGACGCGCCTCGTCTTGCAGGTAGCGACGGCGCGCCAGCAGCGGCAGCGCGACGTTGAGAATCAGGATGGCCAGGCTGATACCGTAGGCGCTCCAGACATAGAGGCCGTGATGGCCCATGGCGATGAACTCACCGAACGACGCGAAATTCACGATGCCTTCTCCACCAGTGCCTTGACCTCGGCCTTGACCCAGCTGGCCCGCGCCTCGCGGCGCAGCACGTCGAGGCGCATGCGCATCATCAGGACCGCGGCGAAGAAGCAGTAGAAGCCCAGCACCATGATCAGCAGCGGCACCCACATCTCGGCGGGCATGGCCGGCTTCTCGGTGACGGTGAAGGTCGCCGGCTGGTGCAGGGTGTTCCACCACTCCACCGAGTACTTGATGATCGGGATGTTGATCACGCCGACGATGGCCAGCACCGAACAGGCCTTGGCGGCGCTGTCACGATTGCTGATCGCCTGGCCCAGGGCAATGACACCGAAGTAGAGGAAAAGGAGGATGAGCATCGACGTCAGTCGGGCATCCCAGACCCACCAGGCGCCCCAGGTCGGACGGCCCCAGATGGCACCGGTAAGCAGCGCGATGGCGGTCATCCAGGCGCCGATGGGGGCGGCGGCCTGCAAGGCGACGTCGGCGAGCTTCATCTTCCACACCAGCCCGACCACGCCGCACACCGCCAGCATCACGTAGCAGGACTGCGCCAGGAAGGCGGCCGGCACGTGGATGTAGATGATGCGGAAGCTGTTGCCCTGCTGGTAGTCCGGCGGCGCGAAGGCGAGGCCCCAGACCAGGCCGGCGGTGATCAGGATGCCCGCCGCCCAGGCGAACCAGGGCAGCCAGCGGCCGCTGATCTCGTAGAACCATTTGGGCGAGCCCAGCTTGTGGAACCAGGTCCAGTTCATGAAAGCTGCCTCAAAACTACTGCGCTTGCCGATACGGCGTTGAAAGCAGGCTCGGGCTGCTCATTCAGGGCGACTAAACTCCGCGCCCTCGCCTGCTTTCGCCTTGTCTCGGCTGCGCTCGCTACGTTTTTCAACAGCTTTCTCATGATCAGGCAACTCTGTTTCTTATTCGCCGACGCTGATGGTCAGGCCGGCGGCTATGGCAAAGGGAGTCAGGGTCACCGCCAGGGCGGTGAGGCAGGCCAGCCACAACAGGTGGCCGACTGCAGGCAGTCCTTGCAGGGCCGCTTGCATCGCCCCGCTGCCAAGAATCAGCACCGGGATGTACAGCGGCAGAATCAATAGCGCCAGCAACAGCCCGCCGCGCTTGAGGCCCACGGTCAGGGCCGCACCGACGGCGCCGAGCAGGCTCAGCACCGGCGTTCCCAGCAGCAGCGAGCCGAGCAGCACCGGCAGGCAGCGCGCTGGCAGGCCCAGCATCAGCGCCAGCAGGGGCGCCAGCAGTACCAATGCCAGCCCGGAAAAAAGCCAGTGTGCCAGCACCTTGGCCAAAACCAGAAGCGGCAGGGGGTGCGGCGAAACGACCCACTGCTCAAGCGAGCCATCTTCGAAATCACTGCGGAAAAGCCCGTCCAGCGAGAGCAGGACGGCCAATAGGGCTGCCACCCAGACCAGCCCCGGAGAAAGGCTTTGCAACAATTGCGTCTCCGGGCCGACGGCCAGGGGGAACAGGGCGATGACGATAGCGAAGAACACCAGGGGGTTGGCCAGCTCCGCCGGTCGGCGGAACAGCAGGCGCGCCTCACGGGCCACAACCAGGCTGAATACACGGATCATGCGGCGCGTCGCCCCAGGTCGAGTTCGCGGTAGCCGGCGGGAACGCGGCTCATGCTGTGGTGGGTGGTGAACACCACCAGGCCGCCGTTATCGCAGTGCTGCGCCAGGTGCTCTTCCAGTTGTGCCACGCCCTGCTTGTCGAGGGCGGTGAAGGGTTCGTCGAGGATCCACAGCGGCGGCGCATCGAGGTAGAGGCGCGCCAGGGCCACGCGGCGCTGCTGGCCGGCGGACAGGGTATGGCAGGGCACATCTTCGAAGCCGCGCAAGCCCACCGCTTCCAGCGCCTGCCAGATGGCATCGCGGCTGGCCGGCTGGTGCAGGGCACAGAGCCAGGCGAGGTTCTCTTCGGGGCTGAGCAGCCCCTTGATGCCGGCGGCGTGACCGATCCAGAGCAGTTCGCGGGCCAGTTCACCGCGCTGCCCGGCCAGGGCCACGCCCTTCAGCCGTACTTCGCCGGCGGTGGGTTGCATCAGCCCGCAGAGCAAGCGCAGCAGGCTGGTCTTGCCGCTGCCGTTGGGGCCGGCCACCTGCAGCATCTCGCCATGGCCGAGGCGCAGGTCGAGCCGCTCGAACAGCATGCGCCAGTCGCGCTCACAGGCGAGATCGTGGGTCTCGAGATAAGGACTGGTCACGGCAACGGATACCCTGGGGGGAACTCAAGTCATGGAGGTGCCGGCCGCTATACTCAGGTACGCGCAAAACAGCGCCCGGCCCGGACGGGGCGGCATTATACATGTCATCCACGGCCCCCGAAGGGGGCTTTCAACAGGTTGTAACCCTTTGATGACCGAGATCAGCACCTCGCGCCCCATCAGCGCCACACCACCGGCCAGCCGTCCCGTGCAAACGGTCGCGGAAGCTGCCGTCAAGCTGTTGCAACCGATCAACGGCCTGCTCTCGGCGGGGGAAAGCGCAGACGCGGAAGTGGTGAGCGTCAAGGAGTCGGCACAGAACAGCTTCCAGGTGCTGCTCAAGCTCACCCTCAACGGCGGCCAACAGGCCACGGTGGAAGCCAGCAGCAACCGCCCCCTGGCCCAGGGCAGCCTGATCAACGTCACCGCCGTCTCGGAAACCAAGCTGATGGTGGCCCTGCAACCCGGCGGCACCGCAGCGCTGGACAGCATCGACCTCGACCAGTTGC
Source organism: Aquipseudomonas alcaligenes MRY13-0052 (assembly GCA_000474255.1). Lineage (GTDB taxonomy): Bacteria > Pseudomonadota > Gammaproteobacteria > Pseudomonadales > Pseudomonadaceae > Metapseudomonas > Metapseudomonas solani. The sequence goes on from BATO01000075.1 coordinate 26,202, forward strand.
CGGTGGGCACCCTGGTGCAGGGCAAGGTGGTTTCCAGCGAGCAGCTGGCCGAAGCGCGCACCACGGTCTATCGCTCGCTGATCAACCTGATCAATACCCCCCTGGCCGGCCGCCAGATGGCGGTGGAAGGCCCGCTGCCGCTGCCCCTCGGCAGCCTGCTCAGCGCCCAGGTGCAGAGCAGCCAGTCGCTGCAGTTCCTCCCCCTCTCCGCCCAGCTCGACCAGCTCGCCCTGACCCAGCAACTGGCCAACCAGCAAAGCCGCCAGGGCTCCCTGGAAGGCCTGGTGCAAGCCTTGAAGGGTATGGGCGACGAGCTGCCGAGCAACCTGCGCGGCACCGTCGACCGCCTGCTGAACAGCTTGCCCGACGCGGCCCAGCTCAGTGACTCCAAGCTGCTGGCCAAGGCCATGGAGAACAGTGGCGCACTGCTGGAGGCCCGGCTGCTGGCCGGCCACGGCGCCGCATTGGGCCAGGACATTAAGGGCAACCTGCTGCGCCTGATCGCCCAGTTGCTGCCCAACCTGCCCAATGGCCCAGCCGCACTGCCCACCGCCGGCGCCAGCAACGCCATGGCACAGGCCTTGCCGGCCTTCATCCGCAGCGCCCTGGGCTCCCTCGGTCAGGCCAGCGCCCGCCAGCAGGCATTGAGCTTTCCCCTGCCCTCGCGCCTGGCGCAGCAGGCCGAAGGCGAAGGTGACCTGGAACTGCTGCTGAAGATGGCCGCCGCTGCGGTCTCGCGCCTGCAGACCCACCAGCTGTCGAGCCTGGCCCAATCGCAGATGACCCCCGAGGGCAACCTGCTGACCACCTGGCAGCTGGAGCTGCCCATGCGCAACAACCAGGACATTGTGCCCCTGCAGGTCAAGGTGCAGCAGGAGCAAAGCCCTCAGAAACGCAGCAAGGAAGAGCAGAAGGACACCCTGTGGCGCATCGAGCTGGCGTTCGACATGGAGCCGCTGGGGCCGCTGCAGGTGCAGGCGCAATTGCTGCGCGGCGCCATCTCCAGCCAGCTCTGGGCCGAGCGGGCCCGCACCGCCAGCCTGATCGACGGCGAGTTGCCCAACCTGCGCGAGCGCCTGGTTTCCGCCGGCCTCGAAGTCAGCGAGCTGGCCTGCCGCCAAGGCATACCGCCGCAAGGCCCGCGTACCAACCTGCAACAGCGCTGGGTGGACGAAACCGCATGAGCCCCCTCTCCTTCCCGCGCCCCCGGAGCAACCCGCAATGACCCAGGCCAAGCAGCCGCGCCAGGCCATCGCCCTGTCCTATGACGGTGTCTCCGCCCCAAGCCTCACCGCCAAGGGCGACGACGAGCTGGCGGAAGCGATTCTCGCCATCGCCCGCGAATACGAAGTGCCGATCTACGAGAACGCCGAGCTGGTGCGCCTGCTGGCGCGCATGGAACTGGGCGAGGCGATTCCCGAGGCGCTGTATCGCACCCTCGCCGAAATCATCGCCTTCGCCTGGTACCTCAAGGGCAAGTGCCCGGCCGGTTTCGTCGCCGACGGCGAGCGCGACGTCACCCCACCGGTACCGCTGCTGGGCGGCCCTAGGGGCTGAGGGCCAGCACCTCGCCTTCCACCCCCTTGCCCAGGGGGAAGTCCAGCAGCTGCCAGGCGAAATAGCCCTCACGGAAGTAGAACACCTGCTTGTAGCCCCAGCTCACGGCGAGCTGCGCCGCCAAGGCGCCACAGGGGCAGACGTCGCTGTCGCAGTAGATGACCAGGGGCACATGCCGGGGCCAATGGGGCATGGCCAGCCCGGCGAAGCGGTCGGCCAGGTCGAGGTGCACCGCCCCGTGCACATGGCCCCAGCTCCACTCCGCCGAAGGCCGCACATCGATGAACAGGGCGCCGTAGTCGTACAGCCGCTTGGCCTGGAGAACGTTGACCGTGGTCGCGCCCTTGACGCGCAGGGGCGCCTCCTCGGCCTGGGCCAGGGGGAGAACGCAAAGCAGCAGGAAGGACAGAACACGCATGGCGGCGCTCGCGGAGTCGGGACCCGAGTCCTGAGCTTAGGCAGCGAGGGGAGCCAGCCTTGGAACTATTGGTTCAGAGCGGGCGCGGTCGTTAGAGCAGGAGGGAGTTAAAGCGGGGTTCAGCCTTGTTTCTGCTTGCGGGCCAACTGCAGCTTGCTGACCAGTTCGGCCTCGGCCTGGGTCAGGCCACAGGAATGGGTCAGGTCATCGACGCTGGCGCCCATGCCGGCGAGGCGCGCGGCCTGGGTGAAGGACAGGCTGCTGGGGTCGCGCTGCTCGATCTGGCTGACCTTGTCCGGCAGCGGCGCCACCACGCGGCGCAGTTCGTGCAGCTCCTCACCCATGCGGATCGAGCCGCTGAGGTAGGCGTCGAGCCGACGCGCCAATTCCTTGATGCGCTGGTCGCGCACCGCATCGCGCTTGGCCTGCTCCTCGGCCGCCAGGCGTTGCCCCTTCTGCAGCCGCACGCAGGTGACTGCGAGGGCTGCACAGGCGATCGCCAGGACCAGCAGCGCGATCTCGATCAGCACGTCAGATGCTCTCCAGCTCCGACCACTCTTCTTCGCTCATCATTTTGTCCAGCTCGACCAGGATCAGCAGCTCGCCGTTCTTGTTGCAGACGCCCTGGATGAACTTGGCCGATTCCTCGTTGCCCACGTTGGGCGCGGTCTCGACCTCGGACTGACGCAGGTAGACCACTTCGGCGACGCTGTCGACGAGGATGCCCACGACCTGCTTGTCCGCCTCGATGATGACGATGCGGGTGTTGTCGGTGACCGAGGCCGAATCCAGGCCGAAGCGCTGGCGGGTGTCGATCACGGTGACCACGTTACCGCGCAGGTTGATGATGCCCAGCACATAGCTCGGGGCACCCGGGACCGGCGCGATCTCGGTGTAACGCAGGACTTCCTGGACCTGCATCACGTTGATGCCGTAGGTCTCGTTATCCAGGCGGAAAGTCACCCATTGCAGGATGGGATCTTCGGAACCTTGCCCTGACGATTTCTTCATGTTCCCTAGCCTCTTCTAGAACCGCCCGGGGCGGCGTTCGCGGGTTCTGCCCGCTTGTTTCAAATCCGGAGCGCCGCGCTTTCGCGAGGCGCCGGTGTTCAGTTGAGCGACATCTTCTTGACGGCACCACTGGCGATCAGTTCAGCCAGGGCGGCGACGTCCAGCAGCGCGCACATGTGTTCGATCACGGTACCGGCGAGCCACGGACGCTGGGTGCGCTGGCTGCGCCATTTGATTTCGCTCGGGTCCAGGCGGATGGAGCGGCTCACCTGGTGCACGGCCAGGCCCCACTCGTACCCCTGGACCGAGATAACGTACTGCAAGCCTTCGCGGAAATCATCGCGGTAGCGGTCCGGCATGACCCAGCGCGCGGTGTCGAGCACCTTCAGGTTACCCCCCTGGCTCGGCAGGATGCCGAGGAACCAGTCGGGCTGGCCGAACAGCGGCGTGAGTTCCTGGCCGGCCAGCGGGTAGATGGAGCCCAGGCACACAAGCGGCACCGCGAGGGTGAGGCCGGCGACATCGAACAGCAGGCACTCGAAGGGTTCTTCAGCCCAGCTGGGGCGGCCGTCGGAGGCCACCGGCTCGCTGTCCAGCAGCGGCGCGTTGGCGGTCTTCAGCTCGGCAACCGGCTCCACCAGGGTCGGGCGGGCGACCGGCGCCACAGGGGCGATGGGGGCGGCAGGCGGCGGGACAGGCACCGGCGCTGCGGGCTTGACCTCGGTACGCAACTCCGTCGGTGCGGCGACCAGGGCGCGCAGCGGCGTGGCCTCCAGCACCGGCCTGGCCACGGGCGCAGGCGCCGATACCGCCGCAGCGATCGGGGCAGGCGCCGGAGCCGGCAAAGCCGCGATCACCGGTTTGACGGTCAGCCGGGCATCACGAACCTGTTCCTCCAGCACGGCGCCTCGAACTCGTCCAGGCTGATGCTGTCGGCGAATTCGACGGCCGCTTCCTGCAGCAGGGAATCGAGGTAGGACTGCAAGGCCAGCTGCGGCCTTGTGGCGGTGGCGACGGTACGGCTCATGGATGGGACCTGCAGGAGTGGACTCCAGAGTCTATCGGCAGCAAGGCCGCAGGACTTGAGGTATGCAGTTCAGCATAGTCGGTCATTTCAGGCTACCTGGGCGGCCAGTTGCTGACTGAGCAAATGCTTGAGCAGCGCGCGATAGGCGATCACCCCGCGGCTGTTGGAATCGTATTGCGAAGGCGTGACCCCGGCGCGGCTGGCATCACGCAGGCGGGTGTCCACCGGGATATAGGCCGGCCACAGGTGTTCGGGATAGGAATTGCGCAGCACCCGCAGGGTATTCAGGGAGGCCTGGGTACGGCGGTCGAACAGGGTCGGCACGATGGTGTAGGGCAACGCCTGCTTGCGCGAGCGGTTGATCATCGCCAGGGTGCTGACCATGCGCTCCAGGCCCTTGACGGCGAGGAACTCGGTCTGCACTGGGATCACCAGCTGCTGGCTGGCGGCCAGGGCGTTGACCATCAGCACGCCCAGCAGCGGCGGGCTGTCGATGATGGCGTGGTCGAACTCCTGCCACAGCTGCGCCAGGCTCTTGGCGATCACCAGGCCCAGACCGTTCTGCCCGGGCGACTGGCGCTCCAGGGTGGCCAGCGCGGTGCTGGAGGGGAGCAACGAGATGCGTTCGTGGCTGGTCTGCAGCAGCAGTTGGCGCGGCAGGCCATCGGGCACCGTGCCCTGGTGCAGGAACAGGTCGAAGCAGCTGTGTTCCAGGGTGTCCGGGTCATGCCCGAAGTA
>BATO01000074.1 GCA_000474255.1 Aquipseudomonas alcaligenes MRY13-0052
CCCAGGTCAGGGTGACGATGCCGATCAGGTTGTGCAGGTCCAGCCAGCGGGTGCGGGTGGAGCGGTCGCGGCGCACGGTGCCGAACTCCAGGCGGCGCATGAAGGGCGCGTAGAGCACCGCACCGGAGACGATCGCGACCACAAACAGCAGGCCCATGAAGGCCAGCAGCAGCTTGCCCGGCAACCCGGCGAACAGGTCCACGTGCAGGCGCAGCATGGTCATCATGAAGCCGCCGTTGGCCGAGGGCATGGCCACCGGTTCGCCGCTGCGGGCGTCGAGCATGAAGGTGTGCGAGGAATTGGGTTCGGTGCCGGCGGTGGCGGCGGTGATGGCCACCACGCCGTTGGGCTCGTCGTCTTCCCAGCCCAGGTACTGCACCACCTCGCCCTGGCGATGGGCCTCGGCGGCCTGCACCAGTTGCTGCAGGTCGAGGCGCGGCGAGTCCGCCGGCATCTCGCGCAGCAGCGGGGCGTCGCCCAGCAGGTGGTCGATCTCGTGGTGGAAGATCAGCGGCAGGCCGGTCAGTGCCAGGAGCAGCAGGAAGGCCGTGCAGATCAGGCTGGTCCAGGTGTGGACGAAGGACCAGCGGCGGATGGTGGTTGATTTCATGAGTCTGTCCAAAAGCCGAAGGCCGCCCAGCGGGCGGCCTCGGTGGCGCGTGGTGTACGACTTAGTGGCTTACCACTTGTAGGTGGCGCTGGCGACGACGCTGCGCTCGTCACCGTAGTAGCAGTAGTAGGCATCGCAGGTGGAGAGGTAGTCCTTGTCCAGCAGGTTGGTGGCGTTGAGCGCTACCGACGCACCGTTCAGGCTGCTGTCCAGGCGGCCGAGGTCGTAGTGCACGGCGGCATCGAACACGGTGTAGGACTTGGCGAAGCCGAGCTCGGAGTTGGCCTGGTCACCGAAGGTGTTGCCGGTGTAGCGGGCGCCGGCGGCGATGCCGAAGCCGTCGAGCACGCCGTTGTGCCAGGTGAAGTCGGCCCACAGCGAGGCCTGGCGGTTGGGCATCAGCTGCAGGCGCTTGCCCTTGTACTCGCCGTCCTGCACCTCGGACTTCGCCTGGGTGTAGGAGGCGATCAGCTTCAGGCTTTCGGTGACGTTGCCCACCGCTTCCAGCTCCAGGCCCTTGACCTTCACTTCGCCGTCCTGGCTGGTGACCGGCGTGCCGTTGATGCGATTGGTGACCGACACGTTTTGCTGGGTCAGGTCATAGACGGCGGCGGTCAGCAGGATGTCGCTGCCCGGCGGCTGGTACTTGATGCCCAGCTCCCACTGCTTGCCTTCGGTCGGTTTGAAGGAATCGGTCGGCGATGCCGTGGCGTTGCTGGTGGGCTGGAAGGACTCGGCGTACGACAGGTAGGGCGTGAAGCCGGAGTCGAACACGTAGCTGAGGGCGGCGTTACCGCTGAAGGCCTTGTCGCGCTCGGTGTTGGTGGCATCGCTCTGGTTGAGGAAGGTGGTGCCGGTGTGCACCCAGTCCTCACGGCCTCCGAGGGTCAGGCGCCACTGGTCGAGGGCCATCTGGTCCTGGACGTAGAGGCCGGTCTGGTTGGTCTTCTGGTTGTAGTCGTAGTACGCCAGCGAACGCGGAGGGCGGACGATCGGCTGGCCGGAGACCGGGTTGTTGACGTTGATGTCCGGCGGGGCGTAGCCGTTGAAGGCGGTACCGAAGACCGACATGTAGTCGGTCTCGATGCGCTGGTGATCGAGGCCGAGCAGCAGGGTGTGATCGATGCCGCCGGTGGCGAAGTCGGCCTGGAAGTTGTTGTCCACCGCGAACTGGCTGATGTCCTCATCGGTGTTGGTGCTGTTGCGACCAACATTGCCGTTGGCGTCGACCACGTAGCCGAAGCCGGCGAGCGATGGGATGTAGCTGTTGACGGTGACGGTCTGGAACGACAGCTCGGACTTGGTGTAGCGCAGGTTCTGGCGGAACTGCCAGACATCGTTGAAGCGATGTTCGAAGGCATAGCCCAGCGCATAGTAGGTGCGGTCGTAGAAGTCGTAGTCCGGGTCACCCAGGTTCTTGTGGTGGGAGATCTTGCCGAACGGCATATCGATCTTGGTGCCCTGGATCGGACGGAACTGGCTGGTGGTGCCGGTATCGTCGCGGGTGAACTGCGACAGCAGGGTGAGGCTGGTGTCGGGGTCGATGTTCCAGGTCAGGCTGGGGGCGATGTTGTAGCGCTTGTTATCGACATGGTCGATCTGCGTACCGCTGTCGCGTACCACGCCGCTCAGGCCGTAGAGGAACTGGCCCTGCTCGTCGATCTTGCCGGTGCTGGCGAAGTTGATCTGGCGATGGTTGTCGCTTCCGTACTGCACTTCGATCTCGTGGCGGGTCTCGGCGCTCGGGCGACGGCTGACCATGTCCAGCAGGCCTCCGGGCGGGGTCTGGCCGTATACGGAGGAAGCCGGGCCACGCAGCAGGGCCAGGCGGTCCAGATTCCAGGTTTCCGGTTTCGGGTTGGCGTAGACGCCGCGCGGCAGCGGCAGGCCATCGAGGAAGTGGGTCGGCTCGAAGCCGCGCACGCGCATCCAGTCGTAGCGGGTGTCGCTGCCGAAGCTGGCGGAGACGATGCCGGGCATGTATTTCACCGCGTCGTCGAGGCTGTGGACGCTGCGGTCCTGCATCTGCTCGCGGGTGGCGACGGAAATCGAACGCGGGGCTTCGGCCAGAGCGGTATCCGTTTTGGTGCCAGCGGCGGTGCGTTTGGCCAGGTAGCCGGTAGTGGGGCCCCAGGCGCTTTCGCCAACACCGGCGGCGTCGATATTGGTGGCCGGCAGAGCCAGGCCGGTATCGGCTACGGGCTCCAGGCTGAAGGTGCCCGAGGGGCTTTTCACCAGTTGCAGGCCGCTGCCGTTAAGGGCGGCGTTGAGTGCGGCGACCGGCGAGTATTCGCCTTGCACCGGCTGGGCGGTTTTACCGGCGGTCAGCGATGGGTCGATGCTCAGGACGATGCCGGCTTCGCTGGCGATGCGGCTCAGGGTGCTGGCCATGGGCGCGGCGGGCAGCTGGTACTGCTGGGTATCGGCGCTGGCCTGGGTGGACAGGCTACCCAGGACGATGGCGGCGGCGAGCAGGCTGGGGCGGAAGGCAAACGTCATTGCGAACGACTCCTGATAGGAAATAAGTCTCAATGACCTGTTGCCGGATCAGGATAGAAAAGTGATAGGGGCCCTGCGAAATATTTTTCGGATGTCCGCCGGATGGCGGTTTTCCCGGGCCGGAGCCCGGGTTGAAGCGCTATTTCTCGGCGGGCACCACGCGGGTCCACCAGCCGGTGTGGCGTTCGATGCGCACGGGCAGGCTGGGGGGTAGGGCGTCCAGGGCGAGGTCGCTGTTGCGCAGGGGGAAGCTGCCGCTGATGCGCAGGTCGGCGATTTCCGGGGCGACGCCCAGGTAGCCGCTGCGGTATTCGCCCAACTGCTCCAGCAGGTCGGCGAGGCGGGCGTTTTCCACCACCAGCATGCCGTGCACCCAGGCGTCGGCGCCCACGGCGGCGGGCTGGCTGGCCTCCAGTTGGGTGCGGCGCATGAGCACCTGCTGGCCTTCCTTGATGATGCGTTCGTCGTCGGTCTGGGCCGGGTGGGCGGCGACCGCCGATTGCAGGACGACCAGGCGCGTGCCGTCTTTCTCGGCGCGTACCAGGAAGCGGGTGCCGAGGGCGCGCAGGTCACCGTTCTCGGTGCCGACCACGAAGGGGCGCGGGTCGCCGTGGGCGGTTTCGACGAGGATCTCGCCGCTGCGCAGGCGGATGCGGCGCTGGGCCGGGTCGAACTCGATGTCCAGGGCACTGCGGCTGTTGAGGCGAACGTGGGTGCTGTCGGGCAGCAGCAGGTCGCGTTGTTCGCCGCTGGCGGTGACTTCGTCGGCCAGCCAGTCGTTCAGTGGGCGCTGCTGGTTGGCCAGGCCCAGGGCCAGGGCGCCGACCAGCACCAGGCCGAGCAGGCCGCCGCTGCGGCGCATGCGGCGCGGCGAGCGCAGCAGGGCTCGGCGGGCCGGGGCGCTGCCGGCGGCGATGAATTGCTGGTCGAGCCCGGCCAGTTGCGCCCAGGCGCGGGCGTGCTCGGCATTGGCGGCGTGCCAGTGGAGAAACTCCGCCTGCTCGCCGGCACTGGCGTCGCCCGAGCCCAGGCACAGCTGCCAGTGGATGGCTTCGTCGAGAACCTGTGAGGAAACCGGGGCGCGATTCACGTCGGCTCACCGTAGAGCGCGATGTAGCACTGGCGCAGGCCCTGGGCGAGGTACTGGCGCACGCGCGGCACGGAGACGCCCAGGCGCTCAGCGATTTCGGCGTGGCCCAGGCCGTCGACACGGTTGTAGAGGAAGGCGGCGCGGGCCTTGCTGGATAGCGTGCCCAGCAGGCGGTCGATCTCGCGCAGGGCTTCGAGGATCAGCGCCTGTTCTTCCAGGTCCGGGTGCACGGCTTCGGGCACCAGGGCCAGCTCGTCGAGGTAGGCGCGTTCCAGGGCGCTGCGGCGGAAGTGGTCCACCAGCAGGCCACGGGCAATGGTGGTGAGCAGGGCACGGGGCTCGCGCACCTGGTGCAGGTCGGGCTTGCCGAGGATGCGCACGAAGGCGTCCTGGCTGAGGTCTTCCGCCCGATGGGGGCAGCTCAGGCTGCGCCTCAGCCAGCCGAGCAGCCAGTCGCGATGGTCGCGATAGAGCGCGCCCGCCAGAGCATGGTTCGTGGTTTCCCCAAGCGACACTGCAACCTCCGCCGCTCGAAGCTGGCTGGTAGGAAATAGATCGAGAATGATTCGCAATTATGCCCATGCTGGCCACGGGCCGCAATCGCAGGCCGTCGGTTGGCGACGACCGTTCGCGGTGGGATCAGAGGCCGGGTTGCTGCTGCCGGCGTTGCCAGCGGGTCAGGGCGGCGGCGAGGGCGGCGGGGCTGCCAAGGCCCTGTTGGCGGGCGCGGCTGAAGAGGATCAGGGCCATTTCGGCGGTGGCCAGGGCGTCGGCGCTGGCGTGGTGGCGCTGCTGCACCTGCAGGCCGAAATACTCGGCCCATTGGTCCAGCCCGCCGTTGCGGATGCCGGCGTCGGGGCACAGCAGCGGGGCCAGTTCGGCGACGTCGAGGAAGGGGTGCTGCAGGCGGTGGCCGAGGTCACGCCGGAGGGCGCGGGCGAGCATGCGCTGGTCGAAGGGGGCGTGGAAGGCCAGCAGCGGGCTGTCGCCGAGGTATTCCATGAAGGCCAGCAGGGCTTCGGCGGGCTCCACGCCTTCTGCCGACTCGCTGGGGGCGATGCCGTGGATCAGCACGCTGGGGCTGACACGGCCGGTTTCGCGGTGCAGGGTGGCTTCGAACTGGTGGCCGAGGTCGATGGCGCCGTTCTCGATGCTCACCGCACCGATGGACAGCACCAGGTCGCGGCTCATGTTCAGGCCGCTGGTTTCCAGGTCGAGCACCACGAAGCGCTGTTCGTGCAGGGGGCCGTCGCCCAGCCCGCTTGGCACTGCCAACTGTTCCCGGCGGCGCTGCTGGTTGTCGGTGAGTTCCGGGCGGTGGCGCCGGGTGAGCCAGGCGAGGGCGTTCATAGCTGATAGCGCAGCGCGAGGCTGGCCTGCAGGCGCTGGGCCTGGCGGAAGGACTCACGGAGGATGCGCCGGTCCAGGTGGTTGAGGCTGTCCGGGTCGAGGCGGTTGGAGAAGGGCAGCCCCTGGCGGGCCTGTTGCTGGTGCTGCTGCATGCGGGTCTGCTGGATGAAGTGGTAGGCCTCCTCGAAGGCGGCGCCGTCCTGGGCGTCGATCACTTCGTGGGCGACCAGTTGGCGCAGGCGTTCGAGGGTGTTGCAGCTGTCGATGCCGTGGGCCAGGGCCAGCAGGCGCGCGCCGTCGACGAAGGGGGTGAGGCCCTGGACCTTGAGGTCGAGGGTGTCTTTCTCGGCGCCCTTGCGGGCCACCACGAAATCGCGGAAGCGGCCCACGGGCGGGCGCTGGCGCAGGGCGTTGTCGGCCATCAGGCGCTGGAACAGACGGTTGTCGGCGACCTGGGCGAGCACCTCGCGGCGCAGTTGCTCGCAGCTCTCGCGGTCACCCCAGACGGTGCGCAGGTCGAAGTAGATGCTCGAGCCCAGCAGGCTTTCCGGCGTGGCTTCGCGGATGAAACCGGCGAAGCGGCGGCTCCATTCCTGGCGCGACAGGCACAGCTCGGGGTTGCTGGCCATGATGCGCCCCCGGCACAGCTCGAAGCCGCATGTGGCCAGGTCCTGGTTGATGCGTTCGGCCAGGGGCAGCAGGCGCCCACGGATGGCGGCGGCTTCGGCGGCGTCGCGGGCCTCGAAGAGGATGCCGTTGTCCTGGTCGGTGTGCAGGGTCTGCTCGCGGCGGCCTTCGCTGCCGAAGCACAGCCAGGTGAAGGGCAGGCCGGGGTCGCCCAGGGCTTCGATGGCCAGCTCGATGACCCGGCACACGGTGTGGTCGTTGAGCAGGGTGATGATGTGGGTGATCTGGGTGGAGCTGGCGCCGTGGGCGAGCATGCTGTCCACCAGGCGCTGGATGTCGTTGCGCAGGGCGGCGAGGGTTTCCACCCGGCCGGCGTGGCGGATGGTGCGCGCCAGGTGCACCAGGTCGACGCGTTGCAGGGAAAACAGGTCGCGCTCGGAGACCACGCCGCGCAGGCGGCCGTCGTCCACCACGCAGACGTGGGCGATGTGGCGCTCGGTCATGGCGATGGCGGCGTCGAAGGCGCTGGCGTCCGGGGGCAGGTGGAAAGGCTCCTGGGTCATCAGCTCGGCGATGCTCTGGCCGAGGTCGGCGCAGGCGTCGGCGATCACCCGGCGCAGGTCGCGCAGGGTGAAGATGCCCTGGGGCCGCTGCTGCTCGTCGACGATGACGATGCTGCCCACCTGGTTCTCGTGCATCAGCCGCACCGCGTCGCGCAGGGGCATCTGCGGCGGGCAGGCGATGGGCTGGCGCACGGCGAGGTCGATCAGGCGGGTGTCGAGGGAGTACTGGGCGCCGAGGGTTTCCACCGCGCGCAGCTGCACCTGCTGGTTGACCTGGTCGAGCAGGCTGCTGACGCCGCGCAGGGCGAAGTCGCGGAAGGGGCCGGAGAGGGCGAACAGGCGCACGAACGCCGGCTTGGCCAGGAGCAGGCAGAAGGTGTCTTCACCGGCCAGGTGCTCGGTGCGGGTAGCGCGTTCGCCGAGCAGGGCGGCGAGGGGGAAGCACTCGCCGCCGGCGATCTCGAAGGTGGTTTCGGTGCCGCGCTTGGCCGAATGCGGGCGCTCGCCGACGACTCGGCCCTGCTTGACGATATAGAAGTGCTCCACCGGCCCGTCGCTGGGCTTGATGATGGATTCCCCACGCCCGTAGAAACGCAGCAGGCAGTTCTCCACCAGGTAGGCCAGGTGGGCGCTTTCCATCTGGTTGAAGGGGGGGAATTTCTGCAGGAATTCCATGGTGCCATGGACGTTCTGCATCACCGCCAGCTTGCCCGCCTGGGCGAAGGCGTCCGTCGTGCTCATGCTGTGGGTTCCACGGCTCTCTTGTTGTGGGGTGCATGGTCGGTGGCTGCAGCGGTGCTGCACATTGGACGTAAGTATAGAGAGGCCGCCGGCGCCTACCGGTCGCTCGGTCGCCAAGGCCGGGGCTGTCTGGACCGGGGTTTTGCGTGCGTGCCGTCGCGTTGGTCGTTTTTCGTACCGTTCGGCGGGGGTGCAGGAACTCTTATGTTCATCCGCTATCACACAGGCGTAATCCCGCGCATTCCGGTTTTGTGTGGAGCAGCGCGCCTGCAACGGCCGCTACGAGGTGAAGTCCATGAGCTACGGTGACTTGCTGAGCCAGGAGGAGATGAAGGCCCTCGATGAGCTCGTGCGCGTGCCCAACGCCCAGCCCAGCGTCCTGCTGGTGGACGGCGACGAGGCGGCGCGTGACGCCCTGGCCGAGCGGTTGCTGGCCCAGGGCATCGTCTGCACCACCGCCGGCAGCGCCGAGCAGGCACTGGCGCTGCTGCTGGCGCGGCCCTCCATCGACCTGCTGGTGACCGAGCTGCACCTGCCCTGCGGCGGCGGCCTGGAGCTGGTCCGCGAGGTTCGCCAATCGGCACGTGCCGACCTGCCGGTGATCATCACCAGCGGTGACGCCGATGTGCAGGACGCTATCGAGGCCATGCGCCTGAAGGTGCTCGATTTCCTGCTCAAGCCCGTGGATATCAGCCGCCTGGTTACGCTGGTGCGCAACGAGCTGGGGGCTCCGCCGGCGAAGAGCCCGCCGGTGAGGGCGAGGCAAGGCAAGGCCGAAATCCTTGCGCTGAAAAGCGCCTGAAGCCGCCGCGAGGCGGCTTTTCATTTCCTCCCTCCGTTCATCAAGGTGCTGGTTGGCCTGGCATTCGCCGGCCTGATGCAGGCCTGCGCCTGCTTGTGGGTGATCGCTTTCTGAGCAAAATAGTTAGACCGGTCTATATAAAAAGGCCGGCCATTTTCTTCAGGAGGACGTGTCATGAGTGAGAATCCGCGTTTGCTGGAAAGACTCGAGGCGGTGATCCGCGCCACCCCCTTCGCTGCGCTGATGGGCGCGCGCGTCAATGCGCTGGGCGATGGCGTCGTCGAGTTGGAAGTCGACGTGAAGCCGGAGGTGATGCACCAGCACCATGGCTTCGTGCATGGCGCAGTGGTCGGCTTCATGGCCGACAGCGCCTGCGCCTGGGCGGCGGCCTCGGTGGCGGGGGACGTGGTGACCTCGGAGTACAAACTCAACCTGCTGGCGCCGGCGGTGGGTGAGCGGTTGCTGGCCCGGGGGCGGGTGCTGAAGGCATCGAGCCGGTCCCTGGCCACCTTCGCCGAGGTCTTCGCGATCAGGGATGGTGAGGAGAAGCTGGTGGCGGTGGCCCTGGCCAGCGTGGCCAAGGTCGGTGGCGAGGGTGGGCGCTGATGGACGCCGCGATCCCTCCCGGCTTCGAGCCGCTGTTCCGCAGCAGTCCCTTCCTCGATCTGCTGGGCCCGCTGTATTCCCGGCGCGACGAGGAGGGCGGCCTGGTCATCGCTGCGCGCATCCAGCAGAAGCACTGCAACCTGCGGGGCACCGCCCATGGTGGTTTGCTCTGCACCCTGGCGGATGTCGCGCTGGGCTACTCCACGGCCTTCTCACAGGAGCCGCCCCTGGCGATGGCCACGGTGAACCTGAGCCTGGACTTCTGCGGGGCGGCACGCCTGGGCGACCTGGTGGAGGTGCGCACGGCGATCCACAAGATTGGCCAGCGCCTGGCCTTCGCCAGTGCCGACCTGAGCAGCAGCGGGCACCCCGTGGCCCGCGCCAGCGCTGTGTTTCATATTCCCTGAAGCTCGGGCATGCTTTGCGCGCGCCGGGGACCGGCGCGCGTCACTGCCCTTGAGAGGTTCCCTTGCCGAAGAAATCCAACGCTGCCGATCGCGTCGTGCGCGCCACCGCTTCACTGCTGGCGAGCAAGGGCTATTTCGGCACCGCCCTGGGCGACATCATCGCGCGCTCGGAAACGCCCAAGGGGTCGCTCTATCACTACTTCCCCGATGGCAAGCCGGAGATCGTCGGCGCGGCCATCGACTTCGTCGCCAGCGAGGTACGTGCGCATCTCGAACAGGCCGCGAGCCGGGCACCCCATGCGCGCAACGCCCTGCTGGGGTTCACCGCCACACTGCGCGGTTGGCTGGAGGCGTCGGGCTACGCCGAGTCCTGCCCGATCTTCGCCACCACCTTGAGCATCGACGATGAGCTGAACGGCGTTCACCAGCGTTGCGGCGCCGCGCTGGATGGCTGGCACGGCGTGTTCGAGCAGGCGCTGGGCGCGGACGGTTTGCCGGCGGCCGTTGCCGAGAGCCGTGCCTGGTTGCTGATCGCCGCCCTGGAAGGCGCGCTGGGTGTGGCCCGGGTGCAGCGCTCCCTGCGGCCGCTGCAATTGATCGAGGCGGAGCTGCTGCCCTTGTTGCCGGGATGAAGGGCTTTTCACAGGCATGAAAAAACCGCCCCGAGGGGCGGTTTTTTGTGGAGCCCGGCTTACAGGCCGTTCTTCGCCTTGAACTCGCGGCGACGACGGTGCAGGACCGGCTCGGTGTAGCCGTTGGGCTGCTTGGTGCCTTCGACCACCAGTTCGACCGCGGCCTGGAAGGCTACGTTGTCGTCGAAGTTGGGGGCCAGCGGGCGGTACAGCGGGTCGTTGGCGTTCTGACGGTCAACCACCGGGGCCATGCGCTTGAGGCTGGCGATGATCTGCTCCTCGGTGACCACGTTGTGGCGCAGCCAGTTGGCCAGCAGCTGGCTGGAGATGCGCAGGGTGGCGCGGTCTTCCATCAGGCCGACATCGTTGATGTCCGGCACCTTGGAGCAGCCGACGCCCTGGTCGATCCAGCGCACTACATAGCCGAGGATGCCCTGGGCGTTGTTGTCCAGTTCGTTCTGGATCTCGTCAGCGGTCCAGTTGGTGTTGGGCGCCAGCGGGATGGTCAGGATGTCGTCCACCGAGGCGGGCGTGCGCTTGGCCAGTTCGGCCTGACGGGCGAACACGTCGACCTTGTGGTAGTGCAGGGCGTGCAGGGTGGCGGCGGTCGGCGACGGCACCCAGGCGGTGTTGGCGCCGGCCAGCGGGTGGCCGATCTTCTGCTCGAGCATGCCGGCCATCAGGTCGGGCATGGCCCACATGCCCTTGCCGATCTGGGCGCGGCCTTGCAGGCCGGTGGCCAGGCCGATGTCGACGTTGTTGTTCTCGTAGGCGCCGATCCACTTCTCGCTCTTCATGGCGGCCTTACGCACAACGGCGCCGGCTTCCATGGAGGTGTGGATTTCGTCACCGGTGCGGTCGAGGAAGCCGGTGTTGATGAAGACCACGCGCTCGCTGGCGGCCTTGATGCACGCCTTGAGGTTGATGGTGGTACGGCGCTCTTCGTCCATGATGCCGACCTTCAGGGTGTTGCGCGGCATGCCGAGCACATCCTCGACGCGGCTGAAGATTTCAGCGGCGAAGGCGACTTCTTCCGGACCGTGCATCTTCGGCTTGACGATGTAGACCGAGCCGGTGCGGGTGTTCTTGCGGCTGGTGTTGCCGTTGAGGTTGTGCAGGGCGATCAGGCTGGTGAACAGCGCGTCCTGGATGCCTTCCGGGATCTCGTTGCCAGCGGCGTCGAGGATGGCCGGGTTGGTCATCAGGTGACCGACGTTGCGCACGAACAGCAGGCTGCGGCCGTGCAGGGTCAGCTCGGAACCGTCGGCCTTGGTGTAGACGCGGTCGGGGTTCATGGTGCGGGTGAAGGTCTCTCCGCCCTTGGACACGCTCTCGGCCAGGTCGCCTTTCATCAGGCCCAGCCAGTTGCGGTAGACCACGGTCTTGTCGTCGGCGTCGACGGCGGCAACGGAGTCTTCGCAATCCATGATGGTGGTCAGGGCGGCTTCCATCAGCACGTCCTTGACGCCAGCGGCATCGGTCTTGCCGATGGGGCTGTTGGCGTCGATCTGGATTTCGAAGTGCAGGCCGTTGTGCTTCAGCAGCAGGGCTTGCGGGGCTGCGGCATCACCCTGGAAGGCGATGAACTGGGCAGCGTCCTTGAGGCCGGTGGCGGTGCCGTCCTTCAGGGTCACGGCGAAGGCGCCGTCCTTGATGGCATAGGCGGTGGCGTCGACGTGGGAGCCGTCGTGCAGCGGGGCGGCTTCGTCGAGGAAGGCGCGGGCGAAGGCGATGACCTTGTCACCACGGACCTTGTTGTAGCCCTTGCCTTTCTCGGCACCGTTTTCTTCGCTGATCACGTCGGTGCCATAGAGCGCGTCGTACAGCGAGCCCCAACGGGCGTTGGCGGCGTTCAGCGCGAAGCGGGCGTTCATCACCGGTACGACCAGCTGCGGGCCGGCCATGCGGGCGATTTCTTCGTCGACGTTGGTGGTGGTGGCGTGGAAGTCAGCCGGCTCGGGGAGCAGGTAGCCGATTTCCTGAAGGAAGGTCTTGTAGGCCACGGCATCGTGGGCCTGGCCGGCGCGGGCCTGGTGCCAGGCATCGATCTGCGCCTGGAGTTCGTCGCGCTTGGCGAGCAGGGCTTTGTTCTTGGGCGCCAGGTCATTGATGACCGCTTCGGCTCCGGCCCAGAACTTATCGGCGCTGAGGCCGGTTCCGGGGATGGCTTCGTTATTCACGAAGTCGAACAGGACTCTGGCG
The DNA here is from genome assembly GCA_000474255.1 of Aquipseudomonas alcaligenes MRY13-0052. GTDB lineage: Bacteria > Pseudomonadota > Gammaproteobacteria > Pseudomonadales > Pseudomonadaceae > Metapseudomonas > Metapseudomonas solani. Next base: position 12,130 of record BATO01000074.1, read on the forward strand.
ACCTGCAGGCCACCGACTTGAACGCGCTCAGTCATTGCTTGCCTCACTCTGCTCAATATCCGCTTCGGACCATGCTCCAGTGCTTGTAGTCCGAGCCGCGGCATACTACATGAACCCGTCGTAAAAATCATGGGCGTGCGTCGCTATGCGACCGGAAAACGCCTTACAGTCACAGCGGGGGCAGAATGTTCTCAAAAAACTGGGTGATTGTTCCAGATAAATCTTAAAAACGTACACGATTTCTGAAAAACCGTGCCTGCGACCCAGCGCCGCAGGCTGTGAAGGTAGATTTCGGGACTACATCCAGCTCTTTTCTATACTCCTCCCACTACAAAAAAACGGAGTTCCACCATGGCTGTGCATGCCGTAACCGCTGCCGATATCGATGAGCTCGCCGCACTCTTTTCCGGCTACCTGGATTTCTACGAAGTGCCGCGCCCCCTGGGCGAGGTGCGTGATTTTCTCGGCGACCGCCTGGCGCGCGGCGATTCGGTGCTGTTCATCGCGCGTAGCCTGGAGGGCAGGGCGCAAGGGTTCGTGCAGCTCTACCCCTTCATGTCGTCCCTGGCCCTGGCGCCGGCCTGGTTGCTCAGCGACCTGTACGTCGCCCCCGATGCCCGCCGGCAAGGCGTGGGCGAAGAGCTGATGAACGCGGCGCGTGCCCATGGCGAGGCCACCGGTGCCTGCGGCCTGCAGCTGGAGACGGCGAAGACCAACCTGGCCGGCCAGGCCCTGTACGAGCGCCTGGGCTACGTGCGTGACCAGGTGTACCTGACCTATTGGCTGAGCCTCGCCTGAGGCGGCCCCACTTAAGGCAAGGAGTAGAACGTGGACCATCTGGTACTGACGGTAATCGCCCCGGATCAGCCCGGGTTGGTGGAACGGGTCGCCCAGTGCATCGCCGCCCATGGCGGCAATTGGCTGGAAAGCCGCATGTCACGCATGGCCGGTCAGTTCGCCGGCATCCTGAGGGTGGCGGTGCCGGCCGAGGGTTATGACGAACTGGTGGAAGGGCTGCAGGGCCTGGCCACCCATGGCATCCGGGTGATGCTGGCGGAAAGCGGCATCGAGCCTTCCTGCACCTGGAAGCCGATCCTGCTGGACCTGGTGGGGAACGACCGCCCCGGCATCGTCCGCGACATCACCCGGCTGCTGTCCGAGGAGGGGGTGAACCTGGAGCGCCTGGTGACCGAGGTGAAGCCCGCGCCCATGAGCAGCGAGCCGCTGTTCCATGCCGAAGCGTTGCTGGCGGTGCCGCTGACGCTTTCGCTGGATGTGCTGCAGAGGCGCCTGGAGACCCTGGCCGACGACCTGATGGTGGAACTCAACCTGCAGCCCCAGGCGTCCTGAGCCGCTATCCCCGGAAAACCTGGGCAAGCCTGTGGATAACCTGGGGAGCGTAACGGCTGCGCCACGCGGGGCGGGCCTTTCCGCTACCTGGGTGAAAAACGAGCTAAATCAGCGGCTTGTGCACAAAGGGCGGGGATGGAGCTGTGGATAACCTTGGGAGAAACGGCTACAGGCCTCGCGTTGCATGGCCTGTAGCCGATCGTTCGTTTTCTGCTCAGCCGACGTTGCGACGCAGGGTGAACCAGGCGTCGACGCTGTAGACGAGCAGGCCGGCCCAGATGAAGCAGAAGGCGACGAGCTTGCTCGGGTCGAAGTGTTCGCCATAGAGGAAGATGGCCTGCAGCATCACCAGGGTCGGCGCCAGGTACTGGAGGAAGCCCAGGGTGGTGTAGGGCAGGTGGCGGGCGGCGGCGTTGAAGCACACCAGCGGTACCAGGGTGATGGGGCCGGCGGCCATCAGCCAGAAGGCTTCGGGCGTGCTCCAGAACGCTACCTGGCTGGTCTGCGCCACCGGGTGCAGGGCCAGCCAGCCCAGCGCGATAGGCAGCAGCAGCCAGGTTTCCACCACCAGCCCGGGCAGCGCGGCTACCGGCGCCTGCTTGCGGATCAGCCCATAGAAACCGAAGGTCAGCGCCAGGGTCAGGGACACCCAGGGCAGGCTGCCCACTTGCCAGATTTGCTGCGCCACGCCCGCAGTCGCCAGGCCCACGGCGAGCCATTGCAGGCGACGCAGGCGCTCGCCGAGCAGCAGCATTCCCAGCAGCACGTTCACCAGCGGGTTGATGTAGTAGCCCAGGCTGGCTTCGAGCATGCGCCCGTTGTTCACCGCCCAGACGTAGACCAGCCAGTTGGAGGCGATCAGCATGCCGCTGGCGGCGAGGATGCCGAAGCGTTTCGGGTTGGCCCGCAGCTCACGCAGCCAGCCGGGGTGCTTCCACACCAGCAGCAGGAGGGCGCCGAACACGGCGGACCAGACCGCGCGATGGACGATGATCTCTAGGGCAGGGACGGCCTGGATGGCTTTGAAGTAGATGGGGAACAGGCCCCAGATGATGTAGGCGGTCAGGCCGAGGATGTACCCGCGACGCGGGTTGGCGGTGGCCATGCAAGGTCCTTGCTTAGGTCGCTAACGAAAGGTCCGACATTCTAGAGGCCGCCTGGCCGACTTGTCTGTGTGTTCAGGATCTTCCGGCAGGCACCCGTCGAAACGGGCGTAAGAAATACGTTACGCCGCGTTCCGCTCTCGTTCGCATGGGCTAGAAGAGCCGCAACGGCTCTTCGTCCATCGCCGCCAGTTGCTCGCGCAGGATCAGCACCTGGTCGCCCCAGTAACGCTCGCTGCCGAACCAGGGGAAGCTCATGGGGAAGGCCGGGTCGTCCCAGCGTCGCGCCAGCCAGGCGCTGTAGTGCATCAGGCGCAGGGCCCGGAGGGCTTCGATGAGGGGCAGCTCGCGGGGGTCGAAATCGTGGAATTCCTGGTAGCCGTCCACCAGCTCGGAGAGCTGCGTCAGGCGCTCGTGGCGCTCGCCGGCCAGCATCATCCACAGGTCTTGCACTGCCGGGCCCATGCGGCAGTCGTCGAGGTCGACCATGTGGAAGGTTTCATCACGGCACAGCAGGTTGCCGGGGTGGCAGTCGCCATGCAGGCGGATGGCGTTGTAGCGCACCTCGCCGAAGCGCTGGTCGAGGCGCTTGAGCAGGTCGCGGGCGACGGACTCATAGGCCGGGAGCAGGCTCTTGGGCACGAAGCCGCCCTCCAGCAGGGTGTGCAGCGAGTCGTGGCCGAAGGCCTGGACGGTCTGGGTCTCGCGGTGCTCGAAGGGGCGCACGGCACCCACCGCATGCAGGCGGCCGAGCAGCTGGCCGAGGCGGTAGAGCTGGTCCATGTTGCCGGGCTCGGGGGCGCGGCCGCCGCGACGGGGGAACAGGGCGAAGCGGAAGCCGGCGTGTTCGAACAGGGTCTCGCCATCCCGGGAGAGCGGGGCGACCACCGGGACTTCATGTTCGGCGAGCTCGGCGCTGAAGGCGTGCTCTTCGCGGATCGCGGCGTCGGTCCACCGTTGCGGGCGATAGAACTTGGCGATCAGCGGCTGCTCGTCCTCGATGCCGACCTGGTAGACGCGGTTCTCGTAGCTGTTCAGGGCCAGCACGCGGGCGTCACTGAGGTAGCCCAGGCTCTCCACTGCATCGAGCACCAGGTCGGGGGTCAGTTCGGCGAAGGGATGGGACATGGGTGGCTCCGATGGATTGGGCGGCAAGTCTAGCGCCAATGGCACCAGCGGGGCGGCCTATCTATAAGGAGCACATCTCAGAGCGGGGTGCCGAGCAGAACCTGGCTGGGGGAAAACTGGGCGCGGGCCATGCTGCCGGGCTGCAGGCCATCGGCCTTGAGCTGCTGGGGTTCGGCCAGGGCGCACAGGGTCTGGCCGTTGGCCAGGGTGATGCGCACTTCGCTGGGGCCTTCGTCATCGGGCAGGATCGCTTCGATGCGGCCTTCCAGGGCGTTCATCTGTGGGTCGGGCGTCGCGCCCAGGGGTTGCACGCTGAGCCAGCCGGCCTTCATCAGGGCGATCACGCCGCCGCCGGGGGCAAGCTCCAGCTTTTCACTGCTGTCATGGGTGATGTGCGCGCGCATGCTCGCACCACCGGGAAGTTCGATCTCCACCACGTCGTTGCGGCCCTGGGCGTGCAGCGCCACGACCTTGCCGCTGAGCTGGTTGCGGGCGCTGGTGCGCAGCATCAGGCGGCCGAGGCGCTCGAGGTCCTGTTCGCTTTCGGCGCTTTCCAGCAGGCGTGCTTGCAGGCTCTCCATGCGTTTGAACAGGGCCAGCAAACGCTCGCCCTCGGCGGACAGGCGCGCGCCGCCACCGCCCTTGCCGCCGACGCTGCGTTCGACCAGGGGCTTCTCGGAAAGGTTGTTGAGTTCGTCGATGGCGTCCCACGCGGCCTTGTAGCTCAGCCCCGCAGCCTTGGCGGCGCGGGTGATCGAGCCCTGCACGGCGATCTGCTCCAGCAGGGCCATGCGCTGCGGGCGGCGGGTCAGTTGCTGGGTCAGGGGCGTGAGCTGGCTCATGGCGGATAACTGCTGGTGAATATGGCGCAGCAGGCTGAGTGAGTCTGACGCTTCAGTCAAGCACTCAGGGCGTGCTGCCGGGTTTGGGCGTGCGGGCCAGGCAATAGATGTCGACCCGCGCGGCGCCGGCGCGTTTCAGCAGTTGGGCGAGGTATTGCGCGGTGGTGCCGGTGGTCAGTACGTCGTCCACCAGGGCCAGGTGCAGCCCGCTCGGCGCGGCGTGCCTGGCGAGCAGGAAGGCACCGCGCAGGTTGCGCTTGCGGGTGGCGGCGTCCAGGCCCTGCTGGGCGGGGGTGTCGAGGGCGCGGAGCAGCCAGTCGTCATGCACGGGCAGGCGCAGTTGACGGCCAAGCCAGTCGGCGAGCATCTGTGCCTGGTTGAAGCCGCGCTGACGTTGACGCCGGGCGGCCAGCGGCACAGCGAGCAGGGCGTCGGGGCGCGGTTCACCTGCGGCCTGGGTCCGTTGCAGGTGGTTGGCCAGCAGCTCCGCCAACAGGCGCCCCAGGGGCCATTGGGCCTGGTGCTTGAAGCGGGTGATGAGGCTGTCTACCGGGAAGTCATAGCGCCAGGCGATGTGGGCGGCATCGAAGGCGGGTGGGCGCTTCAGGCATTCGCCGCACACCAGGCCGTGGGCGGGGAGGGGCAGGGCGCAGACGCCACAGCAGCCCTCCAGCCAGGGCAGGTCGCCTGTGCAGCCGGAGCAGATGGGCAAGGTGCCGCCGCTCGCCCGCGCGCCGCACAGCGCGCAGGTCGGGGATGGGGTGGCGAGGTGGCGCAGCAGGTGGACGATCCTGTCCATGGCGCCCCTCCGTGGGCGAGATCAGTGGATCAGCCAGCTCATGACGATCAGGCCGAGGAAGATGAGGATCAGGCCGCTGATGATGCCCTTTCGCAGCAATGCGCGTACGCCGCTGAACAGCAGGAGCAGGCCGAGAATGAGTACGACGAAGCTGAAGATCGACACATCCATGCCGATGGCCCGCGCGAGGCCGTGGAGAAAGTCGTCCATGGCCGCCCAGACGCCGCCGAGGACGGTGGAAAGGAGGTCGACGATGAAGCGGATCACCTTGCCGATCGCCTCGCCCAGCCAACTGAAGAAACCGTCGTTACCCATGCTCATTCCTTATGCGTTCAGGACCGTCAGGGTCTTTGATCCAAACGGCAGCCAAGGGTTCTTGATGATCAATAAATAACCAGATGTAAACCTGTGTCGAGTTTTTGGTTGACAGCGTCATACCCCAAAATCAAGATGCCCATCAGCCTGAATTCCCGCGCTCGCCGTCGGGATTTCCCCTTACAAGAGGCGCGAACCACGCGTCGAAGGAAGCTCCCATGAGTGCAACCGCAGCCATCTCCACCCGCCACGACTGGTCCCTCGCCGAAGTGCGGGCGCTGTTCGAGCAACCCTTCAATGACCTGCTGTTCCAGGCGCAGACCGTGCACCGCAGCCACTTCGACCCGAATCGCGTGCAGGTATCCACCCTACTGTCGATCAAGACCGGTGCCTGCCCCGAAGACTGCAAGTACTGCCCCCAGTCCGGCCACTACAACACTGGCCTGGACAAGGAAAAGCTGATGGAGGTGCAGAAGGTCCTGCAGGCCGCCGCCGAGGCCAAGGCCATCGGCTCCACGCGCTTCTGCATGGGCGCCGCCTGGAAGCACCCCTCCGCCAAGGACATGCCCTACGTGCTGGAGATGGTGAAGGGCGTGAAGAGGCTCGGCCTCGAGACCTGCATGACCCTCGGCCGCCTCGACCAGGAGCAGACCCAGGCGTTGGCTGATGCCGGGCTGGACTACTACAACCACAACCTCGATACCTCGCCGGAGTTCTACGGCAACATCATCACCACCCGTACCTACAGCGAGCGCCTGCAGACCCTGGCCTACGTGCGCGAGGCGGGGATGAAGATCTGTTCCGGCGGCATCCTCGGCATGGGCGAGTCGGTGGACGACCGCGCCGGCCTGCTGATCCAGCTGGCCAACCTGCCGGAGCACCCGGAGTCGGTGCCGATCAACATGCTGGTCAAGGTCAAGGGCACGCCGCTGGCGGAGGAGAAGGACGTCGACCCGTTCGACTTCATCCGCACCCTGGCCGTGGCGCGCATCATGATGCCGAAGTCCCATGTACGCCTCTCCGCAGGCCGCGAGCAGATGAACGAGCAGATGCAGGCCCTGGCCTTCATGGCCGGCGCCAACTCCATCTTCTACGGCGAAAAACTGCTGACCACCGCCAACCCGCAAGCGGACAAGGACATGCAGCTCTTCGCCCGCCTCGGCATCAAGCCGGAAGAGCGCGAAGAACACGCCGACGAAGTGCACCAGGCCGCCATCGAGCAGGCGCTGGTGGAGCAGAGAGACTCCAAGCTCTTCTATAACGCTGCTGTTTAAAGACGGCGAGCTGGAAGCCTGAAGCCGGAAGCTTGAAGCGGGTGGCTCGGGCTTTCAGCTTCTAGCTTCCCGCTTCGAGCTTTCTATGCCCTTCAATCTCGCTTACCGACTCGCCGAGCGCCGCGCCGCCGACCTTTACCGCCAGCGCCCCCTGCTGGAAAGCCCCCAGGGGCCCGAGGCGGTGGTGGATGGCCGGGCGATGCTTGCCTTCTGTTCCAACGACTACCTGGGCCTGGCCAACCACCCCGAGGTGATTGCCGCGCTGCGTGCCGGTGCCGAGCGCTGGGGCGCCGGTGGTGGGGCCTCGCACCTGGTGATCGGTCACAGCGGACCGCACCACGAACTGGAACTGGCCCTGGCCGAGTTCACTGGTCGGCCGCGCGCGCTGCTGTTCTCCACCGGCTACATGGCCAACCTGGGCGCCGTCACCGCCCTGGTGGGCAAGGGCGACAGCGTGCTGGAGGACCGCCTCAACCACGCTTCCCTGCTGGACGCGGGCCTGCTCTCCGGTGCGCGTTTTTCCCGTTACCTGCACAACGATGCGGCCAGCTTGGCTTCGCGCCTGGACAAGGCCGAAGGCGACACCCTGGTGGTTACCGACGGTGTGTTCAGCATGGACGGCGACCTCGCCGACCTGCCCGCGCTCTGCGCCAAGGCCAGGGAGAAGGGCGCCTGGGTGATGGTGGACGACGCCCACGGCTTCGGTCCCCTGGGCGCCACTGGCGGCGGCATCGTCGAGCACTTCGGCCTGGGCCTGGACGACGTGCCCGTGCTGGTGGGCACCTTGGGCAAGGCCTTCGGCACCGCTGGGGCCTTCGTTGCCGGCAGCGAGGAGCTGATCGAGACGCTGGTGCAGTTCGCCCGCCCCTACATCTACACCACCAGCCAGCCGCCCGCCGTGGCCTGCGCGACCCTCAAGAGCCTCGAACTGCTGCAGAAGGAGAGCTGGCGTCGCGAGCACCTGAACCGGCTGATCCAGCGCTTCCGCGAGGGCGCCGCCGAGATCGGCCTGACGCTGATGGACAGCCCGACGCCGATCCAGCCGATCCTCGTCGGTGACAGCGCCCGCGCCATGAGACTCGCGGCCCTGCTGCGCGAGCGCGGCATCCTCGTCGGCGCCATCCGCCCGCCCACGGTGCCGGCCGGCAGCGCGCGCCTGCGGGTGACCTTCAGCGCCTCCCACAGCGAGGCCCAGCTGGAACTGTTGCTCCTGGCGTTGTCCGAAAGCTGGAACATTCTGGCTAAGGAAGGAAACCCCGATGCGTGATCGACTGATCCTGCTGCCCGGCTGGGCGCTGGGCCCGGCGGCCCTGGAGCCGCTGCGCGATGCCCTGTCCGAGCGTGCGCCGCACCTGAACATCGAGATCGAAGCACTGCCCGACCTGGCGCAGCCGGAAGCCTGGCTCGACGAGCTCGATGCGCGCCTGCCGAGCGACTGCTGGCTGGCGGGCTGGTCCCTGGGCGGCATGCTGGCCGCGCAGTTGGCGGCGCGACGAGACGCGTCCTGCCGCGGGCTTATCGGTCTTGCCAGCAACCTGTGTTTCCGTGCCCGCGAGGATTGGCCGAGCGCCATGCCCGGCGAGGTCTTCGCCGCCTTCCATGAAGCCTTCGGCCTTGACCCTGCACTGACCCTCAAGCGCTTCCGCATGCTGGTGAGCCAGGGGGCCAAGGACCCGCGCACCCTGGCGCGGCAGCTGCAGGTCACCCAGCCGTCGACGCCGTCCGAGGTGCTGGAAGCCGGCCTGCAACTGCTGGCCGGGCTGGATACCCGTGGCGCCCTGCGTGCCTACAGCGGCCCACAACTGCATTTGTTCGCCGGCCGCGATGCGCTGGTCCCCGCAGCCGCCTGCCAGGCACTGCTGGATTGGTTGCCGGACGTGGAAGCGTCGATCATCCGCGAGGCCAGCCACGGCCTGCCGGTGGAGTGCCCGGATGCGGTCGCCGAGGCGATGCTGGCGTTCATGTTCGAAGGTGAAGATGTCTGAATCCGTTGCCCTGCCTCTGCCCTGCGCTCCCCAGGATGTTTCGCCCCTGCCGGACAAGCGCCAGGTGGCGGCCTCCTTCTCCCGCGCAGCGGCCAGCTATGACAGCGTTGCCGAGCTGCAGCGCGCCGTCGGCGGCGCCCTGCTCGATAGCCTGCCCGAGCACTTCGCTCCTGAGCGCTGGCTCGACCTGGGCTGCGGCACCGGGTACTTCTCGCGCCAGTTGGCGCAGCGCTTCCCGGCTTCATCTGGCCTGGCGATGGATATCGCCGAAGGCATGCTGCAGCACGCGCAACCCCTGGGTGGCGCGCGGTATTTCGCGGCCGGCGACGCCGAGCGCTTGCCGCTGGCCGATGGCTGCCTGGACCTGGTGTTCAGCAGCCTGGCGGTGCAGTGGTGCGGCGATTTCGCGGCGGTGCTGGCCGAGGCGCGGCGGGTGTTGCGCCCGGGTGGACTGCTGGTGTTCAGCAGCCTCTGTGTCGGCACCCTGCAGGAGCTGCGCGACAGCTGGCAGGAGGTGGACGGCTTCGTCCACGTCAATCGTTTCCGCGAGTTCCAGCGCTACCAGGCGCTTTGCGGCGCAAGCGGACTGACTCCGCTGCAGCTCGAACGTCGCCCGCGAACCCTGTATTTCCCCGACCTGCGCAGCCTGACCCATGAGCTCAAGGCATTGGGTGCGCACAATCTCAACCCCGGTCGCCCCGGTGGCCTGACCGGCCGGGCGCGCATGCTTGCCCTGATCGACGCCTACGAGCGTCGCCGCGATGACGCCGGCCTGCCCGTTACCTATCAGGTCGTCCACGGCCTCTTGCGCAAGGATTCCTGAATGGCCGCTGCCTTCTTCATCGCCGGTACCGACACCGAGATCGGCAAGACCACGGTGGCTGCCGGCCTGCTGCACGCGGCGCGCCGGGCCGGGCTGTCCACGGCGGCGAGCAAGCCGGTGGCCTCCGGTTGCCTGGCCACCGCCGATGGCCTGCGCAACGAAGACGCCCTGGCACTGCTGGGGGAGTGCTCGCTGCCGCTGGCCTATGTGGAGGTCAACCCGCTGGCCTTCGAGCCCGCCATCGCCCCGCACCTGGCTGCCCGCGAAGCGGGTGTCGAGCTGAACCTGGCTGCGCTCTCGGCTCCCGTGCGGCGGATTCTCGACAAAGGCGCCGATTTCACCCTGGTGGAAGGGGCAGGGGGCTGGCGGGTGCCGCTGGCGGACCGGGCCAACCTGTCCGACCTGCCGATTGCCCTGGGCCTGCCGGTGATCCTCGTGGTCGGCGTACGCCTGGGCTGCATCAACCACGCACTGCTCAGCGCGGAGGCGATCCTGCGGGATGGACTGCCGCTCGCCGGCTGGGTGGCCAACCTGGTGGACCCTAATACCTCGCGCCTGGAAGAGAACCTCGCCACCCTGACAGAGCGCCTTCCGGCACCTTGCCTGGGCCGCATTCCGCGCCTGGAGTCGCCGACACCCGGCGCCGTTGCCGCCTGGCTGGACCTCGCCCCGCTTGGGCTATAAGCAAACAGAGGTTGATAGCCTTTTGTTTGTACGTTTTTTAGGCGTTTTCTGCTTCAATTACAGCGTTAATTTCTTGTTTCGGGGTTGGCGATGGAAATCTCCGGTAGTGCCTTCAGCGCAGGATTGAGTGCTCTGCAGTCTGGCCAGCGTCGTATCGACCAGGCCGGTGCGGATATCGCCGGCTCGTCCGTGCAGCGCAACCAGCAGGCCCCCAGCGCTCGCGTGCAGGAATTCAACGGTACCGACCAGGCGAGCAACCTGGTGGACCTCAACGTCGGCAAGTTCCAGGCGGAAGCCGGGGCCCAGGTGATCAAGACCGCTGACGATGTACTCGGAACCCTGATCGACACCCACGCCTGACTGAGGGCATCCCGACTGCATTAGCGGCCGGTGGTCTGGCGCGGGCAGGGAGGGCCCCATGCGGATCGGCAGTGCTGCATATCTCCCCTTGCCCACACTGGCGTCGCCGTCTTCGCGCGGTTCGCTGAGCGCCGCTGCAGCCGAGTCCTCCTCTTCTCTTCGTTCTCCATCGGCCGCCGCTGATCAGGCGCTTTCCTCGGACCCCCGCTCAACCGTGCGTGACGGCGAGAGCGCCGCCTCTGCACGTGCGACCCGGCAGCAGGAACAGCAGGACCTGCAGGAAATTGCCGAGCTGGCCGCCCGGGACCGCGAAGTGCGTGCCCACGAGCAGGCTCATGCCGCGGTAGGTGCCGCCTATGCCGGCTCCCCCAGCTACAGTTTCAAGCGTGGCCCCGATGGCCAGTCCTATGCCACGGGTGGCGAAGTCGGCATCGACGTGAGCGCCGTGGCGGGTGACCCTGCCGCCACCCTGCGCAAGATGGCGGTGGTGCAGCGTGCGGCGCTGGCGCCGGCCGATCCATCGGCTCAGGACCGTCGCGTCGCCGCCGAAGCCGCTGCCCAGGCCGGGCAGGCGCTGGTCGAACTGGCCCAGTTGCGCCGCGAAGAGGCTTCCGAGGAGGCCGCGAGCAAGGCCGCCGCCCGTGCCAAATCGGAGGACGAGTCGTCCTCCTCGGCCTCTCCTGCGGCCAATCAGGATCTGGGTATCTACCTTCAGGTCGCCAGCCCCAGCGCCCTCGGCCCCCTGCTCGATACCCGCGCTTGAGCGCCGATGGGCGGATGCTTGACAAGGGATTGGCGTAAACGTATGTTTCAAACACCTGTTTGATTGTCGGGCGGCTTCCGTGCAGCCCACAGCGACTACCGTGATGTTGTAAGCGACCGATGTGCCGGTCACCTTAACTAGGAACCCACCGTAGAGGTTTACTGCTATGCCTGATTACAAGGCCCCCTTGCGTGATATCCGTTTCGTACGTGACGAGCTGCTCGGCTACGAAGCGCACTATCAGAGCCTGCCTGGCTGCCAGGACGCCACCCCGGACATGGTTGACGCCATTCTCGAGGAAGGTGCGAAGTTCTGTGAGCAGGTGATCGCTCCGCTGAACCGCGTGGGTGACATCGAGGGTTGCACCTGGAGCGAGTCCGGCGTGAAGACCCCGACCGGCTTCAAGGAAGCCTACAAGCAGTTCGTCGAAGGCGGCTGGCCGAGCCTGGCCCATGACGTCGACCACGGCGGCCAAGGCCTGCCCGAGTCGCTCGGCCTGGCCATCAGCGAAATGGTCGGCGAAGCCAACTGGTCCTGGGGCATGTACCCCGGCCTGTCCCACGGCGCGATGAACACCCTGTCCGCCCACGGCACCGACGACCAGAAACACACCTACCTGACCAAGCTGGTATCCGGCGAGTGGACCGGCACCATGTGCCTGACCGAACCGCACTGCGGTACCGACCTGGGCATGCTGCGCACCAAGGCCGAGCCCCAGGCTGATGGTTCCTACAAAGTCACCGGCACCAAGATCTTCATCTCCGCCGGTGAACACGACATGGCCGACAACATCGTCCATATCGTCCTGGCCCGCCTGCCCGATGCACCGGCCGGCACCAAAGGCATCTCCCTGTTCATCGTGCCGAAGTTCATGCCGACCGCCGAAGGCGGCGTGGGCGAGCGCAACGCTGTTGCGTGCGGTTCCCTCGAACATAAGATGGGCATCCACGGCAACGCCACCTGCGTGATGAACTTCGACGGCGCTACCGGTTTCCTGATCGGCCCGGCGAACAAAGGCCTGAACTGCATGTTCACCTTCATGAACACCGCTCGCCTGGGTACCGCGCTGCAAGGCCTGGCCCACGCCGAAATCGGTTTCCAGGGTGGCCTGAAATACGCTCGCGAGCGTCTGCAGATGCGTGCTCTGACCGGCCCGAAAGCGCCCGAGAAGCCCGCTGACCCGATCATCGTCCACCCGGACGTGCGTCGCATGCTGCTGACCATGAAAGCCTTCGCCGAAGGCAACCGCGCGATGGTGTACTTCACCGCCAAGCAGGTCGACATCGTCAAATACAGCCAGAACGAGGAAGAGAAGAAAGCCGCCGACGCGCTGCTGGCCTTCCTGACCCCGATCGCCAAGGCGTTCATGACCGAAGTCGGCTTCGAGTCGGCCAACCACGGCGTACAGATCTATGGCGGCCACGGCTTCATCGCCGAGTGGGGCATGGAGCAGAACGTTCGCGACAGCCGTATCTCCATGCTGTACGAAGGCACCACCGGCATCCAGGCTCTGGACCTGCTGGGCCGCAAGATCCTCATGACCCAGGGCGAAGCGCTGAAGGGCTTCACCAAGATCGTGCACAAGTTCTGCCAGGCCAACGAAGGCAACGAAGCCGTCAAGGAATTCGTCGAGCCGCTGGCCAAGCTGAACAAGGAGTGGGGCGACATCACCATGAAGGTCGGCATGGCTGCGATGAAAGATCGCGAAGAAGTCGGCGCCGCTTCCGTGGACTACCTGATGTACTCCGGTTACGCCTGCCTGGCTTACTTCTGGGCCGACATCGCTCGCCTGGCTGCCGAGAAGATCGCTGCCGGCGAAGGCGACGCCGCCTTCTACAAGGCCAAGCTGCAGACCGCGCGTTTCTACTTCAAACGCATCCTGCCGCGTACCCGTACCCATGTTGAAACCATGCTGTCCGGCGCCAACAACCTGATGGACCTGGCCGAAGAAGACTTCGCCCTCGGTTACTAAGGCTTCGCGCTGTACGAAGAAGCCCGCCGCAAGGCGGGCTTTTTCATGGGCGTGTGAATGTGCCCGCAACCTCGGCCAAGAGGGCGCGAATAGGGGCGTTTCGTCGCGCAGACGGATGCGTGGCCCCTGCAGAAATGCAATCATATGGCCAGCTCGCCCACCCCCTCCGACACCTTTCTGGATCAGCATCAGTGCGGTCTCTTTCGTCATTTCGCGTCAGTCATTTCGTCCCGCCCCTGGCCCTGATCCTGGCCGGCGGCGTGATGGGCTCGCTGACGGTCATGACCGAGTTTTTCGTCTCGCTGTTCAACGTGCTGCCCACGCTCCTGCTGCTGCTCGGCGGTTCGTTCTGCGCCGCCTACGGTCGCTTGCGCCAGCTGTTCCTGCTGCTGATCCTCTACCTCGCCTACTACCTGCTCGACACCCAGGTCGACTACTACCAGACCGAGCGCGTGGTCCGCGAAGACGCGGCCCTGGTGTTCCACCTCTGCAGCCTGCTGCTGCCCCTGCTGTTCGGCCTGTTCGGCTGCTGGCAGGAACGCACCCACCTGCTGCAGGACTTCGTCGCCCGCGCTGCGGTGATGCTCGCCGTGGTCGGCGTTGCCGTCGCCCTGGGCCGCAGCTACCCCGAGTCCGTGCTGCCGGCGCTGACCTCGGTGTACTGGCCGCTGTTGCATGGCACCTGGATGAGCCTGATCCAGCTCTCCTACTTCGCCTTCGTCGGCGCCTTGATCGCCCTGGCGGTCATCTATGTGCGCCAGCCCCGGCCGCAGCATGCCGCCCAGCTCCTGGCCCTGCTGGGCATCTGGTGGATGCTGCCCAAGGTCTTCGTCCTGCCCCATGCGCTGCACGCCATGAGCAGCCTGGCGATGCTCGCGCTCACCGCCTCGGTGGCCCACGAGGCCTACCAGATGGCCTTCCGTGACGAGCTCACCGGGCTGCCCGGCCGCCGCGCCCTCAACGAGCGCCTGCAGCGCCTGGGGCGCAACTATGTGCTGGCGATGACCGACGTCGACCATTTCAAGAAATTCAACGACACCTACGGCCACGATGTCGGCGACCAGGTGCTGCGCATGGTCGCCAGCCGCCTGAAGAAGGTCACCGGCGGCGGCAAGGCGTATCGCTACGGCGGCGAGGAATTCACCATCGTCTTCACCGGCAAGACCATGGAGGAGTGCCAGCCGCACCTGGAGGCGATACGCGAAGCCATCGAGAACTACAGCATGCAGCTGCGCGACAAGGACAGCCGCCCCAAGAACGACGAGCAGGGCCGCAGCAAGCGCAGCGGCGGTGCCGGGCAGAGCGTCTCGGTGACCATCAGCATCGGCGTGGCCGAGCGTGACGCCGAGCAGCGCACGCCGGAGGAAGTCATCAAGGTGGCGGACCAGGCCCTCTACAGCGCCAAGAGCGCCGGCCGCAACCGGGTGTTCCTGCACGGGCAGAACCGTCGCGGTGCCGTGCGGGTGAAGCGGGCGGCCACGTAGACCGCAGGTTATGGCGCTGCATTCAGCGCTTGCAGCGTCGTTGTCCGGCTGCGGCTTGAGCAGTAGGGTCGGATGATTGGCGCCGACCATGGCGCTCACCCGACGGAGAACCTGCCATGCCCGAGTACAAGGCCCCCCTGCGCGACATGCGCTTCCTCATCGACGAAGTCTTCGATTTCCCTGCCACCTACGCCGCCATCGGTGCCAGCGACGCCACCCCGGACATGGTCTCGGCGATTCTCGAAGAGGGTGCCAAGTTCTGCGAGCAGGTGCTCTCGCCCATCAACCGTTCCGGCGACGAAGAAGAGTGCCAGTGGAACGACGGCGTGGTCACCACGCCCAAGGGCTTCAAGGAAGCCTTCGCCCAGTACGTGGAAGGGGGCTGGAACGGCCTCGCCGCCGACCCGGCCTATGGCGGCCAGGGCCTGCCGCACTCCCTCGGCCTGATCATCAGCGAGATGGTCGCCTCCAGTAACCAGTCCTGGGCCATGTACCCCGGCCTCACCCACGGCGCCATGTCGGCCATCCACGCCCACGGCACCGAAGAACAGAAACAGACCTACCTGACCCGCATGACCGAAGGCCGCTGGACCGGCACCATGTGCCTCACCGAGCCCCATTGCGGCACCGACCTCGGCATCATCAAGACCCGCGCCGTGCCCCAGGCCGACGGCAGCTATGCGGTCAGCGGCACCAAGATATTCATCTCCGCCGGCGAGCACGACATGAGCGAGAACATCGTTCACCTGGTCCTCGCCAAGCTGCCCGACGCCCCCGCCGGCACCAAGGGCATTTCGCTGTTCATCGTGCCCAAGTTCATGCCCGCCGCCGATGGCGCCGTCGGTGCGCGCAACGCCGTGTCCTGTGGCTCCATCGAGCACAAGATGGGCATCAAGGCCTCCGCCACCTGCGTGATGAACTTCGACTCCGCCACCGGCTACCTGATCGGCGAGGCCAACAAGGGCCTCAACTGCATGTTCACCATGATGAACCACGCCCGCCTGGGCACCGGCATGCAGGGCCTCTGCCTCGGCGAGGCCAGCTACCAGGGCGCCGTGCGCTACGCCAACGACCGCCTGCAGATGCGCGCGCTCACCGGGCCGAAAGCCCCGGAAAAGGCCGCCGACCCGATCATCGTGCACCCCGACGTGCGCCGCATGCTGCTGACCATGAAGGCCTTCAACGAAGGCAACCGCGCGCTCTCCTACTTCACCGCGCAACTGCTGGATATCGCCCACGGCAGCCAGGACGCCGAGCAGCGCCAGGAAGCCGATGACCTGCTGGCCTTCCTCACCCCAATATGCAAGGCCTTCATGACCGAGACCGGGCTGGAGGCCACCAACCTTGGCATGCAGGTGTTCGGCGGCCACGGCTATATCCGCGAGTGGGGCATGGAGCAACTGGTGCGCGACTGCCGCATCGCCCCCATCTATGAAGGCACCAACGGCATCCAGGCCCTCGACCTGCTCGGCCGCAAGGTGCTCGGCAGCCAGGGCAAGCTGCTGCGCGGCTTCACCAAGCGCGTGCACAAGTTCTGCCTGGCCCAGGCCGAGCACCCGCAGTTCAAGGCTCAGGCCGCCGAACTGGCTCGGCTCAACCAGCAGTGGGGCGAGCTGACCCAGAAGGTCGGCATGGCCGCGATGAAGAACCCGGACGAAGTGGGCGCTGCCTCCGTCGACTACCTGATGTACTCCGGCTACATCGTGCTCGCCTGGTTCTGGCTGCAGATGGCCGTGGTCGCCCAGGCCAAGCTCGACGCCGGCACCAGCGAGGCGGCGTACTACCAGACCAAGCTCGCCACCTTCGACTTCTACTTCAAGCGCCTGCTGCCCCGCACCACCGCCCATCAGGCCGGGGTCGAGGCGGGCAGCGACTGCCTGATGGCGCTGCCGGCGGAACAGTTCGCGCTCTAAGCGTCTAATCTCGGTGTATCCAGGGGCCCGCCATGTGCGGGCCCTTTTCATCCGGGTTGCGAATTGTGACTTATCGATAACATATGGTCACGCAACGACCCTATGTGTCTCAAAAGTTGTTCGGGTACACTGCCGCCCTGTTCCGTGAAACCGGCCCTTCCGGCCGCCTGTAGAGTTCCTGCGAGGTTTTGCACATGGCTGACTACAAAGCGCCCCTGCGCGATATGCGCTTCGTCCTCAACGAGGTTTTCGAGGTTGCCAAGCTCTGGGCCGAGCTGCCCGCTCTGGCCGAGACCGTCGATGCCGAAACCGCATCCGCGATCCTCGAAGAGGCCGGCAAGGTCACCGGCGGCACCATCGCCCCGCTGAACCGCTCCGGCGACGAAGAAGGCTGCCAGTGGAGCGACGGCGCGGTCACCACGCCTGCCGGTTTCCCCGAGGCTTACAAGACCTACGCCGAGGGCGGCTGGGTCGGCGTCGGTGGTGACCCGGTCTACGGCGGCATGGGCATGCCCAAGGCGATCTCCGCCCAGGTCGAGGAAATGGTCAACTCGGCCAACCTCTCCTTCGGTCTCTACCCGATGCTCACCGCCGGTGCCTGCCTGTCGATCAACGCGCACGCCAGCGAAGAGCTCAAGGAAAAATACCTGCCGAACATGTACGCGGGCGTCTGGGCAGGCTCCATGTGCCTGACCGAACCCCACGCCGGCACCGACCTGGGCATCATTCGCACCAAGGCCGAACCCCAGGCCGACGGCAGCTACAAGGTCACCGGTACCAAGATCTTCATCACCGGCGGCGAGCACGACCTGACCGAGAACATCATCCACCTGGTCCTGGCCAAGCTGCCCGACGCGCCCGCCGGCCCGAAAGGCATCTCGCTGTTCCTGGTGCCCAAGTTCATGGTCAATGCCGACGGCTCCCTGGGCGAGAAGAACACCCTGTCCTGCGGCTCCATCGAGCACAAGATGGGCATCAAGGCATCCGCTACCTGCGTGATGAACTTCGACGGCGCCACCGGCTGGATCGTCGACGCCCCGAACAAGGGCCTGGCCGCCATGTTCACCATGATGAACTACGAGCGCCTCGGCGTTGGCATCCAGGGCCTGGCCTCTGGTGAGCGTTCCTACCAGAGCGCCGTCGAATACGCCCGCGACCGCATCCAGAGCCGCGCGCCGACCGGCCCGGTCGCCAAGGACAAGGCCGCCGACCCGATCATCGTGCACCCCGACGTGCGTCGCATGCTGCTGACCATGAAGGCGTCCAACGAAGGCGGTCGTGCTTTCTCCACCTACGTCGCCATGCAGCTGGACACCGCCAAGTTCAGCGAAGACCCCGTCGTGCGCAAACGCGCCGAAGAAATGGTCGCCCTGCTTACCCCCGTTGCCAAGGCCTTCCTCACCGACCTCGGCCTGGAAACCACCGTCCACGGCCAGCAGGTGTTCGGCGGCCACGGCTTCATCCGCGAATGGGGCCAGGAGCAGCTGGTGCGTGACGTGCGCATCACCCAGATCTACGAAGGCACCAACGGCATCCAGGCGCTGGACCTCGTCGGCCGCAAGATCGTCGGCAGCGGCGGCGCGTTCTACAAGCACTTCTCCGATGAGATCAAGGTCTTCACCGGCAGCGCCTCCGCTGACCTGGCCGAGTTCGTCGAGCCGCTGAACGCTGCGGTCGCCAACCTCGACGACCTCACCGCCTGGCTGCTGGAAAGCGCCAAGTCCAACCCCAACGAAATCGGCGCCGCGTCGGTCGAGTACCTGCACGCCTTCGGCTACACCGCCTATGCCTACATGTGGGCACTGATGGCCAAGGCTTCGCTGGGCAAGGAAGGCCAGGACGAGTTTTACGCCAGCAAGCTGGGCACCGCGCGTTTCTACTTCGCCCGCCTGCTGCCGCGTATCCACTCCCTGACCGCCTCGGTGAAAGCCGGTAGCGAGTCGCTGTACCTGCTGGACGCCGCCCAGTTCTAAGCGGCCCCCGCAAACGAAAAAGCCCCGCCGATGCGGGGCTTTTTCATTTGAGCGTGGGAAACCGCGTCTTCAGGACGTGGTCATGAGTCGCCGGCTCTGTGCCTGTGACGGTTCGCGCCGAGGACTGACAGGATGAGCTCGTGCCGTAGGGTGTGCCGTGTGTTTAGCCGGGATACATGGGTAACGCTTGTCGGGGGACATGGGTAACAGG
>BATO01000073.1 GCA_000474255.1 Aquipseudomonas alcaligenes MRY13-0052
ATTGCTGTTGGGGCAGTTGGCCGAGGGCTCGCCTTCGATGGCGGTGATGCGCCGTATGCCTTGGATTGTCTGGAAGCGGTAGGTGGTGCGCTTGCCCAGGGCATTGGTGACAGTGGAAGAGCCATCGGCGTTGTAGCTCACCAGGGTGCGCTCGGCGCCGCCGGCGTGCTCGCTGGAGATGGCACGGCCCTGGTCGTCGTAGGTCCAGGTGGCGAAGCGAACGCCGCGTTCGTCGGTGATGCCGGTGAGGAGGTTGGGGTTTCGGCTGTCCTGATAGTGATAAGTGCGCTGTTGCGTTTGGCCTTGAATAGTGGTTATGCGTTTCGTGAGCCTGTCGCTGGAGTCGTATTCAAAATCTATATGCGAGTCACTTGTGACGAGTGACGAAGGCTGCCCACGACGTCTCGCATCTTCCTGCACGACCATGGAGTTACCCAGGGAGTCCGTGATGGTGATCGTCAGCACGTTACTCCGCACCAGCGTATGGAACCCCGAAGCAGTGTTGCCCCACTTCATCAGGTTGCCTTCCCCATCAAACGAGAAGATTTCCTTGGTCGGACCTTCATATGTCCAGTTGCCGTTCTTCATATAGAGCCGGCCCAGTTCATTTGGCTGAGCTGTAGCAACACCATTCTCAAGCTGGAAATAGGACTCCTTACCATCATTGCCGATGAAAAGGATGTTGTCGGGACCCAGTACCAAATGAGCACTGTAGTTGTGGCGCCAAAGCTTGTCGTGGCTGTTGTAGGTGCGTTCGAAGGTCAGCGGAAGCTTGCCCGAAGCTAGATAGTCCACTTCACGCTGGAATTTGTTGCCAACAGCGAAGTTGATCGGGTTGCCGGCTGTTTTGCTGTTTCCCGCTGCCGCACTGCATGCTTGGGGGCCATCAGGTTCGCCGTTCTCTTTTCCTAGATCGGGAACGTCATCCGGCTTGGTGCAGATTGAAGGGTTGCTCGCATTGTCTGGCGCAAAGCCAGAAGGACACACTTTCGTTATATAGAAGTAATTGTATCCGTGACCACTGCCGCAGCTCGCATTGCTTGGTGGAATGCCTGTGACATAGGTGGAGGTTTGCGTCCAGGTCCATTGATCGAAGCCGCATCCTGAGTAGCCAAATCGACCAACCCACCAAGAGTAATAGGCCATTTTTACTTCCATGGCGGTTCTGTAGCCGCCATATGAGAGCTCTGGCTTTCGGGTCTCTGCGTAGATGTTTACCGTCATTGCCAAGCACAGGCTGCTTGTTATCAATGAAAGTTTTACGTGTATTCGCTTCATTCAACCTCCATGTGTTCCTTGAAGTGGCCGTCAGGGCTGAGTGCTATCAGCGTGCGGTGACCTGATGGCTCAATTCGCGTCCCTGCGTGTCATAACTGTAATTGGTAACTCGGTCAGGTTCTGTGATGGTGGTCGGCAGGAATAGAGTCGAGTGCCACTCTGTCGTGATAGTGCGGGCCTGAGCTGTGCCAAAGGCTTCAGTACGGGAAACTTCGAGGCCACGGTCGTTGTAGTCGAAGGTGGTGACGTTGCCCTTGTTATCGGTACGGGTCTTCACCAGGCCGCGGTCATCGTAGGTGAAGGTGGAATTGCTGTTGGGGCAGTTGGCCGAGGGTTCGCCTTCGATGGCGGTGATGCGCCGTATGCCCTGGATGGTCTGGAAGCGGTAGGTGGTGCGCTTGCCAAGGGCGTTGGTGACGGTGGAAGAGCCGTCGGCGTAGTAGCTCACCAGGGTACGTTCGGCGCCGCCAGCGTGCTCACTGGAGATGGCCCGGCCCTGGTTGTCATAGGCCCAGGTGGCGTAGCGAACGCCGCGCTCGTCGGTGATGCCGGTGAGGAGGTTGGGGTTGACGTCTTCGTAATGATAGGTTTGGTTGGAAATGGCCGCGCCCCGGGTTGTCGTTACAGCAGTCAATCTCCTTATGGGGTTGTATGTGTAGCTGACAGACGTTTCTCCCATTGCAAATAGCTTGGGCTGATACTCAGCATCCTGTCGGAGAGTAGCCGTGTTGCCAAAAGAGTCCTTGATGGTTATGAGCGCATCGAAATAAGTCAACGCTTGCCATTGACCATTCTTTTCAGTGATTTTCGAAAGCCGAAGTGCTGGGTTGAAGGCTAGCTTGGTGCCGTTAGGTTCTTCAAAAGACCACTCTTCCCCTTGGCGGGTGAGTACTCCGCTGGCAGATATGCCATAGCTATTCACGCCATCCTGCAGCTGGAATTTTGTTTCGCGACCATCCGCGCGAACAAGAGTTAAAGAACTTCCATTTTTCTCGAGATGAGTCGAGTAGCTGTGTCGCCATACACCATCAGCGCTGTTGTAGGTTCTCGTGAGGCCGATGAGCGAGTTGCTTGCAGCTGGGGCGTCTACAATAGTCTGGACCTTGTTTCCAATAGAGATATTTATTGGATTTCCTTTGCGGTCGCTCGGAATTGCACAGGTCAAGTCAGTAGGCGGTAAGCCTTTGTTGGCGTCCAGTAAGGGGTTGCTGCATTTTTCTGTGTTCGTGTCATAAGCGGCGCCGGGTGGGCAAGTGTCGCCGCCACGGTGGATATAGTTAGAGAACCTGGTTGGCTCTACTCCAGCAAAGTAGGCGAGCATCTGTACGTTGTATGCTCCTTCCCAGAGGTAGTCCACGCTTGTTATGGAGAAATTTTTATAGTAACTAGCGTCGTTTCTAGTATAGACAGAGAGTACCGCTTGAGCTGCAGCATCTCGTGAGGGGAATTTGTCAAATCCATAGACTGGTGCCCACCAGTAGAAGTATTCCGCTCTGGCAGCAGAGGCCAGAAGGAAGAGTGCAAGAATTGTGCTGGTTTTTATAAAAAAACGAGTGTGCAATTTACCGTTCCTTGTTTGCAATACTCTTGAGCAACGCTAGAGACTACATCAGTGTTGCGTTGTGGCTTGTCCAATTAATCTTCCCTGTGCGTCATAACTGTAACTGGTCACTCGGTCAGGTTCTGTGACAGTGGCTGGCAGAAACAGCGTTGAGTGCCATTCCGTAGTGACGGTACGCGCCTGGGGCGTGCCGTAGGCTTCAGTACGGGAAACCTCGAGGCCACGATCGTCGTAGGTGAAGCTGGAGTTGCTGTTGGGGCAGTTGGCGGAGGGTTCGCCTTCGATGGCAGTGATGCGGCGCACGCCCTGGATGGTCTGGAAGCGGTAGGTGGTGCGTTTGCCGCCGGCGTTGGCCACGGTGGAGGAGCCGTCGGTGTGGTAACTCATCAGGATGCGCTCGGCCCCGCTGGCGTGTTCACTGGAAATGACGTGGCCTTGGTCTTCAGGGATCGTGTGCTCACCCCCTCTGCAACCTGCTTCAGGGTTTTCCACCAGAGAACCCCATCCACCCCGGATTTCCCAGATGTAGTCATAACCGTAGAGCGCGAAGGCGTTGTTGGAGCAGGCGAGCAGAAGGAGGGGGAGAGGTACTTGCGCATCGAGCAATCCGTTGTCGTAGACAGCCGCAGAGGGGATGACCGCATCCGGCGATCAGTGCGCTAGTCAATCAGCTTGAAAGTGGAAAATCCATACTGGCGAAGTGCTGTATTGACGCACCTGCGTGGCTGGTTCCGCGGGTTGAAATGGCGAGTGCCTGTTTGCACTTCCGCTCGAGGAAGAATGTGCCAACGGTAGTTGACACAAGGAACCAGGGATTGGCGTTGCACCGCTCCACTCGGCTCCTACCAAGCCCCGTTACCTCTTCAACTCATACACACACATATTCACCGTGGTCGCCAGGTTGAGCGATTCGATGGCGCCGCTGCCGGGGATGGTGAAGGGCTGGGCGTTGAGTGCGGTGAGCGGGTCGCGGGGGACGCCGCGGGCTTCGTTGCCGAAGAGGTAGCAGTCGAAGGCCTTGAAGGCGGCGGACTGCACGGGCTCGCCGTGCATGTCCAGGCAGGCGATGCGTTGGAAGCGACTGCCAAGGGATTCCAGCTCCACGTCCAGTTCCATCGGCGCGTGGAAGATGGCGCCCATGCTGGCGCGCACGACCTTGGGGTTGTACGGGTCAACGCTGCCGGGACTGAGCAGGCAGCGGAAGCCGCCGAACCAGGCCAGGGTGCGCAGGATGGTGCCGAGGTTGCCCGGGTCCTGGATCTCGTGCAGGTAGATGGCGCGTTCGTTGGCGGCGGCAGCCGGCGCGGCGGCCGGCAGCATCGGCACCAGGGCGATGATGCCCTGGGGCGTCTTGGTGTCGGCGATCTGCGCCATCTGCCGGTCGCTGATGACCTGGGTTTCGAACGGGCTGTGCCAGTGCTCGTAGGCGCCGGTCACGTACAGCTGGCTGCGCAGCAGCAGCGGGTTGTGCTCGGCGGCCTTCTGCAGTTCCAGCAGCAGGTGCTCGCCCTCCACCAGGAAGTGGCCGAACTCGGCCCGGTACTTCTTCTGGTGGAGCTTCTTGATGTCATCGAATTTCATCAATGCGGCGCTCAGTTGCTCTGCTCGTTGGCGTTGCCCAGCTCGGCCAGCATCGCCTTGGCCAGGGCTTCGGCGACCTTGATGCCGTCCACGCCCGCCGAGAGGATGCCGCCCGCGTAGCCGGCGCCTTCGCCAGCCGGGTACAGGCCGCGCAGGTTGAGACTCTGCAGCGTCTCGTGGTCGCGGGTGATGCGCACGGGGGAGGAGGTGCGGGTTTCGATGCCGGTGAGCACGGCGTCATTGCGGTCGAAGCCGCGGATCTGCTTGCCGAAGGCCGGCAGCGCTTCGCGGATGGCTTCGATGGCGTAGTCCGGCAGCGAGGGGGCGAGGTCGCCCAGGCGCACGCCGGGTTTGTAGGAAGGCTCCACGTCGCCGAACTCGCTGGAAGGCACGCCACGGATGAAGTCGCCCACCAGTTGCCCGGGGGCGCAGTAGTCGCTGCCGCCCAGCTCGTAGGCTCGGGATTCCAGGCGCTCCTGGAACTCGACGCCGGCCAGCGGGCCGCCGGGGAAGTCCTGCTCCGGGGTGATGCCGACGACGATGCCGGAGTTGGCGTTGCGCTCGTTGCGCGAGTACTGGCTCATGCCGTTGGTGACCACGCGGCCCGGCTCGGAGGTGGCTGCTACCACGGTGCCGCCGGGGCACATGCAGAAGCTGTACACGGCGCGGCCGTTCTTGGCGTGGTGCACCACCTTGTAGTCGGCGGCGCCGAGCTCCGGGTGGCCGGCGTACTTGCCCAGGCGGGCTTCGTCGATCAGGCCTTGCGGGTGCTCGATGCGGAAACCGATGGCGAAGGGCTTGGCTTCGAGGAATACGTTCTGGCGGTGCAGCATGCGGAAGGTGTCGCGGGAGCTGTGGCCCAGAGCCAGGACGACATGGCGGCTGCGCAGGGTTTCGCCATTGGCCAGTACCACGCCTTCGAGCTGGCCGTCATCGATCACCAGGTCGGTGACCTTGCTCTCGAAGCGCACCTCGCCGCCTAGGGCGATGATCTCTTCGCGCATGGTGGCGACCACGCCGGTGAGGCGGAAGGTGCCGATGTGCGGCTTGCTCACGTACATGATCTCTTCCGGCGCGCCGGCGCGGACGAATTCGTGCATCACCTTGCGGGCGTAGAACTTCGGGTCCTTGATCTGGCTGTAGAGCTTGCCATCGGAGAACAGGCCGGCACCGCCTTCGCCGAACTGCACGTTGGATTCGGGGGTGAGGATCTTCTTGCGCCACAGCGCCCAGGTGTCCTTGGTGCGGCTGCGCACATCCTTGCCGCGCTCCAGCACGATGGGCTTGAAGCCCATCTGTGCGAGCAGCAGCGCGGCGAACAGGCCGCAGGGGCCGAAGCCGATGATGATCGGGCGCTCGCCCAGGTCGGCCGGTGCCTGGCCCACCGGGTAGTAGTTCGTATCCGGTGCCGGGCGCACGTTGTTGTCGTCGGCGAAGCGCTTGAGGATCGCCGCCTCGTTACGCACTTCGAGGTCGATGATGTAGATGAACAGGATCACGCTGTTCTTCTTGCGGGCATCGTAGCTGCGCTTGAATACGGTGAAACCCAGCAGGTCGGCGTCGCTGATGTTCAGGCGCTTGACGATGGCCTGGCGCAGTTCGTCGGCGGAATGCTCGAGGGGCAGGGACAGTTCGTTGATGCGAATCATGGCGATATCCTGGCCGGTCGATCCGGCAAAGGAGGTAACAGAGGGGGTAGGGCGCGAATTGTACTCGGCGCCGCGGGCCCTTGTCAGGCCTGGCCTGCAGGTTTCCGCCGGGCGTTGCCGCGGGTGCGCCGGGCGCCGCCGGCCGGCTTATTTAACCTGAGCGGGATTCTCGGCTTATAATTGCCGCCGCTTCGGGCCCGTACAGCTCCCCGCTGTGCCCAGGGTGGCCCGTTCCTCTACTGATTTTCCGTGGTTGGCTCTCTCATGAAACGATCCAAAAGCAGCCGCCGCTGGCTGGACGAACACGTCAATGACCCCTATGTGAAACGGGCCCAGAAGGATGGCTTGCGCTCGCGCTCCAGCTACAAGCTGATCGAGCTGAACGAGAAGGACAAGCTGATCCGCCCCGGCATGCTGGTCATGGACCTGGGCTCCGCCCCCGGTGGCTGGTCGCAGGTGGCCGGCAAGCTGGTGGGTGAGAGCGGGCGCGTCCTCGCCACCGACATCCTGCCGATGGACGGCCTCGACAACGTCGACTTCATCCAGGGCGACTTCACCGACGACGGCGTGTTCCAGCAGCTCCTCGACAAGCTCGACGGCCGCAAGCCCGACCTGATCGTCTCCGACATCGCGCCCAACATCAGCGGCGTCGCGGCGGCCGACCAGGCGTCCTCCATGTACCTGGTGGAGCTCACCCTGGACATGGTCCGCCAGGTGCTCAAGCCCAATGGCAACTACGTGGTCAAGGTCTTCCAGGGCGAAGGCTCGGACGAGTTCCTGAAAGACGTGCGCACCTCGTTCGAGAAGGTCTTCATCCGCAAGCCGGAAGCCTCGCGCCCGCGCTCCCGCGAGGTCTACCTCGTAGGCAAGGGCTTCAAGGGCTGAAGCCCGATCGCAGGCCGGTACCCGCGACCGGCCTGCTGCTCCGTTCACACCCTGATCAGCACCGACTTCACTTCCGTGTAGTGCTCGATCGCCGCTGCCCCCATCTCTCGGCCCACCCCCGACATCTTGTAACCGCCGAACGGCAGTGCCGGGTCGAGCGCGCTGTGGCAGTTGACCCACACCGAGCCGGACTTGATGCGCGGAATCATCCGGTGCACCGCCGACAGGTCGTTGGACCAGATGCTCGCCCCCAGCCCGTAGGGGTTGTCGTTGGCCAGGCGCACGGCCTCGTCCAGGTCGTCGAAGGGCATGGCCACCAGCACCGGACCGAAGATCTCCTCCTGCACCAGGCGGTGCTTTTGGTCGACGTCGACCATGACGGTGGGCTTGACGAAATACCCCGGCCCGAAGCCCTCGCCGCCGCAGGCGACGGTGGCGCCCAGCTCGCGGCCGAGGTCGATGTAGCCGGTGACGCGGTCCTGCTGCTTGGCGGAGATCAGTGGGCCCATCTGCACGCTCGGGTCGAGGCCGTTGCCGAGCTTCATGGCGTTGGCGATGCCGGCGATGTCGGCGACCACGTTGTCGAAGTGCTTGCGGTGCACGTACAGGCGCGAGCCGGCGCAGCACACCTGGCCCTGGTTGAAGAAGATGGCCGTGGCGGCACCGGCGGCGGCCTCCTGCAGGTTGGCGTCGGGCATGACGAGGGTGGGGGATTTGCCGCCCAGCTCCAGGGTCACGCGGGTCATGTTGTCCATGGCCGCCTTGCCGATCTGCTTGCCCACCTCGGTGGAGCCGGTGAAGGTCAGCTTGTCCACGCCCGGGTGGCGGGTGAGGGCGACGCCGGCGTTGAGGCCGGTGCCGGTCACCACGTTGAATACGCCCGCCGGGTAGCCCGCCTCCAGCACCAGCTCGGCCAGCTTGAGGGCGGTGAGCGGGGTCTCGTCGGCCGGCTTGAGCACCACCGTGCAGCCGGTGGCCAGCGCCGGGCCGAGCTTCCAGCAGGCCAGCAGCAGGGGGAAGTTCCAGGCGACGATGGCGCCCACCACGCCCACCGCCTCACGGCGGATGAAGCCGTGGAAGCGGTCATCGGGCATCAGTGGCAGGGAGGGCTCCACCGTGGTGCCTTCGATCTTGGTGGCCCAGCCGGCCATGTAGCGCAGGAAGTCGATGGCCAGCTGCACGTCCATCACCTGGGCGACGGCGGCGCTCTTGCCGTTGTTCAGGCACTCCAGCTCGGCCAGCTCCTGGGCGTCGCGCTCCATCAGCCCGGCCAGGCGCCACAGCAGGTTCTGCCGCTCGCGGGGGCGCATGCGGCTCCAGGGCGAATCATCGAAGGCCTGGCGCGCAGCGCGTACGGCGCGGTCCACGTCCTCGGCGGCGGCGGAGGGCACATCGCCCAGCACCTCGCCGGTGGCGGGGTTGCGGAAGCTCATGGTGGCGCCGCTGGCGGCGTCCTGCCATTGGGCGCCGATCAGCATCTTCAGCGGGCGTTGCAGGAAAGCCTGGGTCTGGGGCAGTACGGGCAGTTCGGCATGCATGGGTCAGGGCCTCTGTCTGTGGGCGTCCCCCAGGCGTGCGCAACCGCCGTGCCAAGGCTCCTGAAAGCCGGTAACCCGTTGATCTGTCGATGATTTGTGCGAGGGCTGGCGTGCGCCCGCCAGACCGGCGTGTTGCAGTTTGAGACGGCCTGAGACAACCGCCGGACAGTCCCGCCGCCCGGCCCAGTCAGCGCGGTGGGTGCTCCTGTCTCAGCCTGTGACGAGCTGTCGCGAAATTAGACGCCCGGCCCCGTTACCGAGGGCCTCGATATCGCGCTGAAAATTATCTAAGTCATTGTTCTGCAAGGGTCTGCCGGCCACTGGCACACATTGTGTATTTGCCACGGCAGACGCACCGCCGGCGAGACAGGTGCGAACCATAAGAACAATACCGTGGAGGTCTGACCTTGAAGACGATTCGACTCCGGTGGCGTGCGGGCAGCCTGGTCCTGGCTGCAGCCGCCT
Source organism: Aquipseudomonas alcaligenes MRY13-0052 (assembly GCA_000474255.1). Classification (GTDB taxonomy): domain Bacteria; phylum Pseudomonadota; class Gammaproteobacteria; order Pseudomonadales; family Pseudomonadaceae; genus Metapseudomonas; species Metapseudomonas solani. Next base: position 8,958 of record BATO01000073.1, read on the forward strand.
TGTTGTGCACCCAGGCCCAGGCGGCGGACGAGGGCCCGGCGCTGCTCAAGGGCAAGTGCATGGGGTGCCACATCCACGAAGGCGGCGACAGCTACAGCCGCATCAGCCACCAGCGCAAGACCCCCGAAGGCTGGCTGATGAGCATCGCGCGCATGCAGGTGATGCACGGCCTCTCCATCAGCGACGACGACCGCCGCACCCTGGTCAAGTACCTGGCCGACAAGCAGGGCCTGGCCCCCAGCGAGACCGACGGCGTGCGCTACGCCATGGAGCGGCGCCTCAACACGGTCGAGCACTTCGACGAACAGCTGACGCAGATGTGCGGCCGCTGCCACTCCGGCGCGCGAGTGGCCCTGCAACGCCGCCCGGCCAAGGAGTGGGAACACCTGGTCAACTTCCACCTCGGCCAGTGGCCCTCGCTGGAATACCAGGCCCAGTCCCGTGATCGCGACTGGCTGGAGCTGGCCCTCACGCAGATGGTGCCCGAGCTGGCCAAGCGCTTCCCGCTGGAGGACCAGGCCTGGGCCGACTGGCAGAAGGCCCGGCCCAAGGCGCAGGCGCTGCCGGGGCAATGGAGCTTCAGCGGCCACATGCTGGCCAAGGGCGATGTACGTGGGGTGATGACGGTCAGCGCCGACAGCGGCGACACCTTCAAGGTCGAGGTGCAGGGCCAGTACGCCGACGGCACGCCCTTCACCGGCTCGGGCTCGGCCATCCTCTACAACGGCTACGAATGGCGCGGCAATGTGAAGGTTGGCGACACCCCCATGCGCCAGATCTTCGCCGCCCTGAACGGCGAGATGAAGGGCCGCATGTTCGAGGCCGAGCACGATGAGCGCGGCCTCGACTTCAGCGCCGCGAAGGACGGCAACGCCCGGTTGCTCTCGGTGCAGCCGGCCTTCCTCAAGGCGGGTGGCGAGGCCGAGCTGACCCTGGTGGGCAGCGGCCTGTCCGGCACCCCCGAGTTCGGCCCGGGCGTCGAGGTGGTCAAGGTGCTGGAGGTCACGCCCCGGCAGGTGCGGGTCAAGGTCAAGGCCGCCGCCGATGCCGCGGTCGGCACCCGCGCGGTGGCCCTGGGTGCGCTCAAGGGCGTGGACCTCGCGGTGTACAAGGACATCGCCGAGGTGAAGGTGGTGCCCGCCTTCTCCATCGCCCGCGTGGGCGAGAACGGCGGCTCCACGCCCAAGGTGCAGGGCCGCTTCGAGGCCGAGGCCTGGGGCAAGGACGCGGCCGGCCAGCCGTATCGCATCGGCTACCTGCCGGCCACCTGGTCGGTCGCGCCCTTCGATGAGCGCGCCGAGGAGGACCAGGACGTGAAGTTCGCCGGGCAGATGCAGAAGGACGGCGTGTTCGTCCCCGGCGCCGCCGGCCCCAACCCCGAGCGGCGGATGATGACCAACAACGCCGGCAACCTGAAGGTGATCGCCCAGCTGGAGGAGGGCGGCCAGAAGGGTGAAGGCCACCTGATCGTCACCGTGCAGCGCTGGAACAACCCGCCGCTGCCATGAACCGGCCGCGAACCGCATCGACGATTGGGCAAATTTCCCGGAGGTCGCCATGGGCGCAATCTTGAATCTGGTCGAGCGCAACCTGCATGAAGTGCAGGTGGACGCGGACCGCATGCTGTTTCACATCCCCAGCAGCTCGCTGTTCAGCACCGACGCCGTCACCGGCGGCATCATCGACACGCTGCGCCAGCAGGGCTGCTCGCCCGAAGACCTGGTGCAGCGCCTGGCCGGGCGCTTCCCCGGGCAGGAAGTGAGCGAGACCCTGCGCGAGCTGATCGCGCTGGAGCTGGTTAGCGACGGCTCGCCGCTGACGCCGGAAATCGGCGTCAAGCGGGTCGAGCGCACCGCGCTGAACACCGTGGTGCTGAACGTCAACACCGGCTGCAACCTCAGCTGCACCTACTGCTACAAGGAAGACCTCGACAAGCCCTCGGCCGGCCGCAAGATGGCCGTCGAGACCGCCGAAGCCTCGGTGGAAATGCTGCTGCGCGAATCCCCCGACGAAACCCGCTACAGCGTGGTGTTCTTCGGCGGCGAGCCGCTCTCCAACCGCGCCTTGATCGAGCACATGGTGGGTTACTGCGAGCGGCGCTTCGCGGCGGCCGGCAAGCAGGTGGAGTTCATCATGACCACCAACGCCACGCTGCTCACCGAAGAGATCGTCGACTGGCTCGACGCCCATCGCTTCGGCCTCTCCATCAGCATCGACGGGCCGAAGACGGTGCACGACCGCAACCGCATCACCGTGGGCGGGCAGGGCACCTACGACGTGGTGCGGCGCAAGGCCGACATGCTGCTGTCGCGCTACCGCAGCCGCCCGGTGGGCGCGCGGGTGACCCTGACCCGCGGCGTCACCGATGTGGAGACCATCTGGAACCACCTGTTCAACGAGATGGGCTTCGCCGAAGTCGGCTTCGCCCCGGTCACCTCGGGCGACCTCAGCGACTACAACCTCACGGGCGAGGAACTGGTGCAGGTCTTCGCCAACATGAAGGCCCTCGGCCGGCGCTACCTGGAGGCGGCGCTGGAGCACCGCAACATCGGCTTCTCCAACCTGCACCAGCTCATCACCGACATCCACGAGGGGCAGAAGAAGGCGCTGCCCTGTGGCGCCGGTCTGAAGATGCTGGCCGTGGACCACGAAGGCGGGCTCAACCTCTGCCACCGCTTCACCGGCTCCAGCCTGCCCACCTTCGGCGACGTGCACAGCGGCGTGAAGCAGGCCGAGCTCAACGACTTCCTCTCCCAGCGCCTGGACCGGCAAGGCACCGGCTGCGACACCTGCCGCATCCGCAACCTCTGCTCCGGCGGCTGCTACCACGAGAGCTACGCCCGCTACGGCGACCCCACCCACCCGACCTACCACTACTGCGACCTGATGCGCGACTGGGTGGACTTCGGCATCGAGGTCTACAGCCGGATCATGGCCGCCAACCCGGCCTTCATCAGCCGCTACATCACCCCGCGGAAGGCGCACTGACATGAAGCATCTCAAGCCGCTGAACAACAAAGCCCAGTTGCTGGACCAGGCCGTGGCCGAAGACCGCGTCGAAGAAGTGGTGGCCATGAGCGCCGTGGCCGGCTGCACCGCCACCACCGACCCGGGCTGGGAAGTGGACGCCTTCGGTGGCGTCTCCTCGCTCTGCCAGCCGATGGAAGCCGACCTCTACGGTTGCTCCGACCCCTGCTGGTGGCCGGCCCAGGTGCCGGACATGATGAGCACCTACCAGGACTGGAACGCCAACGCCGCGGATTCCTCGCAGGACTGGCGCAACCTCGGCACCGTCTTCCCGAAAGACAAGTGACGACAAGAAGAACAACAGGGGAATCCGCATGAAACTCACCGTCATCGCCCGCCTGGCCACCGCCGTCGCCGGGCTCGCCCTGGGCACCGGCGCCTGGGCCGCCGACAACGCCGGCCCGGCCCTCAAGCCCGGCAGCGAATACCTGATCGCCACCAACTACCCCAACAACCTCCACGTGGTCGACCTGGCCAGCGACAGCCTCTACAAGACCTGCCGCCTGCCCGACGCCTTCGGCCCCGGCACCGCGATGATGGCGCCGGACAACAAGACCGCCTACCTGCTCAACAACCACTTCGGCGACCTCTACGGCGTCGACCTGGATGACTGCAAGACCGTGTTCCACGCCCGGCTCTCGCGCAACCCGGGGGAGAAGGTGCGCTCGATGTTCTCCTTCGCCCTCAGCCCGGACGGCAAGGAGCTCTACACCACGGTCAACCCGACCCAGATGATGAGCGACCACTACGTGGTCAAGCCGCCGCGCCTGGAGGTGTTCCGTACCGCCGACGGCCTCGATGCCAAGCCCGTGCGCAGCTTCCCCATGCCGCGCCAGGTCTACCTGATGCGTGCCGCCGACGACGGCAGCCTGTTCGTGGCGGGGCCGGACATCTACAAGATGGACGTGCACACCGGCCAGTACACAGTGGCGGTGCCCGGGCGCAACTGGCAACGGCCCAACTACAGCGCGCCGGACGTGCTGTACTTCTGGCCGCACCAGAGCGCGCTGCACGACTTCTCCATGCTCTACACCACGGCGAAGTTCAAGGACGACAAGCAGGACCTGGCCACCGCCGATTTCATCTACGGCTTCGTCAGCGTCGACCTGAAGACCGGCAAGAGCACGGTGCAGGACTTCGCCCCGCTCACCGAGCTGTACTTCACCGGCATGCGCTCGCCCAAGGACCCGAACCTGATGTTCGGCGTGCTCAACCGCCTGGCCAAGTACGACATCAAGCAGCAGAAGCTGATCAAGGCCGCCAACCTCGAACACACCTACTACTGCGTGGCGTTCAACAAGGCCGGCAGCAAGCTCTACCTCGCCGGCACCTTCAACGACATCGCCGTGTTCGACCCGGACAGCCTCGAGAAGGTGAAGAACATCAAGCTGCCCGGCGGCGACATGGCCATTACCACGACGCAGGTGTTCGTCCGCTAGGCTCTGTACGAAAAGTGTCTACGCTCGGTGATGCTTCGTTAAAAGCGGGTTCGGAATGCTCATTTACAGCTCGTAAACTCCGCTTCCTCACCCGTTTTTGCCTCGCCTGACCGTCGCTCGACGACTTTTGGTACAGACCCTAGGGTGAGAGGGCAGGGCGTTGCGGCCGACATGGCGCAACGCCTCTACGACCAACGGAGCCATCCCCGACCCTGGCTTAACGTTTACGTAAAGGTTAAATATGACCGGCACCCCGCGTTGCCTGCCTGGCAGCGGCAGTCGGTTCTGCGTCTGTCCCAATAAGCACAAGAAGGGCAAGCCATGAATCACCCCAGCTACACCCGAGGGCGCCAGGACAAGCCATTGCTGGCCATGACCCTGGGCGCCGCCTTCGATGCCACCGTGGCGCGTTTCCCCGAGCGCGAAGCGCTGGTGGTGCGCCACCAGGGCCTGCGCCTGACCTGGGCGCAACTGGCGGCGGAAGTGGAACGCCACGCCCGCGCGCTCATGGCCATCGGCCTGGAAGCGGGCGATCGCCTCGGCATCTGGGCGCCCAACTGCGCCGAATGGACCATCACCCAGTTCGCAAGCGCCAAGGTCGGCGCCATCCTGGTCAACATCAACCCGGCCTACCGCAGCAGCGAGCTGGAATACGCACTCAAGCAGTCCGGCTGCCGCTGGGTGATCTGCGCCGACGCCTTCAAGACCTCCGACTACCACGCGATGCTGCTGGAGCTGGTCCCGGCCCTGGCCGACGGCGAGCCGGGTACGCTCGCCAGCGACCGGCTGCCGGAGCTGCGCGGCGTGGTCAGCCTGGCCGCCGAGCCACCGGCCGGCTTCCTGCCCTGGGCCGTGTTGCAGCAATCGGCGGGGGCGGTGAGCACCGAGGCCCTGGCCGAACGCGAGGCCCAGCTGCAGTTCGACGAGCCGATCAACATCCAGTACACCTCCGGCACCACCGGCTTCCCCAAGGGCGCCACCCTCAGCCACTACAACATCCTCAACAACGGCTACATGGTCGGCGAGAGCCTGGGCCTCACCGAGCACGACCGCCTGGTGATCCCGGTGCCGCTCTACCACTGCTTCGGCATGGTCATGGGCAACCTCGGTTGCCTGACCCACGGCAGCACCATGATCTACCCGGGCGACGCCTTCGACCCACTGGCCACCCTGGCCGCCGTCGCCGAGGAAAAGGCCACCGCGCTCTACGGCGTGCCCACCATGTTCATCGCCGAGCTGGACCACCCCCGGCGCCACGAATTCGACCTCTCCAGCCTGCGCACCGGGATCATGGCCGGCGCCACCTGCCCCATCGAAGTGATGCGCCGGGTGATCGACGAGATGCACATGGCCGAGGTGCAGATCGCCTACGGCATGACCGAGACCAGCCCGGTCTCCCTGCAAACCGGCCCCGATGACGGCCTCGAGTTGCGCGTCACCACCGTCGGCCGCACCCAGCCGCAACTGGAAAGCAAGATCGTCGACGCCGACGGCCGCGTCGTCCCCCGTGGGCAGATCGGCGAGCTGTGCACCCGGGGCTACAGCGTGATGCTCGGCTACTGGAACAACCCGCTGGCGACGACGGACGCCATCGACCCCGGGCGCTGGATGCACACCGGCGACCTGGCGGCCATGGACGAGGAGGGCTATGTGCGCATCGTCGGGCGCAGCAAGGACATGATCATTCGCGGCGGCGAGAACATCTATCCGCGCGAGGTGGAGGAATTCTTCTTCACCCACCCGGCGGTGGCCGACGTCCAGGTGATCGGCATCCCCTGCAGCCGCTACGGCGAGGAACTGGTGGCCTGGGTCCAGCTGCACCCCGGCCACGACGCCACGGCGGAAGCACTGCGCGACTGGGCCCGCGCCCGCATCGCCCACTTCAAGGTCCCGCGGCACTTCCGCTTCGTCAGCGAATTCCCCATGACCGTCACCGGCAAGATCCAGAAATTCCGCATGCGCGAAATCAGCATCGAGGAAATCGGAGGCCTGTAGGGGCGAATTCATTCGCCCGCTTCGCCGTAACGATTCGAACCGAGGATTCGACAGGATGAACGCGTGCCGTAGGGTGTGCCGTGCGCACCGCCGCACGGTGCTGCTGGCGAGCCCCAGGTGCGCGCAGCACACGCTACGTGCGAAGTGAGCGGCGGTTGCATGCTCCGAGGTCTGATTGCGCACCCTTGCAGGGGCAAAAAGCACAGCCACGTCCTAAGGATGTGGCTGTTTACGCGCGCGATGCTTGTGGGAGCGAATTCATTCGCGAAAAGGGCCGCGTAGCGGCCCCATTACCAGCTCAATGCAAGGTCGTCGGCTCGTCCGTCACCAGCACCGTCTCCCAACCGTCGTAATCGCCGTCGAAGGACAGGGCCAGGGCCAGTAGCGCCAGGGTCAGCTCATCGATGGTGCCCGGCTGGGGGATGTCCTCGCGCCACAGCTGCACCCGGTAGGCCTCCTCGTCCTCGGTCCAGCCGCGATCGCGGACGGTGAAGCCGAGGGTTGCCGCCTCGGCGATCAGCGCTTCGCCCCGGGCCTCGTCGGGCAGGTAGAACCAGTGGTCGATCTCGCGCGGAGTTTCCAGCGTGTCGCCGTTGCTTTCCAGCACCGCGCACAGGCGGCGGTTGCTGATGCGCTGCTGGTCCTCGGCGGGCGGGAAGAGGAAGTCGAAGTAGGTCGACCATTCCGGGTCTTCCTGGGTACCGGATTCGTACTCGTATTCCGGGAAGGCCTCCAGCACGGCGGCGACCCGCTCGTTCCAGAGCGTCTCGTCGCCCACGTAGAAGAAGAAATCGCGCAGGCCGTTGCCGGTGTAGCGGCCCAGGTAAACGCAGCCTTCATTGAGCAGGCGCGCGGTCAGCTGGTCCTCGATCTCGATCAGCCGGTCGAACTCCTCCTGGCTGGAAAGCCCGTCGTCCCGTGGCGTGCGCATGTGCAGGCGCACGTAAGCCATGAACGGCAGGTGCTCCAGCGGCACTTCGCGCACCGCGCCGAGGTCGACGTAGATGGAGGCGGGGCGGTCGTCGACCTGTGCGAAATAGAAATCCGAATCGTCAGTCATGCAGCAGCTCCTTGCGTGGATGAGGCGACTCTACAGAGGCGCGCGCCTTCGCGCACGGGTTGCCGGCATGTCGGTTGAACAGCTTCACTGCACGCCTGTCGAAGTTGCGCCATGCCGTTTCGTTTACCGCCGCCGGAGCCTCCATGAATCTCGCCCCCGCCAGCCTCATCCTGTTCGCCGCGCTGTTGCTGGCCGGTTGCGGCAGCCAGCGCAGCCAGGAAGGCCCGCAGCTCACCCCGGCCGAAGTGCGTGCCCAGGTGGCGCGGCTGATCCCCAGCAACGTGGTGGACCGCCAGGGCTGGGCCACCGACATCCAGGTGGCCTTCACCGCCCAGGAGCTGGCCATGGTGAAAGGCAACTTCTGCGCGGTGCTGGCGGTGACCGAGCAGGAGTCCACCTACCAGGCCGACCCGGCGGTGCCGGGCCTGGCGAAGATCGCCCGCCAGGAGATCGACCGCCGCGCCGCGCGCCTGCACCTGCCAGGCTTCCTGGTGGATTCGGCGCTGGACATCCGCTCGCCCACCGGCAAGACCTACGCCCAGCGCCTCGCCGCCGTGCGCACCGAGCGCCAGCTGAGCGTGATCTTCGATGACTTCATCGGCATGGTGCCCCTCGGCCGCCAGCTGTTCGGCACCTTCAACCCGGTGCACACCGGCGGCCCCATGCAGGTCAGCATCGCCTTCGCCCAGCAGCACGCCGAGAACTACCCGTATACGACCACCGGCAGCGTGCGCGACGAGGTGTTCACCCGCCGTGGTGGCCTGTACTTCGGCATCGCCCACCTGCTGGGCTACGAGGCGGATTACCCCGAGCCGCTGTACCGCTTCGCCGACTTCAACGCCGGCTGGTACGCCAGTCGCAACGCCGCCTTCCAGCAGGCGGTGAGCCTGGCCAGCGGCATCCCCCTAGTGCTGGATGGCGACCTGATCATCCACGGCAGCCGCGACGCCGGCTCCACGGAAAAGGCGGTGCGCACCCTGGGGCGGCGCCTGGACATGGGCGACGGTGCCATCCGTCGCGCGCTGGAACAGGGCGACGGGCCGGACTTCGCCGAAAGCGAGCTGTACGAGAAGGTCTACGCCCTGGCCGAGAAGGGCGCCGGGCGCACGCTGCCCCGCGCGGTGCTGCCGGGCATCACCCTGCAGAGCCCGAAGATCACCCGTAAGCTCACCACTGCCTGGTTCGCCCAGCGCGTGGATGAGCGCTACCGGCGCTGCATGGCGCGCTGAGGTGCACGCCATCCCGTCATCCCGGGTGAAAACTCCTTGAACCTCCCGCAGGGCCGATTTTCCCATGACCAAGGCCGGTAATCAGGCAAGTACCGACCGGGTCACGAGAGGAGAATAACAATGCCCAGTGTCATGTCAGGACGCGCCACCCCCAGTGAACTCACCCAGGCCGGCCTCATCGGCCAGAGCCCCGAGCAGTTGGACCTGCAGATCGAGGACGGCTGGCGCAGCCGGGGCGAGCAAGCCTTCGAAGCCATGGTCCGCAGCGACTCGCGGTTGTTCATCGCCAAGCTGGAGGAGGCGGTGCTCTCCGAAAGCATCTGCGTGCAGCTCTACGACATGCTGCTGGAGCGTGCCATGCACCACGACGGCTACCGCGCCGAACTGGTGGCCACCTTCCGGCAGATCCGCGACGAAGAGCTCGCCCACGTCTGGACCCTGATCGAAGCGCTGGAACGGGTCGGCGTGCGTGCCCGTACCGCCCTCGCCGAACATCCGCGCAACTGGGGCATTGCGGCCCAGCGCGTGGCCCAGGTGCTGGCCCAGCCGCACAACAGCATGTCGCAGTGCCTGCACGCCATGCTCATCTACGAACTGGGGGAACAGGCCGCCTGGGAAACCCTGGTGACCCTGATGGCCGCCAGCGGCGACGACACCTGGCTGCGCCGCTTCCAGGCGGTGCTGCAGGATGAACAGCGCCACGCCAATACCATCAAGGCGCTGCTCTCCCGCGAGCTGCCCGACGAGGGCGTCGCGCCGAGCGCGACTTAGGTCGCCATCACCTGGCCGTCACTTGGCGAACAGCTGCCCCATGTCCTTGAATGCCTTGAACTCCAGCGCATTGCCGCAGGGGTCGAAGAGGAACAGGGTGGCCTGCTCGCCCACCTGGCCCTTGAAGCGCACGTAGGGTTCGATCACGAACGTCGTGCCCAGCCCGCGCAGGCGTTCGGCCAGTGCCTCCCATTCAGCCCAGCCCAGCACCACGCCGAAGTGCGGCACCGGCACATCGTGGCCGTCCACCGCATTGGTGTGGGCGGCTTCCTGGCTGGCGGTCTTCGGGTGTTCGTGGATCACCAGCTGGTGGCCGAAAAAGTCGAAATCCACCCAATGCTCGCTGGAGCGGCCCTCGGCGAGGCCGAACACTTCGCCGTAGAAGTGCCGGGCGGCGGCCAGGTCGTAGACGGGAATGGCCAGGTGGAACGGGGAAAGACTCATGGCGCGCTGCCTCGTGGTGGTTTCCGGCCCATTCTAGAGATGGGATTGTCGATGGAAAGTTGGGATAATTTGTGCCGAGCACGAATAATTTCGATCAGAGGCCACGCCATGCTGCGCGAACTCCGTACCTTCATCGCCGTCGCCCGCCACGGCACCTTTGCCGCCGCCGGGATGCACATCGGCCTGACCCAGTCGGCGGTCAGCGCGCAGATTCGCAACCTCGAAAACGCCCTGGGCGTGCGCCTGTTCGACCGCACCGGGCGCCAGGCCATCCTCAACGCCGCCGGCCACCGCGCGCTGCCCATGGCGCGGGAGATGCTGGACATCTTCGCGCGCATGGCCACCCCCGAGGCGGCCGAGCAGTTCAGCGGCGAGCTGCGCATCGGCGCCATCGCCACGGTGCAGACCGGCCTGCTGGCCGCCGCGCTGTTGCGCCTGCGCGAGGCGGCACCCCGGGTCGAGCCCAAGCTGATTCCCGGTGTCTCGCTGAACCTGCTGAACCAGGTGGATGCCGGCGAGCTGGACCTGGCGATCCTCATCGAGCCGCCATTCGAGCTGCCCAAGGAACTGCACGCCGAGGTGCTGCGTGAGGAGGATTTCGTGCTCATCGTGCCTCGTGGCCTGGAGGGCGACGACCCGCTGCAGATACTCGCCAGCCAGCCGCTGGTGCGTTACGACCGCACCTCGTTCGGCGGCCGGCAGGTCACCCGCTTCCTGCGCCGGCAGCGCCTGGAGGTGCAGGTGGCGCTGGAGCTGGATGAGCTCGACGCCATCGTGCGCATGGTCGAGGCGGGGCTGGGGGTGTCGCTGATCCCCGAGGCGGGGTTATGGCTGGAGCGCGAGGCGGCCATCCGCGTCATCCGCCTGGGCGAGCTGACCTTCCAGCGGCGCATCCTCCTGCTCACCCGCCACGGGCAGCGCAACCTGCCCATCCAGCAGCTCTTCGCCCGCTGCCTGCGTGATGGCTGAGGGCTTGCAGAATGCCGCGCGGTTCCGGGCCGCCCGTGCATCCTGCAAATGACAGCCTGATATCAATGTTTTTCAAATCGTTGAATAAAAAGGAGTTTTTATAATCTGGAAAGCTGGCATGCCCGGTGCAATTGTCGTTGCGGCAATGAACCGTACTGGAGTGACAACAATGCAGATCGCCATCAAAGAATTCTTCGACGCCTTTCCCGGCTACACCGTTTCCATCAAACCGCGCCCGGACGGCAAGCTCCTGCTGAGCCTGGATCGCAAGGACCGCCCCACACTGCGCAAGGCCATAGACAGCGATGCGGTGTTCTGCCAGCAACGGGTGCGCTGCCTGATTCGCGAACTCACCCGCGACATCAAACTGGCCGCTGGTGAAGTCAGCTGGAAGGGCGAGGGCAACCAATGGGTCCGTGGCGAGCTGCCGACCTTCACCGGCGGCCCGATCCAGGTCACCGCCGCCAAGACCCTGTTCGCCCGCCGCGCCATCCGCCGCGACGGTGGCAGCCGCCACGCCGTGGCCGGTTGAGCTGCTGCGCTACGCCGCTCGACGCCCAGCTCGCGGGCGCATCGTGCGGCGTTTGCTTTCTCCCTCCGTCGTTTCACCACCCCCTTCGATTGGTCACCGCAAATCTCCCGCAATTGGCTATCGGGCCATCGCCGGCGCAGGGCTAACCTAGCGCCCATTCCCGCTACGCCACTGGATTGGAGATCGACATGAACAACCGCATCGAATGGGCCAAGGCCTCCCCCGACGCCTACAAGGCGATGGTCGCCCTGGAGCAGGCCATGGCCAGCACGGGTCTGGAAGACTCGCTGCTGGAACTGGTGCGCCTGCGCGCCTCGCAACTCAACGGCTGCGCCTACTGTGTGAACAAGCATGCCAACGACGCGCGCAAGGCCGGCGAAACCGAAGCCCGCCTGCAGACCCTCAGCGTATGGGAGGAAACCCGCTTCTTCACCGAGCGCGAACGCGCCGCCATGGCCTGGACGGAAAGCCTCACCCAGCTCTCCATCCACCACGCCCCGCAACACCAGTACGAAGCCCTGCGCGAGCACTTCAGCGACGCCGAGGTCGCCAACCTGACCCTGGCCATCGCCACCATCAATGCCTGGAACCGATTCGGCGTCGGCTTCGCGATGGTCCCCTGAAAAACGGCCTGCCTCGGCGACGTTTTTGGCGTTTCTGCACTACAGGCTCTGTCGCCACTCGTCGATGTCGCGGAGCTGCGGGCATTCCCTGTAGGAGCGGCTTCAGCCGCGAAAGACTCACCGCCGGCACCGGGCTGCGGGGTGTCGGATGCTCCATCGCGAATGAATTCGCTCCTACCTGCGATTTATCGCGTGGCGACGAAGAACAGCCGGGGGAAAGGCAGCAGCACGGTGCCGTCGGCATAGCCCGGGTAGGCCCCGGCCAGCGCAGCCTCGTAACGCGCCAGGTATTCCTCTTGCTCCGTTGCCGACAGCGGCGCCAGGAAGGGGCGCAGGCCGCTGCCCTTGAACCATTCGACGATGGCCCTCGGGCCGCCTGCCAGCTGATGGTGGTAGACGGTGCGCCACAGGTTCACCTGCGCGCCCGCGTCCCGCAGCACGCTGAAATACCACTGCGCCGGCTGGCGGCTGCCGCGGGCGCGGTGGGCTTCCGCCAGGCGCTCGGCCCAGGGGCCTTCGGCGGCGATCTCGCGCATCAGCCGGTGGGCCGGTTCGTCCAGGTTGTCGGGCATCTGCACGGCCAGGCTGCCGCCGGGGGCGAGCTTTTCCAGCAGGGCCGGGAGCAGGTGCGCGTGATCCGGCACCCACTGCAGCGAGGCGTTGGCGAGGATCAGGTCCACCGGTTCGGCGCCGCTCCAGCTGGCGATGTCACCCACCTGGAAGTCCACGCCCGGCAGGCGTTTGCGCGCGGCCTCGATCATGTCGTCGGAGCTGTCCAGGCCGGTCACCCGCGCGTCGGGGAAGCGTTGCAGCAGGAACTCCGTGGAATTGCCCGGGCCACAGCCCAGGTCGACCGCCCGGGCCATGGGGCGCTCGGGCACCTGCGCCAGCAGGTCGTGGATGGGGCGGTTGCGCTCGTCTTCGAACTTCCGGTATTGCGCGGCGGACCAGCTCATCGAAAGGCTCCAGGCTGCGGGGAAAGGTGCCCATGATCCCCTTCGGCAGCGCATCCTTCCAGCCCGGCCAAGGTCGGCGGAGTGGTCGGCTGCGGCACGCCTGAAAACCGAAACGCAGAAAAGCAAAAAGCCCGCCGAAGCGGGCTTTTTCCAGACCGTCCGACATCCTGTCGGCTGCCATCCTGGCGTTGGTCGATCTTCCCTGACCTAGCGCGTCCTGCGCTTCAGTCATATGTGTAGGATAGGGCTGTCAGACAAAGCCCAAAAGAGGAGAATCCATCCGCCTCTTGTAAGCCTTTCGCTATAGCGAGACGGCAAACCACTGACAGGCCACTGAAAGCTGCAACGGCGGTCAGTGCTTCATCTTGCTGCTCAATACCAGCCCCACACCCCCGAGTACTGCCAGAGAGGCGATCGCCAGGGGCAGGGTCAGCGCCTCGCCGAGAAACAGGATGCCCGCCGCCGCCGCGAGGATCGGCACGCTGAGTTGCACCGTGGCGGCCTGGATCGATGCCAGCCGTGCTACCGCCGCATACCAGATGGCGTAGCCCATGCCCGAGGCGACGGCGCCGGAAAGCAGAGCGAAGCCGGCGCCAGCGGGGTCGAAATGCAAGCCCTGGAGAAAGGGCAGGGCGCAGGCCAGGGCCAGGGGGATGCCGCGCACGAAGTTGCCGGTGGTGGCCGCCAGCGGGTCACCGGAGCCCTTGCCCAGCAGCGAATACACCGCCCAGGCGAACCCCGCCATCAGCATCAGCAGCGCGCTGCCCAGGGGCGGCGCGCTGGCGCCCGGCAACAGCAGCACCAGCAGCCCGGCGATGGCCAGCAGCAGGCCGGCCACACCCTGCAGGCCCAGGCGTTCGCCACGCACGAAGCCGTACAGCAGCATGCTCAGCTGCACCGCGCCGAACAGCAGCAGCGCGCCGGTGCCGGTGTCCAGTTGGATATAGGCCAGGGAAAAGCCCGCCGCGTACACCACCAGTGCCAGGGCCCCGGACCAGCTGCCCGCCATGGGCTTGCCGGCGTTGCGCCACTTGAGCAGGAACCACAGCATCAGCGCGCCGCTGGCGATGCGCAGCACGGTGAAGCTGGGGGCATCGATGCCGGTGTGCTTGAGGGCGAGGCGGCATAGCACGGAGTTGCCGGCGAAGGCGAGCATGGCCAGGGCGGTGAGCAGCAGCGTGGAGCCTCGGGTGGTGGCAAGGCCGGTGGCGGGTGCAGTCATGGGCAGGTCCCGTAGCGTCGGGTGGTCGTTGTTATGCCGCCCATACAAGCGCGGCCACGCGGCGACGGTCAATGCGACCAAGGTGCCGGTTCATCGGCGCGAATGAATTCTCCGGGCTGTAGGTTGGGCCGAGGTACGAGGCCCAACGCAGCGGAGGTCCGCCTTGCACCGTTGGGCCTCGCTGGGCTCGGCGCCAACCTACTGTTCGGGGCTAGCGCAGATGTTCCGGCGGGATGGCATAGGTGCCGACCACATGGGCCACCGGGTCGTCGAGGCCTTCGGAGTAGAGGGAGACCTCGCCCATGGCCAGGGTCTTGCCCAGCTTCATCAGCCGGCATTCGCCGATCACCCGGCGGCCGCCTTCCGGGCGGCGCAGGAAGTTGATGGTCAGGCTGGTGGTGACCGCCAGCGGCACGATGCCGATTTGCCCCAGCACGGCGACATAGAGCGCGACATCGGCCACGGCCATGAGGGTGGGGCCGGATACGGTGCCGCCGGGGCGCAGGTCGCTGTCGTCCACTTGCAGCGACACGGTGGCACTCATCGGGCCCACGGCCTCGATCACCACGCGCGTCTGCGGGAAGGCGTCGCCGATGAAGCGGGCGATCTCGTCTTTGCTGGCCATGTCCGGGCTCCCAGTGGGTTGGCTGTCAGCGCGACTTTGCCTGCTCGGCGAGCATCTGGTCGAGCTTCTGCTCGGCTTTGTCCGCATAGGCCTTGCAGCTCACCGGGGCCGGGTGCGGCTTTTCGGCGTTGGTGTAGTCCCAGCCGCTGCCTTCGGCGTGGGGTGTCAGCAGCAGGTCGCAGGGCAGGGCGCGGACGGCGGCGAAGCTGGCACGGAAGGCGTCGACCAGGTGGGGGTAGCGGGCGTTGTCGCGCAGTTGGTAGCCCGGCGCGCTGAGGCTGTCGGCGTAGGCGATGCGCAGGGGCTTGCCGTCCTGGGTGTCGGTCCAGGTCCAGCTCATGCTGCCCGGGGTGTGGCCCGGGGTGAAATGCACGGTGAAGGTGGTGTCGCCCAGGGTCACCGCCTCGCCGTCCTGCACCAGGCGCTCGGGCGTCAGCGGGGCGAAGAGCATGCCGCTGCCGAAGTGGATGTCGTCGGCGCCGCCGCGTTGCAGCAGCACGGCGGATTCGGCGTTGCTCACCAGCACAGCGCCGGTGGCGCGCTTGATCGCCGCCAGCGGGCCGACGTGGTCGATGTGGGCGTGGCTGTGGAGGATCAGGCGCAGGTCCTGGGGCTGCACGCCGAGCTTCTTCATATTGGCCAGCAGGTGGTCGGCCACCTGGGGCATGCCGCCGTCGATGAGCACCGCGCCGGCGTCGGTTTTCACCAGCAGGGCGCTGATGCTGGCGGTGCCGATCTGCCAGACGTGGTCGCTGATGCGCAGCGGTTCCACCGGCACCAGCCAGGCTTGCAGCCCTTCATAGGCCTCCAGCTGCGGCAGGGGCTTGGGGGCGGCGACCGCCAGGTTGGCGGCGAACAGGGGCAGCGCGAGGCTGGCGAGGAAACGCATTGGAACACTCCATTGATCACGGGGGCTGCATTCTGCCCGGCCATTGCGCCGGGCACCATGGAGCCGCTCTGACTCTTTTTCGCGGGCAGGGTTCACCGGCTTAGGCGGCACCGTCCAGGGCACCGGGTTGCAGGGCACGCCACATCAGGGTGTGCTCGGCGCCCCAGGCCTGGAAGCGCTCCAGCGGCACCCAGCCCCGGCGGGCGTAGTAGTCGGCGCGGTCCTGGGTGTGCAGGTAGAGGCGCCCATGGCCCTGGCTGCGGGCCTGTTCGCAGATGCCTTCGATCAGGCGTTCGGCGATACCCTGGCCACGCGCCTCGGGGGTGGTGAACACGCAGGCCAGCCAGGGGCCCAGGTCGTCGCGGCCGGGCAGGTCGTCCTCGGCCAGGGCCGCGCCGCCGAGCAGGTGCTCGCCGTCCAGCGCCACCAGGCACTGCCATTCGCCGCTGCGCTGGCCCTCGGCGAACTCGCGCTGCCAGGCGTCCAGCGGCTGGTCGGCGAACTCATAGGCGAATTGCTGGTGCAACCAGCGGGCATAGGTGTCGCTGTGCTGCATGTGGTTGCGCAGCCAGTCCAGGCGGTACATGGGGTCGTCCTTGCAGGTTCGGGAGCGCACATGGAACAGCAGCGCCGCCGTCCGTACAAGCGCCACGTCAGCGTTGCGTGTCCCCGGCACGGGTGCGGCGCACGTCGGCGATGCCCGACCAGAGCTCGTCGAGGTTCTTGAACGGCCAGTCGGCGGAGGACTCCCGCGCGACGATCTTGTCGCGCCCGGCGAGCTTGGCCAGGTCGATCACCTCCACCGGGATGGCCGCCTTCATGCGCACGGAATAGAACACCTTGACCCGCGGCATGGTCAGGGATTTCGGATGCTGCTCCAGCACCACGCCCAGGCGCCCGCTGTCCAGGCGCACCAGCGAGCCGGTGGGGTAGATGCCGATGGATTTGACGAAGGCCTGGAACACCGCCTCGTCGAAGTGCGACTGGCTCCACTCGGCCATGCGGCGGATGGATTCGGCCGGGTCCCAGCCGCGCTTGTAGGGGCGGTCGGAGGTGATCGCGTCGTACACGTCGCACACCGCGCCCATCTTCGCCAGCAGGCTGATCTGGTCGCTCTGCAGGCGATGCGGGTAGCCCGTGCCGTCGACCTTCTCGTGGTGGTGCAGGCACACGTCCAGTACCAGGGCGCTGACCTGGCCGCTGTGCAGGAGTATCTGCGCACCCGCCTCCGGATGGCTGCGCACCTGCTCGAACTCGCTGTCGGTGAGCTTGCCCGGCTTGTTCAGTACATCCATGGGCACGGCCATCTTGCCGATGTCGTGCAGCAGCCCGGCCATGCCCGCCTCGCGCACCTGGGCCTCGGCCAGGCCGAGCTGGCGGGCGAGGGCGATCATCAGCGCACAGACCGCCACCGAGTGCATGTAGGTGTATTCGTCCGCGGACTTCAGGCGCGCCAGGCTGATCAGCGCGTTGGGACAGCGCAGCACCGAATCGGCGATCTCCTCCACCAGCCCCTGGGCGTTCTCGACGTCGATGGCCTTGCCCATGCGCGCATCGCCGAACATCGACACCACCGCCTCCTTCGAGCGTGCGCAAAGCTCGGCGGCACGCGCCACCTCGTCCTCCAGGCTGGTGGGGCGCAGGGGTGGCTTGCGCTCGGCGGCGGCCAGGCGCTCGTCGATCTCGGCCTCTACTTCCGCCACCGTGCGGCTGGGCAGGTGCTCGGCCACGTCCTTGCCCTTGCTGGTGTCGATCCACACCTCAGTGATCTCGCTGCTGCGGATGCGTTGCAGGTCCTTCTCGGTCTTGACCACGAACTTGGCGCGGAAGAAGGGGTGGTCCATCCAGGACCCGCAGAATTCCTGTACGTACATGCCAAGCTGCAGGTCGGCGGTAGCGATTCGCTTTAACACCATTCGACATCTCATTAAGGGGTTGTCCGGCCCGACGCCTGGCACGGCCTGGCCGCCACCCACCGGGTGCGGTCCGCAGGGTTGGATCGCGGCACGGAGGGCGCAGCTCAGGTTGCGCGTCGATACGCACTCACTATAGGCAACGCTGGCCGTTGCAGAGGCCTTTATGCATCGCCCAACCAACTGGTCGGGGATGAGGCCGGGCAGTGCCGGCGAGGCTGTTCTATTCTTTTGCCGGGGTTGGGGAGCCACGTCTTGGCATCGTCCCGATGGCGCAACGACGAGGGTTGCAGATGAGGGTTCAGATAGTTGACGACGATCCGTGGATTGCCAATCTGCTGGAACAATTGGTCCTGAGCATCCGCTCCGGCGCTGAAATCGAATGCTTCGCCTCGGTGCAGGCCGCCATCGACGCCTGGCAACCGAACCGCTACCAGTTGGTGATCGTCGACTGGAACTTGCCGGACGGCACCGGGCTGGACGTGATGCAGAAGATCCGCCGGCTGGACAAGGACGTGCCGCTGCTGGTGGTGACCGGGCGCGCCGACCGCGAAAGCGTGCTGGCGGCCCGGCCCATGGGCATCAGCGCCTACATCACCAAGCCCTTCGATGTGCCCAAGGTACTTGCCTGCCTGGAAAGCCTGCTGCCCGCCGATGTAACGGCAGCGGAGCCGGAGGCGCGGCAGGTCAGCTTCGAAGAGCACCTGCGCAGCCTCACCCCGGAGCAGCTGGATGTACCGCTGCTCTCCGATGTGAAGGACAAGTTGCAGCAGGCCAGTCGCGGCGTGTCCATGGACTTCCAGGAGCTGGCCGCGGACTGGAATCGCGACCCGGCGCTCTGCGCCTACCTCATCGCTGCTGCCAACAGCGCCGTCTACGGCGGCGGCCAGGCGCCCTGCACCAGCCTGCCCGACGCGCTCAAGCGCCTGGGCGCACGCACCTGCATGAACCTCGCCACCGCCCTGGCCCTGCGCCAGGCCGGCAGCACCACCGACCCCTTCCTGAAGATATTCCTGCAGAACTACCTCGACGAGATCGACCAGCTCGCCGAGACGGTGGTGCGCACCGCGCGCCAGTGCGGCCTTGACCATGGTGCCCTGCAGGCGGCGGCCTTGCTCTACCGCCTGGGCGAGATGTGCGTGATCTTCCAGGCTCAGGAGTGGGCCCGGCAAAGCCGCCAGAGCATCGACGACAACACCCTGTTGAAGGCCTTCGCCGACTTCGCCGAACCCCTGGCCATCCGCCTCAAGGCGCACTGGGGCCTGCCCATGGCCCTGCGCGAGCTGATCGGCGCCTGCTATGTGTTGCCGCAGTTCCAGGTGCGGCAGGAACAGGCGGTCATGCGCCTCGCCGCTGCCCAATGCGGCAATGAGTCTGCGGCCGAGATCGAACGCCTCAAGCGCCTGGCGGGGGTGGGGTAGGGGAAGACACGGGGCACGCCGTTGCCGCCCCTTGTGGGCGAATTCATTGGCGATGCTTTTAATCGTTCTGTAGCCCGGACTTCAGTCCGGGAATTTCGGCAGCCTCGCTCCTGGGCTGAAGCCCAGGCTACGCCTGTAGGGGCGACTTCAGTCGCCAAGCGGCGCGTAGCGCCGCCGCACTGGTGGGAGCGAATTCATTCGCGAAATGGAGGGAACGCAGCGCCGCCCACCCTCACAGCCCAGGCGGGCCGCCATTGGTGGATGAAAAAAGCGCCATCCACCCTACGCATCGGTCGGCGCCGTAGGGTGGGTGAGCCCCGCATGTTCCAGGGTTGCTCCGGCAACCCCCGTCACAACGGCTACCCTGTTGGAGTCTTTCTCCATACGGCAAGGTGGAACCTGAGCGTCGGATAACTTCGTCTAGGCTGTCAGTTACTCAGCACCATAGTGTCAATCGGGGTAGCCAGGGAATGCACGACCTCTTCAGCCACGACCCAGTGATCCTCATCGTCGACGACCAGGCGACCCATATCCGCGTGCTCAGCGAAGCGGTGCGCGACCTGGCTGCCGTGCACATCGCCAACGGTGGGCCGGGCACCCTGGAGATCGCCCGTTCCTGCCGCCCGGACGTGGTGCTGCTGGATATCGAGATGCCGCAGATGAACGGCTTCGAGATCTGCCGTGCATTCAAGGCCGACCCCAAGCTGTGCGATGCCTCGATCATCTTCGTTACCTCCCACAGTGAGCCGGAAAACGAGCTGAAAGCCCTGGAATCCGGCGCCTTGGGCTTTATCCAGAAGCCGCTCAACCTGCCTGTGGTGCGCGCCCATGTGAAGGCCCACCTGAGCCTGCGCGAACAGGCCAAGCGGGTGGCCTACGTCGATGCGCTCACCGGCCTGCCCAACCGCTCGCTGCTCAAGGACCGTGCCGCCCAGGCGCTGCAGAAGGCGCGGCGCGGCGAAGGCAAGGTGGCGATGCTGATGCTCGACCTGGACAACTTCAAGTTCATCAACGACTCCATCGGCCACACCACCGGGGACCAGGTGCTGCGCGAGGTGGCGCTGCGCCTCTCGGGCACGGCACGCGCCGTCGACACCGTCAGCCGCCAGGGCGGTGACGAGTTCGTGGTGCTGCTGCCGGATATCCAGGGCTTCGAAGCGGTGAGCGACTTCGCCGAGCGCCTGCTGACGACCATCGCCCTGCCGCTGACCATCAACGGCGCCCGCTACGACCTCTCGGCCAGCATCGGCATCAGCGTCTACCCGGACGATTGCGACAACCTGGAATCCCTCTACCGCTACGCCGACTCGGCCATGTACCAGGCCAAGGTCGAGGGGCGGAATCGCTTCCGCTTCTTCTCCGAGAAGATCGAAGCCAGCACCCGCGCCCGCCACATGCTCGAGCGCCACATGCGCCGGGCCCTGGAGCAGCGGGTGTTCGAGGTGTTCTACCAGGCCAAGATCGACGCCGCCGACGGCCGCCCCATGGGTATCGAGGCGCTGATCCGCTGGCGCACCGCCGACGGCTCGCTGGTGTCGCCGGCCGACTTCATCCCCCTGGCCGAGGAAACCGGGCTGATCATCCCCATCGGCAAGTACGTGATGCTGCAGGCCTGCAACGACGCCAAGCGCCTGCTGGAAATGGGCTACCCGCTGTGCCTCAGCGTGAACATCTCCGCCGTGCAGTTCCGTGAGGAAAGCTTCCTCGGCATGGTCAAGGACATCCTCCAGGAATCGGGCCTGCCGCCCAGCCACCTGGAGCTGGAAATCACCGAAGGGGTGCTGGCCCACGACATCGACAAGACCCGCAAGACCCTGCTGGAACTCAAGGACGTGGGTGTGCGCATCGCCATCGACGACTTCGGCACCGGCTACTCCAGCCTCGCCTACCTCAAGCGCCTGCCCATCGACGTGCTGAAGATCGACCAGAGCTTCGTCCGCGAGATGCTCACCGACCGCAGCGACGCGGCGATCATCGAAGCGGTGATCCGCCTGGCCCAGGCCCTGGGGCTGGACCTGGTGGCCGAAGGCGTCGAGCACAGCGAGCAGGCGCGGCTGCTGCTCGGGCTGGGCTGCCGGATCATGCAGGGTTACCTGTTCGGCCGGCCGGTGCCCTTTCCCGAGGCCAGCCGCTTTCTCGCCGAGAACACCACCCACCCGCAACGCTGGCTCGACACCGACGACGGAGCCGGCCAATGAGCCGGCGCCTGTCCGGGCCGGTCTACAGCATGCTGGCCGTGGTCCTGGTCGGCGTGCTGGCCACCGCGCTGGTGGCCAGCCAGTTGCAGCAGCACAACCAGCAGCGCATCCACGAGGCGCTGGGGCGGGCCACCGACGCCATGGCCGATGCCGTGGTACGTCGCCTGGGTCTCTACCAATACGGCCTGCGCGGCGCCCGTGGCGCCCTGGTGACCGTTGGCGAGGCAGGCATCAGCCGCGAGCTGTTCAATCGCTACGCGCGTTCCCGCGACATCGCCGTCGAATTTCCCGGGGCGCGGGGGTTCGGCCTGATCCGCAAGGTCGCGCCAGCCGATGAGGCCGACTTCCTTAGCCGCGCCCGCGCCGATGGCAAGCCGGATTTCACCATCCGCCAGATCAGCCAGCACGAGGGCGATCGCTTCGTCATCCAGTACCTGGAACCGGTGACCAACAATTCGGCGGCCATCGGCCTGGATATCGCCTCGGAAAGCAATCGGCGCGAGGCCGCGCTGGCCGCCATGCGCAGCGGCGAGGTGCGCCTCACCGCGCCCATCACCCTGGTGCAGGCGGTCGGCAAGCCGCTGCAGTCCTTCCTCATGCTGATGCCCATCTACCAGGGCGTGACCGTCCCCGAGAGCGTCGAGGAGCGTGAACGGTTGCTCGTTGGCTGGAGCTACGCGCCGCTGCTCACCGAGGAGGTGCTAGACGGCCTGCAGGTGGATGTCCACTCCCTGCAGCTGCGCCTGCGTGACATCACCGCGCCGGGTTTCGCAGAGGCGTTCTACGAAAGTGCCGCCACCCCCGACGGCAGTGCCGAGGTGATGAGCCTGCGGGTCGAACGCAGCCTCTACGGGCGCCATTGGGAGGTGGAGTT
>BATO01000072.1 GCA_000474255.1 Aquipseudomonas alcaligenes MRY13-0052
TTGCAGAGGGGCCCCTGATCATGATTTGTCGTGCAGGTTGTGGCGCCTGTTGCATCGCGCCATCCATCAGTTCACCCATCCCCGGCATGCCCAAGGGCAAGGCGGCGGGGGAGCGTTGCATCCATCTCTCCGTCGAGCATCTCTGCTCGATATTCGGCCAACCGGAGCGGCCGAAGGTCTGTGCCGACTTCGATGCCGATCTTTTTGTCTGTGGCGACAGCCGGGAAGAGGCGATACGTTTGCTGGGCTGGTTGGAACAAGAGACGGCCGTGGCGGTCAGTCAATCTATCCAGTAGCTGTCCTGATGGACGACGGCTGGTCATCATAAGAAGGAGAACAAAGATGGTTTCGCTGCAACGAATGGCTGTGATCTGCGGCTTTAGCGCCACTGCGCTGCTGGCCTCGACTGCCCATGCCGAGGACTGGAAGCTGGCCAAGGACGAGGACGGCATCAAGGTATACCTGAGCGAGGTTGCCGGCTCCAAGTACAAGGCCTATCGCGGGGTCGCCACCCTGAAAACCGACGTCACCACCCTGCGCAAGCTGCAGGAGGACGTTTCCGGCTCCTGCGCCTGGATTCACGAGTGCGAGCAGCAGAAGCTGCTGAAGTCGGAAGGCGCCGACAGCTGGACTTACACCCGCTTCAATACCCCCTGGCCCGTTACCCCGCGTGACTCGGTCATCCATGCCACCACCACCGAAGGCGCCGACGGCAGCCTGACCCGCACCCTCAAGGGCGAGCCCAAGTACGTGCCGGAAGAGAAAGGCTTCGTGCGTGTGGCCGCCGTGGATGGTGTATGGAAGTTCGTGCCCAAGGGGCCGGGCGAAGTCGAGGTGACCTACCAGGTGCACACCGAGCCGGGCGGCAGCGTGCCCTCCTGGCTGGCCAACAGCTTCGTGGTCGACGCGCCGTTCAATACGCTCAGCCACCTGCGCGAGCGCGCCGAGAAGAAGTGATCGGCCGCTGACACCACAAGGCCCCGCGATGCGGGGCCTTTTCATTGGTGCAACCTGCCCGGATTGGCGGGCGGAGCGCGTGGTTTTCGTAGGTTGGCGCCGAGCACCGCGAGGCCAACGCATCCTGGGTTGTAGCCCTCAAGATCCCCCGTGTCCGCCGTCAGTGCTGCCGACGTACCCTTCGTCCATGAAAAAGCCCCGCAGATGCGGGGCTTCTCCTGGAGCGGACGTCTTACTTGCGCTTGTCGAGCGAGACGTAGTCGCGCTGCTCGTAGCCGGTGTACAGCTGGCGCGGACGGCCGATCTTGTACGGGCTGGAGAGCATTTCCTTCCAGTGGGAGATCCAGCCGACGGTACGCGCCAGGGCGAAGATCACGGTGAACATGCTGGTCGGAATGCCGATCGCCTTGAGGATGATCCCCGAGTAGAAGTCGACGTTCGGGTACAGGTTGCGTTCCTTGAAGTACGGATCGGTCAGGGCGATCTCTTCGAGACGCATGGCCAGCTCCAGCTGCGGATCGTTCTTGATCCCCAGTTCCTTCAGGACTTCGTCGCAGGTCTGCTTCATCACGGTGGCGCGCGGGTCGCGGTTCTTGTACACGCGATGGCCGAAGCCCATGAGCTTGAACGGGTCGTTCTTGTCCTTGGCCTTGGCGATGAACTTGTCGATGTTCGAGACATCGCCGATTTCATCGAGCATGGTCAGTACCGCTTCGTTGGCGCCGCCGTGTGCCGGGCCCCAAAGGGCGGCGATGCCGGCTGCGATGCAGGCGAACGGGTTGGCACCGGACGAACCGGCCAGGCGAACGGTGGAGGTGGAGGCGTTCTGCTCGTGGTCCGCATGCAGGATGAAGATGCGATCCATGGCCTTGGCCAGTACCGGGCTGATCGGTTTGATCTCGCACGGGGTGTTGAACATCATGTGCAGGAAGTTTTCCGCGTAGTTCAGGTCGTTACGCGGATACATCATCGGCTGGCCCATGGAGTACTTGTAGACCATGGCGGCGATGGTGGGCATCTTGGCGACCAGGCGGATCGCGGAGATTTCGCGATGGTGCGGGTCGTTGATGTCCAGGGAGTCGTGGTAGAAGGCGGAGAGGGCGCCGACTACGCCACACATGATCGCCATCGGATGGGCGTCGCGGCGGAAGCCGTTGAAGAAGCTCTTCAACTGCTCATGAACCATGGTGTGGTTCTTGACGGTGCCAACGAACTTGGCCTTTTCCTCTGCGCTGGGCAGTTCGCCGTTCAGCAGCAGATAGCAGGTTTCCAGGTAGTCGGATTCTTCTGCCAGTTGCTCGATGGGGTAGCCGCGGTGAAGCAGTACACCCTTGTCGCCGTCGATGTAGGTGATCTTCGACTCGCAAGAGGCGGTAGACATAAAGCCAGGATCAAAGGTGAAGCGACCCGTGGAGGTCAGGCCCCGCACATCGATTACATCGGGACCTACGGTACCGGACAGAACGGGCAGCTCGACGGGGGCAATGCCCTCGATGATCAACTGCGCTTTTTTGTCAGCCATAGCGGCCTCCTATTTATGCTTGAAATCATCAGACAGCCCCCCACGCAGGGCCCGCACCACTATAGTGAGATAAATGCGAATGTCAATTTGAAGAAACCCATATGGCAGAGGGGTTTGCGGGGTGTTTTTCGCGGAAAAAGGGCGCTATTTACGCCTTTTATATAAGGAGCGCAATCCGCTCTTAGGGGGAGGCCTTTCCGTTGTCATTAGTCAGCTAACTGTCTATACTCAGCGCCCGACTGCCAGGGGCCTTGAAGCCCGTATTCTGGTGGTCGGCACTCCTTTGGTGAGGGGTACCTGACCAGTGCACTTCCCGACAACTTGCCCTGATTGTTAGGGGCCTCAGTGTGAAAAAAACAGCCGTGAATAGCCAACGACCTGTAAACCTAGATCTCAGGACCATCAAACTCCCAATCACTGCTTACACGTCCATTCTCCACCGTATTTCCGGTGTCATCCTTTTCGTCGGTATTGCTGTGCTGCTTTATGCGCTCGGCAAGTCGCTGGCATCCGAGGAAGGCTTCGGTGAGGTGAAGGCGTGCCTGACCAGTCCGCTGGCCAAGTTTGTGATTTGGGGCCTGCTGTCCGCATTGCTTTACCACCTGGTTGCCGGTGTGCGCCACCTGGTAATGGATGTGGGTGTCGGCGAGACGCTCGAGGGCGGCAAGCTGGGCTCGAAAATCGTCATCGCGATTTCCGCGGTGCTGATCGTGCTGGCGGGGGTGTGGGTATGGTAACCAATGTCACGAACTTCTCGCGTTCGGGCCTCTATGACTGGATGGCTCAGCGCGTTTCTGCAGTCGTTCTCGCGGCTTATTTCCTTTTCCTGCTGGGCTACCTCGTAGCGAATCCCGGCCTGACCTATGCTGACTGGCATGGTCTGTTCTCCCAGAACTGGATGCGCATCTTCAGCCTGCTCGGGCTGGTTGCACTCGGTGTACATGCCTGGGTTGGCATGTGGACCATCTCCACTGACTACCTGACGCCGATGGCGCTGGGCAAGTGGGCAACCGTTGTGCGTTTCCTGTTCCAGGCGGTCTGCGGCATCACCATGTTCGCGTACTTCGTCTGGGGCGTGCAGATTCTGTGGGGTATCTGATCCATGTCTAGCATTCGTACTCTTTCCTACGACGCCATCATCGTTGGTGGCGGCGGCGCCGGCATGCGTGCTGCGCTGCAACTGGCTCAAGGCGGCCACAAGACTGCCGTGGTCACCAAGGTCTTCCCGACCCGCTCGCACACCGTTTCCGCTCAGGGCGGCATCACCTGCGCCATCGCTTCGGCCGACCCGAACGACGATTGGCGCTGGCACATGTACGACACCGTCAAGGGCTCCGACTACATCGGTGACCAGGACGCGATCGAATACATGTGCTCCGTCGGCCCGGAAGCCGTGTTCGAGCTGGAGCACATGGGGCTGCCGTTCTCCCGTACCGAGCAAGGCCGCATCTACCAGCGTCCGTTCGGTGGCCAGTCCAAGGACTTCGGCAAGGGTGGCCAGGCTGCGCGTACCTGCGCTGCCGCCGACCGTACCGGTCATGCCCTGCTGCACACCCTGTACCAGGCCAACCTGAAGAACGGCACCTCGTTCCTCAACGAGTGGTACGCCGTCGACCTGGTGAAGAACCAGGATGGCGCCGTGGTCGGCATCATCGCCATCTGCATCGAGACCGGCGAGACCGTCTACATCCGCTCCAAGGCCGTGGTCCTGGCCACCGGTGGCGCTGGCCGCATCTATGCGTCCACCACCAACGCCCTGATCAACACCGGTGACGGTATCGGCATGGCACTGCGTGCCGGTGTGCCGGTGCAGGACATCGAGATGTGGCAGTTCCACCCGACCGGTATCGCCGGCGCCGGCGTCCTCGTGACCGAAGGCTGCCGTGGTGAGGGTGGCTACCTGATCAACGCCCATGGCGAGCGCTTCATGGAGCGTTACGCTCCGAACGCCAAGGACCTGGCCGGCCGCGACGTGGTCGCCCGCTCCATGGTCAAGGAAGTACTGGCCGGCAACGGCTGTGGCCCGGACAAGGACCACGTACTGCTGAAGCTCGACCACCTGGGCGAGGAAGTGCTGCACAGCCGCCTGCCGGGTATCTGCGAACTGTCGAAGACCTTCGCTCACGTCGACCCCGTCGTCGCTCCGGTACCGGTGATCCCGACCTGTCACTACATGATGGGCGGCGTTGCCACCAACATTCATGGCCAGGCCATCACCCAGGATGCCAGCGGCAAGGACATCATCATCGATGGCCTGTTCGCGGTCGGCGAAGTCGCCTGCGTGTCGGTACACGGTGCCAACCGCCTGGGCGGCAACTCGCTGCTCGACCTGGTGGTATTCGGTCGCGCTGCCGGTCTGCACCTGGAAAAAGCCCTCAAGGAAGGTATCGAGCACCGCGGTGCTTCGGAAACCGACCTGGAGCTGTCGCTCAAGCGCCTGTCCGGCGTCAACGAGCGCAGCAGCGGCGAAGACGTGGCTCCGCTGCGTAAAGAACTGCAGAACTGCATGCAGAACTACTTCGGTGTGTTCCGCACCGGCGAGTACATGCAGAAGGGCATCGCCCAGTTGGCCGACCTGCGCGAGCGCATCGCCAACGTCAAGATCGCTGACAAGAGCCAGGCCTTCAACACCGCGCGTATCGAAGCGCTGGAGCTGCAGAACCTACTCGAAGTGGCCGAGGCAACTGCGATCGCAGCGGAGGTCCGCAAGGAATCCCGTGGCGCGCATGCCCGCGAAGACTTCGAAGAGCGTGATGACGAGAACTGGCTGTGCCACACCCTGTACTACCCGGGTGAGAAGCGCGTCACCAAGCGCGACGTCAACTTCGCGCCGAAGACCGTTCCTGCGTTTGAACCCAAAGTACGTACTTATTAAGGGTGGCTGATATGTCGCAAGCCAACATTCTGAAAGTCAGCGTTTATCGCTACAACCCGGACCAGGACGCTGCACCCTTCATGCAGGACTTCCAGGTCGACACCGGCGGCAAGGACATCATGGTCCTGGACGTGCTGGCCCTGATCAAGGAACAGGACGAAGGTTTCTCCTACCGTCGTTCCTGCCGTGAAGGCGTCTGCGGTTCCGACGGTATGAACATCAACGGCAAGAACGGCCTGGCCTGCATCACGCCGATCTCCGCTGCCGGCCTGAAGGGCGGCAAGCTGGTGATCCGCCCGCTGCCCGGCCTGCCGGTCATCCGTGACCTCGTCGTTGATATGAGCATCTTCTACAAGCAGTACGAGAAGGTGAAACCCTTCCTGCAGAACGACACGCCCGCCCCGGCGATCGAGCGTCTGCAGTCGCCGGAAGAGCGCGAGAAGCTGGACGGTCTGTACGAGTGCATCCTGTGCGCTTGCTGCTCGACCTCCTGCCCGTCCTTCTGGTGGAACCCGGACAAGTTCCTCGGTCCCGCTGCGCTTCTGCAGGCCTATCGTTTCCTGGCCGACAGCCGCGACAACAAGACCGAAGAGCGTCTGGCCGCGCTGGACGATCCGTTCAGCGTGTTCCGCTGCCGCGGCATCATGAACTGCGTGAGCGTTTGCCCCAAGGGTCTGAACCCGACCAAGGCGATCGGTCACGTACGTCACATGCTGCTGCAAAGCGGTACTTGATGCGCTTCATGCTTTACCCGTAATACCTGCGGCGCCGGTTTGCTACCGGCGCAGCAGTAAACCAGGGCAGCAGCTCACAAAGCGGCGGTCCTTACTTGAAAATATATAGATGACCAGCAGGGGCAACCGGGCTGGTGCCCGGACTATCTGCGGGATCCTTGGTGGCTTTACCGAGTCGCTGTGCCAGGACTATTGAAGCCACGATGCTGATTCCACGCCGGTGGTGTCCCCTTACCGAGGGTGACCAAGCATGCAAGAAAGCGTAATGCAGCGCATGTGGAACAGCGCCCACCTATCCGGTGGCAACGCTGCATATGTGGAAGAGCTCTATGAGCTTTACCTGCACGATCCCAACGCTGTGCCCGAAGAGTGGCGCACCTACTTCCAGAAGTTGCCGGCCGACGGTAACACCGCCACCGACGTATCGCATTCTACTGTTCGCGACCACTTCGTCCTGCTCGCCAAGAACCAGCGCCGCGCGCAGCCCGTATCGGCTGGCAGCGTAAGCAGCGAGCACGAGAAGAAGCAGGTCGAAGTCCTGCGTCTGATCCAGGCCTACCGCATGCGCGGCCATCAGGCGGCGACGCTCGACCCCCTCGGCCTCTGGCAGCGCAAGGTGCCGGCCGATCTGTCGATCAACCATTACGGCCTGACCGATGCTGACCTCGACACCACCTTCCGTACCGGTGAGCTTTACATCGGCAAGGAAGAGGCGACCCTGCGCGAGATCCATCAGTCGCTGCAGCAGACCTACTGCCGCACCATCGGTGCCGAGTTCACCCACATCGTCGATTCCGACCAGCGCAAGTGGTTCCAGCAGCGCCTGGAAAGCGTGCGTGGCCGCCCGGCGTTCTCCGCCGAAGTGCAGAGCCACCTGCTCGAGCGCCTGACTGCGGCCGAGGGCCTGGAAAAGTACCTGGGCACCAAGTACCCGGGCACCAAGCGTTTCGGCCTGGAAGGCGGCGAAAGCCTGATTCCGATGCTGGACGAGATCATCCAGCGTTCCGGCTCCTACGGCACCAAGGAAATCGTTATCGGCATGGCCCACCGCGGCCGCCTCAACGTACTGGTCAACACCTTCGGCAAGAACCCGCGCGACCTGTTCGACGAGTTCGAAGGCAAGAAGGTCGAAGGCCTGTCCTCCGGTGACGTGAAGTACCACCAGGGCTTCTCCTCCAACGTCATGACCGCGGGTGGTGAAGTCCACCTGGCGCTCGCGTTCAACCCGTCCCACCTGGAGATCGTCTCCCCGGTGGTCGAGGGGTCCGTTCGTGCCCGTCAGGATCGCCGCCAGGACAAGGCCGGCGACAAGGTACTGCCGATCTCCATCCACGGCGACGCCGCCTTCGCGGGCCAGGGCGTGGTCATGGAAACCTTCCAGATGTCGCAGACCCGCGGCTACCGCACCGGCGGTACCGTGCACATCGTCATCAACAACCAGGTCGGTTTCACCACCAGCCGTCAGGACGACTCGCGCTCCACCGAGTACGCCACCGACGTTGCGAAGATGATCCAGGCGCCGATCTTCCACGTGAACGGCGACGACCCGGAAGCCGTGCTCTTCGTGACCCAGTTGGCCGTCGACTACCGCATGCAGTTCAAGCGTGACGTGGTCATCGACCTGGTCTGTTACCGCCGTCGCGGTCACAACGAGGCCGACGAGCCGAGCGGCACCCAGCCGCTGATGTACCAGCAGATCGCCAAGCAGCGCACCACTCGCGAGCTCTATGCCGATGCCCTGATCCAATCCAGCGTGCTGGACGACGATCGCGTGCAGGCCAAGATCGACGAGTACCGCACCGCCCTGGACAACGGTCAGCACGTGGTCAAGAGCCTGGTCAAAGAGCCCAACAAGGAGCTCTTCGTCGACTGGCGTCCCTACCTGGGTCACACCTGGACCGCTCGCCACGACACCCGTTTCGAGCTCAAGACCCTGCAGGAGCTCTCCGCCAAGCTGCTGGAGATCCCGGAAGGCTTCGTCGTCCAGCGTCAGGTCTCGAAGATTCTCGAAGACCGCCAGAAGATGGGCGCCGGCGGCCTGCCGATCAACTGGGGCTACGCCGAAACCATGGCCTACGCCACTCTGCTGTTCGAAGGCCACCCGGTTCGCATCACCGGCCAGGACGTGGGTCGCGGCACCTTCTCGCACCGCCATGCGGCGCTGCACAACCAGAAGGATGCCGGTACCTACCTGCCCCTGCAGAACCTGTTCGACAAACAGCCGAGCTTCGAGCTGTACGACTCCTACCTCTCCGAGGAAGCCGTACTGGCATTCGAGTATGGCTACTCCACCACCACGCCCAACGCGCTGGTGATCTGGGAAGCCCAGTTCGGTGACTTCGCCAACGGCGCCCAGGTGGTGATCGACCAGTTCATCACCAGTGGCGAGCACAAGTGGGGTCGTCTCTGCGGCCTGACCATGCTGCTGCCGCACGGCTACGAAGGGCAGGGGCCGGAGCACTCCTCCGCGCGCCTGGAGCGTTACCTGCAGCTGTGCGCCGAGCACAACATCCAGGTGTGCATGCCGACCACCCCGGCGCAGATCTACCATCTGCTGCGTCGCCAGGTGATCCGCCCGCTGCGCAAGCCGTTGGTCGTATTGACGCCCAAGTCCCTGCTGCGCCACAAGCTCGCCATCTCGACCCTGGAAGATCTGGCCGAAGGCTCGTTCCAGACCGTGATCAACGAGATCGACTCGATCGATCCGAAGAAAGTCGAGCGTCTGGTGCTGTGCAGCGGCAAGGTCTACTACGACCTGCTGGAAAAGCGTCGTGCCGAAGGCCGTGAAGACATCGCCATCGTGCGTATCGAGCAGCTGTACCCGTTCCCGGAAGACGACCTGGCCGAAGTTCTTGCCCAGTACAAGAACCTCAAGCACATCGTCTGGTGCCAGGAAGAGCCGATGAACCAGGGCGCCTGGTACTGCAGCCAGCATCACATGCGTCGTGTCGCGGCAGCCCACAACAAAGGCCTGTTCCTCGAGTACGCCGGGCGTGACGCCTCGGCCTCTCCGGCCTGCGGCTATGCCTCGATGCACGCCGAGCAGCAGGAAAAACTGCTGCAAGATGCCTTTACTGTTTAACGCCTTCGTGCAGAAGAAACCGAATTAGATAGGAACCCATACAAATGGCTATCGAGATCAAAGCCCCTACATTCCCGGAATCGGTTGCCGACGGCACCGTGGCCACCTGGCACAAGAAGCCGGGCGAGGCCGTCAAGCGTGACGAGCTGATCGTCGACATCGAGACCGACAAGGTAGTGCTTGAAGTACTGGCCGAAGCCGACGGCGTGCTGGCTGAAATCGTCAAGAACGAGGGCGACACCGTCCTCAGCGGCGAACTGCTGGGCAAACTGACCGAAGGTGGCGCCGCCAGCGCTGCTCCTGCCGCCGCTGCAGCCCCGGCTGCCGCTGCCCAGGCCGCCGCTCCGGCTGCTGCTGCTGGTGGTGACGACGCCATCCTCTCCCCGGCCGCCCGCAAGCTGGCCGAAGAGAACGGCATCGACCCGAACAGCATCGCCGGCACCGGCAAAGGCGGTCGCGTGACCAAGGAAGACGTGGTAGCTGCCGTTGAAGCGAAGAAATCCGCTCCGGCCGCCGCCCCGGCTGCCAAGGCTGCCGCTCCGGCCGCCGAGGCCCCGGTCTTCGCCGCGGGTGACCGCGTCGAGAAGCGCGTCCCGATGACCCGCCTGCGTGCCAAGGTCGCCGAGCGCCTGGTCGAAGCACAGTCCACCATGGCCATGCTGACCACCTTCAACGAAGTCGACATGACCGAAGTCATGGCCCTGCGTTCGAAGTACAAGGACCTGTTCGAGAAGACCCACAACGGCGTGCGCCTGGGCTTCATGTCCTTCTTCGTCAAGGCGTCCGTCGAGGCGCTGAAGCGCTTCCCGGCCGTCAACGCCTCGATCGACGGCAACGACATCGTCTACCACGGCTACCAGGACATCGGCGTAGCCGTTTCCAGCGACCGTGGCCTGGTGGTTCCGGTCCTGCGCAACGCCGAGCTGATGAGCCTGGCCGAAGTCGAGAACGGCATCGCCACCTTCGGCAAGAAGGCGCGCGAGGGCAAACTGTCCATCGACGAGATGACCGGTGGCACCTTCACCATCACCAACGGCGGCACCTTCGGTTCGATGATGTCGACCCCGATCGTCAACCCGCCGCAGGCCGCCATCCTCGGCATGCACAACATCATCCAGCGTCCCATGGCCATCAACGGCCAAGTGGTCATCCGCCCGATGATGTACCTGGCTCTGTCCTACGATCACCGCCTGATCGATGGCAAGGAAGCCGTCAGCTTCCTGGTGACCATCAAGAACCTGCTGGAAGATCCGGCTCGTCTGCTGCTGGACATCTAAATCAGTTGCAAGCCACACGCCGCAAGCTGCAGAACATCGCAGCCCGGCCTGTGGCTTGCCGCTTGAAGCTCGAGGCTTAGGAGAACGTTATGACCCAGAAATTCGACGTGGTAGTGATTGGTGCGGGCCCCGGCGGTTACGTTGCGGCCATCAAGGCGGCCCAGCTCGGCCTGAAAACCGCCTGCATCGAGAAATACCAGGACAAGGACGGCAAGATCGCCCTGGGCGGTACCTGCCTGAACGTCGGCTGCATTCCGTCGAAGGCGCTGCTGGACAGCTCCTACAAGTACCACGAGGCCGTTGATGGCTTCAAAATCCACGGCATCGAAGCCAAGGGCGTCAGCATCGACGTACCGGCCATGGTCGCCCGCAAGAACGGCATCGTTAAGAACCTGACCGGCGGCGTAAGCACCCTGTTCAAGGCCAACGGCGTCACCCTGCTGGAAGGCCACGGCAAGCTGCTGGCCAACAAGCAGGTCGAAGTCACCGGTTCCGATGGCAAGACCCAGATCGTCCAGGCCGAGAACGTGATCCTCGCGTCCGGCTCGCGTCCGGTCGACATCCCGCCGGCCCCGGTCGACCAGGACGTCATCGTCGACTCCACCGGTGCCCTGGACTTCCAGGCCGTACCGAAGAAGCTGGGCGTTATCGGCGCTGGCGTGATCGGTCTCGAGCTGGGTTCCGTCTGGGCCCGCTTGGGCGCCGAAGTCACCGTGCTCGAAGCCCTGGACAAGTTCCTGCCGGCCGCTGACGAGCAGATCGCCAAGGAAGCCCTGAAGGTCCTCACCAAGCAAGGCCTGAAGATCCGCCTGGGCGCTCGCGTCACCGGTTCCGAAGTGAAGAAGAAGCAGGTCACCGTCAGCTTCACCGACGCCGAAGGCGAGCAGAAGCAGGTGTTCGACAAGCTGATCGTTGCCGTTGGCCGTCGTCCGGTTACCACCGAGCTGCTGGCTGCCGACAGCGGTGTCACCCTCGACGAGCGTGGCTACATCTATGTCGACGACCACTGCAAGACCAGCGTTCCGGGCGTCTTCGCCATCGGTGACGTGGTCCGTGGCGCCATGCTGGCTCACAAGGCGTCGGAAGAGGGCATCATGGTCGCCGAGCGTATCGCCGGCCACAAAGCCCAGGTGAACTACGACCTGATCCCGTCGGTGATCTACACCCACCCGGAAATCGCGTGGGTCGGCAAGACCGAGCAGTCCCTGAAGGCCGAAGGCGTCGAAATCAACGTCGGTACCTTCCCCTTCGCGGCCAGCGGCCGTGCCATGGCTGCCAACGACACCACCGGCCTGGTCAAGGTCATCGCCGATGCCAAGACCGACCGCGTCCTGGGCGTCCACGTGATCGGCCCAAGCGCTGCGGAACTGGTCCAGCAGGGCGCCATCGGCATGGAATTCGGCACCAGCGCCGAAGACCTGGGCATGATGGTCTTCTCGCACCCGACCCTGTCCGAAGCGCTGCACGAAGCGGCCCTGGCCGTCAACGGCCACGCGATCCATATCGCCAACCGCAAGAAGCGTTGAGAAATCAGCCGGTGATGCCGCGCCTGCGCGTGGCATCTCCAGCGGATTCCTGAAAGAAGAACCACGGCGGGCTACCCGTCGTGAGTCCCCAGGGGCTCACCGCGGAAAGCCCGCCGGACTGCCTTTAAGCAGTCACAGGTGGCGCGGCACCACGAATGCAGCGCCGAATGGGCAATACCCAAACGAAGACGGTAGACAAGCATGAATCTCCACGAATATCAGGGTAAGCAGCTGTTCGCTGAATACGGCCTGCCCGTATCCAAGGGCTTCGCCGTGGACACCCCGGAAGAAGCCGCAGAAGCCTGCGAAAAAATCGGTGGCAGCGAGTGGGTCGTCAAGGCCCAGGTCCACGCCGGCGGCCGCGGTAAAGCGGGTGGCGTAAAGCTGGTCAAGAGCAAGGACGACGCCAAGGCGTTCGCCGCCAACTGGCTCGGCAAGCGCCTGGTGACCTACCAGACCGACGCCAATGGCCAGCCGGTCACCAAGATCCTGGTTGAGTCCTGCACCGATATCGCCAAGGAACTGTACCTGGGCGCCGTGGTAGACCGTTCCAGCCGCCGTATCGTGTTCATGGCGTCCACCGAAGGTGGCGTGGACATCGAGAAAGTCGCTCACGAGACCCCCGAGAAGATCCTCAAGGCCACCGTTGACCCGCTGGTCGGCGCTCAGCCTTACCAGGGTCGTGAACTGGCCTTCCAACTGGGCCTGCAAGGCGACCAGATCAAGCAGTTCACCCACATCTTCGTGAACCTGGCCAAGCTGTTCCAGGACTACGACCTGGCCCTGCTGGAAGTGAACCCGCTGGTGATCAAGGCCGACGGCAACCTGCACTGCCTGGACGCCAAGATCAACATCGACAGCAACGCCATGTACCGCCAGCCCAAGCTGCGTGCCATGCACGACCCGTCCCAGGACGACGCTCGTGAAGCCCATGCGCAGAAGTGGGAACTGAACTACGTCGCGCTGGAAGGCAACATCGGCTGCATGGTCAACGGCGCTGGCCTGGCCATGGGCACCATGGACATCGTCAACCTGCACGGTGGCAAGCCTGCCAACTTCCTCGACGTCGGCGGCGGTGCTACCAAAGAGCGCGTGACCGAAGCCTTCAAGATCATCCTGTCCGACAGCAACGTCGCTGCCGTTCTGGTGAACATCTTCGGCGGTATCGTTCGTTGCGACATGATTGCCGAAGGCATCATCGGTGCAGTGAAAGAAGTCGGCGTGAAGATCCCGGTGGTCGTCCGCCTGGAAGGCAACAACGCCGAGCTCGGCGCCAAGGTCCTGGCCGAAAGCGGTCTGAACATCATCGCTGCGACCAGCCTGACCGACGCTGCCCAGCAGGTCGTCAAGGCCGCGGAGGGTAAGTAATGAGCGTCCTGATCAATAAAGACACCAAAGTAATCTGCCAGGGCTTCACCGGCTCGCAGGGTACCTTCCACTCCGAACAAGCCATCGCCTACGGCACCAAGATGGTCGGCGGCGTGACCCCCGGCAAGGGCGGCACCACCCACCTCGGCCTGCCGGTGTTCAACACCGTCAAGGAAGCCGTGGAAGCCACCGGCGCTGACGCTTCGGTGATCTACGTTCCGGCTCCGTTCTGCAAGGATTCCATCCTCGAAGCGGCTTTCGGCGGCATCAAGCTGATCGTCTGCATCACCGAAGGCATCCCGACCATCGACATGCTGGAAGCCAAGGTCAAGTGCGACGAGCTGGGCGTACGCCTGATCGGCCCGAACTGCCCGGGCGTGATCACTCCCGGCGAGTGCAAGATCGGCATCATGCCGGGTCACATCCACCTGCCGGGCAAAGTAGGCATCGTGTCGCGTTCCGGCACCCTGACCTATGAAGCCGTGAAGCAGACCACCGACGCCGGCTTCGGCCAGTCCACCTGCGTGGGCATCGGTGGCGACCCGATCCCGGGCTCCAACTTCATCGACATCCTGAAGCTGTTCCAGGAAGACCCGAAGACCGAAGCGATCGTCATGATCGGTGAGATCGGCGGTTCCGCTGAAGAAGAAGCCGCTGCCTTCATCAAGGCCAACGTGACCAAGCCGGTGGTGTCCTACATCGCGGGTGTCACCGCTCCGGCCGGCAAGCGCATGGGCCACGCTGGCGCCATCATCTCCGGCGGCAAGGGCACTGCGGACGAGAAGTTCGCCGCCCTGCAGGACGCGGGTGTGAAGACCGTGCGTTCCCTGGCCGACATCGGCAAGGCCCTGGCCGAGCTGACCGGTTGGGAAGTGAAGAAGGCCTAAGGCTTTCCGAACTGAGCAAAGGCCACCTTCGGGTGGCCTTTGTGTTTGTCCTGCGCCTGTCCTCCAGGCGACAGATAGTTAATTCCAGTCGACAGGCTGATGCATGTCAGTGCCGGTCCGCTGCACAAATCGCTAGTCTTGCACCCCTCAAGCTCGCCAGGCTCCACAAGGGCAGGTAACGGGCACCCATGGTCGATCCCAAAACGGATGGATGACGTTTCCCATACCCCGGGGAAACCCTCTGAAACTATGAAATTCTGCCTGTGGTATTCCCCCCTATGACTCGTTTGAAAGGCTCGGACCTCCTGGCCCTCGGCTTCATGACATTCGCGCTGTTCCTCGGCGCCGGCAACATCATCTTCCCGCCCAGCGCCGGCATGGCCGCAGGCGACAACGTCTGGCGCGCCGCGCTGGGCTTCCTGCTCACCGGTGTCGGGCTGCCGCTGCTCACCGTGGTCGCCCTGGCGCGCGTCGGTGGCGGCATGGACCGCCTGACCGCGCCACTCGGCAAGACCGCCGGCCTGGCCTTCGCGGTAGCCGTGTACCTGGCCATAGGGCCCCTGTTCGCCACTCCGCGCACTGCCGTGGTCTCCTTCGAGATGGGCGTGGCACCTTTCACCGGTGAAAGCGGTATCGCTCTGTTCACCTACAGCGCGCTGTATTTCGTAGCTGTGCTGTTCCTGGCCCTCAACCCCGGCAAGCTGGTCGACAGCATCGGCAAGTTCATCACCCCCGTGCTGCTGGCGGCACTCCTGGTACTCGGCGGCGCCGCCCTGAGCATGCCGGCGGGCCCCATCGGCAGCACCTCGCAGGCCTACCAGACCGCGCCGCTGGTCGAAGGCTTCCTGCAGGGCTACCTGACCATGGACACCCTGGGCGCCCTGGTATTCGGCATCGTCATCGCCACCGCCATCCGCGACCACGGCGTCGAGGACGCAGGCCTGGTCACCCGCTATTCGGTCATCGCCGGCATCATCGCCGCCTCTGGCTTGGCCATTGTCTACCTCGCGCTCTTCTACCTCGGTGCCACCAGCCAGGGCATCGCCGGTGAGGCCCAGAACGGCGTGCAGATCCTCACCGCCTACGTGCAGCACACCTTCGGCACCATCGGCAGCCTGCTGCTGGCCGTGGTCATCACCCTGGCGTGCCTGACCACCGCCGTGGGCCTGCTCACCGCCTGCGGTGAGTTCTTCAGCCGCATCCTGCCGGTCTCCTACCGCATCGTGGTGCTCGGGCTCGCCGCGTTCAGCCTGCTGGTGGCCAACCAGGGGCTGACCCAGCTGATCGCCTTCTCGGTGCCCGTGCTGGTCGGTTTGTACCCTCTGGCTATCGTCCTGGTGGCGCTGAGCCTGTGCGACCGCCTGTGGCTGTCGTCGCGCCGCGTTTTCGTGCCCACCATGCTGATCGCGCTGCTCTTCGGCCTCATCGATGGCCTGGGCGCCGCCGGCTTCAAGTCGCTGGTGCCGTCCTTCATCGAGCACCTGCCGCTCTCCAGCCAGAGCCTGGCCTGGCTGCTGCCGGTGCTGGTGGTACTGGTACTGGCCGTCATCGTCGACCGTCTGGCCGGCCGTCCCGCCGTCGCGCCGGCCTGAGCCAGCGTACGCTGCATCAGAGGCCGCCTTCGGGCGGCCTTTTTCATGGTCGCCATGGCACCGCGTCCATAGGAAAATGGGCTCGCGGCGCGCAATCGTCGCCATGGGGTGTCTTCCACGGGGCCTGGTGGCGTCTACCTGCCGTTTTCCATTTCCCCGGACCCCAGCCGGCCACGAACCGGCGCAGGACACCCATGAACGACATCTCCGAGCTGATCGACTTCCACGCCCTGTGGAACCTGCTGGCCATCCTCTGGTTCACCCTCTGCTGGGGCGGCTACACCCGCTACGCCACCTGGAAGGGCAGGGACACCCCTTGCCTCGCCTCCGTCATGCACCTCTACCGCGAAGACTGGATGCGCCGCCTGCTGCTGCGCGACAACCGCATCGCCGACGCCAGCGTGATCGGCAACCTCGAGCGCAACGCCTCGTTCTTCGCCTCCAGCACCCTGATCATCCTCGCCGGCGTGCTCACCGTGCTCGGCTCTACCGACCGCGCCGTCTCGATCCTCGCCGACCTGCCCTATGTCGAGCCGGCCAGCCGTGGCATGTCCGAACTCAAGCTGCTGGCCATCGCCGTGGTGTTCGTCTACTCGTTCTTCACCTTCAGCTGGTGCATGCGCCAGTACAACTTCGCCGCCGTGCTGGTGGGCTCGGCGCCGATGATCGGCGAGCGCAACGTCGGCGAGCAGGAGCGCAAGGACTTCGCCACGCGCACCGCGCGGGTCATCTCCCTCGCCGCCAACCAGTTCAACCTGGGCTTGCGCAGCTACTACTTCGGCCTGGCCATGCTCGCCTGGTTCATCAATCCCTGGTTCTTCATGCTGATCACCGCGGGTGTGGTTTTCGTGCTGTACCGACGCGAGTTCCACTCCGCTGTGCTAGAGGTGATGGTGTACACCCCGACGACACAGGCGGTGGAACCGCCGAAGGAGAAAAACGAATGAGTATTCCGTTCTGGTGCGTATTCTTCGCTGCCCTGCTGATCTACATCGCCAAGATTCCCGTGGCCAGGGCCATGAAGGAGGAGGGTGGCGGCTATGACAATCACCACCCCCGGGCTCAGCAATCCCGTCTGACCGGCTTCGGCGGTCGCGCGCTGGGGGCGCACCTCAACAGCCTAGAAATCTTCCCGCTGTTCGCCGCCGGTGTACTGATGGCCCATACCACAGACACCCGTGGCTGGCTGATCGACCTGCTGGCGTTGGTGTTCATCGTCTCCAGGGTGATCTACCTGTTCCTCTACTGGAACGACATCCACCTGCTGCGCAGCCTGGTATGGGTCGTCGGGCTGGTCTGCTGCCTGCTGCTGATGCTCAGCCCGGTGCTTTGATCACGCTGTTCATCGGCCACTGAAGGCACCTCGCAGATACAAGAAGGCCCGCATCATGCGGGCCTTTGCGTTATGGCGATTGCTGCGCGGCTCACTTGCCGTCGATGGCGTCCTTGGCTTCGTCGCCGGCACCTTCCACGGCATCGCCGATATCGTCGGCGGCATCTTCTGCCTTCTCGCCCGCGGTAGGTTCGTGGCCGGTGAGCTGATCGGCCTTCTGCTCGGCCGCCTCGCCACTTTCCTTGGCGGCATCCCCCAGGGACTCCATCGCTTCGGACGCCGACTCCTTGGCCGACTCCATCTTGTCTTCCGGGGTTTTTTCGCAGGCTGCCAGGCCCAGGGTAAAGGCCAGCATCAGGGCATAGGAAAGGGTCTTGCGCACGGTGTTTCTCCTGGTTCGACATGGATCGGGTGAGTGGCTTCACCTCGTGCCGTTTTGGAGCCCAGGCGTTTCGCTTTAGTTCCTCGGTATGCCGCCAGCCCCCGGGGTAGCAGGGGCTGGCGGAGAGCGGGGGTTACTGCTGGCCGCTGGGCTGGCCGCCCTGGGGGGCGGGCTCGGGAGCGGTGGTGGGGGCGGCCGGGGTCGGTGCCGGTGCCGGGGTCTGCGGTGCACCGCTGGGGGCCGGCTGGGTGGCGGCGGGCGGGGTTTCGCTCGGCTGCGCAGCCTTGTCGTCGGCCGGCTTGTCGCAGGCGGCGAGGCCCAGGCTGGTGGCGATCAGAAGCGCATAGGCATAGGGCTTG
This sequence comes from Aquipseudomonas alcaligenes MRY13-0052, assembly GCA_000474255.1. Lineage (GTDB taxonomy): Bacteria > Pseudomonadota > Gammaproteobacteria > Pseudomonadales > Pseudomonadaceae > Metapseudomonas > Metapseudomonas solani. The sequence goes on from BATO01000072.1 coordinate 17,895, forward strand.
TGCATGGGAATTCTCCTAGGTCTTGGTGGTTGCACGACGACCTTTCGAGCCTCCCTGGCCCTCGAAGTTCAGCCGGATCGCCCCAGCGGCGGGCCGCGCGGTATCATGCGCGCCTTCACGCCAACGCCATGGAACCACCGGATGAGCGACAACCCCATTCTCGACAACGCCCAGCGCTTCCTCTCGGTGCTGCGCCACTGCCAGGTGCTCGGCCTGCGGGTACAGAGCGCCGACAGCAAGGGCCTGACCCTGTGCCTGCCCTACAGCGAGCAGATCATCGGCAACCCGGAAACCGGCGTCATCCATGGCGGCGCCATCACCACCCTGATGGACACCACCTGCGGCATCTCCACAGTCTGTGTGCTGCCCGAGTTCGAGATCTGCCCGACCCTCGACCTGCGCATCGACTACATGCACCCGGCCGAACCGAACAAGGACGTCTACGGCTTTGCCGAGTGCTACCGCGTCACGCCGAACGTCATCTTCACCCGTGGCTACGCCTACCAGGACGACCCCGAACAGCCCATCGCCCACGTGGTCGGCGCCTTCATGCGCATGGGCAAGCCCAGCCAGCTGAAGAAGGGAGGTGCGGCATGAAGCTCGACCTCGACGCCCTGGTGCGCGAAGCCCACGACAAGAACGACTACGACTCGCTGGTGTGCCTGATCCCCTACGCCAAGCTGCTGGGCATCGAATGCCTGCGCCTGGGAGAGGACATGGTGTTCCGCCTGCCGGCCAACAAGGACAACATCGGCAACCCGACCCTGCCGGCCATCCATGGCGGCGTCATCGCCGGCTTCATGGAGCATGCCGCGATGCTCCACCTGCTGATGTTCATGGGCATCCCACATTTGCCCAAAATCATCGACTTCTCGATAGATTACCTACGCGCCGGGCACTATCGTGACACCTTCGCCACCTGCCAGGTCTGGCGACAGGGGCGCCGCGTCGCCAACGTCGCCATCACCGCCTGGCAGACCAACCAGACCGAGCCCATCGCCACCGCCCGTGCCCACTTCAAGGTCGACGAACCCTGACCCGTGGCCGGGCACCATGCGCCCGGTCCTGCATCAAGGAATCCTGGATGGATGCACTACTGATCCTCGGCGGGCTGTTGCTGATCCTCGCCGGTCTCGTCTGGCTGGTCATGCTCGCCTTCGGTACCAGCCTGCTGTGGGGAATCGGCAGCCTGTTGCCGCCAATCACCCTCGGCTATATCGCCGCGCACTGGCGCACCGCGCGCAAGGCGGTGATGCTCGTTGCCCTCGGCTTCATCCCGCTGATCGTCGGGCTGACCCTGCTGGCCTACAGCGACCCCGAGCGCCTGCACGCCATCGTCAACCTCGAATGGCTCAAGGGCGAACGCCGGGAGCCCAGCGAGCTGGCCATCCACCTGCGTGGCGAACTCAACGGCCAGCCGTTCCAGCCGCAACAGGCGGAACTCATCGACGGCGTGTTGAGCCTGCGTGAAGGCCAGGACTTCTTCGCACGGCGCGAGGTGAGCATCCGCCTGGCGCAGCAACCCGAAGGCGTGCTGCGCCTGGACGTGCTGCCCGAAGACCCCGGCAGCAAGCCGGAAGTGGAAATCAGCTGGCTGCTGCCGGAGCAGGAACTGCCCGAAGCGCGGCGCCTGGCCAAGGGCTACACCCTGCACCTAGACCTCAAGCGCCAGGGCCCGAATGTGCTCGCCGGCGCCTTCCACCTGGTGCTGCCGCCGCAGTTCAAGACCACCCTCAGCGGCGAGGTCGAACTGTTCACCGATCGCCTGCGCTACCAGGACGGCCAGGTCGACCTGCGCCACGATTCCGTGGACACCCTGCAGCATGTCGCCCGTGACTACCTGCAGCGCCGTTTCGCCACCCGCAACGTCGAACTTGCGCGGCTCCCGGCGGTAAGCCTGCCGGCACGGGAACTGGAGCTGGAAGTGGACGCGCGCATCGACGGCAACGCCCAGCACCTGCCGTTGCAATTCACCCGCAGCGACCTGCGTGGCTGGGCCATCAAGGGCGACCGCTTCCCGCCGCTGCCCAGCGTGCAGGCCAAGGCCGAAACCGCCGGCGCCGAGCCCGAGGTCGCACCCGCCGAACGCCCCTCGCGCCCAGCCGATCGCCGCCTGCGCTTCTCCCTGGAGCGCCTGTTGAACAACCCCAACCACTACCAGAACCTCACCATGCGCGTGCAGACCCAGCGTGGCAGCCTGGCGGAAGGGCGCTTCAACGGCATCAACGCCGACGGCCAGATCATCATCCGCCGCAACATCTCCGGGCAGGGCGAGGCCAGCTTCGTGCTGCGCCCCGAAGAAATCGCCCGCATCGAACTGCTCGAGCCCTGAGCCATCCCGCCACGACCGCCTGCCCAGGCGGTCGTCGGCCGTCTCCGTGCAAGCCCTTGAAATTGAACAGCTAGCCCCCATCTGGGTGACATCCGCCGCAGTCGCGGCCTAATCATCCGTGGAGTTAGATGACCATGAGTGTGGAGACTCAAAAAGAAACCCTGGGCTTCCAGACCGAAGTGAAGCAACTGCTTCACCTGATGATCCATTCCCTGTACTCGAACAAGGAAATCTTCCTGCGCGAGCTGATCTCCAACGCCTCCGACGCCGCCGACAAGCTGCGTTTCGAAGCGCTGGCCAAGCCCGAGCTACTCGAAGGCGGCGCCGAGCTGAAGATCCGCGTGAGCTTCGACAAGGACGCCAAGACCGTCACCCTCGAAGACAACGGCATCGGCATGAGCCGCGATGAAGTCATCGCCCACCTCGGCACCATCGCCAAGTCCGGTACCGCCGATTTCCTCAAGAACCTCTCCGGCGACCAGAAGAAGGACTCGCACCTCATCGGTCAGTTCGGCGTGGGCTTCTACTCCGCGTTCATCGTCGCCGACAAGGTCGATGTCTACAGCCGCCGTGCCGGTCTCGCCGCCAGTGAAGGCGTGCACTGGTCGTCGAAAGGCGAGGGCGAGTTCGACATCGCCAGCGTCGAGAAGGCCGAGCGCGGCACCCGCATCGTCCTGCACCTGAAGAGCGGCGAAGAAGAGTTCGCCGATGGCTGGCGCCTGCGCAACGTCATCAAGAAATACTCCGACCACATCGCCCTGCCCATCGAGCTGCCGAAGGAACACCACGGCGAAGACGCTCCGGCCGAGGTCGAGTGGGAAACCGTCAACCGCGCCAGTGCCCTGTGGACCCGTCCGCGCACCGAGGTGAAGGACGAGGAATACCAGGAGTTCTACAAGCACGTCGCCCACGACTTCGAAAACCCGCTGTCCTGGAGCCACAACAAGGTCGAAGGCAAGCTGGAATACACCTCGCTGCTGTACGTCCCGGCCCGTGCGCCGTTCGACCTGTACCAGCGTGAAGCGCCGCGCGGCCTCAAGCTCTACGTGCAGCGCGTGTTCATCATGGACCAGGCCGAGCAGTTCCTGCCGCTGTACCTGCGCTTCATCAAGGGTGTGGTGGACTCCAACGACCTGTCGCTGAACGTCTCCCGCGAAATCCTCCAGACCGGCCCGGTGGTCGACTCCATGAAGTCCGCGCTGACCAAGCGCGTGCTGGACATGCTGGAGAAGCTGGCCAAGAACGAACCCGAGCAATACAAGGGCTTCTGGAAGAACTTCGGCCAGGTCCTCAAGGAAGGCCCGGCGGAAGACTTCGCCAACAAGGAGAAGATCGCCGGCCTGCTGCGCTTCGCCTCCACCAGCGACGAAAGCGGCGAGCAGAGCGTCTCCCTGGCCGACTACATCGGCCGCATGAAGGAAGGCCAGGACAAGGTCTACTTCCTCACCGGCGAATCCTACGCCCAGGTGAAGAACAGCCCGCACCTGGAAGTCTTCCGCAAGAAAGGCATCGAAGTGCTGCTGCTCACCGACCGCATCGACGAGTGGCTGATGAGCTACCTCACCGAGTTCGACGGCAAGCACTTCGCCGACGTGGCACGCGGTGACCTCGACCTCGGCAAGCTGGACTCGGAAGAGGACAAGAAGGCCCAGGAAGAAGTCGCCAAGGCCAAGGAAGGGCTGGTCGAGCGCCTCAAGACCGCCCTCGGCGAGGAAGTCTCGGAAGTGCGCGTCTCGCACCGCCTGACCGACTCCCCGGCGATCCTCGCCATCGGCGAACAGGACCTCGGCCTGCAGATGCGCCAGATCCTCGAGGCCAGCGGCCAGAAGGTCCCGGATTCCAAGCCGATCTTCGAGTTCAACCCGGCCCACCCGCTGATCGAGAAACTCGATGGCGAGCAGGACGAAGACCGCTTCGGCGAGCTCTCGCACATCCTCTTCGACCAGGCTGCCCTGGCCGCTGGCGACAGCCTCAAGGACCCGGCCGCCTATGTGCGCCGCCTCAACAAGCTGCTGGTGGAACTCTCCGCCTGAAGCCTGTAACGCACCCCGGAAAAGGCCCGCGCAAGCGGGCCTTTTCATTCCGCCCACCATCACCTGGTCACTCGGTTGGTGGAGGTCTATTGGAGCGTGGCTTTGCTTTTTGGCTCTCCGGACGGAGATGCAATCAGAGCTCGGAGCCTGCAGCCGCCGCTCACTCTGGACGTAGGGTGTGCTGCGCGCACCTGGATCTCGCCAGAAGCACCGTGCGGCGGTGCGCGGCACACCCTACGGCACGTGCTCATCCTGTCGAGTCCTCATCCGCTCAAATGAAGAAGGCCCGCAAGTGCGGGCCTTCTTCATGGCATGGCGGGCGTTCAGAACACGCCGTTCTTGCTGGCGTCGAGGATGGTCGCCTTGTTGTTGTCGTAGTGGATCTGGTTGATCTTGCTGAAGGGGTTGGCGATCACGGCGCCAGGCAGCAGCAGGATCTGGAACCAGGTGCGCACGCTGTCCTGCTTGGTCACTTCGGCCAGCACCTTGCCGTCGCGGTTGCGGTAGGTGGTCTGGGTGATCACCCGGTCTTCGGCTGTGGTGGGCAACACCCCGAAGGTCAGACCGCTGATGAAGGCCAGCGGCAAGCTGCCGTGGCCATCGTTGGTCACCTTCACCTCGGCAGTGATGTCGGCGTCGCCGAAGCCTTCGTTGACCGAGGAGAACAGGTTGGATTCCTTGTACGCCTTGCCGGCGATGTCGGACCAGGCTTTCACGGCGGCCGGTGCTACGGCGCTGTCTTCGTCGTTCATCTTGACCTTGCCTTCCACCACGTAGCGCAGCGAGGGCTTCTGCTCCTTGGCTTGCGGCCAGGTGCCGAGGTCAGCGGTTTCGCCCGAGCGGAAGCCGGCGCAGCCGGTGAGCAGGGCCAGGCCCAGGAAGAGGGTGGCGATACGCAGGAACTGGGTCATTGGGTTTGTTTTCCAAGATCGGATTGGTATTGGTCGAGCAGGTCGGCAACGGCGCTCTGGCGCTCGGGGCTGCCGTTCACCGGACCCATGGAATAAAGCGAGATGCTGCGCTCGCCGTACTGGCGGGTCTGGTAGCTGTGCAGCAGCTTGCCCTGGGCATCGCTCACCTGGAGGCGGCCACTGACGTTGGATTCGTCGATGTGGGAGGTGCCGCCGAACCAGATGTAGCCGGTGAGGGTGACGAGGGCGAAGGGGAAGTAACCGCCATAGGGGCGACGGTGGACGTTGTAGGTGTCGAAGCTGAACGACAGCACCTGGTCATCGGCCGCGAGGGTCTGACCGGGCATGCGCACGTTGCTGAAGCGGTTGCTGGCCTTCAGGTAGTTGCCCAGGCTCAGGGTCATGCCGCTGGACTGGGTCTGCCCGGCATTCCATTTGACGAAGGTCTTGTCGGTCACTTCGACCGGAGCCAGGGCGACGCTCTGCTGGGCAGGGCTGGCGGCTTTGTCGGGGGCGGGGAAGTCGGTGCCCTGGGGCACGGTCACGCAGCCACCCAGCAGGGACAGGGAAAGAAGGACAGCGGCGAAAGGCCCCTTCATATCACGCTCCTTGTGAGAAGAATTCGGTTGGAAATCATCGGTGCCGGAAAACCGGCGGCGGGATGATGCCGTTCTGATGGCGCAATCGCAAGTCGCCGTTCCGTTCTTGCCCCCGAAACGCGATCGGTCCCGCAGTTCCCGGGCCGAGCAATCGTCAGCCAATCCGTGCGTTCGCCGCCAAGCACGGCTAAGCTCCTGCGCTTGGGCCAGAAGCCCCAGGCCAGAGCGGACGGCCGATCCCATCCACGGTAAACGAGGTGATCCATGAGTCAGATCCGCGCCCACGCCATCAGTTATGAAGTCGACGGCCAGGTCTTCGAGGGGCAACTGGTCTATGACCCCAATGTCGAAGACCCGCGGCCGGCCCTGCTGATGGTGCCCAACTGGTTCGGCATCACCGACAGCGCCATCGACACCGCGCGCCAGGTGGCCGAGGAGAGGAGGGTGGTGCTGGTGGTCGACCTCTACGGTGCCGGGGTGCGGCCTGCCGATGCCAACGAAGCGGGGGCCGCGATGGCGCCGCTCAAGGCAGACCGCCAACTGCTGCGCCGGCGCATGGTCGCCGCGCTGCAGGCCCTGCGCGAACAGCACGCGGTGAATATCGACCCGGCCCGCCAGGCCGCCTTCGGCTTCTGCTTCGGTGGCACCTGTGCCCTGGAGCTGGCCCGCGCCGGCGCGGACCTGAAGGCCTTCGTCTCCTTCCACGGCGCGCTGGATACGCCCGACCCCGCCGACGCCAAGCGCATCAAGGGCGCGGTGCTGGTGCTCGACGGCGCCTCCGACCCGCTGGTGCCCCGTGAGCAGCTGCCGGCCTTCGCCGCCGAGATGAGTGCCGCCGGGGTGGACTGGCAACTGCTCAGCTACGGTGGCGCCGTGCACTCCTTCACCGACCCCGACGCCAAGCGCCCCGGCGTCGCCGAATACAACCCGCGGGTCGCCCGGCGGGCCTTCGCGGCCATGGATGCATTGCTGGACGAAGTCTTCACCTGACCGGCCGGACAGGTGGTTTTGCATTCGCACGCGGATGATGGCATTTTGCCGGTCATGCGCGCATATCCACTGGCCGGCCCGACATTGACTGACGGGCCGCGACCGTGTTGATTCTCCAGATGCCCGCCCCGCCCGCGAGACCCGGATTCGATGCCCGATCTGTCCCCGTTCTTCTTTGATGCCAACCAGCCCAGCCTGCTGGTCTTCGGCCAGCACGACCCCTGGATGGTGCTGCTGTCGGTCCTGATCGCCATCTTCACCTCCGGCATGGCCCTGCAACTGGCCGGCGTCGCGCGCCTCAGCAGCAGCCGCTTGTATCGCCAGGTGGCCATCATCACCGGCGCCGCCGCGCTGGGCGGTGGCGTCTGGGCCATGCACTTCATCGGCATGCTGGCCTTCCAGCTGTGCGCCGCGGTGCGCTACGACCCGGCCGTCACCGTGCTCTCGGTGCTGCCCAGCCTGTTCGCCTCCTGGGTGGCGCTGAACCTGCTGGCGCGCAACCAGGTCAGCGCCGTGCAGTTCATCGGCGGCGGTGTGCTGGTGGGGGCCGGCATCGGTGCCATGCACTACAGCGGCATGGCGGCGATGCAGATGGCACCGCTGCTGCGTTACGACCCCTGGGGCTTCGCCCTGTCGATCCTGGTGGCGGTGGTGCTGGCGATCATCGCCCTGTGGGTGCGCTTCGGCCTGCGCCGCCACCTCGGCGGCGTTCCGGCCATCGTCGTTAGCGGCACGGTGATGGGCCTCGCCATCGCCGGCATGCACTACACCGGCATGGCGGCGGCGCGTTTCGTCGGCACCGAGGAGTTCGCCATGCCCCAGGGCGTGCGCGGCAGCTTCTACCTGGCGCTGGCCGTGGCCATGGCCACCATTTCCCTCAGCGTGTTCGTCGGTGCCGCCAATGGCCTGCTGCGCTATCGCCACCTGTTCCGCGAGCTGGAGGCCGGGCGCAGCCACCTGTCCTCGCTGCTGGACGCGGCCTTCGAGGCCATCTTCACCATCGACGACGAAGGCGTGGTGCGTTCGGTCAACCACGCGGTGCTCGGCCTGTTCGGCTGGCCCCCCAAGGAGCTGATCGGCCAGCACATGAGCGTGCTGCTGCCCAGCGCCTACTCACGGGACCTCGAACGCGCGCTGGAGCAGTACCGCAGCACCGGCGAGAGCCGCCTTTCCGGCTCCGAGCTGGAGCTGGTCGGGCTGACCCGTGATGGCCGCGAGATCCCCGTGCGCCTCAGCCTCGGCGTCTCCCACCGCGAGGGCCGGCCCTGGTTCGTGGTCTTCGTCGCCGACATCAGCGAGCGCAAGGGCATGGAGGCCGCCCTGCGCGACAGCGAGCAGCAGTACCGCTCGCTGATCCGCAACATCCCCGGCGTGTCCTTCCGCTGCCTCCTGGACGACGACTGGACCACCCTGTTCATCAGCGACGCGGTGGAACGCCTCACCGGCTGGCCGGCCGATGACTTCATCGCCCGTCGATGCACCCTCGCGCAACTGGCCCACCCCGACGACCGCGAACGTGTCGCCGACGAGGTCTACGCCGCCGCCCGCAAGGGCCGCAGCTATGTGGTGGAGTACCGCCTGCTGGACCGCGCGGGCCAGGAGCACTGGGTATGGGAAAGCGGCAGCGTCGAACTCGACGACCAGGGCCAGGCGCGCTGGGTCGATGGGGTGCTGCTGGACCAGACCGAGACCAAGCTGCGCAACGCCGAGTACGAAGGCAAGGTCAACGCCATCAGCAAGGCCATGGCGATGATCGAGTACGACCTCGATGGCCACGTGCTGGAGGTCAACGAAAACTTCCTCGACCTCTTCGGCTATTCCCGCGAGGAACTGCTCGGCCAGCACCACGGCCTCTTCTGCGACCCCGAACTGGTGGCCAGCGAGCGCTATGCCCGCTTCTGGCAGGACCTGCGCCAGGGCATGTTCCGCTCCGGCGAATACCGGCGCTTCGGCAAGGGTGGCCAGGACGTGTGGATCCAGGCCACCTACAACCCGATCCTCGACGCCGACGGGCGCCCCTTCAAGGTGCTCAAGCTGGCCACCGACCTGACCCCCCGGCGGATCATGGAGCAGGACCTGCGCAACGCCCGCGATCGTGCCGAACAGGCCGCAGCGGCGCGCAGCAGCTTCCTGGCCAACATGAGCCACGAGATCCGCACCCCGATGAACGCCATCATCGGCTTCTCCGAACTGCTGCTGGACACACCGCTGAGCGAGAGCCAGCGCCGCCACCTGCGCACCGTGCAGCACTCCTCGCGCTCGCTGCTGGGGCTGCTCAACGACATCCTCGACACCGCCAAGCTGGATCGCGGCGCCATCGAGCTGGAGCACCTGGATTTTTCCCTGCGCGAGCTCTGCGAGCAGGTCTGCGCGGCCCAGCGCCTGGGCGCCGAGAAGAAGGGCCTGGCGCTGCACCTGGAGTACGCCGCGCACCTGGGTGACTTCTTCAAGGGTGACGCGCTGCGCCTGCAGCAGGTGATCACCAACCTGCTGGGCAACGCCGTCAAGTTCACTGAGCGTGGCCAGGTGCGCCTGGTGGTGGACGGAGCCCCCGGCGCCCTGCGCCTGGCCATCCACGACACCGGCATCGGCATCGCCGAGGACCGCCTGGAAAAGATCTTCGACCCCTTCGCCCAGGCCGACGCCTCCATGAGCCGGCGCTTCGGCGGTACGGGCCTGGGCACCACCATCTCCCGGCAGCTGGTGGAACTCATGGGCGGGCACATCCGCGTGCAGAGCCGCGAAGGCGAGGGCAGCGTATTCACAGTCGAGGTCCCCCTCGGCCGTGGCGCCCAGGTGCGCCAGGGCGAGCAGCGCCCGGTGGCGATCCCGCAGCTGCCGCGCCTGCGCATCCTCGCCGCCGACGACGTGGCGCAGAACCTCGAACTGCTGGAGATCAACCTCAAGCGCCTCGGCCACGAAGTGAGTGGCGTCAGCGACGGCCGCGCGGCTGTCGAGGCCTTTGCCGCGCAAACCTTCGACCTGGTGCTGATGGACGTGCAGATGCCCGGCATGGACGGCCTGGAAGCCACCAGCCTGATCCGTGGCTTCGAACGCCGCGAAGGGCGCCCGCCGGTGCCCATCATCGCCCTGACCGCCAGCGTGCTCGACCGTGATCGGCAGAACGCCCTCGATGCCGGCATGAACGGCTTCGCCAGCAAACCCCTGGACGTCCCCGAACTGGTGGCCGAGATGGCCCGCCTGCTGGAGGGCCGACAGGCCGTCGTCATCGACACCGTGCCCCTGGAACGCGAGGTGGCCGCGCTGTTCGACTGGAACCGCGGCAAGGACCTCTGGGGCGGCCCGGTGCAGATGGCCGCCGCCATCGCCCGTTTCCTCAAGGAGCAGGACGACCTGCTCGCCCAGCTGCGCGCGGCGCTGGAACGCCAGGCCCTGGCGGATGTGGCGGCCATCGCCCACCGCCTGCGCGGCGCCGCCGCCAACCTCGGCCTGGGCCAGATGGCCAGCTGCGCCGGTGACCTGGAGCGTTGCGGGCTGTCCGGCAAGGTGGCCGAGCTGGAGCCGCTGCTGCACACCCTGGAGCGGGTGCTGGACACGGTACGCGACGCGCTGCCGCTGTTCCCCGGCAGCGCCGCGGTGCCGGCCGCCTCGGGCCCGGTGGACCTCACCCCCCTGATCCAGGCCGGCCGTGCCCTGGCCCAGGAACTCGCCCGTGGCGGGCTCGACGACGCCGCGCTGGAGACCCTGCGCCAGGGCCTGGAAGGCCGGCCCGGGCATTCGCGCTTGCAGGACCTGCAGGGCGCCATGGATGATTTCGACTTCGACCAGGCGCTGCGGCACCTCCACGACCTGCTGGCCTGGCTCGAAACGGGAGAGATTTCCGCATGACCGCTACCCCCCAGGACAACCGCCTCTGCCTGCTGCTGGTGGACGACGAGCCCACCAACCTCCAGGTGCTGCGCCACATCCTCCAGGACGACTACCGCCTGCTGTTCGCCAAGGACGGGGCCAAGGCCCTGGAACTGGCCCAGCGCGAGGCGCCGGACCTGGTGCTGCTGGACGTGATGATGCCGGGAATGACCGGCCACGAAGTCTGTGCGCGCCTCAAGGCCGACGAAGCCACCACCTCCATCCCGGTGATCTTCGTCACCGCCCTGGCCGATGTCGAAGACGAAGCACGCGGCTTCGAAGTGGGCGCGGTGGACTACATCACCAAGCCGGTGAGCCCGCCCATCGTCCGTGCGCGGGTGCGCACCCACCTGTCCCTGGTGCGCCTCGACGAGCTCAAGCAGACGCGCCTGCAGATCGTCCAGCGCCTCGGCCTGGCCGCCGAATACAAGGACAACGAGACCGGCCTGCACGTCATCCGCATGAGCCACTACGCCCGCATCCTCGCCCGCGCCCTGGGTTGGAGCGAAGCCGCCTGCGAAGACCTGCTCAACGCCGCGCCCATGCACGACGTCGGCAAGATCGGCATCCCCGACGCGGTGCTGCGCAAGCCCGGCAAGCTGGACGATGACGAATGGGTGGTGATGCGCGAGCACGTGCGCATCGGCGCCGAGATCATCGGTGAGCACCCAAGCGGCCTGCTGCGCATGGCCCGCAGCATCGCCCTGACCCACCACGAGAAATGGGACGGCAGCGGCTACCCCAATGGCCTGCGGGGCGAGGAGATCGCCATCGAAGGTCGCATCGTCGCCATCGCCGACGTCTTCGATGCCCTTACCAGCGAGCGCCCCTACAAGCGGGCCTGGTCGGTGGAGGACGCCATCGCGCTCCTGCGCGAGCAGAGCGGCAGGCACTTCGACCCGAGCCTGGTGGAACTGTTCATCAGCCAGATGCCGGCCGTCCTGGAAGTGAAGGAGCGCTGGGCGGAAGGGCGGGTGGTATAGCCGCCGCCGGCACGCAGTCGCGTAGGGTGGGCCGGGCGGCGCTCCGCTTCGACCCACCGCCGCTTCACCCCGAAACAGCCTTCACGCCAAAGCAATGTTCCATGTCTGGAAAGCGCCCCGCGCGCACGTCCCCTGCATAGACAGCCAACGCCTGCTCGATGCTGGGCGCCAGCTCGGCATAGCGTTTGACGAAGCGCGGCTGGTAGTCGCCGAACAGGCCCAGCAGATCCTCGGTCACCAGCACCTGGCCGTCGCAGGCGGGGGAGGCGCCGATGCCGATGGTGGGGATCTCCAGCTCCTCGCTCAACTGCCGCGCCAGGGGCTCGGCAGTGCCCTCGATGACCACGGCGAAGGCGCCGGCCGCCTGCATTGCCAACGCATCGCGGCGTACCCGTTCGGCACCGGCCGCATCGCGCCCCTGGGCCTTGAAGCCGCCCATGGTGTTGACCTGTTGCGGCATCAGCCCGATGTGGGCCAGCACCGGCACGCCCCGGTTCACCAGGAACGCCACGGTGGCGGCCATCTCCTCGCCGCCTTCCAGCTTCACCGCCGCCGCGCCGGTTTCGCGCAGCAGCCGCGCGGCGCTGACGAAGGCCTGCTCGGGGCTGGCCTGGTAGCTGCCGAAGGGCAGGTCCACCGCCACGCAGGCGCGGCTGGAGCCGCGCATCACCGCCTGGCCGTGGGCGATCATCATCTCCAGGGTCACGCCCAGGGTGCTGGGCATGCCGTAGAGCACCATGCCGACGGAGTCGCCGACGATGATCAGGTCCGCGTGGGCATCCACCCAGCGCGCCATGGGCGTGCTGTAGGCGGTCAGCGACACCAGGCTGCCGGCGCCCTTGCGCTGGCGGATGGCCGGGACCGTAAGGCGGGCGATGGGGGCATGGGTGCTCATGGGGGACTCCTGGGCAGTGCACGGATTGGCGTGGCGCAGGCTACCATCGGCGTTTTCCCGCTCACTTGAGCAAAAGGGACAGCCGATGCCGCAAGCGAGACAAGTGCCGCCCGCCATTCCCCCGATCCCGGAGTACCCGCGCCTGCCGCGCCCGGTGTACCTGCGCATGTTCGACATCCCCGCCGGCCACTCCATCGAGATGCACAGCCACGACTGGGTGCAGTTCACCTACGCCCGCGCCGGGGTCATGCAGGTGCTCACCGAGGGGCACAGCTACCTGCTGCCGCCGCAGTGCGCGCTGTGGATTCCCGCCGGGGTGCGCCACACCGCCTACAGCGAACGGGCCATCGAATTCCGCAGCCTGTACCTGGACGCCTCGGTGCTGGACGGCTACCAGCGCGACTGCGCCGTGCTGCAGGTGACGCCGTTGCTGCGCGAGCTGATGGAGCGTGCCTCGGGCTTCCCCCGCGACTACCCGGAGCAGGGCGCCGAGGCCCGGCTGCTGCGGGTGCTGGTGGACGAAGTGCGCAACCTGGAGGCGGCGCCCTTCAGCCTGCCGCTGCCCCGGGATGCGCGGCTGCGGCGGATCACCGATGCGCTGCGCGCCGACCCGGCGGACGACCGGGGCATCGAGGCGTGGGCGGGGCAGGTGGGGGCGTCACGGCGCACCCTGGTGCGGCTGTTCCAGGCCGAGACGCAGCTGTCGTTCCGCGAGTGGCGGCAGCGCCTGCGCCTGCTGGCGGCGCTGCCCCTGCTGGCCGATGGCATGAGCGTCACCACCCTGGCCAGCGAGCTGGGCTATGACTCCACCTCGGCCTTCATCGCCCTGTTCCAGCGCCACTACGGCTGCACGCCGGGCGCCTACGGCAATCGCTTGCGCAGTTAGCGCGGCAGCTCGATGCGGCTGGTCTCGCCCGGCACCTGCGGCCAGTCGGCGGCGGCCCAGCGGGCGCGTGCCGCGTCGATGCGCTGCGGGTCGCTGGACACGAAGTTCCAGTTCATCCGCCGGGGACCGTCCAGCGGCGCGCCGCCGATGATCACCAGGTGCGCGCTGCCACAGGCGGCGAGGCTGTATTCCACGCCTTCGGGCAGCACGGTCAGGGTGTTGATGGCCAGGGGCTGGTCGTCCAGCAGCACCTCGCCCTCCAGCAAATAGACAGCACGCTGTGGGTGTTCGGTGGGCACCAGCAGGGTGGTGCCGGCCTCCATCTGCACGTCGGCGTAGAGGGTGGGGGAGAGCACCGGCACCGGCGACTCCAGGCAGAAGCCGGTGCCGGCGATGAGGCGGATGCGCACGCCCAGGGCGTTCTGCTGCGGCAGGCTGGCGGCGGGATGGTGGCTGTAGCTGGGCGCGCGTTCCTCTTCCTCGCGGGGTAGCGCCAGCCACACCTGCAGGCCATGGATGCGCGAGCCGCTGGCCACGCGTTCCGCCGGGGTGCGTTCGACGTGGGCGACGCCGGCGCCGGCAGTCATCCAGCTCACATCGCCGGGTTGCACGCGCTGGTCGGAGCCGAGGCTGTCCTTGTGCTGCAACTCGCCCTCGAACAGGTAGGTGAGGGTGGACAGGCCGATGTGCGGGTGCT
>BATO01000071.1 GCA_000474255.1 Aquipseudomonas alcaligenes MRY13-0052
GGCAAGCCTCTTTGGTTTCTTTCTTGGCGACTGAAGAAAGAGACTCGCCCGGGTGGGCGAAACCAGAAGCACCAACAAAACTCGGCAATCAGCTGGGCTCAATTCTTCTAGCAACACTTAACGCAGACAGAGCCAATGAATTCGCCCCTACGAAAAGGCGCTGGGCGGGATATCCAAAGGCCATAAAAAAACCGGGCGCTGGGCCCGGTTCTTCGTGTCACTCGCGCTTAGAAGGAAACGCGGTAGTGCAGGCTGTACGCCTCGACGCCATCGTTCGGCTGCTTGATGCCGGCGTTGGAGTAGTGAATGGCGCGAACGCCGACTTCCTGGTTGCTGAAGCGCAGGCCGGCGCCGATGCGGTCTTCGAACTGGAAGGAGGAGCCCAGCTCGTTGTCTTCCAGTTCGGTATTGGCGAACAGGGCGACACCGATGCCAGCTTCGACATAAGGCTTCACGGTTTCGCCGGCGAACTCGTAGACGAACACCGGGGCGAAGGAAATGCTGTGGTTGCTGGAGGTCTTGTCGCCGTCCCAGTAGGTGTAGCCGGCATCCCAGTAGCCGGTCAGGCGGCCGACGTCGGTCTGGAACCAACTGCTGGAGAAATCGAACTGGGTAGCGAGGCGATAGACCATGGTCGATTCGCCGGTCTGACCAACATCGAGAGAAACATCAGCTGCCTGCGCTGCAACAGCTTGCCCTACGCAAATGGCTGCAACGGCAGCCAAAGAGAACAGTTTCTTCATGGAAACTTCCTTATTCAGACTTAATCGACAGGTTCAAAACGTACGATTTGTAGCGATTATAGATACGTTTGGACTAAGAGAAAGACGGCCCCTGGCAAGTTCAAGGTATTTTTAAAAGCCGAGATCCGCTACGCAAACGGCCTCATTTCCCCATAGCGCAGGCAGCACATTCTGCATCGCTGCAGGCTCGCCACTGCTCCAGAAACGACAGGCTTGAGCCGGCCCACGCGCCAGCAGGTCACGGGCCTCGAGCAGGCGTTGCAGCTGCCGCGCCACCGCGGCGCCGGTGTCCACCAGGCGCACCGACTCAGGGACCATGCCAGCCAGCAACGGACGCAGGAAGGGGTAATGGGTGCAGCCGAGGATCAGCGTGTCGCAGCCCTCGGCCAACAGCGGTTGCACGTAGCCCCAGAGCAGCGCACGGGTCGCCTCGCTGTCGAGGTCGCCCATCTCGATGCGCTCCACCAGGCCCGGGCAGGGCTGGGTGACCACACGCACGTCATTGGCGAACCGGTCGAGCAGCGCGGCGAACTTGGCGCTTTTCAGGGTACCGGTGGTAGCGAGCACGCCGACCACGCCGGAGCGCGTGGCGGCCGCTGCGGGCTTGACCGCCGGCTCCATGCCGACGATGGGCAGCTGTGGATAACGCTCTCGCAAGTCAGCGACCGCTGCGACTGTGGCGGTGTTGCAGGCCAGCACCAGCGCCTTGGCGCCGCGCTCCAGCAGGAAGCGGGTGATCGCCTGGCTGCGCTCGCGGATGAAGTCCTGGCTCTTCTCGCCATAGGGGATATGGCCACTGTCGGCCACGTACATCAGGGATTCGCTCGGCAACAACGCGCGGATTTCGCGCAGCACCGAAAGGCCGCCGACGCCGGAGTCGAAGACACCGACGGGGGCCTGGTCAGGCATGCCCATTCCCACAGACGGCACAGCCCGGATCGCGCTTGACCCGCAGCTCGCGGAAGCGGCTGCCGAGGGCGTCCACCAGCAGCAGGCGGCCCACCAGGGGCTCGCCGAAACCGGCCAGCAGCTTGAGTGCTTCCAGAGCCTGCAGGCTGCCGACCATGCCCACCAGCGGCCCGACCACACCGGCTTCGCTGCAGGTCAACTCGGCTTCGCTGCCATGGCCATAAAGGCAGTGGTAGCAGGGGCTGTCGTCGCGTCGCGGGTCGAACACCGAAAGCTGGCCTTCGAGACGGATCGCAGCGCCGGAAACCAGCGGCTTGCGCGCGGCCACGCAGGCGGCATTGACCGCCTCGCGGGTGCCGAAGTTATCGGTGCAGTCGAGCACCAGGTCCACGGCCGAAACAGCGGCAGCCAGGGAGTCGACATCCAGCGCGGCACGGTGAGGCACCAGGCGCACTTCGGGGTTGAGCGCGGTGAGACGAGCCATGGCCGAGTCGACCTTGGGCTGCCCGACGCTCTGGCTGTCGTGGATGATCTGGCGCTGCAGGTTGGTCAGGTCGACGCTGTCGAAGTCCGCCAGGTGCAGCTCGCCGACACCGGCAGCGGCCAGGTAGAGGGCGACCGGCGAGCCAAGGCCACCGACACCGACGATGAGTACACGGGCCTGCTTCAGGCGCAGCTGGCCATCGACGTCGATCTGCGGCAGGAGGATCTGCCGGCTGTAACGCAGGAGTTCTTCGTCGCTCAGCATGGCAGGCGGCCCAGGCTGATGCGTTCGTGGCCGCCCAGGTCGCGACAGCTTTCCACCGCCTCGAAGCCCTGGCGGGACAGCAGCTCGCGCACGGCGGCGGCCTGGTCGTAGCCATGTTCCAGCAGCAGCCAGCCACCGGCATTCAGGTGTGCGGGCGCTTCGCTGATGATCAGGCGGATGTCGTCCAGCCCGTCGGCACCGGAGACCAGCGCACTGGCCGGCTCGAAACGCACGTCACCTTCGCTCAGGTGCGGGTCGCGGGCGGCGATGTAGGGCGGGTTGCTGACGATGAGATCGAAGCGCTCGCCAGCCAGGGCGGAGAACCAGTGGCCCTCGCGGAATTCGACGTTGTCCAGCTTCAGGCGTACGCGGTTGCGTTCGGCCAGGGCCACGGCATCGCCGATGCGGTCAACGCCCACCAGGCGCCAGCCCGGGCGCTCGCTGGCCAGGGCCAGGACGATGGCGCCGCTGCCGGTGCCCAGGTCGAGCACGCGGGCGGGGGTGGCCGGCACCAGGGCCAGGGCGCTTTCCACCAGCAGCTCGGTGTCGGGACGCGGGATCAGGGTGTGCGGGGCGACCTCCAGGTCCAGGCTCCAGAAGCCCTGCTGACCGAGGATGTAGGCCACCGGCTCGCCGTTGCGCCGGCGCTCCAGGTAGCTGGCGTAAAGCTCGGCGGCCTCGCCACTGACCACACGCTCGGGCCAGGTATGCAGGAAGCTGCGCGGCTTGCCCAGGGCGGCGGCGAGCAGCAGCTCGGCGTCCAGGCGGGCGCTCGGCGAGCCCGGCAGGCGGGCCTCGCTGAGCAGGCTGGCGATGATGGTCACGTCAGTCTCCCAGGGCGGCCAGCTGGTCGGCCTGGTATTCGGCGAGCAGCGGTTCGATGACCGCTTCGACGCCACCGGCGAGCACATCGTCCAGGGCGTAGAGGGTCAGGTTGATGCGGTGATCGGTGACCCGCCCCTGGGGATAGTTGTAGGTGCGGATGCGCTCGGAACGGTCGCCGGAGCCCACCAGCAGCTTGCGGGTGTCGGAGATTTCCTTGTGCGCGGCGGCTTCCTGCTGGTCGTTCAGCCTGGCCGCCAGCCAGGCCATGGCCTTGGCGCGGTTCTTGTGCTGCGAGCGCTCTTCCTGGCACTCGACCACGATCCCGGAGGGGATGTGGGTGATGCGCACGGCGGAGTCGGTCTTGTTCACGTGCTGGCCGCCGGCGCCGGAGGAGCGGTAGGTGTCCACGCGCAGGTCGGCCGGGTTGATCTCGATGGCGGCCTGTTCGTCCGGCTCGGGGAGCACGGCGACGGTGCAGGCGGACGTGTGGATGCGGCCCTGGGATTCGGTTTCCGGCACCCGCTGCACGCGGTGCGCGCCGGACTCGAACTTGAGCTTGGCGTAGACGTTGTCGCCCTCGACGCGGGCGATCACCTCTTTATAGCCACCGTGCTCGCCTTCGTTCTCGGAGAGGATTTCCACCCGCCAGCCCTGGCGCTCGGCATAGCGCGAGTACATGCGGAACAGGTCGCCGGAGAAGATCGCCGCCTCGTCGCCACCGGTGCCGGCGCGAATTTCGAGGAAGACGTTGCGACCGTCGTTGGGGTCCTTGGGCAGCAGCATGCGCTGCAGGCGCGCCTCCAGCTCGACCAGTTGCTCGCGGGCCTGGGCGACTTCTTCCTCGGCCATCTCGCGCAGGTCCGGGTCGCTGTCCTTGAGCAGCGCCTGGGCGCCCTCGAGATCGGACTGCACCTTGCGGAATTCACGGAAGGCCAGGTAGACGGGCTCGACCTCGGCGTATTCCTTGGAATACGCGCGGAACTTGCTCTGGTCGCTGATGACTTCGGCATCGCCGAGCAGGGCCGTGAGTTCCTCGAAACGATCCTGGAGGATGTCGAGCTTGTTGAGCAGTGACGCTTTCATTGGGCTTGCTTGTCCGTGCCCTCGTCGAGGGCGAAGAGTTCCTGGGCCACGGCCAGCGCATCGAAGCGACCGTCGGCGGAGAGTTTTTTCAGCTGCACGCTGGGGGCATGCAGCAGCTTGTTGGTGAGCCCGCGGGCGAGCTGGGCCATGACGTCTTCGGCGGAGCTGCCGTTGGCCAGCATGCGCTGCGCCTTGGCCAGTTCCTCGTCACGGGTGCGTTCGGCCTGCTGGCGGTAGGCGCGCAGCACGTCCACAGCAGCCAGTTCGCGCAGGCGCTGCATGAACTCGACCACACCGCCACCGACCAGCTCCTCGGCGGCCTGGGCGGCGCCCTGGCGACTCTTGAGGTTTTCGGCGACCACTTCGTGGAGGTCGTCGACGGTATAGAGGTAGACGTCGTCCAGCTCGCCGACTTCGGGTTCGATGTCGCGCGGCACGGCGATGTCGACCATGAAGATCGGCTTGTGCTTGCGCTGCTTCAGCGCGCGCTCGACCGCGCCCTTGCCGAGGATCGGCAACTGGCTGGCGGTGGAACTGATGACGATGTCGCTGTTGACCAGCTCGTCGGGGATATCGGCCAGCAGCACGGCGTGGGCACCGAACTGCTCGGCGAGCATGCTGGCGCGTTCGAGGGTGCGGTTGGCGACGACGATGCGCTTCACACCCTGCTCGTGCAGGTGGCGGGCGACCAGGGTGATGGTTTCGCCGGCGCCGATGAGCAGCGCCTGGCTGCGGTGCATGTCGGTGAAGATCTGCTTGGCCAGGCTGACTGCGGCGAAGGCTACGGAGACCGGGTTCTCACCGATCGCGGTGTCGGTGCGCACGGTCTTGGCGGTGCTGAAGGTGGCCTGGAACAGCCGGCCCAGCAGCGGGCCGACGGTGCCGGCCTCGCGCGCCACGGCGTAGGCGGACTTCATCTGGCCGAGGATCTGCGGCTCGCCGAGGACCATGGAGTCGAGCCCCGACGCGACGCGCATCATATGGCGTACGGCGGCATCGTCCTGGTGCACGTAGGCGCAGGCACGCAGCTCTTCGAGGCTGAGGTTGTGGTAGCCGGCCAGCCAGGCCAGGACTTCGTCGGCGCTGATCTGCTCCTGCTCCAGGTACAGCTCGCTGCGGTTGCAGGTGGAGAGGATCGCCGCCTCGCGGCTGGCCGTGAGGTTGCACAGCTGCCGCAGCGCCTCGACCAATTGCTCGGGAGTAAAAGCCACGCGCTCACGTACATCCACGGACGCGGTTTTGTGGTTGATACCGAGGGCAAGAAAGGCCATGCAGGGTCGCTAACGGAAACGGGAGGCGCGCAATTGTCCTCCTTCAACAGATTGAGAACAACCACCGCTCGCTATTGTCACAATCACCATGAACCGGCCCAACAATGTATCGGCCCTTGCCCCATGGGCTTGCCCAGCCGCTTGTGTCATGATGCTCCGACCGCAGGTTAGTCGCCTTTTCCCCTATGAATAAATCCTTCGCGTTGCTGACCGCCCTCCTGCTCGTTGGCGGTTGCCAGACCCTGGCCCCCACCTCGCCGGACGGCACGCCGCCGGTGGAAGACACCAGCCAGGCGCCCGATTCCAAGCCGGAAGTCTATGGCTCCTTCAGCCGCGACACGCTGTTCGCCCTGCTCTCCGCCGAAGTGGCCGGGCAGCGCAACCGCTTCGATATCGCCCTCGGCAACTATGTCCAGCAAGCCAATGCGACCCAGGACGCCGGCGTCGCCGAACGCGCCTTCCGCATCGCCGAGTACCTGGGGGCCGACCAGGCCGCACTGGACACCGCGCTGATCTGGGCGAAGAACGCGCCGGACAACCTCGACGCCCAGCGCGCCGCTGCCGTACAGCTCGCCCGTGGCGGCCGCTACGACGAATCCATGACCTATATGGAGAAGGTGCTGCAGGGCCAAGGCGATACCCACTTCGATTTCCTCGCTCTCTCTGCCGCCGAGACCGACCCGGATACCCGCACCGGCCTGCTGCAAAGCTTCGACCGCCTGCTCGCCAAGTACCCGGACAACAGCCAGCTGGTGTTCGGCAAATCGGTGCTGCTGCAACAGGACGGCCGCACCGAAGAAGCGCTGGCGCTGCTGGAAGACATCCCCGCGGATGACCAGCAGATCCCGCCGATTCTTTTGCGCGCACGCCTGCTGCAAAGCCTGGACCGCACCGACGAAGCCCTGCCGCTGCTGCAGAAAGGCATCAAGCAGCACCCGGACGACAAACGCCTGCGCCTGACCTACGCGCGCCTGTTGGTAGAAGAGAACCGCCTGGACGAAGCCAAGTCCGAGTTCGCCGGCCTGGTGCAACAGTTCCCCGACGATGACGACCTGCGCTTCTCCCTGGCACTGGTGTGCATGGACGGCGAAGCCTGGGACGAAGCCCAGGTCTACCTCGAAGAGCTGGTCGACCGTGGCAGCCACGTGGACTCCGCCCACTTCAACCTGGGCCAGGTCTACGAAAAGCGCGGCGACAAGGAAAGCGCGCTGATCGAGTACGCACTGGTCGGTGCCGGCAACGACTACCTGCCCGCGCAACTGCGCCAGACCGAGATCCTGCTGGACGCCAACCGCCCCGACGAAGCCGCCGCCCGCCTGGACAAGGCCCGCGACGTCCAGCCCGACTACGCCATCCAGCTGTACCTGATCGAGGCCGAGAGCTTCGCCGAGCGCCAGCAGCAGGACCGTTCCTGGAACGTCATCCAGCAAGGCCTGCAGCAATTCCCGGATGACCTCAATCTTCTCTATACCCGCGCGATGCTCGCGGAGAAGCGCGGCGACCTGGCGCAACTGGAGCGCGACCTGCGTTTCATCCTCGAGCGTGAACCGGAAAATGCCATGGCGCTCAACGCCCTCGGCTACACCCTGGCCGATCGCACCACGCGCTACGAGGAAGCCCGCCAACTGGTCGAAAAGGCATACCAACTCAAGCCGGACGACCCCGCCATTCTCGACAGCCTCGGCTGGATCAACTTCCGCCTGGGCAACATGGATGAAGCAGAACGCCTGCTGCGCCAGGCCCTGAAGGAATTCCCCGATCACGAAGTGGCCGCCCACCTGGGCGAAGTGCTCTGGGCCCGTGGCAAGCAGAGCGAAGCTCGCGAAGTCTGGTCCGAAGCCCTCAAGACCCAACCCGACAGCCCGATCCTGCGCGGCACCCTGCAGCGCCTGACCGGCTCCGAGACTCTTTGATCCATGCGCCTACGTTCACTGCTAGCCGCCGGCGCCCTGCTCCTGCTCACGGGCTGCGCCGGCCTCACCTCCCACGAAACCGTTGACGGCCAGGGCGACCCGGCGCAATGGAAAGTTCACAAGGAACAGGTCGCCGCGCTCGACGGCTGGCAGATCGCCGGCAAGGTCGGCATCCGCGCACCGAAGGACTCCGGCAGCGGCACGCTGTTCTGGCTGCAACGCCGCGACTATTACGACATCCGCCTTTCCGGCCCCCTGGGTCGCGGCGCGGCACGCCTCACCGGGCACCCGGGCGCCATTACCCTCGAAGTGGCCAACCAGGGTCGCTACGAAGCCGAATCCCCCGAAGCCCTGCTGGAAGAACAGCTCGGCTGGCGCCTGCCGGTGTCCCACCTGCAATGGTGGGTGCGCGGCCTGCCCGCCCCGGATAGCCGCAGCCGCCTGACCCTGAACGGCAAGAGCCACCTGGCGAGCCTCGAGCAGGACGGCTGGCAGGTGCAGTACCTCAGCTATGTGGAGCAGAACGGCTTCACCCTGCCCGAGCGCATCAAGCTCAAGGGCGCCGACCTCGACGTCACCCTGGTGATCAAGGACTGGCAGCCGCGCCAGCTCGGCCAGTAGGCGCACCATGCAGGACGCACAGCTGATCCTCCCGGCTCCGGCCAAGCTCAACCTCATGCTGCATATCCTCGGCCGCCGTGCCGACGGCTATCACGAGCTGCAGACCCTGTTCCAGTTCCTCGAACACGGCGACGAACTGGGCTTCACCCTGCGCCAGGATGGTGAAATCCACCTGCGCACCGAGGTGCCGGGCGTGCCCCATGAGAGCAACCTGATCGTCCGCGCCGCCAGGCGCCTGCAGCAGGAATCCGGCACCGCTCTCGGTGCCGACATCTGGCTGGACAAGCGCCTGCCCATGGGCGGCGGCATCGGCGGCGGCAGCTCGGATGCCGCCACCACCCTGCTCGGCCTCGACCACCTCTGGCAGACCCACCTGGGCGAGGACCGCCTCGCCGAACTGGGCCTGGCCCTGGGCGCCGATGTGCCGGTATTCGTACGCGGCCGTGCGGCCTTCGCCGAAGGTGTCGGCGAGCGCCTGCAGCCGGTCACCCTGCCCGAGCCCTGGTTCCTCGTCGCCGTACCGCAAGTCTTTGTCAGCACAGCGGAAGTTTTCACCGATCCCGAGTTGACACGGAATACTCCGCCCATTAATCTTCGCAGCCTTCTTGAGGGGGGCGGTCGTAATGACTGTCAACCGGTAGTCGAGAAACGTTACCCGGATGTTCGTAACGCGCTGATCCTGTTGAATAATTTCACAGCAGCTAGACTGACCGGCACTGGAGCTTGTGTGTTTGGGAGCTTCCCAAACAAGGACGATGCTGATAAAGTCGCCCGCCAACTTCCAGCCACTCTGCCGAATTTCGTCGCGCGAGGAAGCAACATCTCGATGTTGCACCGCAAGCTCGGAATCCTGGCTTGAAAGAAGTGTTGCAAGTCCTCCGGTTATACCGATACAGGGGCGTCGCCAAGCGGTAAGGCAGCAGGTTTTGATCCTGCCATGCGTTGGTTCGAATCCAGCCGCCCCTGCCATAACCCTCCAAGGGTTCGGTACGACAAGGTCTTGCAAAGAGAGTTGAAACAGATAGGGGCGTCGCCAAGCGGTAAGGCAGCAGGTTTTGATCCTGCCATGCGTTGGTTCGAATCCAGCCGCCCCTGCCATACACGAGAAAGCTGTTCAAAAAGCACCTGTGCATTTTGAACAGCTTTTTATTCATCAGGTCCACCCTCAGCCGGCAGGTACTGCGCGTGTCCAAGATGATGGTCTTCACGGGGAACGCCAACCCCGATCTGGCGCGTCGCGTCGTACGTCAATTGCACATCCCCCTCGGTGATGCCTCCGTAGGCAAATTCTCCGACGGCGAGATCAGCGCTGAAATCAATGAAAACGTTCGCGGTAAGGACGTCTTCCTGATTCAGCCCACGTGCGCGCCCACCAACGACAACCTGATGGAACTGGTGGTGATGGCTGACGCCTTCCGCCGCTCCTCGGCGTCCCGTATCACTGCAGTGATCCCCTACTTCGGCTATGCCCGCCAGGACCGCCGCCCGCGTTCCGCTCGCGTGGCGATCAGCGCGAAGGTAGTGGCCGACATGCTCACCGTGGTCGGCGTCGACCGCGTGCTGACCGTCGACCTGCACGCCGACCAGATCCAGGGCTTCTTCGATATTCCGGTAGATAACATCTACGGCTCCCCCGTTCTGGTGGATGACATCGAAGACCAACGCTTCGACAACCTCATGATCGTCTCCCCGGACATCGGTGGCGTGGTGCGTGCTCGCGCCGTTGCCAAGTCCCTGGGTGTCGATCTGGCGATCATCGACAAGCGTCGTCCCAAGGCCAACCAGTCCGAAGTCATGCACATCATCGGTGATGTGGATGGCCGTACCTGCGTCCTGGTCGACGACATGGTCGATACCGCCGGCACCCTCGGCCACGCTGCCAAGGCCCTGAAGGACCACGGCGCCGCCAAGGTCTACGCCTACTGCACCCACCCGGTGCTGTCGGGCCGTGCCATCGAGAACATTGAAAACTCCGTGCTGGACGAGCTGGTGGTGACCAACACCATCCCCCTGTCCGCCGCGGCACAGGCCTGCTCGCGTATCCGTCAACTGGATATCGCGCCGGTCGTGGCTGAAGCGGTCCGCCGCATCAGCAATGAGGAATCGATCAGCGCGATGTTCCGCTAAGCGGACATGCCTGACGAAAACGCCCCGCTTCGGCGGGGCTTTTTTGCCCAACCGCTCAAGATGCTGGTCGCAAGCACTCGGGGCGGTTTGGTTATTTTGGAGAAACGTAATGACTGATTTTGCCCTGAATGCCGAAGCGCGTTCCGACCTGGGGAAAGGTGCGAGCCGCCGCCTGCGTCGTAATGCCAACCTGGTTCCCGCCGTGATCTACGGTGGCGAGAAAGCCCCGGAATCCGTAAGCCTGCTGGCCAAAGACCTGGCCAAGCTGCTGGAAAACGAAGCTGCCTTCAGCCACGTCCTGTCCCTGAACGTTTCCGGCAAGACCGAAACCGTTCTGATCAAGGCCCTGCAGCGTCACCCGGCCAAAGGCTTCGTACTGCACGCTGACTTCCAGCGCGTCGTTGCCGGCCAGAAACTGACCGCTCACGTGCCCCTGCACTTCCTGAACGAAGCGACCGCCGTTGGCGTGAAGACTGGTGGTGGCGAGATCTCCCACACCATCTCCGAAGTCGAAGTCTCCTGCCTGCCGAAAGACCTGCCGGAGTTCATCGAAGTCGACCTGGCCAAGGTTGAACTGGGCCAAATCGTTCACCTGTCCGACCTCAAGCTGCCGAAAGGCGTCGAGCTGGTCGCACTGGCGCACGGCAACGACCTGGCTGTGGCTAACATCCACGCCTCCCGCGTTGTGAAAGACGAAGCAGAAGGCGCAGCCGAGTAATCACTACTCGCCAGCCTGAGGAAGGGCCCCTGTCGTGACTGCCGTACAACTGATCGTCGGCCTGGGTAATCCAGGCCCTGAATACGACCAGACCCGGCATAACGCAGGGGCCCTTTTCGTTGAGCGCGTGGCAGACAGCCAGCGCGTCAACCTCTCCCTCGACAAGAAGTATTTCGGCCTGGTCGGCAAGTTCAGCCATCAGGGCCGCGACGTTCGCCTGCTCATCCCCACCACCTACATGAACCGCAGCGGCCAGTCCGTAGCGGCGCTCGCCGGTTTCTTCCGCATCCCGGTCGAGGCGATCCTGGTGGCCCACGACGAACTCGACATGCCTCCCGGCGTCGCCAAGCTCAAACTGGGCGGCGGGCACGGCGGGCACAACGGGCTGCGCGACATCATCGCCCAGCTCGGCAATCAGAACGGCTTCCACCGCCTCCGGCTCGGCATCGGCCACCCGGGGCACAGCAGCCTGGTCTCCGGCTTCGTCCTCGGCCGCGCCCCGCGCAGCGAACAGGAAAAGCTCGACTCCAGCATCGACTTCGCCCTCGGCGTGCTGCCGGAAATGCTCGCAGGTGACTGGACCAAAGCGATGCAGAAGCTGCACAGCCAGAAGGCCTGATCACACCTCTTTATCGCCAATCAGCGCGAGGGACATAGCATGGGATTCAATTGCGGCATCGTCGGCCTGCCCAACGTCGGCAAGTCCACCCTGTTCAACGCCCTGACCAAATCCGGCATCGCGGCGGAGAACTTCCCCTTCTGCACCATCGAGCCGAACAGCGGCATCGTGCCGATGCCCGACTCGCGCCTGCAGGCACTGGCCGAGATCGTCAAGCCCGAGCGCGTGCTGCCGACCACCATGGAATTCGTCGACATCGCCGGCCTGGTAGCCGGCGCCTCCAAGGGTGAAGGCCTGGGCAACAAGTTCCTCGCCAACATCCGCGAGACCGACGCCATCGCCCACGTCGTGCGCTGCTTCGAAGACGAGAACGTCATCCACGTCTCCAACAGCGTCGACCCCAAGCGCGACATCGAGATCATCGACCTCGAACTGATCTTCGCCGACCTCGACAGCTGCGAGAAGCAACTGCAGAAGGTCACCCGCAACGCCAAGGGCGGCGACAAGGACGCCCTGGCGCAGAAGGCCCTGCTGGAAAAACTCATCCCCCACTTCAGCGAAGGCAAGCCCGCACGCTCCCTGCTGAAGAACCTGGGCGATGAAGAGAAGCGCATCGTCCGTGGCTTCCACCTGCTCACCAGCAAGCCGGTGATGTACATCGCCAACGTCGCCGAAGACGGCTTCGAGAACAACCCGCACCTCGACGTGGTGAAAGCCATCGCCGAAGAGGAAGGCGCCATCGTGGTACCGGTCTGCAACAAGATCGAAGCCGAGATCGCCGAACTCGACGACGGCGAAGAGAAGGACATGTTCCTCGAAGCCCTCGGCCTCGAAGAGCCGGGCCTCAACCGCGTGATCCGCGCCGGTTACGACCTGCTCAACCTGCAGACCTACTTCACCGCCGGCGTGAAGGAAGTGCGCGCCTGGACCGTGCGCATCGGCGCTACCGCCCCGCAGGCCGCCGCCGTGATCCACACCGACTTCGAAAAAGGCTTCATCCGCGCCGAAGTGGTCGCCTATGACGACTTCATCCAGTTCAAGGGTGAAGCCGGCGCCAAGGAAGCCGGCAAATGGCGCCTGGAAGGCAAGGAATACATCGTCAAGGACGGCGACGTGATGCACTTCCGCTTCAACGTCTAAGCCCTCCCCGCTTCACCCGAAGCCCCCTGCGGACCTGCGCCGCCGGGGGCTTCGTGCTTCAGGCCGCCTCGCCCCGCTGCTCGAACACCTCCCGCGCCACCGCCAGGCCATTCAGCGCGGCCGGAAAGCCCGCGTAGACGGCCATCTGCATGATCGTCTCGATGATCTCCGTGCGGCTGGCGCCGACGTTCAGCGCGCCGTGTACGTGGACCTTCAGTTGCGGGGCGGCGTTGCCCAGGGCAGTCAGTGCCGCCACCACGGCGATCTCCCGGCTCTTCAGGTCCAGCCCCGGGCGGGAATAGATGTCGCCGAAGGGGAACTCCACCAGGTAGCGCGCAAAGTCCGGGGCAATGCCCGCCAGGCTCTCCACCACCCGCTCACCGGCCTCGCCGTCGATCTCCTTCAGTTTCGCCAGCCCACGCTGGTAGCGGCTCTCATCGTTCATGTGCGTTGTCCTTCTCGGTTGATGGCTCCAGCGCCAGGGCCTGCTCGCACGCGCGGTAATGCTCGATCTTCGCGTGCAGCGCATCGGCGGCCTGGCGCATCGCCTCGATCTCGGCCAGGACCTCCGCAAGGTGGCCCTCCAGTATCTGGCGACGCGCCGGCACCGTCGGCTCCCCGGCGCTCCTCAGCGCAGCGAACGCCTGCATCTTGCCGATGGGCATGCGGGTCGTGCGCAAGCGCAGCAGGAACTCGATCCAGGCCATGTCCGAAGCCGCGTAACGCCGCTGCCCACCCGGCGCCCGGCCCACCGGGGCGATGAGCCCGATGCGCTCGTAATAACGCAGGGTGTGAGCCGTAAGCCCGGTGCGCCGGGCGACTTCGTCGATGCTGAGATGAGGTTCCATGGGGCGATCCTAGAAGTTCGAGTGCGCTCTAAGTCAACCCTTTGCCGGCGCCGCGTCAAGCACAGCCCCTCAGCGCCGGCGAAAGCGCAGAGGCAGCCCCTGGCAGTCGTCGCCAAAATGCCCCTGGTGCCAGCCCAGTTGGCCCGACACCAGCGTGGTGCGCACCGCGTGGCGGAAGGACCGGCCCTGGAACGGCGTCCAGCCACATTGCGCGTGGATCGGGTCCGCCTCCACCGGCCGGGGCTCGGCCAGGCGCTCCACCAACACCAGGTCCGCCCAGTAGCCCTCGCGCAGGTAACCGCGCTGCTCGATGGAGAAGCGCTCCGCCACCGCGTGGCTGGTCTTGTGCACCAGCAGCGTCAGCGGCAGCAGCCCGTCGGCCACCAGCTCCAGCAGCGCCGGCAGGCTGTGCTGCACCAGCGGCAAGCCGGCGGGCGCCTGGGCGTAGGGCCGGGCCTTCTCCTCCCGGGTATGGGGCGCGTGGTCGCTGCCGATCACGTCCAGACGCCCGTCCAGCAACGCCCGGCGCAGGGCATCGCGGTCGGATGGTGTCTTGATCGCCGGGTTGCACTTGATCAGGTGGCCCAGGCGCGGGTAGTCGCGGTCATCGAACAGCAGGTGGTGCACGCACACCTCGGCGGTGATGCGCTTGCCCGGCAGCGGCCCGGGGGTGAACAGCTTCAGCTCCCGCGCGGTGGTGATGTGCAGCACATGCAGATTGGTGTCGAAACGACGGGCCAGCGCCACCGCCCGGCTGGAGGAGCGGTAGCAGGCCTCCGCATCGCGGATCAGCGGGTGCGCCTCGGGCGGGATGGCCTCGCCGTAGCCGGCCGCCCATTGCGCCTCGCGCTCGCGGATGCGCGGCGCGTCTTCGCAGTGGGCCAGCAGCAGCGTCGGGCAGTCGCGGAACAACCGCTCCAGGGAGGCCTCGTCGTCCACCAGCAGGTTGCCGGTGGAGGCGCCCATGAACACCTTCACCCCCGCCACCCGCTCCGGGTCGAGCCGGGCCACGGTGTCGAGGTTGTCCCGGCTCACGCCGAAGTGAAAACCGTAGTTCACCGAGGAACAGGCCGCCGCGCGGCGTTCCTTCGCCGCCAGCGCCTCCAGGTCCAGGGTCGGCGGCTGGGTGTTGGGCATGTCCATCACGCTGGTCACGCCCCCCGCCAGCGCCGCGCGGGACTCGCTGAGGAAGGTGCCCTTGTGGGGCGCGCCGGGGTCACGGAAGTGCACCTGGTCATCGATCATCCCCGGCAGCAGGTACTGGCCCTTGGCGTCGATCACGCACATATCCGGGCGGGCGCTGATGCTGCGGTCGATGCGTTCGATACGGCCGTTGTGCACCAGCAGGTCGGCCTCCCATTCGCAGCCTTCATTGACCAGGCGGGCATTGCGGATCAGCAGGTTGTGCATGGCTAGAACTCGTTCTGCAGGGCCTTGTAGCCGCGCACCAGATCGATGTTGGTGCGCGCCACATCTTCGGAGAATTCGGCGGCGGAGACGCTCACCCGGGGCAGGCTGTCCAGATCGGTCTTCGGCCCGATGCGCTGGGTCGAGGTCACGTGGAAGCCCGGGGGCAGGTCGCAGCCGTCCACCACCGCGTTGTGTCGCACCACGCAGCCATCGCCCACGGTGCAGTTGAACAGCACGCTGTTGAAGCCGATGAACACCCGGTCCCCCACCTGGCAGGGGCCGTGGATGATCGAGCGGTGGGCAATGGAGGTGTGGCTGCCGATGGTGACCGCCGCCCCGGACTTGGAGTGGATCACCACCCCGTCCTGGATGTTGGAGTTGGCGCCGATGACAATCGGCTGCATGTCGCCGCTCGCGTCCACCTCATCCGCGCGGATCACCGCATAGGGCCCGATGAACACGTTGTCCTGCACGATCACCTTGCCGCAGAGGATGGCGGTCTTGTCCACATAGGCGGACTCGGCAATCACCGGCAGGTGGCCGGAAGGGTTCTTGCGGATCATGGATGGCCTCCCGCAGAGGGCACCGGCACCGAGCTCATCACCCGCAGCCCAACGTCGGACAGTTGGTTGTAGAAACAGGAGCGACGGCCGGTGTGGCAGGCCGGGCCGGCCTGGTCCACCTGCAGCAGCAGCGCATCGCCGTCGCAGTCCAGGTGAGCGCTGACCAAGTGCTGCACATGCCCGGAGGTGTCGCCCTTGCGCCACAGGCAACGCCGCGAGCGCGACCAGTAGCACGCCCGCCCCTCCTCCAAGGTGAGCCGCAGGGACTCGGGGTTCATCCACGCCAGCATCAGCACCTCGCCGCTGTCGTACTGCTGCGCCACGGCGGCGATCAGCCCGTCGGCATTCCAGGGGATGGCCGCCATCACCTCCTCCAACGGTCGCGCGGTGCCGGCCGGGCTCCGCTCCAGTTGCAGCCAGAAGCTCATGGCGCCAGCGCCTGCAGCAGCCGCTCGACGTTCTGCCGGTACATGCCGAGGTAAGTGCTGGCCGGGCCCTCGGCCGCCAGCGCATCGGAATACAGCGTGCCGCCCACCCGCGCCCCGGCCTCCTCGGCGATCTGCTTCACCAGCCGCGCATCGCGGATGTTCTCCACGAAGATGGCGCGCACGCCCTCTGCCCGCAGTTGGCGGATCAGCCCCGCCACCTCGGCGGCGGAGGGCTCGGCGGCATCGCTCACGCCCTGGGCCGCGAGGAACTGCAGGCGCCACTCCTGGGCGAAGTAACCGAAGGCATCGTGGCTGGTCAGCACCCGGCGCCGCTCCGGCGGCAGCGCCATCAGGCGCGGGGCGATGCCCTGGCGCAGCGCCCCCAGGCGGCCCAGCCAAGAGTCCCGCCGCGCCTCGAAGGCCGCCGCGCGGGCCGGCACCAGCTGTGCCAGCGCCTGGGTGATGTTGCGCGCGTAGATCTCCGCATTGCCCAGGCTCTGCCAGGCGTGGGGGTCCACCAGACGCTGGTCGTGCTCCAGCACCGTCATCGGCACCACGCCCTTGCTCGCGTCGATGCGCGTACCGCGCGCCTCGCCGTTGGCCAGCAGGCGCTCCAGCCAAGGCTCAAAGCCCAGCCCGTTGGCGATCACCAGGTCCGCCTCCAGCACCGCCCGCACCTGGGCCGGCGCCGGCTCAAAGACGTGGGCATCGGCATCCGCCCCCACCAGGTTGGTGAGCTGGATATCGTCCCCGCCGATCTCGCGGGTGATGTCCGCCAGGATGCTGAAGGTGGTCGCCACCCTAGCCTTCTCCGCAGCGGACAGTGAAACGGGCAGGCACAGCAACAGCACAACGCACAAGCGCATGAACATGCGGGGGCTCCTCAACAGGGCACGGGAAGGGGCGCGCGTCGCAGCAAGCCGTGGACCGGCCCGACGAACACCGAAATCAGGTAGGCGAGCCCCGCCAGCAACACGATGCAGGGGCCGCTGGGCAGGTTGGCGTGGAACGACAGCAACAGCCCCAGCCACACGCAGCTCGCGCCGATGCCCGCCGCCGTCAGCAGCAGCACCGGCAGGCGCCGGCTCCAGAAGCGCGCGGCAGCGGCCGGCAGCATCATCAGCCCCACCACCATCAGCGCGCCGATGGCGTGGAAGCCGGTCACCAGGTTGAGCACCACCAGCGCCAGGAACAGCGCATAGGCCGGCGCCCCGAAGCGGCTCACCCCGCGCAGGAACACCGGGTCGAAGCTGTCCCACAGCAGCGGGCGGTAGATCAGCGCCAACAGCGCCAGGCTGGTGCCGGCCACCGTCAGCATGCTGCGCAGCGTCTCGCCGTCCACCGCCAGGGCCGAGCCGAACAGCAGGTGCAACAAATCGATCCGGCGCCCGGCCAGCCCCAGCAACAGCACACCGCCCGCCAGGGAAATGGGGTAGATGGCCGCCAGGCTCGCATCCTCCCGCAGGCCGGTACGGCGGGTGATCCACGCGGCCAGCCCCGCCATCCCCAGCCCCGCCACCAGGCCGCCGAAGGTCAGCGCCGGCAGGCTCAGGCCGAAGAACCAGAACGCCAGCGCCGCACCGGGCAACACCCCATGGGAAATGGCATCACCGATCAGGCTCATGCGCCGCAGCATCAGGAACACCCCGAGCGGCCCCGCGCTGCACGCCAGCGCCACCCCGCCCAGCAGCGCCCGCTGCAAAAAGGCGAACTCCGCAAAGGGTTGCCAGAGCGCCGCGAGCATCAGGCCACCCGCTGGCTGGCCGACGCCGGCAGCAGCACCCGGCTGGCGCCATGACGGCAGCCGTCGGCGCGGATCAGCAGGCAGCGCGGCAGGCGCTCGCGTACCGCCTCCAGGTCATGGCAGACCACCAGTTGCGTGCGCCCCTCCCGCTGCCAGCGGGCGATGCGCTGCCAGAGAATCGCCTGGCCCTCCGCGTCCAGCGCCGCGTCGGGCTCGTCCAGCAACAGCAGCGGCGCGTCCATCAGCTCCAGCCGCGCCAGCAAGGCCCGCTGCAACTCCCCGCCGGAAAGCGCCAGCAGCGGCTGGTCGGCCAGCGCCTCCAGCTGCCAATCCGCCAGGGCCGCCTTGCAGCGCCGACGCCGCTCCGCCCGGCTCAAGCGGCTGCGCCACAAGCCCGCCATCGCCAGCTCCCCCAGGCTGAGGGGGAACTGCCGGTCCAGCGCCTGTTGCTGCTGCAAAAAGCCCACCGCCCCCCGGCCCGCCGCGCCGACGCTCACCCGCCCCGCCAAAGGGCGCTGCAAACCGGCGATCACCCGCAGCAGGCTGCTCTTGCCACACCCGTTGCGCCCCACCACCGCCGTGAGGCTGCCAGCCGGCAACGCCAGGGAAAGCGGCGGCGCCAACGGCCGCGCAGGCGGCCCCCATTGCAAGGCATCGAACTGAAGCATCGTCAGGTCCAGGGCGTGGGAGAAAGGGCTGTAGGAAAACGCAAATGTTATAAAGTAACAAATCGCGCTTCACAACCCATTTCCCCGCGCACACCCCCTCCCCTTTTCCAACCCGAACGCCAACCGGCACCCACCGCTAAGCGGTTGATCGCCCTTCGAAAAATTCTGAAAAGTGGGGTTGACAGAGGCAGGAAGCGAGAGAATAATGCGCGCCACGTTGGCTACGTAGCTCAGCTGGTTAGAGCATAGCATTCATAATGCTGGGGTCCGGGGTTCAAGTCCCTGCGTAGCCACCATACAAAACAAAGGGTTAGCTTCGGCTAACCCTTTGTGCTTTCTGGGGTGTTCATTTCTTGACCCATCCCTGCCCGCCTCCCTGCATCACGCCCTCCCCCTGATTGCTCTCACCGCAGCGGCCCTCATGCTGCGCCGCCCTTCCCTGGCTCCCCGCCCTGGCACGCGCCTCCGTCAACAGCACCGCTTGTTGGATCCCGCGACCACAGGGCCCGAATCGTGCGGATGGTGGAAAGGAAGACCTCGCTGGGAAAGCGCTCACGGCAATGACCATCGATGGTCATGAAGAACGCTTCCTCATACACGCCCGCCATGGGCAGGACCACGCCGACGATGTGCTTGCAGCACCAGGTCGGCGCCTCGCTGTCATCCCACACCAGCTCGACGAGCACCGTCTTGCCGATGTAGCCGATAGCCGTGTCCGCATCGAATTCCAAAGCGCCGCGCTTGCCAGTCGTAGCCGCTCCGAAGGGTGAAACCAGGTGCCGTCTCATTGCCTATCCCTGCCTCTGAAATGCCCATAAACTGTGACTCAATCACGCTCAAATATGACGTAATATTCGTCATCCGAGCCAATCATACATGACGAAATATTCGGCACAACGAAATATTCGTCAATTTTATAGATGGTTTTTGAATATGGAAGATCGGCTCAGGGAGGTTGTAAGGCATATAGGCCCTTCAACCTTGGCGAAAAATACGACCATCAGTGATCGACGTCGGTGGCAAACCGTGGCGACTGACTTCAGAACGAAAACCCGGGTCGAAGACCTGGCAGCGCTGCTGGCCATCTACCCCGAGTACGAGCTTTACATCATCCACGGCGAGACCGACCTGGCCCGGGGGCAGATCAGCCCGGGCGTTACCGATGCAGATGTGTAGTTGGCGGGGGACGAAGCGGGGAGTAGCGGGGTTTAGGCGAGCGGGATGACCTCCAGGAGGGAGGTAGTAAGTGAGCATCAAGGAAGAGCGGGTCAGATCACTTGCTTCGATCGTCGGCATGGATCGCTTGGTCCGTGAGACGCCCATTGGCTCCAGCAGATTGCGTACCGTGATCTACAACAATCAGTAAAGAGCTCAGCAGGCTCTTCCGTCCCTACCGGCCTCACTCAACTAGGACTTGAGCTAATCCAGACAAGGGGGAGAATTTAAAACACACAGACATGCCAGTAATAGTTTTGGCTACTTTTTCGGCTTAATTTTCTTTTTCATATGCACAGTCGGGTCGACCTCAATCTTGCATAACTCTACCGTGTAGCCTAAAGCACGCAGCGTCCGAAGCGAATTTTTAAGTGTCACCTTAGAGAAGAAAGGCAGCTCCTTCGGTATATTCTTGTCTGTAGCAATAGCATATACAACCTTAAATTTTCGCGCATCCGGCATAGCCTTACTGTCGGCCAGTTTCAAAATCGCCGGCAGTTTACCATTAAGCTTTTCTCGAAACTCTACATCACGAACAAAAACCTCTGCCGCAACACACCCTTGAGCGAAAAGATGACTAAGCGTACTTGAGCTACGATAATACTTGACGTGAATAAAGTCATTTACATCCCTTACAAGATCACAGAATTCTATCTTATCGTAGGCACCGCCTACTCTGACATTTTTCTTGTCCATTTTCAGATAATTACTATCTATAGACGCAACATAATCATTGTACTCACCCTCAGAGTCGTGAATATATTTAGGCATAACATGCCCATATGACTTTAAATCAAAAAAATAGTTATCTATCTTGTTAACAAAGTCCCGATCAACTCGATACCAAATACCATTACGCAGAATATAGCACTCTCCCCCAACCGTTAACTCCGCATACAAACACCTATATGCACTCCAGCTTTTCACATCTCTATATTCACTGTCATTGACATGAACCGTAGTCAATCTCAATGAATCAGTGGTAATAGCCAGCCCCTTCCCTGCCATATGGCCGAACAAATCATCCATATCAAGCACAACATGCCTAGGCGTATTGGGATACATGTCAAAGGAGTATCCAACCTGAGACTCCCAATCAACGACTTCAGGCTCTCCCACCCAAAAACCTGCTGTATTCCCAGCCTTTAAGTAGTCATCTAGTTCGAGATCAAGCAATTGATTTGTTTCTGCATCCCTAATTCGGTATACATTATCAACCCACTCGAACTGCTCCGGCAGTTTCTTTTTATACCTAACAATCGCCTCTGTTAGGATCGCCACCAAACCATCCACATCTACAGACACAACTAACGTCAGCGCATCCCTACCAGTAACATGCGACCCAAATACAT
Organism: Aquipseudomonas alcaligenes MRY13-0052; assembly: GCA_000474255.1. Taxonomy (GTDB): domain Bacteria; phylum Pseudomonadota; class Gammaproteobacteria; order Pseudomonadales; family Pseudomonadaceae; genus Metapseudomonas; species Metapseudomonas solani. The sequence goes on from BATO01000071.1 coordinate 20,946, forward strand.
CCACTATTGAAACGCCAGTTACGGCATATAACATCTCTGTTTCAGAGTCTATATGAAGATCAAATATATCAACCTCCCTTGAACTTTGAGTCCTAGAATTCAAGGGATTGTGATCATAGCTTGCCTTATCCAAGCTTCTAAGTTTGTCCGGATCAACAGAGTTCAACGTCACTCGCAAACCAAAATCCCTTTCAATTTGCTCATTTTGAAGAAGGTGAAATCCAGAACCAAAAGTGAGAACAAACTTACTGCCCAGCACAGAAACTATAAGCGCAGCGCCAACCGTGCTGGAGTCCCCAAAAGCATCGCCCGGAACCTCACGTCTCGAAGTAAAGAACTTCGTCCAAGGCGGGGAGTGCTTCGGCGGTTCAACTTTTATATAAAGCAAAGCAGAGTCACACCCCTCAACCGTGAGCTCTATAGGAGCCTTCGCTTTATCTAGCTTTAGAAGTGAGGAGTTCAAACACGAGGGGTCCTTAGCGAGATAAATCGAGAGGCGCTCCTTTCTTTCCTTCTTCGATTTAACCATTTTGCCCTCCCTAGAGAGAAGAACTAAGAGCATACCTAGAGGCAGCTAGACTGCATCTCGGTGAAGTCAATAACCTCTACTCAGTGCCTAGCCTGGATTATTCTTTTAAATTTTCCAGGTGGCGTATACCTCTGCAGGCAGGATATTGCGAGCAGCCCCAAAACTGATTTCCCAAATTCACCCCACGCTTAGCTGTACGCACAACCATAGAGCCCCCACAAACCGGACAGAGCGGGATGGTAGGTTGCGATTTAGGCTTTACGTACTGACGTGTAGAGGATTGCGAAGCAATGGAACGATTAGCAATCCAGTGTTTCAGTATGGCTCCATCAATCAATTGAATATTTCGTCCTTGGGCGAACGTCTTAGCCTCCTCGGTATAGGTACCGGAGGTGACAATGAAGCCCCCTGCTGCTCCCTCAGCAGCCATGACACCGAAGAACTCGCGGACGACTGTTACTCCAACCTTGAGGGCCTTCCATTGCTTGCATTGAACTAAGTATTTGTCCGTGCCCAAGTGCAGCTCCAGATCAACGCCACCGTCCGGTCCGTTGCCGCCTCTCTCGGTAACGCTGAAACCCTTGCGCCTGAATGCTTCGCCCACCAGCAGCTCGAACTCGCGCCAGCTGATGCCATCCAGCGTCTTAGCCGGTTGAGTGGCTTCTGCCACATCCTTGAATAGCTTCTTGCGCTTGGCCCGCCCAGCAATGGAACCAATTGCACCAAGGGCAAAGATGAAAGGCACGAAGTACTGGAACGCCATGGCAAGGCCCCGGAACATGGCACCGGTCATATCGGGTCTGTGCGGGTCGACAGGGGGGATTGGGCTGGTGGCGTATCCGTGGAGCAAGTACCAGGACACGAACGCAACTAACAGGCTTACCCACCAGGGCAGCAAGGTGGCGAGGGTGAAGAGGTCGTCAAACAGGGAGGTTTTGCGGCGGCGTGCCATGCCATGCTCCAATCCGATTCCATTCGTGGCAAAACGCTATGACGGACACTAGCGCGGTCCCCCATTACCCGTAAATACCCTGGGGACATACCTTAGGCGTAGAGCCCTGACAGTGAGCCTGACCAAACCAAGGAGCGGTAACGATGAAAGCAGCATCCCTCGCCCTCACCTTCCTACTTGCAGCCCTCGCGCTGCCCTCCTCCGCGGATGAATCGAAACCTCTGGCCACTCAAGCCGGAGAGGCCGTGCAGCCCTATGCCAAACAGATTGGCCAAGCCATTGACCGAACCGTGATGGAGTTCTTCGCCGGCTCCGATGGCCCTATGGGTGACGCGGCACGCAGCAATCTCAAGATGCAGGAGCAAGCCGAGCGCCAGGCTAATCGCAGCACGCGGAAGACGATGAAGGAATGCATCAAACCCGGGAACGTGATTGATGATGATGTGAAGGAGTGTATGGAGGGGTTAAGAGAGCGGGATTGGTGACTCAGCAAGTTGATTCAACTGGGGGCTCTGTCTTCTGTTGCTGTGCAACACAGCCAAAAGATCAGCAGTCGCCAGAGTTAGAGCCACACAGGCTAATCATTCAGCCTGATCGTTGCCCCGAGTGACTCCAACGTGTGTATAAGCGCGCCCGCCGCTTCCACGCTGGTGACTTCGATCTGTTCGACCTCTCTCTTTCGTATGGCACGAGCGAGGCGCTTAAGCTCTGTGCCCCGCAGTGTGGAGCACAGGGAGAGCCGCTGAACAAAAGCCTCCAGATTCCAGCCATTCACTGAGGCCCAGGCCAGGTCATCCGACCAGGACTCAATCTGCAGCACAGGCATGTTCTAAGTTCCTTCCTTGGGTGTGTTCTTGGCATCAACCCAAAGCGAGACAACGTTGCACTCGCTTTGAGCCAAATTGTGAAGCGACGGGATCATAACGCTGACGGAGTTTGAACTCGCCAGCCCGCTCTCCCCATCACCTCTTGATCTTTCATTCGGTTGACCGACTCACCTCGGCGCCAAAGGCTCCGCGCTACGCGACGAATCGCCTCCATCAATCTCTCCCAGCGTTATAACCCTCAGCTGAAACCCAGAAGCCTGAATCAGACTTCCAACTTGGGGGAACATTTTCTGCACTGACGAGGCGGTAACTCCAGCTCTGCACCACATGAAGAGAAGCGTCGGATCATCTCACGCCCAACTGCTGGCCCCCTTCCCTGCCCGGCCACCCGTGCGGCTTCCAAGCGAAGGTTTCGCGCAGGTAGAGGCCGGTAGGCAATGCCAGCCCCCAGCGCCCTTGAACATCGACCCAGGGTGCGCGCGCTCTCTGCGTCACGGCGGGTACCGCATGTAACGCTCCCGTGAGAGACGGCACCAGCAGGCAGAGCAGGCGCAACTCCCTGCGCCTGCGAAAATTCAGGACATTTCCTTTCATCACTCCCTCACAAGATTCCGGCCACGGCGCTGCGCAAACGCGTTAAGCCCGAGCTGATCGAGGCGCCGCAACGTCTCTGCTTCATAGGCGCCCGTGTCCTGCAACGCATCCACATAACCGGTAAAGCGCATGAACTGTGCGAACGCCCGATCCGGATCCGAGTAGCGAATCCTCCGCAGAAGCAACAGCAGCTGATGGGCAGTCGTCCTATTCATTCGCGTAGTCCCCTGCGCTGAAGACCGTCTTGCCCTGATCCAGGTCGCTGCGAATGCGATGGAGATTGATCACCCGACGACGCCCGATCTTCACGGTGGGGATCGTTCGAGTCTCGACCCAGCCGCGCACCACGTCCTCGGTGATCTCCTCGATGCCGCACATCTCCGCCAGGACGAGTTGAGTGCAGAACGGCGCACAACGTGCGTCGTTTATTCGTTCAGGCTTTCCATCAGCGCTGAGCCCCACTACGCCAGACTGTTCCATATAAAGCTCCTATAATCGGCTCTATATTTGGACAACCCGTGTATCTAATACACGTCTCAAATACACGCAAACAATACATTAAACCGAAAAAGCACAAATGTAGGAAAAGTCTGGGAATAGTGTATGAGCGAAGGAATTACGCAGCGCGCCATGCAACTCTTGGAAATGGCCAGCATCACCGAATTATCAGAAGCAGGTAGTACGGGATATGTTCGCTGGCAGAACATAAAGCGTGGACGTGCTCGCCTTGGTGCTGATGAGATAGGAATACTAAGCAGAGTTTTTCCGCAGTATCAGTGGTGGTTGATCAGCGGAGATTTGCGTCTCCAAGATGGACAAACCAGCCCCGAACACGACGGCCTGATCACCCCGCCCTCCCTGGACTAGCTCACCTTTCCCAACTCGGTGCACAGCTCATGTGGCACCGAGCCGTTCCCCCGCCCGGCCTTACTTTCACTCTCCCCTTCTACGCGCCACCAACTGCTCATGCAGGGACCACGCGACGGCGTAGGGCTGCTCGCGCGGGTTGAGGGCGTCCCCTGCCTTTCGCCAGCGAGCTTCATCCAGCCCGCTGCGGGCGATTTGGTGGGCGAGTGCATCGATCTGCCCTTCGAGCGTGCTGCCCAGGCCGGCGGTGACGGTCAGGGGCAGGCCGAACAGCGGCCGCCCGATAAAGGCGGGGTGGCGTTCCGCCGGCACGTCGAGGCCGTTGGCCTGGATGCCCAGCAGGACGACACGGCCCTCGGCATCCACCACCTCCAGAGCGTACGAGCCGCCATCGCTCAGGGCCCAGCTGTCGAGGCGCTGGAGGGGGTAGGCCAGGCGGGGCACCTGGGTGAGGTAGAGGTAGCCGGCACCTGCGGTACTGGCGGCGAGTGCCAGGGTGAGTGAGGTAATCCCTAACGCGCGTTTCATCGAGGCCTCCTTGCGGGTGGGCGAAGCCTACAGGGCGCGGGGCCTGGCGGGCCATGGCGGCTTGCCGGGGCGCTGAAAGCGGAACTGGCCGGTCATCCCCCCGGCGGGAAAAAGTTGTACAAACCCCTTGTACAAACTTATACGCGGCAGTAGAAAAGCTATACAAATTCACTCGATGTACAGCTTTAGAGGACTCCACCATGCCGGCCTACCGCGCGCCGCTCCGCGACATGCGCTTTGTGTTCGATGAAGTACTCGATGCCTATACGCACCTGCAGGCCTTGCCGTCCCAAGGGGAATTCGGCACGGACCTGGGCAGCGCGATCCTCGAAGAGGCGGCGCGCCTGGCTGAGGGGGTGCTGGCCCCGCTGAACAGCTCGGGCGACAAGGAAGGCTGTCATTACGACCCGGCGACCCGCGCGGTGAAGACGCCTGCCGGGTTCCGCGAGGGCTACCGCCAGTTCGCCGAAGGCGGCTGGACGGCGCTGGCCTGCCCCACCGAGTTCGGCGGCCAGGGCCTGCCCCATGTGCTGAACATGATGGTGGAGGAGATGGTGTGCTCGGCGAACCTGTCGCTGGGCATGTACCCGGGCCTGACCCACGGCGCCATCAATGCCCTCACCGCCCACGGCACCCGCGAGCAGCAGGAGGCCTACCTGCCGAAGCTGATCAGCGGTGAGTGGACCGGCACCATGTGCCTGACCGAGCCGCAGTGCGGCACGGACCTGGGGCTGATCCGCACCCGCGCCGAACCCCAGGCGGACGGCAGCTACGCGCTGAGCGGCACGAAGATCTGGATCACCGGCGGCGAGCACGATCTGGTGGAGAACATCGTCCACCTGGTGCTGGCCCGCCTGCCCGACGCGCCGGCCGGGGTGAAGGGGATTTCGCTGTTCCTGGTGCCCAAGTTCCTCGCCGATGGCAGCCGCAACCCGGCCTTCTGCGGCGGGCTGGAGCACAAGATGGGCATCAAGGGCTCGGCCACCTGCGTGATGAATTTCGAGGGTGCCAAGGGCTGGCTGATCGGCGAGCCCCACAAGGGCCTGCGCTGCATGTTCACGATGATGAACTCGGCACGCCTGATGGTCGGCATGCAGGGCCTGGGCATTGCCGAGAACGCCTACCAGATCAGCCTGGGCTTCGCCCGCGAGCGCTTGCAGAGCCGCTCGCTGAGCGGGCCGAAGGCGCAGGACAAGCCGGCCGACCCGATCCTGGTGCACCCGGATGTGCGGCGCATGCTGTTGCGCCAGAAGGTGATGATCGAGGGCAGCCGCGCGCTGGCCTACTTCACCGGCCTGCATCAGGACATCGCCCACGACCACCCGGACGCCGAGGTGCGCCAGCAGGCGGACGACCTGGTGCAGCTGCTGACGCCGGTGGTGAAGGCCTTCCTCACCGACGAGGGCTTCGCCTGCGCCAACGAGGGCCTGCAGGTGATGGGCGGCTCGGGCTTCACCGAGGACTGGGGCATCGAGCAACTGGTGCGGGATTGCCGCATCACCCGTATCTACGAAGGCACCAATGGCATCCAGGCGCTGGACCTGGTGGGCCGCAAGCTGGCCCTGGGCGGCGGCCGTGCGGTGCGTGGCTTCTTCCAGTTGGTGGAAAAGTGGCTCAAGGCCAACCCCGAGGCGGCCCACGTGGCCAAGGTGGACAAGGCGCTGCGCCAGTTGCAGCAGGCGACGATGTGGCTGGCCACCGAAGGCATGAAGGACCCGGAACAGGCCGGCGCTGCGGCCACGCCCTACCTGCGGCTGTTCGCGCTGACCACGCTGGCCTGGCTGTGGGCCCGCATGGCTCAGGTGGCCCAGGCCAAGCTGGACGCGGGCAGCGAGGAGAAGACCTTCTACGGCGCCAAGCTGAAGTCCGCCGACTTCTACATGACCCGAACCCTGACCGAGACCGACGGCCTGCTGGCCGAGGTGATGGCAGGCAAAGCATCCCTGATGGCGTTCAACGAGGACGAGTTCGCCGCATAGCCAACCCTCTCCTCCGTATGCGCACGCCGGCAATCCCTCCCCTTTTGATTGCCGGTTTTTTTGCCCGGAATTGGGTCGGCCCCGGGGTAGCGCCACGCGGGTTGGGGCCGTCGTAGGGTGGATCGCGCTTCATCGATCCACCGTCTGAGCCATGCCAGATGCCCATGGTGGACAGGAAAAGCATCGCGAATGAATTCGCTCCCACGGGGTGGCGCCACCCTACAAGGCCGTGCCGAACACCCCAGGTGGATGGGAAGAGCGCCATCCACCCTACGCCCCGAGCGGTGATGTGCCGGGGCGTGGGGGGCGAACTCATTCGCGATTGCTGAGGTGGCCCAGGTGGCGCACCAGCGTATCGATCAGGAACCAACCCGAAAGCGGCAGGCCGATGAACATCATCGGTACGCTCAGGAATAGCGCTCGCCCAACCCAGGCGGTCATGTCCTGCCCGTTCGACAGGCAGTCGTGCAGCCCCTTGGTGTTGCCTTGGCAGTCGAAGTGCTCAAAGGCCCAGATGCCCCATTGCCATCCCAGCCAGGTAACGCCCACCGGGAGCAAGGCCAGCGCGTAGCGGCTCAACCAGCCCAGCCGCTCGGCACGCCTCCAGAGCAACCAGGGCGGCGCGAACAACAGGGTGACGAGCAGTGGCCAGAACAGCAGGTCGATCATGGGGTACGTCCTGTACGGAAAGCGTCCAAGCAAGGGGCGCGATCTTAGCGTCGTCGGGGCCGTGTCGGGTGCCTGAAAGAGATCCACTGGCATGAGCACAAAGCAGCCTGTCATGCTTGCCCGAAGCGACAACCACCTGAAAGGAAGCATCTTGAAGAAAACTACGCTGGCACTCGCGCTCCTGGTAACCACCGCTCACGCGGACGACTTTGATATGAAGTCATACGTGGACAGCGCCTATAAGAAAGGCAACTCCGTCCTCTTCAAATGTGTCGAGGCCGATGGCTCATACGACTACATAGATCTCTATGGCGAAGACGAGATGCTGTGGACGAGGTACGTGGGGGGTGATCCGGTCACAAGGCAGTTCGTAAAGCCCAAAGTCTCGAAAGACAAGGTCGTGATTCCATTCGAAAACGCTTATGAAGGTGCCTCGGAACGAGTGTTCACCTTCGTGGCCAAGGACGGGAACAAGGTGACCTGGAACTACGGGAAGCCATGCACCACTGAACTCTAGTGGCCTCATGTTCCCGGAAGGCTAAAGCGAGCCCTCCGGGAACCATTAGCAATTCACTTTCCCAGTCTCGATAGCGCTAGAGCCGTCCCAAACCCCGCCCCCGCCACCATCACCGGCAACACCGCATACCCCAGCACCTCGATCGCCATCTCCAGGCTCGTGTAGGTGCTCCAGCTCGCCACCCGGTTGTCGAAGATGCTGATGTCCACCAGGTACCACGCAAGCATCGCCAGCAAGGTGGCCAAGGCCACCCTGAGCAGGCGGTAAGTAATGCGCTTGCCGAGCCAGCGGGCGAGCAGCAGAAACGGGATAAGCAGCAGCGCATGCACCAGCAGCTCCTCGGCCAGCGAGTAGCGCCCCATGTCCGAGGGCGGGTTGCTGGCGAAGGGCGCGAGCGCCCAGAGGCCCTGGAGCAGGGTGCCGATGATGAAGAGCAGGCTGATCGCCAGTGCGCGGCTGGCGGTGCGGAATCCATTGCCCACGAAGTGATCCGTCCTGTGGATAAGGTGCCCATTGTAAGCCGTGAGCGGGAGGTGAACCGCCAAGGCGTTCGCGCCCGCCCAAATGAAAACACCCCGAACCAGTCGGGGTGTTTGGGTGCATCAACGCGGCGGTCAGGAAGCCAGATCGCCTACCGCACTGTCCGCTTCGACCTTGGCCTTGAGGTTGAGCACCTTGTACAGCACGGTCAGCAGCACCAGGAACGCCGGGCCGATGTACAGGGCGATGCGGGTTTCCTCGAAGAAGGCCATCAGCACCACCACCAGCACCAGGAAGGCCAGGGCGAGGTAGGAGCTGAGGGGGAACAGCCACATCTTGAACTGCAGCTTGCCCTGTTCGGCCGGGCTCAGGCTGCGGCGGAACTTCATCTGTGCGAGTAGGATCATGGCCCAGGTCCAGATGGCGCCGAAGGTGGCGATGGAGGTGACCCAGACGAACACCTTCTCCGGCACCAGGTAGTTCAGCAGCACGCCGAGCAGCAGGGCGCCGATGGACAGCAGCAGCGCGTTGCGCGGTACGCCGTTACGCGAGGTACGGGCGAAGGGCTTGGGCGCCTGGCCGTGTTGGGCGAGGCTGTAGAGCATGCGCCCGGTGCTGAAGATGCCGCCGTTGCAGGAGCTCAGCGCCGCAGTGATGACCACGAAGTTGATGATGCCGGCGGCGGTCTTGATGCCGAGGCGTTCGAAGGTCATGACGAAGGGGCTGCCCTGGGTGCCGATCTCGTTCCAGGGGTAGATGGACATGATCACGAACAGCGCGCCGACGTAGAACAGCAGGATGCGCCAGAACACCGAGTTGATGGCGTTGGGGATGGTCTTCTGCGGGTTGCGCGCTTCGCCGGCGGTGAGGCCGATCATCTCCACACCCAGGTAGGCGAACATGACCATTTGCAGCGACATGAGCACGCCCTGGATGCCGTTGGGCATGAAGCCGCCATGGTTCCACAGGTTGCTGATGCCGGTGGCAATGCCGCCATTGCCGATGCCGAAGACGATCATCCCGGCGCCGGCCACGACCATGGCGATGATGGTGACGATCTTGATCAGGGCGAACCAGAACTCGAACTCGCCGAAGGCGCGCACGGTGATCAGGTTGATGGTGCCCATGCTCGCCAGGGCCAGCAGGGCCCAGATCCAGCGGTCCACGTCGGGGAACCAGATCTGCATGTAGATGGCGACGGCGGTGATCTCGGCGACGCAGGTCACCAGCCAGAGGAACCAGTAGTTCCAGCCGGTGAGGAAGCCGGCCAGCGGGCCGAGGTAATCCTGGGCGTAGCGGCTGAAGGAGCCGGCCACGGGGTTGTGCACGGCCATCTCGCCGAGGGCGCGCATGATCACGAGGATGGCGAGGCCACCGATGATGTAGGAGAGCATGATGGCGGGGCCGGCCATCTGGATGGCCTTGGCGGAGCCAAGGAACAGGCCGACGCCGATGCAGGCGCCGAGGGCCATGAGGCGGATGTGCCGCTCACCCAGGCCGCGTTGCAGTTCATGTTCGCTGCTGGACATGTGAACCTCTTATTTTTGTAAAAGGGCTGGCACCCGCCGAGGGGTAACCCGGCAGGGCTGACTGTTGTTTCCGGTGACCGGGTCGCGGGACCGGAAAGCAGAAGTCGCCCGTTCGGCAGCAAAGACAAGGCAGGCTTTGTCGGCCGGATACGGACGGTTGGCTGTTGTATAGAGGGGGCACCGAGGGGGCAATGCGACAATCGGCTTCCCGATTAAAACAGCTGAATCTGCCGCGCGAACTATACAGGGCGAGAGAAATAACTTCGATGCGACCTTCTGACAGGCGGAGTCGTTCTGGTACGGCGGTTCTTGGAGCGAAAGAAGTCGACGCTACAGGTTCCTGGCCGTTTCGCCAGGAAACATAAGCCCATGGCTGTCTGGTGCTGGGCTCGATGGGTTTCGCAGAGCTCTACCCATCCTACGGCTCTGTGACACAGGATCCGGCGAAGGCGCTTCCCTGCCCCGCCGGATCCCGTTGCCCTACTTCAGCGGCATGCAGATGCAGGTCTGCAGCTGCGCGGGCGGGGTGGTGCGGGGGTCGTTCATGTACATCTCGAACATGGGGAAGTTCGACGGTTCGTGGCCGCTGGCGGGCAGCCATTGCGAGAACATCCAGTTGTAGGGCTTTTCCATCTCGTTGTACGGGCCGGTGTAGGTCAGTACGGCGCAGCGGCCAGCGGGGATTTCGAAGCGCAGCAGCTCGTCGCCCAGCACGGCATCGGGCGCCACCGGGACGCAAGCCATCGAGCGCAACTCATGCTCGGGCACCTGGGCGGGGTCGTCGAAGTAGATGCCGTAGCCGACCGACTCGGGCTGGGCGATGCCGCGGGTGGCGGCGAGCATAAAGACGCGGGCGAACTGCGGGCCGATTTCCTGGTAGCTGCCACGATGGGCCAGGCCTGCCAGGGTGACGCCGGGTAGGGTTTCGATCTTGATGGGGTACATGCCGAGCTCCTTGGGGTCGAAGGGTCGGGAGCGGGCTGCGCGATAGCGCCCCGGCGGGATGCCGAAGGCGGTGCCGAATGCCCGGTTGAACGCCGCGTCCGACTCGTAGCCGGCGCGCTGCGCCACATCACGCAAGGAAGCCTCGGGGTTGCCCAGCGCCACCGCCGCACGGTGCATGCGGATGCGTTGCACCGTGGCGTTCACCGTCTCCCCCATCAAGGCGCGGTAGACGCGATGGAAGTGGTACGGCGAAAGGCAGGCCAGGTCCGCCAGCCGGTACAGGTCCGGGTCGGCATCGGGGTGGCGAGCCAGCCAGTGCAGGACGGGTTCCAGGCGCTGGCCGTAGTGGTTCAGGGTCTCGGGCTTCATGCGGTCTCCTTGGAACGCACTGTAGCGACGGCGGTTTTGCAGATTTTGCGCTTTTTACGGGCGAGGCCGAAGGCGCCAGGGCAACGCTGTGCGCTGCTTGGCGAATGAGTTGGCTCTGTCTGCGTTAGCTGTTGTGGCTTTAATGCAAGCGCTCAAGCACGGCCCTTTCCGGGCGCCCAAGGGGTCGTGCCACCGCCACCGCATGGGTTTCGCTTCGCTCTACACCATCCTACGAAAGCCCGTGCGCACCACATGGCGATGCGCTGGACGAAGAAGTTGGAGCAGCCGCCAACGCCCCTCCAGGAGGCCGAACGCAGTCGTTGCGCCGGGGGACGAGCGGCATGGATGCCGCGAGAGGCGCGCCAGGCCATGGATGGCCCATCGCGCCGGCCCCCAGAGCGG
>BATO01000070.1 GCA_000474255.1 Aquipseudomonas alcaligenes MRY13-0052
ACAGCGCTCTTCCTGTCCACCAACGGGGGGCCGTTCGAGCACCCAGGCGGGATGTGAAACGCGACCGTCAGCCCACCACCGACAACGCCCAACCCGCCGCGCTGCTGGCGATCACCACCAGCCAGGGCGGCAGCTTCAGCCACGTCAACGCCAGTAGCGCGGGCAGTGCCAGGGCGAGGTCCGCCGGTTGGTGGATGGCACTGGTCCATACCGGGTCGTAGAGGGCGGCCAGCAGCAGGCCGACCACGGCGGCGTTGAGGCCCATCATCGCCGCCTGCATGCGGGTGTTGTGGCGCACCTGCTCCCAGAACGGCAGCGTGCCGGCCACCAGCAGGAAGGCAGGGAGGAAGATCGCCGCCAGGCAAACCAGCCCACCCACCCAGGGCGACGGGAAGTGGCTCATGGCCGCGCCCAGGAATGCCGCGAAGGTGAACAGCGGCCCCGGAACCGCCTGCGCGGCCCCATAGCCGGCAACGAAGGTGGGCTCGCTGACCCAGCCCGGCGGCACCACCTCGTTGTGCAGCACCGGCAGCACCAGATGGCCGCCGCCGAACACCAGGGCACCGCTGCGGTAGAAGGCGTCGATGATGGCCAGCCAGGGGGCAGGGTAGAGCCGGCTCAACAGCGGCAAGGCCACCAGCAGGGCGAAGAACAACCCCAGCCACAGCACGGCGGAGCGCTTGCCGATGCGGATCGGCAGCGGGTCATGGGCGGCACCCGGGGGCGGGCGGAACACCAGCAGCCCCAGCACCGCGGCGCCGAGCATGATCGCCACCTGGCTCCAGGCAGGGGGCGCCAGCAAGGCGAGCCCCGCCGCCACGGCCATGATCGCCACGCGCGGCGCGTCCGGGCACAGGTTGCGTCCCATGCCCCACACCGCCTGTGCCACCACGGCCACCGCCACCATTTTCAGCCCGTGCACGGCACCCTCGGGAATGGCATCGCCATGCTCCGTGATGCCCAGGGCAAGCAGCATCAGCAGCACCGCCGATGGCAGGGTGAAGCCCACCCAGGCCGCCAGTGCGCCGAGGTAGCCGCAACGGCCGAGCCCCAGCGCCATGCCCACCTGGCTGCTGGCCGGCCCGGGCAAAAACTGGCAAAGCGCCAACAGGTCGGCATAGCTGCGCTCGCTCAGCCAGCGCCGGCGCGTGACGAACTCGTCACGGAAATAGGCCAGGTGCGCCACCGGCCCACCGAAGCTGGTGAGCCCGAGGCGCAGGAAGATCAGGAAGACGGCCCAGGGCGTCGGGTCGCGGTGCGCAGGCGGTGTCATCTCATGGGGTTCTGGAAGCGGTGCGGCTGATTATGCGGCGCGGCCGTGTCGGTATTCCATGGGTTCCTGCGGCCCAGGCCGGGGCGATTCCAATGGCTCTGTCTGCGTTAAGTGTTGCTAGAAGAATTGAGCCCAGCTGATTGCTGAGTTCTGGTGATGTTTCTGGTTTCGCCCTCCCGGGCGAGTCCCTTTTCTCAGTCGTCGGGATGCCGAACCACAGAAAAGGAACCAAAAGGGCTTGCCCCATCATCCGGCCCCGGCTTCGCCGGGGTTCCCTCACTCCATCGTCGCTCTGGGGGCCGGCGCGATGGGCCATCCATGGCCTGGCGCGCCTCTCGCGGCATCCATGCCGCTCGTCCCCCGGCGCAACGACTGCGCTCGGCCTCCTGGAGGGGCGTTGGCGGCTGCCCCACCTTTCTTCGTCCAGCGCATCGCCACGTGGTGCGCACGGGCTTTCGTAGGATGGTGTAGAGCGAAGCGAAACCCATGCGGTGGAGGTGGCACGAACTCTTGGGCGCCCGGAAATGGCCGTGCTTGAGCGCTTGCATTAAAACCACAACAGCTAACGCAAACAGAACCATTCCAATCGCCCTGGGCAACGCCCTTGCGCGGCGGAACGGGGCCGCTAAAGCGCCAGCAGCTCGCGCACCCGGCTGCCGAGGGCATCCACGGAAAAGGGCTTCGTCAGCACGTGCATGGCCGGCTGCAGCGGAGTATTGCCGGTGAATACGCTCTCGGCGTAGCCGGTGATGAACAGGGTCTTGAGACCGGGGCGAAGCTCGCGGCCGGCATCGGCCATCTGCCGCCCGTTCATGCCGCCGGGCAGGCCGACGTCTGTGATCAGCAGGTCGATCAGCACATCGGAGCGCAGCAGCTTCAGCCCGGCAGCGCCGTCGGCCGCCTCGATCACCGTGTAGCCGAGCTCGTTCAGCACATCGGCCATCAGCATGCGTACCGCCGGCTCGTCGTCCACCAGCAGCACCGTCTCGCCGTGCTGCGTGATCGCCGTGTCGGTTACGCAGGGCACATGCTCATCATCGGGGGCGTCGCCGTCGTGGCGGGGCAGGTAGATCACCACCCGGGTGCCTTCACCCACCGTGGAGCTGATGCGCACCTGCCCACCGGATTGCTGGGCAAAGCCGTAGATCATCGAAAGCCCCAGCCCGGTGCCCTGGCCGATGGGCTTGGTGGTGAAGAAGGGCTCGAAGGCATGGGCCATCACATCGGGCGTCATGCCGGTGCCTGTGTCGCTCACGCACAGGCTGAGGTAATACCCCTCCGGCATGTCGTGGGCGTGGGCCGCCTCGTGGTCCAGCGCCAGGTTGGCCGTCCTGAGGGTGATGCAGCCGCCATCCGGCATGGCGTCGCGGGCGTTGATGCACAGGTTGAGCAGGGCGTTCTCCAGCTGGCTGGCGTCGACGAACGCCGGCCACAGCTCCGGGGCGTTTCGCGTTTCAAGCTGGATGGCGGGCCCGACGGTGCGGTTGATCAGCTCCGTCATCCCATGCACCAGTGCGTTCACATTGGTGGGGCGGGGCTCCAGCGTCTGCCGGCGCGAGAAGGCGAGCAGCCGGTGGGTCAGCGCTGCGGCGCGCTTGGTGGCGCTCTGTGCCATCGCCATGTACTTGTCGATGTCGTTCACGCGGCCCTGGCCAATGCGCTTGCCCATCAGCTCCAGGGAGCCTGCGATCCCCGCCAGCAGGTTGTTGAAGTCGTGGGCGAGGCCGCCGGTCAGTTGGCCGACCGCCTCCATTTTCTGGGACTGGCGGAGCTTTTCCTCGGCATGCATCAGCTCGGCCGTACGCTCGGCCACGCGCTGCTCCAGCGTCTCGTTGAGGCCGCGCAGGTCGACCTCGGCCTGGCGCAAGGCCTCCTCGGCCATGGTGCGCTCCAGCAGATCGGCCGCCTGCCGCGCCAGGATGTCGAGCAGGCGCCGGTCCCGCTGCGAGGGCTCGTGGGGCTCTCGCCAGTGCGTGGAGATCATTCCCAGCAGGTTGCCGCTGCGTGAAATCAGTGGCGTTGTCTGGGCGGAGCGGATGCCGGTGCGACGGAAGGCGAGCAGGTCTTCGGTGCCGGCGATGGCGTCCCATTGCTCGAAGTCGGGGATCACCGCCCGCTCGCCGAGCTTCAGCGCCATGGTGCAGCTGCTGTAGGCGTTGGGGCTCACCCATTGCCAAAAGCCAACTGCCTCGGGCGGCAGCCCGCGTGAACACAGAAGCTGGAGTTCACCCCCGTGCCCTGAGATGTGGCCATCAGGGCAAAGCCGCTGCATCGTCCCGAACTGCGAGCCGGTGATGGTCACTGCCGCGTCGACGATCTTGCCGTAGAGCGCTTCGCGATCTTGCTCACCGATCAGGGCGATGCTGATCTGGTGCAGGAGTTCGATGTCGGAAAGGTCATTCCCCGAGCCGCCGGAAACGGCCGAAGAAGGCTCCGCCGAGGCGGTGGGGGACGGGGAGGGCATGGGGGCTCCTGGGGAGCTGGAGGCAGGTTGGCGCAGCCTAGCAATAAACGCCTTCCAGCGCGACGCGGTGGGCCGTTGCGTCAGCGTCATCAACTGCAAGAACTCCCACTGACGCCGGCCTGGTCGCTTTCGGAGTCCTGCCCGCCTATCGCTTTTTCTCTACAGGGGCAACGGGCATTCCAGAGC
Source organism: Aquipseudomonas alcaligenes MRY13-0052 (assembly GCA_000474255.1). GTDB lineage: Bacteria > Pseudomonadota > Gammaproteobacteria > Pseudomonadales > Pseudomonadaceae > Metapseudomonas > Metapseudomonas solani. The sequence continues at coordinate 3,924 of BATO01000070.1, forward strand.
CTGATCATCCGGCCGTTAAAACCCGTGGATGACGTCATGAGCGTGACTAATGACCCGCTGAGATCATTTCATTTTCAATCAATTAATGGCGCTGCATAGAATGGTTTTACTTTCAGTGAATCTAAATATCGCTGAGCGGAAACAACCAGAAGAAAGCTGAAAAGTGCTGTGCAAGTACAGAGCAGACTCAGGTTTCTCTCAAGCATTCAGGTGCCGGATTGCGATGAACAACGACTTCACCTTTGCCATTAAAAGCATTCGTTTCGACGAGAACTACCACCCCTCCGAGAACACGCGCATCACTACCAATTTCGCCAATCTGGCCAGGGGCGAGAGCCGCCAGGAGAACCTGCGCAACGCGTTGAAAATGATCGACAACCGTTTCAATGCCCTGGCGCATTGGGACAACCCCAAGGGCGATCGTTATGCCGTCGAGCTGGAAATCATTTCCGTTGAAATGAATATCGATGTGGCGGGCAGCGACAATGCGCTGCCGCTGATCGAGATATTGAAAACCAATATCGTCGACCGCAAGACCGGCGAGCGTATCGAAGGCATCGTGGGGAATAACTTCTCCTCCTATGTGCGTGACTATGACTTCAGCGTACTGCTGCTGGAGCACAACAAGAGCCAGGCCGGCTTCAGCACGCCAGATGATTTTGGCGATCTGCATGGGAAGCTGTTCAAGTGCTTCCTGAACTCGGATGCCTACAGCGAGCACTTCAAGAAGCTGCCCGTCATCTGCCTGAGCGTTTCCAGCAGCAAGACCTACCACCGGACAGAGAACCAGCACCCCGTACTGGGCTTCGAATACCTGCAGGATGAGTACTCCCTGACGGATGAGTACTTCCAGAAGATGGGCCTCAAGGTGCGCTACTTCATGCCGCCGAACAGCGTGGCGCCGTTGGCCTTCTACTTTGCCGGCGACCTGCTGGGTGACTACACCAACCTTGAACTGATCAGCACCATCAGCACGATGGATACCTTCCAGAAGATCTACCGGCCCGAGATCTACAACGCGAACTCTGCGGCGGGCAAATCCTATCAGCCGAGCCTGAAGCACGAGGACTACTCGCTGACCCGGATTGTCTACGACCGGGAAGAGCGCAGCCGGCTGGCTATCGAACAAGGGAAGTTCGTCGAAGAGCATTTCATCAAGCCGTACCACAGCATTCTTCAGCAGTGGTCCGCCGGCTGCGCTCTTTGACTCATCAACCTACAAGGTCATCCATCGTGAAAAAATTGCTCCCCACGTCGACTGCCGGCAGCTTGCCCAAACCCTCCTGGCTGGCACAGCCCGAGACGCTCTGGTCCCCCTGGAAGCTGCAGGACGAGGCGTTGATCGAAGGCCAGCAGGATGCGCTGCGCCTGTCGTTGCAGGAACAACAACAGGCCGGTATCGACATCGTCAGTGATGGCGAGCAGTCGCGTCAGCACTTCGTCACCACCTTCATCGAGCACCTCGACGGCGTTGATTTCGAAAAGCGCGAGACGGTTCGAATCCGTGATCGCTACGACGCCAGCGTGCCGACGGTCGTGGGCGCTGTAAGCCGGCAGAAGCCGGTCTTCGTGGAAGATGCCAAGTTCCTGCGTCAGCAGACCCAGCAACCCATCAAGTGGGCGCTGCCAGGCCCCATGACGATGATCGACACGCTGTACGACGCGCACTACAAAAGCCGTGAAAAACTGGCCTGGGAGTTCGCCAAGATCCTCAACCAGGAAGCCAAGGAGCTGGAGGCCGCCGGCGTCGATATCATTCAGTTCGACGAGCCCGCCTTCAACGTGTTCTTCGATGAGGTGAATGACTGGGGCATCGCTGCCCTGGAACGCGCCGTCGAAGGGCTCAAGTGCGAAACCGCCGTGCACATCTGCTATGGCTACGGCATCAAGGCCAATACCGACTGGAAGAAAACCCTCGGGTCGGAGTGGCGGCAATACGAAGAGATCTTCCCCAAGCTGCAAGCGTCCAGCCTCGACATCATTTCGCTGGAATGCCAGAACTCCCGCGTGCCCATGGAGCTGCTGGAACTCGTGCGGGGCAAGAAGGTGATGGTGGGGGCCATCGACGTGGCATCCGACAGTATCGAAACCCCGGAGCAGGTCGCCGACACCTTGCGCAAAGCCCTGCAGTTCGTCGATGCCGACAAGCTTTGCCCGTGCACCAACTGCGGCATGGCGCCCCTGTCCCGTCGGGTTGCACGGGGCAAGCTCAATGCCCTGAGTGCCGGCGCAGAGATCGTCCGCAGGGAACTCCTGGCCTAGTGCCGAATTGAATTCGGACGCGGTGCAGGGGAGGGCTGAAGCCCGTCGCCGCTCAAACCCTCCTTTGCACCTCCGAGCTGCACCCACTGTCCAGGACCTGCCATGTCACTCCCTCGTACGGCCATCGAGCCCTGCCGCTTTCGCGAAGCGCTCGGGCATTACGCATCCGGTATCACGGTGATCACCTCGCATCACGATGGCGAGCCGGTCGGCTTCACGTGCCAGTCGTTCTACAGCGTGTCGATGAGCCCACCGCTGGTGTCGTTCAGCGTCATGTGCAGTTCGGCCAGCTACCCCAGAATCCGCCAGGCCGGCCGCTTCCTGGTCAACATCCTCTCGGGTGAACAGGCCACCCTGTCCAACCAGTTCGCCCGCAAAGGCACGGACAAATGGCAGGGTGTCGAATGGCAGGAATCGCCGTTGGGCAACCCCATCATCGCCGGCAGCCTGCATTGGCTGGATTGCGAAATCCACGCCGAACATGCCGCCGGCGACCACCTGATCGTGATCGGTGAAGTGAAGGCGTTGAGCCTGCCGGATGTCGCGGCCACGCAGCCCCTGCTGTACTTCAAAGGGCAGTACCGCAACCTCGCCAGCCATAGCGCGGTGTGAGCGGCGCCGCGCTGCTCGAGTGGGTGCCGGGCACTGGTAACCCGGCACCTTCGATCAAGGCACGACGGTGAATATGGGCGATGGGCTGAAGCGCAGGTTCCCGAGGATGCAGTCGCCCAAGAACTGGTTGGGCGAGAAGGAAAGCGTGTTTGAGGCGTTCGACCACGACCCATTAAGCGTCGCAGCGGAAATGGTGCAGGACTTCCCTAAGACCAACAGCTTGACCCCCGAGAGGGTCGCCGCCGTGGTGGTCGTTGCTGTCCAGGTCCAGGGCAGCCAGGAGGCAGTGATGGCCGGGCAAAAGCCTGTGCCGGTAATGCTCACCGTGGTGATGCTTGCCGTGTTGCTGGTGCCCGTCGTGCCGGAGAGGCTGATGTTGCAGGTTGTGGTCGGGATGGTTCCGGACTGCAATGTAAACATGCCGTAGGCCGTGAATGCCGTGCTTGGCGGCAACAATGTCGCTGCTTGGGCGATGCTGCAAAGGGCTGCCAAAACGAAGGCGCATAGCGGTTTGAAATAGGCGTTCATGTCGTGTCCCTGTTCGCTCTGATCTTGCAGAGGTTCGCGCGTTCTTCCCTGCAAACTGCCGTTTGGGTAACTGCTCCTTCTCTCCAGCGTTGCTGGACAGTCCGTTGAGGCTAGGTGAGGCCTGCCGGCTGTAAGCCAAGCCAAAGGCTGGGGTGCGGCGCGCTCGCCTTCAGCGGCGGGCACCTGGGTAACAGGCGGGTTCGGGGGCGGAGGGCGAGTGTGTGCTGGAGACTCAACCGGGCCGGCGCGCGCATTCACGGACCACGCGATGTGCTCGCCAGTGGCACCGTTCGGTGGATGAAAAGAGCGTCATCCACCCTACACATGGGTGGTCCACCGTGAGTGGGATCGGCACCGTAGGATGCATCGGGCGGCGCTCCGCGAGCGCAGCGAAACCCATCACCGAAACGCCGGGTTGCACCCGACCTACAGGCCAATCACGATCGGCGCCATGTACTCCCGGCGGCACCCCGGTTGGGGTGGGCGTCGTAGGTTGGCGCCGAGCGCAGCGAGGCCCAACGGTTCGTCGGTGAAGCTGATCGCGGATGAATCCGCTCCCACAAAGAGGCGACCCTGGCTCGCCGCCGTGATGTGCCCGGCGGCGCTCTTTGTAGACGATCAGGCCGCCTGCAGGGCCTTGCCGATGGCCGCGTTGAAGGCGGGCAGGTCGTTGGGGTTGCGCGAGGTGATCAGGGTCCAGCCCTTGCCCGGGCAGACCTTTACTTCTGCATCTACCCAGCTCGCACCGGCATTGACCAGGTCGATACGCACGCTGGAGTAGGAGGTCAGTGATTTGCTGTCGACCACGCCGGCGTCGATGAGCAGCCAGGGCCCATGGCAGATCGCCGCGACCGGCTTGCCCGCCGAGGCGAACTCCTGCACCAGGCGTTGGGCGTCCGCATCCTGGCGCAGCGTATCGGCATTCACCGTACCGCCCGGGATCACCAGCAGGTCGAAGTCGCTCGCGCCCAGGCCCTTGAGGGTCGTGTCCGAATTCACCGTCACGTCTTTTTCACTGTCCTGGACCCAGGTCTGGGCTTCGCCACCCTTGACCGTCGCATGCATCACCTTGGCTCCCTGGGTCTTCAGGGCCTCCATGGGCTTGAGCAGCTCATCGCGCTCGATCCCGGTGTTGGCGGTGATGAATAGAACCTTCTTGCCTTGCAGACTCATGCTCATGATGGACCTCTTCGCAGAAGCGCCTCGCGAGGCGCGGGGACACGTGTTGGAGAACACGAGAGTCTTCTGAATGGGCAGAGGCCATGCCGATAAGTTCGAACGATTCGCCCGACGGATACCCGATACGGGCTTGAAGTGTTCCGTCGTGATCGCTACGCCCCCGGTATTCGCTTTTCGGGCGGGAGCGGCATCGCACGTTGGATGAAAGAGCGCCATTGCCCGCCGAGATGAACGCCCGCACCCGGCGATGCGCTGAAGTCACCCCTGCATCTGCATCTCTGCCAATGCCCTGCGCAAGGGGGCGTCCGATATCTGGATGGGGCCGTGGAAGGGGATGTCCATGTCCAGCACCAGATACACGGAGGTGGCGATCAGCAAGGAGGACACGGTGAACATGCCGATCACCATTGGGTTGCGTGGCGCCCGATAACCGAAGCTTGCGTAGATAAGCGTCAACCACGCGACGAGCATGCCTATCAGCGGCATCGGAATCGTGCCTTCGGATTGCTCCACGATTCTCCAGCGCTGCTCGATGAGCGAGTGATATTGGCGACGAAGATCGGTGAGCTGGGTTTCCTGATACCGGCTCCCGGGTGTGATGGCGGCAAGAGCCACGCCGATGTTGTCGAGAAACTGCGTGGCGGGGCTGTTCCGATGCTGGAGCGCCTCATCCCCACGGTAGGGATTGGCAATGGCGCGCTCCACATACGCAGCCAGGTGCAGGCGGGTTTCCTGTGCCGCTTCTCCGTAATTCTTCAAGGTGCGATCAAAGATGATCAGGCTGGTGGCGTAGGCGTGCATGTTGGTGTCGATGGCTTCGAAGGTGTTCTTTGCCGAATTGATCATGAGGCCGAACACCAGTGAGGTCATGACCACGAAGATATTGGCCACCAGGCGGACCACCGTGTTGGTTTCTTCGTCCTTGTGACGGGCCGAAAGCTTGGGATACCAATGCATCATCAGCAGGGAGGCCAGTATCAGGCATACGAAGACGCCCGCTGCGATCAGGACTGATTCCATAGGTACCGCCTTCGGTGTGTCGTTGACAGGTCGTGGCCCGGGAAAGCCGATTCACCCGCTTCATCGTCTCTCCAGCATCTGCTGCTATCGGAAGGTAGTTGGAAGACAGACTTTTCGCCCGCCCGCAATGGGGCCGACCGGTGGGGTGACAGCCGTTGCGCCGTCGCACCGATGTGCTTGGATTGTCCTATCCAGCCAGGGATGGGCCCGCTGCGGAGGCTCGCCTGGCGTGTAGCCCGGATTGGGTACTGCCGCGCACGTCCCGGCCCCGGGCAACTGATGAACATCCACACGCGGAGAGGGAGAGTCCAATGCCGAGCGTAAAGGTAGGGTTGAACGAATGGGTCGTGCTCGACACAACCGGCCACAACGACCTATCACTCTGGACGGACGGGTTGTCCGGTTGCGTCGGGGTGGGGGTGATAGTCCCACCGAAGATCTTCGTGACCCATATCAGCAGTACGTTCAGTGCACAGAGCTGGACGCAGAGCGTCGAAGCCCCCTTCCTCCAAGCGTTGAGCAACCTAGGCAGCATCAAGACGGCCAAGGAAATCTCGGTCGTGATCGGCGACGACGACGAAACGCCGCTCTCCAAGGCTGTTCTCGCTACCTTGTTACAGCTCTGCGAGACCAACGATCTCGATTTCGAGCCCTCGCTGACCGACTCGCGAACGGGGCTGCGCATCTACCAACACTCGGTCTCCGGCTCCGTCAGCCTGATGATCCAGTCGCTGGCGAAGATGGGGCACCTAAGCACATGGGGCACCAGCCAGAACTCCACCAATGGAACCGGTGTGGTTGCTCAGGGCTTCTTCAGCGGTGGCAGGGTCGCGGATATCTAGCGGTTGGGTAATAGGGGGAGGCCAGGTTTTTGAGCCCCGGCCTCTTGCAGGTGGACCCTGGCCGTAAAGCCACATCACCCTCAACGCAACGGCAACTGCGCCAGCTTCGCCACGTGCTGGAAGTCTTCCTGGTTGCTGCGGGAAAGGTGAATCACCGCCTCCATCAGCGCGGCCTCTCGCACGTCATCCAGGTAGGGCCCGGGAATGCCTTCGCGCATGGCGGCGTTGTCCAGGATGACCTCGGCGAGCACCTGGACGGTATTCAGGCGCGATTCCAGGCGGTCGGCCAGTTGATGCAGACGGCGGTGTTCGAGGTCGCTGTTCATGCCGATCTCTCCTTTTTGATGCGCAGGAGCGGCAGGTGCGGGTGGGGGAGTTTGATGGAGTTCATGGTCGTAGCCTCTTGGAGCCAAGAACCGCTCCCTGACGCCAATCAGGGTGGGCGGACCGTGCAGGTTGGCGTAACCGTCAAGAGAACCGGCGCATCCGAAGATGCCCTGCACGGTCCTCCCATGAAAAACACGGGTGCGACCATGCCAGGAGCTGAACCGAGGCCCATGCTCCTTCTCTTGATCGGGACGCCAATCCCGGCTCCCCAGGTTGGGCAGCGGGGCAACGTTATGGATTCGGGGGCGGGGTGTCAATCGGAGGGCCGGAGGCCAGCGGTGAGGCTGATCGCGGATGAATCCGCTCCCAAAAGAAAGGCAGCCCGGATCAGCGTAGGGCGGGTGTAACTCGCGAGTGCCTGGTACCGGCGTTGTCGGGTTGCACCCGACCTAAAGGCCTGCCAAGGCCCATGCAATGCGTTCGTCGGTGGCATCGTTTGGTGGATGAAAACAGCGCCATCCACCCTACGCATGGGTGGGCATCGTGGGTGGGGGGGCGCCGTAGGTTGGCGCCAAGCGCAGCGAGGCCCAACGGTTTGTTGGCGAGGCTGATCGCGGATGAGTCCGCTACCCGACAAAAGAGGCAGCCCGGATCGGCGTAGGGCGGGTGAAACCCGCGAGTGCCTGGTACCGGCGTTGTTGGGTTGCACCCGACCGACAGGCCTGCCACGGCCCATGCAATGCGTTCGTCGGTAGCACCCTTTGGTGGATGGAAAGAGCGTCATCCACCCACCTCGATCAGCTCCGCGCAGGGTCAAAGCGCACAATGCCGGCCGGGCGCACACCCTGCCGGCAGGTGGCAGCGTTGCGCACCTTTATCTTTTGCGTGATGTGAAAAGGCCGAGGCTTTTTGAGCCCTGGCCTTTGACCAGACGTACCTGCCAAGGAAACCGTCGTGTCACGGAAACGTTAGCACCCGGGCCTTTGACGGGCGAGATGCGACAACTTGCCACGCTCGTTGCGCAGGCGGGCGTCGAGCCCAGAGGCCGTCAGCTAGCTGCCATGAGGTGCGGCAGCCTGTCGCACCCTGCGCACAATAAAAAGCCCTCCGTGAAGAGGGCTGGTTTTGCAGAGCGTCCCCGCTCCTTGTCGCTGCTTCGGGCTAACCGTGGAAGCCTCTTTCCTGCATCCGCCCTCGGCAGTCGAACTCTAGGGGGCGGGCCTGGTTGCCGCCACTGCGACAGCCTGACACAGCCCCATCCGCCGTCGCGCGCCGTGACGCCTCGGGCGGGGCTGCGGCGGGCTGTCGCAGCCGGCTCAGCCGGGAATCGGCAACCAGCGCCGGAACCCGTTCGCTCCCCGCCCGGCCAGCGGGCTCCAGGCAAAGTCCCAGTGGGGTGCGGGCAGCTCCTCCTCGGCCTCGACCATCGGAAGCGCCCGGGGCGCGACCTTCCAGTCGGTCACCGTCACCGCGGTTTCACGCCAGATGAGGATGAGCCCCCGGGCCTGGCTGTCGTCGGTGTTCACCCAGCGTGCCGCGGCGGCTGCCATGAACGCCTCCACATGCTCCTCGTGCACCTGTTGCCGGTACTCGGACTCCAGCAGCCAGCGGCAGACGCTCAGGTAGTAGGTCCAGTCCAGCGGGGGATGGCGGCGGTAGGCCCAGGTCATGAAGCTGCGGAACAGATTGAGGCCCTCCGGTGCGTCCAGCTTGAGCAGAGCCGGGCACACATCGAACAGGGTGTGCCAGTAGGGCAGCAGGCGTGCGTCCAGGTGCACGAAGCTGCGTGCGTTGCAGGGGTAGTCGGGAAAGGGCAGCAGAAAGTCGCCACGGCTTCCGCTTGGGCGGGTGGCAAGGGTCAGCGAGCGCATCTGTCCTCCTGCCCCTCGTTGGGGGCTGGGGAGGGATGGCGTCGGAAGGTCGTTTCTTCGGGTGGCAAGCCTGTTGTGGAGCATGTCGTGTCGTCCTTGCAGAGGCGTGGTCTACCTCGGGGCGGATGGGCGTTGAAGCCCGTGCCCGAGGGGTTGCTATCAGGGGCAGCCAGGCAGGACGGGAGAGGCTCGGGGGTTGATCGAGGGCCAGCGCTCGCGGGGCGAGACCGCGAAGGGGTGGGCGGCGGGCGTTGGGCGCAGTGCCGCGAGCCGCCCCGGTGCAGCCAGAGGCGACGGCGGCAGGGGGGCCGCGCCGACGGATTGTGAGCAGCAGCAGTGGGACGTGCCACCTGCGTCGGGCGAGCCGGAACTGTCCTTGTCGAGTACCAGGGCGCTCTGCTGCAAACCACCCGACGAGCAGAAGCTCCCGGCCAGCAGTTGCTCCAGGCTGAGCGATCCGAAGGCCGTGGCCATCGGCAACGCCATGACCTTGAGCACGATCGCCAGGAATGCCGCCACCCAGGCATTGTGATGCGCCTCACGGCGCATGCCGCAGCAGATCATCGCGCGTCCCTAGGCCGCCCGGACGGCCCTGCAAGGCAGGTCGTCCTGGCGCACCTCCAGCAGGTGCAGGGCGTCCGGGAGTAAGGCCGTGACCCGGTAGTAGCGACGCATCTTGATGCGCCCCTGGCGCTGGTAGGCGATGGCGAACTCGACGTAAGCCCCTTCCAGCAGATTCGCCACGAACAGCGTGCGGCCCTCGCGGCTGGAGGCGAGGTACTCGCGCAGCACGCCTCCCGGTTTCTCATGGTCTCGCCAGACGATCGCTCCCCAGCGTCTGATCCCGGCAATGCGCTGCGCCGTGGACGCGCGGGCGGGATTGCCGATGGTGCCCTCGGCGATCGGCAGAACCAGTACCTTGGTGTCGTTCATGACCTGTCTCCTTCAGGGTACCCGGCGCCGTGCCTTCGTGACGAAGGCGCGCGGGCCGGGTGTCAGTCGAACGGCAGCGGCCGCCGTGTAGCGGCAAGCGACTGCCGGTGCAGGGAAAGGGAAGGTCAGGCGGGGGAAGCGCGGGGGTTGGCCGAGGGCCAGGTGAGGCGAGGGTGGGTATGGCCCTCGACGAAGCCGGGGCGTGGTGGATGGCCGCCGGGCATCCCGGGCAGCAACAGGCCGCCCGGCAGGAGGGTGGTGAGGGTGAAGGCGCTGCACAGCGGGCAGCCCATGGCCGGCATCGACGAAGCGCCGCCGGTGCCGGCCGGAGTCTTGCTCGGTGACGCACCCAGGTCGCCGTTGGCTGTGCAGTAGAGCCCGCCGATACCGCTCAGCGCCAGGCCGCTCTGCTGGCCATGCCCCAGGCTGCAGGCGAACGCGCTGTACAGGACGCAGGCGTAGAGCATCCAGGCGATCAGGGAGCCTGGTCTACGACGGGCGCTCTTCAGGTGTGGGCGGGCAGGTCTCTGCATCGGGACGAGGGCGGTGGATGGGTTCGCCCGCCGGGAGCGAACCCAGGCACAGCGTTACTGGGCCATCCAGTGGATCACGGCCTTGTAGTCCTCGGGGCTGCAATCCATGCACAGGCCGCGCGGCGGCATGGCGTTGAAGCCCTGGGTCACATGCTGCACGAGCACCTCGTCACCCTTTTCCAGGCGGGGTTTCCAGGCCGCGGCGTCGCCCTTCTTCGGCGCGGTGGGCAGTTGCCCGTTGTGGCACATGCCGCAGGCGCGGGTGAACACCGCCTCGGGTTCCTGGGCCGCCTGGGCCAGGGGAAGGGCCAGCAGGCAGGCTGCGAAGAGCAGGGATTTCTTCATGATCAACTCCTGTTTTTTCAATTGTCGGTTGGCTTTCAGGTGGAGCACGGCAGCCGACTCACGGATCGGCTGCGCAGGTGTCGCTTCAGAAACTCAGGTCGACCTTGGCCCAGAGGGTGCGGCCCGGCTCGTCGATGGCGACGCGTTCGGCGGGGTAGCCGAAGCCGGCGTCACCGGCGAGGTTGAGGTGTTCGGCATAGTCCTTGTCGAACAGGTTGTCGACACCCGCGCTCAGCTTGACGTTCTTGCTGACGCGGTAGGCGCCGTTGAGCGAGAAGACGCCAAAGCCCGCGCTGCTGCCGAAGTCCTGGCCCACGACGTTGCCCTTGCCCTCGGCCACCCGGCCCTGTTGGGCGACCAGGCGCCAGAGCGCGCCGGCGCTCCAGTCATCCTGCTCGTAGGTCAGGCCGAGGCGGGCCTCCAGCGGCGGCATCTGCGGCAGGGCTTCACCGTCGGAGCTGTTCTTGCCCCAGGCATAGGCGAGTGAGCCGTCGGTTTTCCAGTGTTCGCCCAGCTTGTAGCTGGCCCCCAGCTCGCCGCCCATGATGCGGGCGTCCACGTTGCCGGCCGAGGAGCTGGTCATGCCCATCATCCCGGTGCTGTAGCTGAACAGGATGTAGTCACGCACCTGGCCCACATAGGCGGAAGCCCAGGCGTCGAGGTTCTCGCCAGCGTATTGCACGCCGAAGTCGAGCTGGGTGGTCTTCTCGGGCTTGATGCCGTCGAAGGCGTTGGCACTGCCGGACGGGCCGCTTTCCGCCGAGAACAGTTCCCAGTAGTCCGGGAAGCGCTGCACATGGCCCAGGCCCGCATACAGGGTGGTGGGCGATTCGGCCAGGTCGTGCTCGTAGCGCACGAAGCCGCTGGGCAGGGTGTCGGCGCGGGTGGCCCCGGCGGTGGGGTTGTCGACGGTCATCATCCCGCTCCACTGGAACGAGCGGAAATCCTTGGCACTGGACCTGTCCAGGCGCGCACCGCTGACCACGCGGTTGCGCTCGGCGAGGTACCAGGTGGCCTCGGCGAAGGCACCGTAGTTGTGGGTGACGGCGTCCTTGTCCCAGGGCGTCTGGTCGGTGTCGATGTAGTCGCCGGTCATCATGTCGGCGCTGGAGTTGCGCCAGCGGTGCTCGCTGCGCAGCGCGTCGACGCCGGTGACCAGCTCCACCTCGCCCAGGGCGAAGGTGGCGGCGAAGCGGGCGCCCAGGGTGCGGCGGTCGACCTGGGAAGCCATGGGCATCGGCATCATGCTGGAGGGGTCCGGGTCACGCAGGCTGAAGTTGTCCATGATGTGGTCGGCGTAGTTGTAGTAGACCTGCGCCTCCACCTTGGTGAGGACGTCGCCGAGGTTGCTCTTCTCGAAGCGCAGCCCGAGGCTTTCCCGGGTGAACTGGGCGCCGTCCATGCTGCGACCGGCGTAGCGCGCCTCACCGTCGCCCTTGCCGGCGGTGAGCTCCAGCAGGGTGTCTTCATCGGGTGTCCAGCCGATGGCCAGGTCGCCGTTCCACTTCTTCCAGCGCGAGGGCACGGTATCGCCGTCGCCATCCTCGTAGTCATCCGACTGCGCCTGGTTGCCGGTGAAGCGCACATAGCCTTCGCTGCCGCCGACCGCACCATCGAGCACCTTGTCGAAGCGGCCGTTGGAGCCCACCAGGAAGCTGGCATTCAGCCGGCTGCCCAGCTCGCCGAAGTGCTCCGGGCCGCGCTCGAACAGCACGGTGCCTGCTGAAGCACCTGGTCCCCAAAGCACGGTTTGCGGTCCCTTGATGACCGTCAGCTTGTCGTAGGTTTCCGGGGCGATGTACGAGCTCGGAGCATCCATCCGGTAGGGGCAGGCGCCCAGCATCAGGCCGCCGTTGGTGCGCAGGTTGATGCGCGAGCCGAACATGCCGCGCAGCACCGGGTCGCCGTTGCTGCCGCCGCTGCGGATGGCGGCGAAGCCGGGGATGGTCTTGAGGTAGTCGGTGGCATCGCTGGCCGGCACCGGCTGCCGGGCGTCCTTGGGGTTGGCCACGATGGTCAGCGGTGAGCTCTGCTGGACCGCGGTGATAACGGTGGGGGGCAGTTCGTCCTTATCGTGCTGTTGCTCTTCGGCATGCAGTGAGGGCATGGCCACGGCCAGGGCCAAGGCGTGAAGCAGGAAAGGCACGCGCAGGGCGGCGCGACCCGGACGGGAAGGGGTTGCAGACATGATTGTTCCTAAATGGATGAACAGCAGTACGCCTTCGCAGGAAGGCGCGCTTCAACGATTCAGGAAAACAACGGGGGCGCCCGGTTGGGGGGCGCGAGCAGGAAGGGCGGGGCATTGGCCGGGGGCGCAAGGTGCCGCGCGGGTTGCGTCGCCAGCGCGGGCGGTGGCGCTGGCGGGGTGAACGGCAGGCTCTGCAGCGCAACCGACTGCAGGCCGCACTGGGTGCAGGGCAGTTGCTGGCCGGCGAGCCCGTCGTCCTTGTCGCCGAGCTGCCACTGCATGCCCTGGGAGGTGCACATGAGCATGAAGCCGCCACCGCTCATCTGCGGTATCGCCCACAGCGGCATGGTCACGCGCAGCAGCATGCCCACCAGGGCAAAGGCGTAGAGCCAGTCGCGAAGGTTTCGGCTGAGTGGGTTCAGGGCGGGCATCCTCGAAGGTGCGCGGAGTATAGATTCATTTCCCCCGGGTTCAACACGGCGGATTGCCGCAGCGCCCGCGGCGAGGAGGCGTACTCCGCCTGGAAACGGTAAGCCCGACAATACGGTTGTAGAGCGACTTCATCGCGTCATTCAACGGCCATTTTCGGCGCAGGTCGCTTCAGCCAACCGAAACACTTGCAGCGACATGCCGGCGGGTAGCTTGTCGTGATTGTCATGCCGGCCCCTGCATATCGCAGCGTACAGCGTACTTTTTGTAGATGATCCGAATATTCGCACCATCTGGCCGCCAACAGCCAAGCGCACGGAGCCTATGCGCTCCCGTGATTTCATAGCGAAATTCAATTGGCTGCCCAGAGCTGGCTTGATGGCTAAATGATTTCACAGGTATCGCTTTCTTTGGAGTGTCCTATGGCTGAAGGCGCCGGGATGGACCACATCAAAGTCGAAGCAGCGCAGCTGACCATCGGCATGTATGTGGTGGAGCTGGATCGCCCATGGACGGACACCAATTTTCTCTTTCAAGGTTTTCGCATTCGCCAGCAGCAGGAGATACGCCTGCTGCAGGAGATTTGCCGCTATGTCTGGGTGGATGCTCGACGCTCGCTCGACGTGCGTGGGCAGCTTGTGGAGAACTACGCTCAGGCGGCTCCCTTGATCCCTGCCATCGCTAAGGTCGACTTCAATGTGGAGGTGGAACGGGCAACTCCTGTGTGGCATGCCGCGCGTGAGGAGTCGTTGCGAATCCTGCATACGCTGAGGATGGGGCAGGAGTTGGATGTGGCGGCTGTCAAAGTCGTGGTCAAGGAGTGCGTCGAAAGCATCTTGCGCAATCCTGCCGCGATGCTCTGGCTGGCTCGCATCAAGAACAGTGATCACTACACCGCTGAACACTCCTTGAGGGTGTCCATTCTGTCCATCGCCCTGGGCAAGGAACTGGGCATACCTCTTTATCAACTGGAGCAGATCGGTGTGTGCGGCATGCTCCACGATGTGGGCAAGATCAAGGTTCCCAACGAGATACTCAATAAGCCCGGTGCACTGACCGCAGAAGAGCTGCGGATCATGCAAAGCCATGCAGCAGAAGGGCGCAAGCTGCTGATGAGCAACCAGCAGATCACGCCGGCGACCGTCGATGTCGCCTATTCGCATCATGAGCGCTTGGACGGTAAAGGCTATCCACGTGGCCTGGACGCCAGCAGGATTCCCTACTTTGCCAAGGTCATTGCTGTGGCAGACAGCTATGACGCCATCAACAGTGATCGGGTCTACAGCAAGGGGAAGTCCAGCCTCGAATCCCTGCGTATTCTGCTGGACGCGGTCAATTGCCATTTTGATGAGGCGATTGTCGAGTGCTTTATCCGGCTGATCGGCCTCTACCCCCCAGGCGAGATTGCCGAGTTAAGCAGCGGGGAAGTGGGCATCATCATTGGATGCCCTCCGGGTAATAAACTCAGGCCCAAAGTACTGATCGTGCGTGATGCGGAAAAAAACGCATGTCAGGAAAGGGTCATTGATCTCGCCGACAAGGCCGTGAGAGTGCGTGAGGTACACGGGAGCGGGGCATTCGGTATCGATATAGAGTCCTACCGTCTCAAGGGATTGATGATTCCGGAGAATCTCTGAGCTCCAAGTAATCCTCCCCCCTGCTTTGATCAGCGCGGCATGACGTGGCGCAGAGCAGGGTGTCCACTGGTCGAGTCAGCGACGTTCATCTGAAGGTGGGAAACCACGTCCCCAGCAACGGGGTCATGAGTCATCGGCTTTGTTTGTGGCGATTCGAACTGAGGATTCGAAAGGATGAGTTCGTGCTGTAGGGTGTGCCGCCTCTACGTCGCAAGCGTCCACGAAAGCGCCATTTCTGCTCAGGCTGACGCCGTTGCCCAAGAGGCTTCTCGCCGAGAGATTCCGCACGCCCGTGTCCCTCAGTGCATCCATCAAGGCGGTCTCTCGCACGTCATCCAGGTAGGGCCCGGGAATGCCTTCGCGCATGGCGGCGTTGTCCAGAATGATGTCGGCGAGCACCTGTTCTCGTTCGGGACGCCAATCCCGGCTGCCCAGGTTGGACAGCGGGGCAACGTTATGGATTCGGGGCGGGGTGTCAAGCGGAGGGCCGGAGGCCGGCGGTGAGGTTGATCGCGGATGAATCCGCTCCCACAAAAGAGGCCGCCCGGTTCGGCGTAGGGCGGGGGAAACCCACGAGGTTCCGTGTAGGGGCCCTGTCGGGTTGCACCCGACCTACAACGGCACGGTGCCGTAGGTTGGCGCCGAGCGCAGCGAGGCCCAACGCCACCCTGTCCGGTCTCGCTGCGGGCGCTCTCTGTGGGAGCGGCTTCAGCCGCGAAGGGCTTGCAGCCGGCACATGGCTGCGAGTGGCCGGCTATTCCATCGCGAATGAATTCGCTCCCACGAGGCGGCGCCGTTGGATGCGCCGGGTGGTGCTCCGCGAGCGCAGCGAAACCCGTCACCACAAACGTCGTGTTACACCCGACCTACAGGCCAAACACAGCCCCTGTATGGGCGACTTCAGTCGCCAAGCAGGCCGCAGGGCTGCCCCAACGCGGTGCTTCCCGGTGGCACCGTTTGGTGGATGAAAAGAGCGTCATCCACCCTACACATCGGTCAGCACCGTGGGTTGGCCCGGGCGGCGAAATGTCTTTTCTGGATATATGGAAATCCGTATATTCGATTTCCCATATGTTATGGCCCTCCCATGATCACCCCGACCGACGTCTTCAAAAGCCTCGCCGATGAAACGCGCGCCCGCGCCACGCTGCTTATCGCCCACCTTGGCGAGTTGTGTGTCTGCGAGCTGATGTGCGCCCTGGATGACAGCCAGCCGAAGGTCAGCCGCCACCTTGCCCAACTGCGCAGCAATGGCTTGCTGCTGGATCGCCGCCAAGGCCAGTGGGTGTATTACCGCCTCAACCCGGAGCTGCCCGCCTGGGTGCACGAGATGCTGCAGGTGACGCTCAAGGCCAATGCCGAGTGGCTGCGGGAAAACGCCTCGCGCCTGCACAACATGGATGACCGCCCCGTCCGTGCGGCCGCCTGCTGCTAAGCCTGTTGGAGCGCTGGTTCATGCTTGTCGCCATTGCCGTGTTCGTCTTCACCCTGGTGCTGGTCATCTGGCAACCCAAAGGCCTGGGGGTGGGCTGGAGCGCCACCCTCGGCGCGGTCATCGCGCTGGGCGTGGGGGCGGTGTCGCTGCACGACATCCCCGTCGTGTGGGCCATCGTCTGGAACGCCACCGCTACCTTCATCGCCGTCATCGTCATCAGCCTGCTGCTGGATGAGGCCGGTTTCTTCGAGTGGGCGGCGCTGCATGTAGCCCGCTGGGCCAAGGGCAGCGGTCATCGCCTGTTCTGCTTCTGCGTGCTGCTGGGCGCCGCGGTTTCGGCGCTGTTCGCCAACGACGGCGCGGCACTGATCCTCACGCCCATCGTCATGTCCATGCTGCTGGCGCTGCGCTTTTCGGCGGCCACCACGCTGGCCTTCGTCATGGCGGCCGGGTTCATCGCCGATACCGCCAGCCTGCCGCTGGTGGTCTCCAACCTGGTGAACATCGTTTCCGCCGATTACTTCGGCCTGGGCTTCAGCGAGTACGCCGCGGTGATGGTGCCGGTGAACCTGGCCAGCGTCGCCGCCACGCTGCTGGTGCTGTGGCTGTTCTTCCGCCGAGACCTGCCCCGGCGCTACGCCCTGGAGGCGTTGCCGGCGCCGGAGACGGCGATCCGCGATCGCGCCACCTTCGTGGTGGGCGGGTGGACCCTGCTGGTGCTGCTGGCCGGCCTCTTCGCCCTGGAGCCCCTGGGCATTCCGGTCAGCGCCGTGGCGGCCGCCTGTGCGGCGACCCTGTTCGCCGTCGCCGCGCGCGGGCAGCGGATCGCCACCCGGCGCGTGCTGCGCGAGGCGCCCTGGCAGGTGGTGGTGTTCTCCCTCGGCATGTACCTGGTGGTCTATGGCTTGAAGAACGCCGGGCTGACGGACCTTCTCACCCAGGTGCTGGACCGCCTCGCCGCGCAGGGGCTGTGGAGCGCCACCCTCGGCACCGGCGTGCTTTCCGCCGTGCTCTCCTCGGTGATGAACAACATGCCCAGCGTGCTGATCGGGGCGCTGTCGATCCAGGGCAGCGGGGCCGAGGGCGTGGTGCGCGAGGCGATGATCTACGCCAACGTCATCGGCTGCGACCTCGGCCCGAAGATCACCCCCATCGGCAGCCTGGCCACGCTGCTCTGGCTGCATGTGCTGGAGCGCAAGGGCATGCGCATCACCTGGGGTTACTACTTCAAGGTCGGCATCCTGCTGACGCTGCCCGTACTGCTTATCACGCTGTCGGCCCTGGCGCTGCGCCTGAGCCTTTGATCGCCGCCCGGGGCGGCAGGAGCCATCGATGCGAGTCCTGTTCATGTGCACGGCCAACAGCTGCCGCAGCATCCTGTCCGAAGCCCTGTTCAACCACCTGGCGCCGCCCGGGTTCGAGGCGGTGAGTGCCGGCAGCTTTCCCAAGGGCCAGGTGCTGCCACGCAGCCTGGCCACCCTGCAGCAGGCGGGCATCGACACCCGGGGGCTGTGCAGCAAGGGCAACGAGGCCTTCGCCGACAACCCGCCGGATGTGGTCATCACCGTGTGCGACAAAGCGGCCGGCGAGGCCTGCCCGGTGTACTTCGGCCCGGCGCTGAAGGCCCACTGGGGGCTGCAAGATCCCTCCGAGGCGGTGGGTGACGAGGGCCAGGTGGAGGCGGCCTTCCGCGCCACGCTGGCCTGCATCGAGCGGCGCTGCCGGGCCTTCCTGGCGCTGCCTTTCGCGAGCCTCGAGCGCGACGAGCTGCAGCGTGAACTGGCCCGTATCGGCACCTTGCCGTAGCGGCCGGACGGGGCGTTCGGGCCTCAGAAATCCTTAAGCTTCGGCGCGCAGAGTGAGGCCTCCAAACACCAAAGGAGCTTCACCATGCGCTTCATGCTGCTTCCCGCCCTGCTGATCGCCAGCGGCGCCGCCCTCGCTTCACCGCAATGCACCACCGCCGACCGCTCCACCTGGAAGGACCCCGAGCAGTTCCAGGCGCAGTTGAAGGAGCAGGGCTATCAGATCAACAAGTTCAAGATCACCTCCGGCAACTGCTACGAGATCTACGGCCTCGACAAGGACAAGCGCAAGGTCGAGATCTACCACGACCCGGTCACTGGGCAAGCGGTGAAGAGCCGGGTGGAAGACTGATGCGCGCGGCGACCATCCGCCTCTGGGACCCGCTGGTCCGGCTGTTCCACGTCTCGGTCGCCGGCGTCTTCTTCGCCGATTACTTCTTCACCGAGGAAGGCGACCCCTGGCACGCCTGGCTGGGCTACTACGCCTGCGCCTGGCTGCTGGTGCGCGTGGCCTGGGGCTTCATCGGGCCACGTAGCGCGCGCTGGCACGACTTCTGGCCGACGCCGCGACGGCTGGCGGCGCACCTGCGGGCACTGGTCAGCGGTGCGCCCTGCCACCGCCTGGGGCATTCGCCCCTGGGGGCGCTGGTGATGGTGCTGATGATGGGCGCCATCGCGCTGCTGGGGCTCAGCGGCTACCTGATGCAGGAGGTCGATGCGCTGTGGGGCGTCGACTGGCCCCAGGACCTGCACCGCTGGAGCGCCAACGGCCTGGCGTTGCTGGTGGCGCTGCACCTGAGCGCTGCGGTGTTCGAGAGCCTGCGCCTGCGGGACAACCTGCCGCTGTCGATGATCACCGGCCGGCGCCGCCCGCTGCCGGAGGAGGAGCAGGGGCCGGGCTAGGCCGGCCCGGCGGGCCGCTGGCGCAGGGGGAACATCAGGATGGCGCGCAGACCGCCGCCGGCTGCATTCTCCAGGCGCACGTCGCCGCCCAGGTGCTCCATGATGGTCTTGACGATGGACAGCCCGAGGCCGGCGCCGCCTTCGTGGCCATCGCTGAAGAAGCGTTCGAAGACCAGGGCCAGGCGTTCTTCGGGGATGCCCGGTCCCTGGTCCTCCACCGCCAGCTCGATGTGCTCGGCGGCGTTGCGCAGGCTGATGGTCACCACGGCGTCGGCCGGGGAGAAGTCCACGGCGTTGCTCACCAGGTTCTGCAGGGCGATGCCGATGCTCATGGCGTCGCCACGCACGGGGTAGGTGCCGGGCTGGATGTCCAGCACCGGCTCGACGTTGTGCTCCAGCACCCAGGGGGTCATTTCCACCAGGGTGTCGGTGGCGACCTTGGCCAGGTCGAGGTCATCGCCCGGGTGTTGCCCCAGGCGCGGCTCGATCCGTGCCAGGGTCAGCAACTGGTTGACCACGCGGCTCAAGCGGTCGACGCCGCCGATCAGGTAGCCCAGGGCGCGCTCGCGGTCTTCCTCGGTCCTGGCCTGCTCCACGTTCTGCGCATGCAGGCGCAGGATCGCCAGCGGGGTGCGCATCTCGTGGGCGGCGTCGGCGATGAAGCGCTGCTCGCGGCGCAGCAGGTCGCTGACCTGGCCGAGCAGCCGGTTGATGGCCGCCTGCATGGGCTCCAGCTCGCTGGGCAGCGGGGCCAGCTGCAGGGGTTCGAGGGATTTGGCATGGCGGCCGCGAATGACGTTGGCCATGTTCTGCAGCGGTTGCAGCCCCCAGCCGATGGCGAACCAGACCAGCAGCGCCAGCACCAGCCCGCCCAGCAGGAATGGCAGCAGGGTGTGGCGCACGATGCGGTTGACCAGGTCGCCGCGCACGTCCTTGCGTTCGCCGACCCAGATCACCACCTGCTGCTCGCTCACCGGCAGCAGGAAGCCGCGCCACTGCTTGCCGTCGAGGGTGATGTCGGAGAAACCGGGGGTGCGCTGCTGGGGGTCGATGCGCGGGGCGCTGGGGGTGTTCACCAGCAGTTCACCGTCAGTGCTCCAGACCTGGAATGCCAGCTTGTTCTCGTAGGGGTGGCCGATGCCGGAGCGGCCTGCCTGGAGCAGGGCGGCGTCGAAGGCGCCGTAGAGCTTCTGGCGGTCGCCGGCGGCCAGCGGCAGGCTCATCACGCCCTGCAGCAGCCGGGCGTTCTGCGCCAGGTGGGCGTCGTAGACCTCGGCGATCTCGTGGCTGCTGTCGCGGTAGTTGTAGTAGGCGAGCAGGCTGGTGCCGGCGATGAGCAGGATGAACACCCGCCACAGGGTACGTTGACGCAAGGAGGTCATAGTTTGCTTTCCACCAGGTAGCCGATGCCGCGCACGGTGCGGATCAGCTCGCCGAAGAGCTTCTTGCGCAGGTGGTAGATGTGCACTTCAAGGGTGTTGCTTTCCGCTTCCTCGTCCCAGCCGTAGAGCAGCTGGGTCAGGCGCTCGCGGCTGAAGACCTTGCCCGGCTGGGCCAGGAGTTCGTGCAGCAGCATGTACTCCTTGGGCGTCAGCGAGACGGGCCGGCCCTGGTAGTGAACCTGCTGCGAGACCGGGTCGAGGCTGACGCCTCCGTGTTCCACCAGCACCTGCGCGCGGCCGCTGCTGCGTCGCAGCAGGGCACGCAGGCGGGCCTTGAGCTCGTTGAGGTCGAAGGGCTTGATCAGGTAGTCGTCGGCGCCGGCATCGAGGCCGGCGATGCGGTCCTCCATGCCGTCGCGGGCGGTGAGGATCAGCACCGGCAGCGCCGACCCCGAGCCGCGCAGGCGCTTGAGGACGTTGAGGCCGTCCAGGCGTGGCAGGCCGAGGTCGAGGATCACCAGGTCGAAACTCTCCTGGGTCAGGGCGTGCAGTGCGCTGGCGCCATCCTGCAGCCAGTCGATGGTGTAGCCCTCTTCGCGAAGGCCGGTGCGCAGGCCTTCGCCCAGCGCGCTATCGTCTTCAACCAGCAACAGACGCATGCTTGGTCCTAGTTGTCCTTGAGGTTCTTGAGTAAAGCATTGATCTCATCCCGTCGCCCCTGGTCAGCCAGCTCGCGCCCGGGGCGCGGGGGGGCCTGCAGGGCTTGTTCCAGGGCCTGGCGGGCTTCTGTCGGGCGGTCCTGGCGGTACAGATGATCACCCCAGAAGTACAGGCTGTCGATGCCGTGCGGGTTGATGCGCAGGGCTTCCTGCAGCAGCGCCTCGGCTTTCTTCGCGTCGCCGAAACCGATGGGCCAGCCGGGCACTCGGTCATAGAGCGCCGCCAGGCTGGTGTAGGCCGAGCCCTGCAGGGCTTGCGGGTCCAGCGCCAGGGCCTTTTCCAGGCTGGCGCGTGCCTCCTTGACCTTGCCCAGTGCGCCCAGGCCGCCCTCGGCCCCGGCCCAGCTGCTGGTGACGATACCGTTCCAGATCCAGGCTTCCGCCGCCGTCGGTTGCTGGCGGGCGAATACCTCGCTGTCGGCCGCCAGCTTGGCGAAGGCCGTCTCGCGTTCGGCCTCGGGCGTGCGGTACTGGATCTGCGCCCAGCGGGTCTGGATGTCGGCCAGGCGCTGCTGCCCGGCGTCGTCCAGGGACCAGGCCAGGGGCGAAGCGATGAGCAGTGCGATGAGCAGGAGTCGTTTCATTTGCTGGTTTCCCCGGTGGTTGCGCGGCTGTGCTGGCGGATGACGGGCAGCTGCTTGCGCAGCGCCCGGTCCACCAGCCCCGGTAGCAGGTGGTTGAGGCGCACGAAGAGCTTTTCCGGCCAGCCCAGGTAGAGCTCGCGGAGGTTGCGTTCGATCGCTTCGAGCACGGCGAGGGCGACGTCCTCGGGGGCGTCGGTGCCCACTTTCAGCGCGTCGTTCAGCGCGGTGGCGGCGGCGCCGTTCATGGCTGTGCGGGTGGCCCGTGGCGCCACATAGAGGACGTCCACCGAGGTGTCCGCCAGCTCCCGCCGCAGCGCCTCGGAGAAGCCGCGCAGGGCGAACTTGCTGGCGCAATAGGTGGCGTAGCCGGGGTAGCCGATGGAGCCGTAGGTGGAGCCGATGTTGGTGATCAGCGCGTGCTCCTGCCGGCGCAGCAGGGGCAGCAGCAGGCGGGTGAGCTGCAGCGTGGCCTTGAGGTTGAGGTCGAGCAGCTCGTCCAGGCGCGCGTCGTCGATCTGCTCGAACAGGGCGAAGTGGTTCACCCCGGCGGCGTTGACCAGCAGGTTGACGCCGCCCAGCTGCCAGGCCGAGGTCAGCACCTGGTGGCGGTCGGCGCTCTGGGTGAGGTCGGCCTGCAGCCAGCGCAGCTGGTGCGGGTACTGCTGGCGCAGGGGCGCCAGGCTGCCCTCGTGGCGGCTCACCGCCAGGACCTGGGCGCCGGCCTCGCAGAGTTGCCGGGCCAGTTGCAGGCCGATGCCGCCGCTGGCGCCGGTGAGCACCGCACGGCAATCAGACAGTCGCATGGCGCACCTCGGCACGGGGCAGGCCGCGGAACATGTCGGCATAGAGGCCGTAGACCACCTGCGAGGTGTGGATCACCGCGGCCTGGTCTTCGGGCTGGTCGAGGCGGTCCATCAGTTTGCGGTAGGTGGCCATGTGGTCCTGGTCCAGCTCGCCGTGGGAGCTGAGGTAGCTGAAGGCCGTCGGTGGCAGGCCGAGGGAGCTGCGGATGCTGCCGGCGGCATGGGTGGCCAGGGCGATGCTGGTGCCCTCCAGCACGTTGACCATGCCGAACAGCCCCACCGGGTTGTGCCGGGCGATGGTGTCGTAGAGGAAGGCCACCATCAGCTCGATGGACAACGATGGCCGGCTGTCGCGCACGCGCTCGGGGTCGCCGCCGCAGGCCGCGATGTCGTTGAGGATCCACTGCTCGTGGCCGTACTCCTCGTCGATGTATTCGCACACGGCCTTGCGCAGCCACTCCAGGCGGCTGGGCAGACGCGCGCCGCAGGCCATCATCAGCGGCGCGGTGTGGCGTACGTGGTGGTAGGCCTGGGTGAGGAAGGCGATGTAGCCCTCCAGGCTGACGGTGCCGCCCAGTGCGTCGCGGATCACCGGTACGGCGAACAGCGCCTGGCGTTCGGTGTGGGTGGCGCTTTGCAGGGTGTCGAAGAAGGACATGGGAAACCTCAGGCGTTGGCGAGTTGGTTAAAGGTGGTCTGGTAATGGAGGAAGATCGCCTCGCGGCGCGGCCGGCCGTTGCCGGTGAGCATGCCGTTGGCGGTGGAGAAGGGCTCGGGCAGGCGCGCCCAGCGGTGCACTCGGGCGTAGTCCGGCAGCCCCTGGTTGCAGCGCTGCACGGCGGCTTCCAGCTCGGCGGCGGTGGTCTCGACGGCCAGCGGCCAGAGCAGCGCCAGGTTGTGGCTCAGGCCCTCGCCATGGACGAAGGCCTGGAGGATGGTGCCGTCCTGGGTCAGCTCGGCCTCTACCCATTCCGGGTTGACGTTGCGGCCGAAGCTGGTGATGAACTGGTTCTTCTTGCGCCCGAGGATGCGCAGGTAGCCGTCCGCATCGAAGTGGCCGAGATCACCGGTGGGCCACCAGGGCGAGGCGGGCGGCGGCTCGCCCAGGTAGCCGAGCAGGATGGCGCCGCGCACCAGCACCTCGCCGTCTTCGGCCAGGCGCACCTCGACGTGGGGCAGGGGCCGGCCCACCGTGCCGGGGCGGCTGTGCCCGGGCAGGTTGAGGCACACCACCGAGGCGCATTCGGAGAGCCCGTACCCCTCGTACACCGGCAGGCCGATGGCCTGGGCGCGAGCCAGCAAGGCCTCCGAGACCCGTGCGCCGCCGACGGCGACGAAGCGCAGCTCGCCGACCTGCATCAGGCCGCGCTCGATGGCGGTGACCAGGGCCAGCAGCAGTTGCGGCACCAGGATCAGGCTCTGCGCGCCGCTGAGCATGATGCAGCCCAGCAGGCGCTTGAGGTCGATGCCGCTGGCGCCGTTGAGGCCGAGCTGGGCCAGGGGCAGCAGGGTGACCTGGGCGCCGGCGATCAGCGCGGCGTAGGTACCGAGGTTCTCCAGCAGTACGCCCAGGGGCAGCACCGCCAGATACTGGCGCGGCGCGGTGGGACGGCTGGCGGCTTCCAGGGCCTGGGCGACCTCGAGCATGGCGGCGGCGGACAGGCACACGCCCTTGGGGGTACCGGTGCTGCCGGAGGTGTAGGTGATGCGCGCGGTGCCTTCCGGCAGGGCGGCGGCGTGGCTCGCCGGGCGCTGCCAGAGGCCGTCCGTGTATTGGTAACCGGCGGCGGTCAGTTCCTCGCCGTGGGCGTCGTCGTCCGCCAGCACCAGGGTCGCCTGGCTTTGCTGCAGGCAATGGGCCCGCTGGGCGGGGCTGAAGAAGGGCGGCAGTACGATGCACGGGCGCTGGCTGAACAATGCCGCCAGATCCCAGAACAGTGCGTCCGGCCCGTTGTCCAGGAGCAGCACCAGCGGCCCCGCCGGCAGCTCGCCCAGGCGGGCCTCGCGCTGCGCGACCTCGGCCAGCAGCTGTGCATAGCTGAAGCGCTGCTGGGCGCCCCTGACGGCCGGGCGCCGGGCGTCGCTATCAGCGTGCCGTTGCAGGATTTCACGGAACCCCTTGAGGTCAGGCCGCATTGCCGTTCTCCCCGTGCAAGCAGGGGAGCCCCAGGCGGTGGAACACGCCGTGGCGCTCCAGCTTGTGGTAGCCGTTGCCGATGTCGCCGGCGAATACCTGCGGGCGTTGTGCGTAGTAGGTGCCCCAGTTGCTGCCCGGGTCGGCCAGGCGCTCGGCTTCGGCCCGGCCCAGGGAGATTGGCTCCAGGCCGAGGCGGTGGAAGCTGTTGACCAGGCTGGCGGTGCCGGTGAAGGCGACCCAGCGCAGCCCTCGGGTGGCCAGGAGCCAGGTCACGGCGATGATCAGCAGGCGGGCGCCGCCGGCGGACAGCGACGACAGGTTGCCGACCTCCACCAGGGCTGCGCGGGTGACGGCGGCTCCGGCCAGGCGGCTCACCGCCGCTTCCATGGGCTCGTCCAGGTACTGTTCGAGGAACAACGGCCCGGTGTCGGCCAGGCGGAGGCCGACGGCGGCGTCCAGGTCGCCGTGGCGGTCATGGAGCCCGAGCATCTCCGGCAGGAAGTGCTGGACGTCGGCGTCGTGGGCCGCTTTGAAGCTGCGCTGGACGAAACCTTCCAGTGCCTCGCGGCCCGGGTCCCCTGGGCGTTGCAGGGCCAGGTAGGCGTGGCGTTGGCCCAGGCTGCCAAAGTGAAGTGGGAACAGCGTTTCCCATTGCGACTGGATCATGTCTTGCCCCCATCGTTGGTTCGAGTGGGGGCAGTATCCGCAGCGAATCTGAATGGAGTCTGAAGCCGGCCCAAACGTTCTGGGGGTTGCCTTCAGCCGTTATGCGCAGCCGCTCAAACGATGTGGGCGTGCAGGGCTTCGTCGCGGTCTTCCAGCAGGGCTTCGATGTCGGCGAAGCGGGTCTGCAGCGCCTCGACCAGCTGCGGGTCGAAGTGCCGCCCCGATTGCTCGAGGACGTGCGCCTGGGCGCGTTCGGGGCTCCAGGCGCGCTTGTAGGGCCGGTCCATGCGCAGGGCGTCGTAGACGTCGCAAAGCGCGACGATGCGGGCGGCGAGGGGGATGGCATCGCCGGCGAGGCCCCGGGGGTAGCCGCTGCCGTCCCATTTCTCGTGGTGGCAGTAGGCGATCTCCGCGGCCATGTCGATGAGCTCGGTGCCGCCTTCCTCATGCAGGACCGAATAGCCGATGCGCGGGTGCTCCATCATGGCGGTGCGCTCCTCCAGCGTCAGCGGCCCCTCCTTGAGCAGGATGCTGTCGGCGATGCCGATCTTGCCCAGGTCGTGCATCGGGGCAGCCAGGCGCAGCGTCTCGCACCAGCTTTCGGGCATGCCGATGGTGGCGGCCAGCAGGGCGGCGAATTCGCCGATGCGCAGGATGTGGTCGCCGGTGTCGTTGTCGCGGTAGCAGGCCGCGCGGCTCAGCGCGCGGATGCCGGCGCGGTAGCTTTCCTTCAACTGCGCGGTGCGGGTGCGCACCTTGGCTTCGAGGTCCTGGTTCATGTTCTCCAGGTGCTCGGTGGCGTAGGCGAGCTGCAGGCAGTTGCGGATGCGCAGCAGCAGCTCGGGCAGGTCCACCGGTTTGGTCAGGTAGTCGTTGGCGCCCAGTTCGAAGCCGCGGCGCCGGCTCTCCGGGTCGCCGAGCGCGGTGAGGATGATGACGGGCTGGCGCGAGCGGTTCCTGCCGCCGAGGCGCCGGAGGATCTCGAAGCCGTCCGGGGCGGGCATGTCCAGGTCGAGTATCAGCAGGTCCCAGGGGTTGTGGATCAGCCATTCCAGGCCTTTGGCCGAGTCGCTGAAGCCCTGGACGTGATGCAGCCCGAAGGCCCGGGTACTGGATTCCAGCAGGCGCATGTTGGCGGTGATGTCGTCGATGATGACGATGCGGGTTTCCTTGGGGATGCTAGTGAACATGAGGCTCCTCCTTGACCAGCAGCGAACTCGCCAGTTCGCGCAGTTCCTCGACGTCTATCGGTTTCAACAGCACGGCTCTGAAAGCATAGAAGCTCAACCACGAAGGGTCGGGTTTTGCGGTGAGCATGACGACGGGCACATCGGCCCCGCCTTCGATGCCGTTGAGCTGGCTGATCGCGGAGGCACCATCCACGCCGAGGTCCACGAGGAGCATGTCCGGCAGGCCTTGCTGCAGCGCCTCGGCCAGTTGCCCGCCGTGGTCCAGCGAGGCGACGTCGGCGACGCCGGCCAGGGCCCTGGCGACCCTCCGTCGGCTGGGCTCGTCGTCATCCAGGTGGATGACCCTCGGTCGCCCCGAGCGCTCCACGCGGCCGACGCTGGAGGGCGTATTTGCGAGGGGCAGCTCGATCCAGAAGCGGCTGCCCACGCCGAGTTCGCTGTGCAGGCCCATGCGACCCTGCATCAGCTCCGCGAGCTCGCGGCACAGCGAGAGGCCGATGCCCGTTCCCTTGATCGCGGTGTTTTCCTTGCCCAGGCGCTGGAAGGGTTCGAACAGCTCCCCCTGCAGGGCCGGATCGACCCCCTCGCCGCCGTCCTCCACATAGATGCGCAGGTGCTCATCGCAAGGCTCGACGCCCAGCAGCAGGCGCCCGCCGGGGCGGTTGTACTTGATGGCGTTCGACAGCAGGTTGATCAGCACCTGGCGCAGGCGCCTGCTGTCCGCCATCACGTGCGTGGGGGCCTCGGGCAGCCGCACCTGCAGCTCCAGGCCGACGGTCTCGGCCTGCCCGCGCACCATCTCCGCGCACTCGTGCATCATCCGCCCGGCATTCACCGGGCGCAGGGTCAGCTTGGGTGCCTCGGCCTGGAGGCTGGACCAGTCGAGTAGGTCGTCCACCAGTTGGGAGAGATGACCGCTGGCCAGGAGTATCTCGTCCAGCGACTGGGTGTCTGCGCCCGTCTGGGTCGCCTGCATGTGCATCAACTGGGCGAAGCCGTGGATGGCGTTCAGCGGTGTGCGCAGCTCGTGGCTGATGCTGGAGATGAAACGCGACTTGGCCTGGCTGGCCGCCTGGGCCTCGCGGGTGCGCTGGAGCAGGTCTTCCTCCACCTGCTTGAGCTTTTCGATGTCGACGAAGGTGCCGGCCACCAACGTGTGGGTGGCCTCGCCTTCGAGTTCGAGCTTGCGCCCGCGGCACAGCATCCACACCTCCGAGCCGTCGGGGGCGAGGAAGCGCAGCTCCAGGTCGATGCGGCTGATGACGCCCAGGCGCAGGGCGTTCAGGGCCGAGTCCAGGCGCGGCGCATCATCGGGGTGGATGTGGGGGTGCAGCCGGTGGCGCAGGAGTTCGCAGCCGGGCAGGTTGAAGCGCGCAACGAACTCTCCCCGGAGGTGCAGGCGGTCTTGTTCCAGGTCGTACTCCCAGAGCCCGGCGGTGACGCTTTCGGCGACCAGCTCCAGGCGTTGCTGCGCGGCGTTGCGCTGGTTTTCGCTGATGCCCAGCTGTTGCCCCATCACCAGCACCGATTCGGCCATCCGGTCCAGCTCGAGAATGCGGGATTCGGCGCGTCTCGGCTGCCACTGGCCGAGGCCGATCTGCCGCAGCATGTCGGCGATGCCATCGATGGCGTCACGCAGCCGGTCGCTCAGGTGGCGGGCGCGCAGCCACATGTAGGTGAAGAAGCACAGGTAGAAGCCGACCAGCCCGGCGATCAGCAGGTAGCCGATATGTCGGTAGTGCCCGGCGAGGTTGTTGGTGGCGGCCATCACCTCGCTTTTGTCCGCCAGGGCCACCAGGCGCCACCCCGAGGGCTGGATCTCGTTCCAGGCCACCAGGTGCGTGCGCCCCTTCAGGTCGATCTCGGCGCGGCCGTTCGGCGCCTTGGCCAGCGTCTTGGCCAGGTCGGCCGTATCCGGGCGCATGCCCAGGTTGAAGTCGGCCGGCTTGAAGCGCTCGCTTTTCACGGCTTCCTGGGGGGCGTGGCCGGTCAGCTCCTGCAGGTCGAAGTCGTGCTCGGCGGCGTGGGGGAGGGCCAGGATGTTCATGTCCGGGCCCACCAGGACCAGGTAGCCGCCCCAGCCGATGTGGAGCCGGGATATCTCCTCGAGGATGCCGCCCACCGTGACGTCCATGCCCACCACGCCTTCGAGGAAGTCGCCGCGGTACACAGGGGAGATGGAGGAGGTCATCCAGCCCTGGCCGGCCGGGTCGAGGTAGACGTCGGTCCAGCGTTGCAGGCGCCCCGGGTTATGCGCCGCATCCGCCAGGTAGTAGAAGCTGTACTCGGGGATGCGCATGTCGTGGGGATACTGCTTCTGCGTCTCGAACCAGGGGAAGATGCGGTTGTAGTTGTCCCAGCTGTTGAAGTAGAGGCTGGCCACCAGGGGCTGGTGGTTCTTCATCTCCTCCATGAGCGAATCGAGCGACGCCAGGCTGCCGACCTTGCCCAGGTCCTGCTTCTCCAGGGGCGTGGCGGCGGAGTAGAAGGAGGCCGCGCCGCCGAGGTTGCGCGGGCTGTAGCGCGCGCCATCGGCGGTGGTGGCGAAGCGCTCCGGCGGTGCGTGAGCGGGGTTGGCCAGGGCCTGCTCGACCATGTGGGCGAAGAGGTCGGTGTTGGCGGCGATGTGGCCCAGGTGGTCCTGGATGATCTGGGCGTTCTGGTCCGCCGTGGCGCTGAGGCTGTCCATCGCGTTCTGCTCCAGGTACTGCACCTGGGCGTCGCGGATGGCCTGGTTGCTGAGCAGGTAGCAGGCGATCAGCACGGTCTCCACCAGCACCAGGGGCAACAGTGCGCTCTGCACGTAGGCCCGCCAGAGCCATCGGCGCAGCCCGATCTTGTTGTGGGGTTCCGACATATCCGTATCCTCTTGCATCGCCTTGCGGCTGTCCTTGTCTAGAGCCGGAACGAGGTGACCACGGCATTGAGCTCCACCGCCAGGCGCGACAGGTCACGGATGTTCACCAGGCTGCGGTCGACTTCCCGGGCGACGGCCGCCTGCTGTCCCGCCGCACTGGCGACAGGCACGGCCCGGGACAGGGGGCGGACGATGCTGCGGGGCAGCACCAGCGCCATCCGCACCGCGCCGGCGAGGATGAAGCCCACCAGTAGATTGGCCCGCTGGTAAGCGGATGAACTGGCCGGTGCCGCATTTTTGGCGCCGTCCTCATTCAACTTCGTCAGCGCGGCCAAGTCCGTGCTCTTTAAGTGGCCTTGTTCATTCAACTTCTGGTTGACGAGTTGTTCGGCGTCGGCAAGTTGGTTGGCGGACAGGTGCTCGATGATCGGGTTTTGAAGGCTGAGGTAGTTTCTCAGGTCCGCGTCGAACCTGTTGTGCAGGGGCTGCTCTTCGGGGCTTGATATATAACCTCGATAGGTGTCGCCGGCGCGTGCAAGTTCGGACTTTTCATTGTCCAGTTCTGCCGCCGTAGTGGTGTCGAAGGACGCCAGCGCCCGAAGTGTCGAAGCGCGTATCTGCCAGGTGGCCTGGTCGAGGTGGCTGATGGCGATGATGCTGGGAAGCCAGTTTCCCTCGACCTCCCCTGAACTGCCGTGCATGCCCTGCATCTGCCGCAGCGACCCAGCGCCCACGGCCACCAGCAGCATTACCAGAGCGGCGAAACCCACGTTGATGCGGGTGGCGACACACAGATTGCGGATGGACATGACGACTCTCCCGGTCCTGACTGCCACTAATTGGCGTTACGATCTTGCATGCCTGCCGGGTGCTAACTGAAGTGTGGGCCTGGCCCCGTTTTAATGCCGTGAACGGCCCGTCGCATTTATTCGTGCAGAGGCGAATCTGTATCAAATAAGTCCATTTTCTCAGTTGGATGTCGGCAGTGATATCAATATGCCTGTGCTGTTTATAGTCAGGCGCAGTGGGCGAGTCTTCAGCGAAGCGACGAGTGGTATTCGCCTTTGGTGGAAGTTTGTTTAAAGGGTATTTAATTCATCGGAAGTTGTGGTGAAAGTGTAGGGCTGATGTGAAATAAGTGTGAAAATAACGAGATTAAAGAGGGCTTGGTTATTGCCGATCGAAGTAACCATGTTGAGGGATTATTGGCCTAACACCTTGCCTCGACCTGTCGGGGCGACTTCGGTCGCCAAGCAGGCCGCAGGGCTGCCCCGGCACCGTGCTCCCAGATGGCGCCGCCTGGTGGATGAAAAGAGCGCCATCCACCCTACCCATCGGTCAACACCGTGGTTGGGGCAGCGCAGTAGGATGGCGTAGAGCGCAGCGAAACCCATCACCGCAAATACCGGGTTGCACCCGACCTACAGACTGGCTCGTGGGCCTGTGTAGGGGCGACTTCAGTCGCCAAGCAGGCCGCAGGGC
>BATO01000069.1 GCA_000474255.1 Aquipseudomonas alcaligenes MRY13-0052
ACCCCGCTTTATCGGTCCACCTTTCGTGTTTGCCGGCCACTCCGCTGGTGGATGAGAAGAGCGTCATCCACCCTACAAGCGTGCCACCGCCAGGCCCGGGAGATGGGGGCGCATGGCACGCCTCGCAGGTCGGGTGAAACCCGACGTCAATGAGCCAGGCCCACTTGCGGGTTGCACCCGCCCTACAGGCCGCTTGGGCTTCGCGCTCGCTATGGGCGTGGTGCAGCAGGGGCCGAAGAGGAGAGGTGTTGCCCCGTGGTGGCGCCCTCGCTCTGCTTGGCGTTGAGGATGGCGGTGTATTCGCCCGGGTCGATGCCGTTGAGGTAGTAGTTGCCGACGTGGTGCAGGCGCCAGCGGATCGGGTCGTGGGTGGTGTGCACCCGCGCGTTGCGCCAGAAGCGGTCGAGGTTCCACTTGGTCAGCGAGGCGCTGGCGCCGAGCAGCGAGAAGATGTCGCTGGAAATCTTCAGCGAGGCACCGTCGGAGTGGGCGCGGGCGGTGGCCACCGAGAGGATCAGCTCGTCCTGCAGTTCCTTGTTGTCCGGGTCCTGCTCGTGCTGGTCGAACACCCGCGCGGCGTCGCGCAGCAGGGATTCGGCGGCGCGCAGGGCCACGGCGTATTCGCCGATCTGGCGGATGATGTGCGGCTCCTCGTTGGCGCGCTCGACGCCGCTTTCCACCCAGGGGCGGGAATGGTGGTTGAGGTAGTGCACGCCGGCCTGCAGCGCGCCGGCGGCGATGCCGGTGTCGATGGCGGCGTGGAGGATCTGCGGGAAGGTCAGGCCGGTGCGCTTCATCGGGCCTTCGCGGCGGGAGACGAAGCGTTCGTCCAGTTCGATGCTGTCGAAGATCACCGTGCCGCTGACCGAGTTGTTCTGGCCGAAGGCGTCCCAGTCGTCCACCAGGGTCAGGCCGGGGGTGTCGCGGTTGAGCAGCACGCCCACGCCGCCGTCGTCGGAGCCTGCGGTGAGGGAGATCCACTCGGCCAGGTAGGCGCCGGTGGAGTAGAACTTGCTGCCGTTGAGGACCAGCTTGCCGTCGGCGCGGCGCTCGACACGGGTCTTGAGGGCGAACTTGTTCTTGCCGCCGACTTCGGCCAGGGCGTTGCCGAAGCGCTTGCCGGCCAGCACGTCGGCCACCAGGCGGTCGCGCACCGCGTCCGGGTAGCCGGTGAAGATGCCGCGCAGCATCACGTTGTGGATCTGCAGCAGCTGGCCGACACCGCCGTCGGCGACGGAGATGAGGCGCACCGTCTCGACGATGGTTTCCACCGAGGCGCCCAGGCCGCCGAAGGCCTTGGGCACGCCGATGGCGGTAAGCCCGCTGTCGGACAGCAGT
This sequence comes from Aquipseudomonas alcaligenes MRY13-0052, assembly GCA_000474255.1. Classification (GTDB taxonomy): domain Bacteria; phylum Pseudomonadota; class Gammaproteobacteria; order Pseudomonadales; family Pseudomonadaceae; genus Metapseudomonas; species Metapseudomonas solani. The sequence continues at coordinate 1,339 of BATO01000069.1, forward strand.
TGCGCCTGGCGCCTGGGCAACTCGCGGTTCTGCGAGCTGTCGGCGGCGATCTCGGCGATCTCCCTGGCCACTTCCTTCGCCACCGCGATGGCATCCGCCTCGCTGCGCAGGATGTTCACCGCCGCGTGCGGCTGCTCCGTGGCGAAATTGCGTTCGGCCGTACTCATGGTTCACCTCTGTGGATTCAAACGTCGCGATGCCAGGCCTGTGCCGGGCGCTGTGGGGGCTTGAGCAGGTTCTATGCCAGCGGTTTTCCGACGGCCGCCGAAGCCTTGCGCGGCGCGGCTTGCACGGAATGACGGGGGCCATGCCCGGGTGGGTCGTTGTTGCTGGGGCAGCAGCGGTGCGGGGGCGGTTGCTCGGCAGGCAGCAATGGCCGCGCAACCCTGCTGGCTGTACAGCAGGGTGGCCGCCGGGATTTCCAGGCGATCCGCTGCAGGCCACGGAACATGGGGCTTGTGGGCGCTGGCACGGGCATTGCGATGGCGGGGCGAATGGCCGTGAAAGGCCGCCATGCCCCTCTTATCTGGAGCCACCATGACCCTAGCCGCCACCGCACCCGCGCAGCCGACCTTCGCCGAGAAGGCGCCGCTGGAGCAGATCTGGTTCACCCGCTGTCCGGTGCCCACCGCCTCCGGTATCGCCTACAAACTCGGCTGGCTGGCCGAGGAGTTCGCCGCCGACGGCCTGCCGGTGGCCACCCTGCAGGAGGCCCGCCAGCTCGGCCACCACCACTACGACCACGAGCTGCCCGGGCTCTTCCGCGAGGGCGGCAACGTGCCGGCCCTGGCCGCCCGCGCCGCCGGGGCGCCGAGTCGGCTGATCGGCCTGACCTGGATCGAGGAATGGCAGACCATCCTGGTCCGCCCCGACTCGGGCATCCGCAGCCCCGCCGACCTCAAGGGCAAGCGCCTGGCGCTGCCAGCCTGGGGCGACAGCCGCCCCGGCAGCATCGCCCGGGCTATGAGCCTGCACGGCTACAAGGGCGCCCTGGCCCTGGCCGGGCTGGGCTTCGACGATGTGCAGCTGGTGGAGGTGCCGTTGCTGGACCAGGCCGCCGCGCGCACCCCGGAGGAGGGCCTGCAACGCCTTTGGTCGGGCCTCGAACCCCTGGCCCGTGGCGAGCTGGACGCCGTCTACGTCAAGGGTGCCGCCGCTGCCGATGCGGCCCGCCGCCTGGGCCTGGTGGTGGGTGTCGACCTCGACCTGGTGGACCCGCGCCAGCGCATCAACAACGGCACGCCCCGGCCGATCACCGTGCACCAGGAGCTGCTCGACGACCATTTCGACCTGGTGGTGCGCTTCCTCGCCCAGACCCTGCGCGCCGCCGAGTGGGCCGCCGACAACCGCGATGACCTGTACGCCATTCTCGAAGTGGAGACCCGCGCTGGCCGCGAAGGCGTGGCCGAAGCCTACCGCGGTGATTTCCACACCACCCTGGCACCGGACCTCTCCGCCCAGCGCCTGGAATTCCTCGGCATCCAGAAGAACTTCCTCAACCTGCACGGCTTCCTCGAGCGCGATTTCGATATCGCCGATTGGGTCGATGCCCGTCCGCTGCAGGCCGCCCAGCAACTGCTGGCCCGGCGCCGCGCCTGATACCGCGCCGGGCCATGACCCATGCCGCTGCGTGCACCCCCTTCAATGCAATCAAGGACACGAACATGGCTGTGAAGATTCTCTGGTACCTCACCACCCCCGATGGCCCCTATCCCTGGGAGGCCGAAGGCCGCTGGAAGAGTGATTTCCAGCACCTCAAGCAGATTGCCGTGGCGGCCGACCGCCTCGGCTACTACGGCTCCCTGTTGGGCTCCAGCCCCAACGAGAGCCTGGCGGTTTCCGCCGCGCTGATCGACGCCACCGAGCGTTTGCGCTTCCTCGTCGCCCAGCACCCGGGCGAGCTGTCGCCGGCGGTGCTGGCGAAGTGGGCGCTGACCTTCGACCAGTTTTCCAGCGGCCGCCTGCTGTTCAACGTGGTCAATGGCAGCGACGCCAGCCTGGCCACCTACGGCATCCACTACGGGCATGACGAGCGCTACGACTTCAGCCTGGAGTACTGGCGTGCCTTCCAGAGCATCTACGCCGGCGAGACCGGGGGCTACGACGGCCGCTACGTCAAGCTCGCACCGCGTCAGCCGGGGGCCGCCAGCCACCCGCTGGGCGGCTGGCACCCGCCGAAGCAGAAACCCGGCATCCCGCTCTGGGGCGCCGGTACTTCCGGCCCGGGCGTGGCCCATTCGGTGCAGCTGCTGGATGTCTACCTGAGCTTCGCCGACACCCCGCCGAAGCTAGGCGAGAAGTTCGCCCGGGTGGCGGCCGAGGTGGCGAAGATCGGCCGCGAGCTGACCTTCGGCACGCGCCTGCAGGTGATCGTCCGCGAGACCGAGGAGGAGGCCTGGGCCCATGCCGAGAAGCTGCTGCAGCGCACCTCCATCGAGACCGCGCGCAACGCCATCCTGCGCCAGCTGCCGCCCGGCGAGACCCTGGACAGCTTCGTCAGCGATGACCCGCAGATCCAGCGCAACCTGGAGAGCATCCGCGCCGGGCGCCTGCCTAGCGCCCGCGAGCTGGAGATCTACCCCAACGTGTGGGTCGGCCCCAGCCTGTTCGGCTTCAACATCCTCGGCCCGGCCGCCGGCACCTACCTGGTGGGCAGCGCCGAGCAGGTGGCGGAGCGCATCCGCGAGTACGAACGCCATGGCACCTCGGCTTTCATCCTCTCGGGCTTCCCGCTGATCGATGAGGCCCAGCGCGTGGCCGACCTGCTGTTCCCGCTGCTGGAGCTGGACCACGGCTTTGAGGTGCCGCAACTGGGCGTGACGGCGCGGGCGCCGGAGGTGGAGCAGGTCTAGGGAGGGGATGTCCCGGGCTGAGGCCCGGGCCATCTGTGGAGGCGACGTCATCTGAACGTGGGAAACTGTGCGCACCGCCGCACGGTGCTTCCGGCGGGCGCAGTCCACCCCACGTCCATAGTGAGCAACGAAAGCAAAGCCTCGCGCCAAGGCCGTGGCTGTCTGCTCGCCTGGCGGCCCCCGAGGGCGGCCAGGCGGATGTTCAAGCCCCGGCCGGGCCGCCGTTGACGGCGCGCAGTTCGATGGGGGCGTCGGTGCTCTTCACCAGGGCCGCGCGTTCGCCACGGAAGTGCGGCAGCACGTGTTCGCCCAGGCGATAGGCCTCTTCCAGGTGCGGGTAGCCGGCGAGGAAGAACAGGCCGATGCCCAGTTCGTTGTATTCGCGGATGCGCGCCACGACGTTGGCGTAGCTGCCCACCAGGGCGCAGCCCGGGGGGATGCCGATGTAGCCGAAGCCGGCCCAGACGTTGGGGTGGATGAAGAAGTCGTCGTACTGCGGGGCGGCGTCCTTTTCGGCGTAGCCGTGCTCGTAGCTGAGCTTGCGCGCGGTGCGCAGGCCGGCGTGGGCGGCGACGGCCTTGACCGCGCCACGGGCGACGCCTTCGTCGAAGAAGCGCTTGGCTTCGGCCTGGGCTTGTTCCTCGGTCTCACGGGTGATGACGTCGATGGACAGGCCGAAGCGGATGTCGCTGCGGCCGTACTTGAGGGCGCGTTCGCGCACGTCGGCGATCAGCGCGCGGACCTCGTCCGGGTGCTCGGCGCGCATCAGGTAGTAGTCGGCGTGCTTGGCGGCGAATTCACGGGCGGGGATGGACGAGCCGGCGGTGCAGATCAGCGGCAGCTCGGCCTTTTTCAGCGGGCCGCGCAGGCCACCGCCGTCGGCCTTGTAGTAGACGCCGTCGTAGTGGAAGTTTTCGTTGTGCCAGTAGCCCTTGACCACGTCCATGAATTCGATGGCGCGGGCGTAGCGGTCGTCGTGGCCGCTGTAGTCGCCGACCTGGCGCTGGATGGCGTCGGAGCCGCCGTTGATGATGTTCCACACCAGGCGGTTGCCGGTGGCGCGCTGGTAGGTGGCGGCCTGCTGCACGGCGACCCAGGGCGTGTAGTGGTAGGGCTGGAAGGCGGTGACGAACTTCAGCGTGCGGGTTTCGCGGGCCAGCAGCGAGCAGACGGTCCAGGGCTCTTCGCCGGTGGGGGCGTTGACCATCAGCGCGCCGCCGAAGCCGTTGATTTCGGCGGCGCGGGCGATCTGGCCGAGGTAGTCGATGTAGGTGAAGTGGTCGCCGACGGCGAAGCCGGAGACCGCCCCGGTGCTGGGGCCGCCGCGGTGCCAGTCGCCACGGTTGCGCGGGTCGCCCGGCAGGTATTGGGTTTCGCCGTGCAGCGGCAGGCGGGTGAAGAATTCGATGCTCATGGGGTTCCTCCTTGGATTCAGTCGCGGGCGCTGATCTGGCCCTTGAGGCTGGGCCAGTAGTCTTCGAGGTGCAGGTCGATCAGGGCCTGGTTGGTGAAGCGGGTGGCGAGGGACTGGCCGATATCGACGTCCTCGCGGATCAGGCGGTTGTCCAGGGCGTAGCGGGTGAGGGCCTGGTAGTGGGCCTTGAGCTGCTGGTCGCTCTTGGGGGCCCAGCGGTCCTTCCAGGCCACGGGGTCGCCCTGGTCGTCGCGGCGCAGGACGCTTTCCGGGGTGCCGGCGCGGGAGGAGATGAGGTAGTAGGCGTCCTGGTTCTGCTCCTGGGAGATCCACCAGGCGGCCTTGACCCAGGCGGTGGCGAGCAGTTGGGTGACCTCGGGGTAGCGCTGGATGAAGTCGTCGGTGCCCCAGAGGTCGGAGACCAGGCGCCAGTCGTTGGAGCCCTGCTTGGTGGACCAGATGATGCGGTCTACGCCCTTGTCTTCCAGCAGGTAGGACTCGCTGAGCAGCACGGCGGCGTCGACCTTGCCGGCAGAGACGGCGGCGGCGCCGACCTGGGGGTTGAGGTTGGCGATCTTGAAGTCGGTGAGGGCCAGGTTCTTGCTGGCGAGGAAGTTGCTGAAGGCGAACTCCCAGGGGCGGCCACGGTGCAGGGCGATGCGCTTGCCCTTGAGGTCTTCGATGCTCTTGGCTTCGGAGTTGGCCGGTACCACCAGGTAGACGTTGTTGCCGTTGCCGCCGGGGACGATCAGCTTGCCGGGCACGCCACCGGCGGCGCCGATGACCGAAGGCAGGTCGCCGCGCACGGCGAAGTCGATGCTGTTGTTGGAGAAGCCTTCGTTGATCTGCGGGCCGGCGCCGGCGTGGGGGAGGGCGATCCAGTCGAGCGTGATGCCGCGCTTGCCCAGCTCGGCGGCGAGCCAGCCGTCTTCGATGACTCGCCCGGGGATGCCGCCGAATACCGGCTTGCCGCCCTGGGTGTAGGCGACGATGGCGATCTTCACCGAGGCGGGGGCCTCGCTGGCGAACGCGCCGAGGCTGAAGGCCAGGGCGGCGAGGGCCACCAGGCTGCTGCGCCAGATTCTGTTCATGGTTCCACTCCTTGCAATACGGGCGGTGAGCCCGGCTGATGGAGCGGCGGGAGCAGGATGCATGCCATGGAACGGGCGATTGGCGTTGGCGCCAGTGGTGACGCGGGCTTCGCCGTGCAGGAGGTGTGGCGGGGCGGCCGCTGCATTGCTGGTGTCGACGCAGGGGGCTGCTGACGCGTTGCTGCTGCAGCAGCAATGCACCGCCTTATATCTTTTATGGAATATATAAATGCTAATTAATAATTTTTTAGTCTATTTGGATTGATGCACTATGGCGGCGCGCCCATCTCTACCAGGAATGCATCATGTCGCTGCTCACCCACCCCAATGCTCGCGAGTTGACCAAGTCCGTGCGTGCCACGATGCTGGTCTTCAAGGACCCGCGCTCGCAGGAGCTGCTCAACCGTATCGAGCGGCTGGCGCCGAGTGAGGCCAATGCCCTGATCATCGGTGAGACCGGTACCGGCAAGGAGCTGGTGGCCCGCCATATCCATCACCTCAGCCGACGCTGCAAGGAGCCCTTCGTGGCGGTGAACTGCGGCGCCTTTCCCGAATCCCTGGTGGAGAGCGAGCTGTTCGGCCACGAGAAGGGCGCCTTCACCGGTGCCACCAACAGCAAGGCCGGCTGGTTCGAGGCGGCCAACGGCGGCACGCTGTTCCTCGACGAGATCGGTGACCTGCCGCTGAACATGCAGGTGAAGCTGCTGCGCGTGTTGCAGGAGCGCGAGGTGGTGCGCCTGGGTTCGCGTACGCCGATCCCGATCAATGTGCGCCTGGTGGCGGCGACCAACGTCAACCTGGCCGACGCGGTGGTGGCGGGGCATTTCCGCGAGGACCTGTTCTACCGCCTGCACGTGGCGACCATCCGCCTGCCCCCGCTGCGCGAGCGGCCGGGCGATATCCTGCCGCTGGCCGAGTTCTTCCTCGAGGAGCATTGCCAGCGCCTGGGCTACAACCGTGCCTCCCTGAGCGTGGAGGCCGAGCGCAAGCTGCTGACCCACAGCTGGCCGGGCAACATCCGCGAGCTGGAGAACGCCATCCACCATGCGCTGCTGGTGTGCCGCAACCAGCAGGTGCAACCCAATGACCTGCACCTGGTGGACATGCGCCCCGCCGGCGTGCGCCACGACGCTCACCAGGGCGTGCTGGCCGGCCCGGCCGCGCCGGTGGACCTGGAGGCGGCGCTGACGGCGCTGTTCGAACAGAACCGCCCGGACCTTTACGAGCATATCGAGGAGACGGTGTTCCGCACCGCTTACCGCTTTTGCCACGGCAACCAGCTGCAGACCGGGCGCCTCCTGGGCATCAGCCGCAATATCGTGCGGGCGCGGCTGGAGAAGATCGGCGAGCTGGAGGTGAGCCCGAGGAGTGCGCGTATCGCCTGAGTGGCGGCTGGAATTCCCGGGCTGAAGCCCGGGCTACGGACGGATGGACGAGAGAGGGGCGCAACGGAGGTTGTGCCCCTTTTTTATGGGGGTGTGGGTAGCGCGCAGCGAAACCCCTGCAGAGATCCAGTGCGGTTTAGTGGCGGTGCTTGAAATATCGAACAGTCGGTGCGTATTTTGTGCACGCCGCCATTTCGGCGTGACCGCAGTACCCACAAGGATAATAAGCATGACTACCGACGGCCCAGGTTCCCTCGCAGAACGACTGGCAGGCATCGACGAGATCGAGTGCGTCACCCCCGACCTGAACGGGGTGATGCGGGGCAAGGTGATGACCGGCGAGGGCTTCCTTTCCGGCCGCCGCTTGCAGCTGGCGCGTGGCGTGCTGCTGCAATGCATCATGGGTGGCTACCCGGCGGCGAAGTATTACGGCAGCGATGACGGCGACCTGGCCCTGGTGGCCGAGCCGAGCCAGGTGCACCGCCTGCCCTGGAGTTCCAACCCTCGCGCCCTGGCCATCTGCGATGCCCAGGAGCTGGATGGCTGCCCCTCCGGCCTGTCGACCCGCGGCCTGCTGCGCCGTGTGCTGGAGCGCTACGCCGCCCATGGCTGGGCGCCGGTGGTAGCCACCGAACTGGAGTTCTTCGTCTTCGCGCCCAACCCCGATCCGCACCAGCCGTTCCTGCCGCCGCTGGGCCTGGACGGGCGCCGCGAGGACGGTTGCTCGGCCTTCAGCGTGACCTCCAACAACGGCCTGCGCCCGTTCTTCGAGGAGGTGTATGCCTGCATGGAGCTGCTGGGCATGCCCCGCGATACCTTCATGCACGAGATGGGTGTGAGCCAGTTCGAGATCAACCTGCTGCACGGTGATGCGCTGCTGCTGGCGGACCAGACCTTCCTGTTCAAGCACATGCTCAAGGAAGTGGCGCTCAAGCACGGAGTGACGGTGGTGTGCATGGCCAAGCCGCTGGCGCATACGCCGGGCAGTTCGATGCACATCCACCAAAGTGTGGTGGAGATCGACGGCGGGCGGAATATTTTCAGCGATGGGGCGGGCGAGGCGACCGATGCCTTCTACCATTTCATTGGCGGGCAGCAGGCGGCGATGGCGGATTTCACCGGGCTGTTCGCGCCGAACGTGAATTCCTACCAGCGTCTCTGTCATCCTTACGCGTCGCCGAACAATGCTTGCTGGTCCCACGACAACCGTGCGGCGGGGCTGCGCATTCCGGCCAGTGCGCCGGTGGCGCGGCGGGTGGAGAACCGCCTGCCCGGCGCCGACGCCAACCCGTACCTGGCCATTGCGGCCAGCCTGGCGGCGGGGTTGCACGGCATGGAACAGCGGATCGCGCCGAGCGCGCCCATGCAGGGCGAGTTCGATATTCCCGAATCCCTGGTCCTGCCCTGTACCCTGCATGCCGCTCTGGAGCGTCTGAAACGCAGTGATCTGGCCCGGGAACTGTTCGGGGATGAGTTCATCGAAGGCTACATCGCCACCAAGACGATGGAGCTGAGCAGCTTCTTCGACCAGATCACCCCCTGGGAGCGCCGCGTGTTGGCTGCCCAGGCGTAGCATCCCCCTTGCGGGCCGCGCGTTGCGGCCCGCCCTGTTCAAGGAGCGCATGGAAAGCCAATGGGTCGTGTCTTGAAGTCGTTTCGTGCCCTTTACTTCGCCACGCTGCTGATGCTGATCGGCTCCGGCCTGCTGAGTACCTACCTGGGCCTGCGCCTGGCCGCCGATAAGGTGGACGGGCTCTGGGTGGGCGCGCTGATGGCGGCCAACTACCTGGGCCTGATCCTCGGCGGCAAGCTGGGGCATCGGCTGATCGCGCGGGTGGGGCATATCCGCGCCTATGTCGCGTGCGCCGGGCTGGTGACGGCGGCGGTGCTGGGGCATGGCCTGATCAACTGGCTGCCGGCCTGGCTGTTCATGCGCATGCTGGTGGGCTTGGGGATGATGTGCCAGTACATGGTCATCGAGAGCTGGCTGACCGAGCAGGCGGAGGCCGGCCAGCGTGGCCAGGTGTTCGCCGGCTACATGGTGGCCTCCTACCTCGGCCTGGTGCTGGGCCAGTTGGTGCTGGTGCTGCACCCGGGGCTGGGCCCCGAGCTGCTGATGCTGGTGGCGATGTGCTTCGCGCTGTGCCTGGTGCCGGTGGCGGTGACCCGCAAGATCCACCCCGCGCCCTTGCACCCGGCGCCCCTGGAGCCGCGCTTCTTCATCAAGCGGGTGCCGCAGTCGATGACCACGGTGCTGATCTCCGGCCTGATGCTGGGTTCCTTCTACGGCCTGGCGCCGCTCTATGCCACGCGCCAGGGGCTGAGCACCGAGCAGATCGGCCTGTTCATGGGCTTCTGCATCCTCGCCGGGCTGCTGGTGCAGTGGCCGTTGGGCTGGCTGTCTGACCGCCACGACCGCGCCATGCTGATCCGCACCATCGCCGCGCTGCTGGTGCTGGCGGCGCTTCCCCTGGCGCTGATGCCGCAGGTGCCGATGGAGATGCTGTTCCCCATGGGCTTCCTGGTGTGCATGCTGCAGTTCACCCTCTACCCGCTGGCGGTGGCCTTCTCCAACGACCATATCGAGGCGGAGCGGCGGGTTTCGCTGACCGCGATGCTGCTGATCACCTTCGGCGTGGGCGCGAGCATCGGCCCGCTGGTGACCGGCGCGTTGATGAAGCAGGTGGGGCCGAACATGTTCTATGCCTTCGCCAGCGTCTGCGCCCTGGTGCTGGTGCTGCGGGTACGGCCCGACAAGGTCACCGGCCTGCACCGCGTCGACGAGGCGCCGTTGCACCACGTGGCGACCCCGGAAGTCAGCTCGCCCCTGGTGGCCGCCCTCGACCCGCGCGTTGACGAGCAGGTGGTGCACGAGCAGATGGGCGGCGACAGCTTCACCCCGCCGCCTCCGGCGCCTGAGGAGCCCCGTCCCAGCTGAGGGTGACAGGTACTCCCTGCGGCCCCGTTCGTACCCGGGGCCGGCCATTCCAATCGTTACAGGCAGACGCCATGACCCACGGGCAGATCCCGGGGCGTGGCGGCCTGCGCCCCATGAAAACGGCTGCCAGTGCTGTGGGCGCTGGGTCGGCTGGGGGCTTGTAGGGGGTGTGTCGAGAGGGGAGGCGCCGGTCGCGGAGGCGAGCGGCGCGGGAGGACTAGAACAGGTCGTCCTTGTCGAAGCGGCGGGCTTCGCGCTGCAGCTGATAGACGAAGCGCTCGATCAGGCGTTGCTCCTGGCCGCTGGAGCGGTAGAAGCGCATGCCGGCGAAGGTCATGTCGAGCTTCTCGTCATAGCTGGCATGGCGCAGCTCGACGGCGGCGACCAGGGTGCCCACCGGCAGCTGGGCGCTGAGGCGTTCGTAAACCTGGCCGGCTTGCAGGCGGCTGGTGAGGTCACCGGAGAAGCGCAGTTTGCAGCCGGTGGCGGAGATATCCAGCATGTGCCCAGGCAAGCCCTTGGGCAGTTTGTCGCCGGCCAGTTCGATGACCACCAGCTGGCTGAGCATCAGCGGCGCGCGGAAGGCGTTGCGGCGCTGGTGGTAGATCACCTCTTCGGGCAGCGGGCACCAGTAGCAGGCGTCGCCTTCGAACTCACCGACACGGACCGGCTGCGGGCATTCCCAGGCGATGCGCACGCCATCGCGGAAACCTTCCACACGGAAACTTTCACCGTTGCGCAGGAAGCGCTCGCCATCGTTGGGAATCATCTCGTCGAGGGCCAGCAGCTTCTTGTCCTTGTCGATCTCGACCAGGTAGCTCTGGAAGCGCTGGCTGCGCTCGTGGAAGGTGATGATCAGCGGGTCGTGGTTTTGCTGCAGCAGACGAAGATTGGCGTGAATCTCCACCGGTGCCTTCAGCACCTTGGGCGGTTGCGGCCCATCTTCTTCGATAAACGCATTGGACACGGTCCAGGACTCTCCAAGCACGAAAGACTTCCGGCACTAGCATACTGGCAATTTGCCGGTAATGTCGTCGTGCCGTTGTTGTTATCAGGCCTGGCTAAGCGGGCGCTGTCGCTGGATTTTAGCGGCACCGCCACGGCTGTCATAGAGGCTGGGCGCATCCTGACCGCGGAGAATCGCCAAGGTGCTGCCAACCGAGGCCTGGTTCGCACGAATCAGCCGGCCATTGCGCTGGTTGGCGTTCTGGCACTGCTCGAGCACGGCGCTCAGTTCTTCGCTGCGGGCAATGAGATCGGCCCCCAGTGGCGAGGTTTCGGCGAGGGTGTGCAGGCCGGTGCGGTCGGCGCTGAGGCCAAGGGCCACAAGTGCTTCGGTGCGCTGCTTGCCATGGGCATCGAGCAGGGCGAGCAGGGGCTGCTTGTCGGCGAGGATTTTTTCGAGGTGGCCCAGGTCACGCTCGGTGAGGGCCTTGAATTCGGTATCGATCAGCTCAAGCAACTGCTGGGCGTGGCCGATATCGTGGGTGAACAGGTCGAGCAGGATAGTGTCTTGCATCGCGGGCTCTGGGGATTGGGCGTCCAATATCCCCAGCGCTGCCCTGAGACTAGCGCTGGGATTCGAAGTCGAGCAATTTGCTGGCCACGCGCTGACTGTCTACCTGATAGGAGCCGTCGGCAATGGCCTGTTTCAGTTTTTCGACGCGTTCCTTGTCCACGGTGGGCAGGTCACGCAGTTTGTCGGTGGCTTTCTGCAGGTTCTGCGCATCGCTGCTCAGCTGCACGTTTTCACCGGTCTTGGCGGTCTTGGCCGCATCGGCACTGGCCGTTTGCGACGGAGTCGTGGTCGAGCCTGCGACGGCTTCGTTCTTGCCGCCGGACTGGGCATTGCTCGTACGGCCCGTACCGGGCGGCGTAGCGGCGTTATTCAGCCGGTTGAAGTCGATGACCATGATGCAAAACCTCTGGGTGTTTGGACGCTTACCGACGCTATCGGCCATGCGGAAATAAACTTTAGGGCAAATTTCCGATTTTTTTCCGGCCCCCGGAAGCGACGTAGAAACGGCACTCTACACGAGATGGCGTATTTGCATACAAGACTCGTGCCTAACCAAGGTTACATCGCCACCTCGACCTGGCCGGGCCCGGTGACCCGCGCCTTGACCACTCGCTTGGACTGCAGGTTGCGCACCCTGATCTGCTGCCCGGGGGAGCCGTCGGAGAGCGCCTCGCCGGGCATGCGCACGCTGATGCTGGTGCTCTTGGCGATGATCACCACCTGGTCGCCCTTGCGGATCACCTCGGCCATTTCCAGGTGCACCGGTGCCAGCACCTGGTCGGCGACCACGGCACGGGTGAGCTTGTAGCCCTCTACCTGTGCCGGGTCGGTCAGGTAGCCCTGGTTGAGCAGGCCCACCTCGCGTTCCACCAGGTTGTAGTCGTCCGCACTGACGACTGCCCCACGGCGCAGCGGACGGGCTACTACTATTACTTCGCGGAACAGCCGGACCTGCGCGGGGACGTAGACGCTCCATGGCGTGCTGCCTTCGCAGCGCACGCCGACGGTGACCCGGCCGATGGGTTGTGCCGGGCTTTCGAGTGTGACCGTCAATTCCCTGTCGCAGGCCGCCAGGCGCAACCTGGGGTCGAGCCGGTTGATCTGGATGTCGTAACGACCGGGGATATTGTTGGTCTGCAGATAATCCTCCACCGTGAACTCAAGAAAGCCTTGGGTGGAGCCGATAAGGACTTCGGGCGATGTGAGTTCCTCCGCCGAGGCGCTGTTGTGGCCGAGGCAGAACAAAACAGGTAAAACGACCTTAAAAAGGTGGCGGCGTTGTGCCATCGTGTGTCGGAAAATCGTCGTCATAGCGTTCATATCAAGATCAAAAGCAAGGCCCGTGCCGCCTGCTACTCTAAGGCGAAGCGTGCTGAAGCTAATAACGGGAGAGTCCTGGCATGGCCGGTGTATTGGATTCGGTTAACCAGCGTACGCAACTGGTCGGTCAGAACCGGCTGGAGTTGCTGCTGTTCCGGCTGGATGGGACCCAGCTATACGGGATCAACGTGTTCAAGGTGAAGGAGGTGCTGCAGTGCCCCAAGCTCACCATCATGCCCAAGTCGAGCCCTGTGGTTCGCGGCGTGGCCAATATCCGTGGGGGCACCATCCCGATTCTCGACCTGGCCATGGCCACCGGTCGACGTGGCCTCGATGACCTGAAGAACAGCTTCGTCATCATCACGGAATACAACACCAAGGTGCAGGGGTTCCTGGTGCGCTCGGTGGAGCGCATCGTCAACATGAACTGGGAGGAGATCCATCCGCCACCCAAGGGCACCGGTCGTGAGCATTACCTGACCGCGGTTACCCGGGTCGACAAGAACCTGGTGGAGATCATCGACGTGGAGAAGATCCTCGCCGAGGTCGCACCGACTTCCGAAGTGATTTCCGAGGGCGTGATCGACCAGAACACCCAAGCCAGTGCCGTGACCAAGCGGGTGCTGATCGTCGACGACTCGTCGGTGGCCCGCAAGCAGCTGATCCGTTGCCTGGAGACCGTCGGCGTCGAGGTCACCGCGCTCAACGATGGCCGGCAGGCATACAACTACCTGCATGACCTGGTGGAGCAGGGCAAGGCGCCGGAGAAGGAGCTGTTGATGATCATCTCCGACATCGAGATGCCGGAAATGGACGGTTATACGTTGACGGCGGAGATCCGAGGCGATGCGAGAATGCAGAAACTGCACATCCTCCTGCATACTTCGCTTTCCGGCGTGTTCAACCAGGCGATGGTGAAGAAGGTCGGCGCGGATGATTTCCTCGCCAAGTTCCGACCCGATGACCTGGCTGCACGTGTGATCGAGCGGATCAGAATCGCGGATGGCGGCTGAGGGATGATTCCCCCAGGAAACAGATATGAATGAGGCGGGCCTAGTGTCTTCAGGTAACTTGGATTTCGAGCAGTTCCGGATCTTCCTGGAAAAAACCTGCGGCATCCTGCTGGGAAGCAACAAGCAGTACCTGGTATCCAGCCGCCTTAACAAGCTGATGGAACAGAACGGCATCAAGTCGCTGGGTGAGCTGATACAGAAGATCCAGGGTTCCCCGCGTGGCGGCCTGCGCGAGCAGGTCGTCGATGCCATGACCACCAACGAGACCTTGTGGTTTCGCGACACCTATCCCTTCGAGGTGCTGAAGAGCCGGGTGCTGCCGGAAATGATCAAGGCCTCGCCGAACCAGCCGCTGCGCATCTGGTCGGCCGCCAGCTCTTCCGGGCAGGAGCCGTTCTCCCTGTCCATGGCAATCGACGAGTTCGAGAAGGTCAACCTGGGCCAGCTCAAGGCCGGCGTGCGCATCGTCGCCACCGACCTGTCCAGCTCGATGCTCGCCGCCTGCAAGGCCGGCGAGTACGACAGCCTGGCGATGGGGCGCGGGCTTTCCCAGGAACGCCTCACCCGCTACTTCGACCCCAAGGGGCCGGGGCGCTGGGTGGTCAAGCCGGCTATCCGCAACCGTGTCGAGTTCCGTGCGCTGAACCTGCTGGACAGCTACGCGGCGCTGGGCAAGTTCGACATCGTGTTCTGCCGCAACGTGCTGATCTACTTCTCCGCCGAGGTGAAGAAGGACATCCTCACGCGCATCCACGCGACGCTGAAGCCCGGTGGCTATCTGTTCCTCGGTGCGTCCGAGGCGCTCAATGGCCTGCCGGAGCTGTACCAGATGGTGCAGTGCAGCCCGGGGATCATCTACAAGGTCAAATGACCGGGTAGCGCGACATGGGAAAGGGAGGCGAAAGCCTCCCTTTTTATTGGCCTGCTTTATTTGCCTGCGGGCGGGCTCAAACCAGTGTGCGGGTGACGTTGATATTGCCCTGGGTGGCATTGGAGTAGGGGCAGACCACATGGGCCTTGTCGACCAGGTCCTGGGCCACGGCCTTGTCGATGCCCGGCAGGGAGATGCGCAGCTCCACTTCGATGCCGAAGCCGGTGGGCAGGGTGCCGATGCCGACGATGCCTTCGATGGAGGCGTCGTCCGGCAGGCTGACCTTCTGCTTACCGGCGACGAACTTGATGGCGCCGAGGAAGCACGCCGAGTAGCCGGCGGCGAACAGCTGCTCCGGGTTGGTTCCTTCGCCGCCCGCGCCACCCAGCTCCTTGGGCGTGGTGAGTTTCACATCCAGTACTCCATCGGACGATACGGCACGGCCTTCACGGCCACCGTAGGCTTCGGCGTAGGCGCGATACAGGGCTTTTTCGATGGGCATTTCGATCTCCTCGGGTTCGTCGATCAAGGGGTGATGGCGGCGTTGCACAGCGGCTGCCGCCAGACGGAAACCAAAGCCTAGACCACGCAGATGAAAGGAGAGGGCGGGGCGGCAATCACCGCTGCCGGCCATTGCCGCTCAGCGGCAAGACCGCTCGTCCGCGTTGCCGCCGGCACCGGCAAAAGCGGTAATGCCTTGCCGTTGCCGCCTCGATTGCTGCGAGGATTTATCTCAAGCCATTGAAAATAAAGGAATTTAAAAGTTGGCACAGCCTTTGCTTAATGTCATGCAGGTAAACCGACATTGCCAGCCGGCAAAGGTTAGACACATGAGCATCAGCTTCGAAAGCGCCCTCGGCATCCATGAAAAGGCCCTCAGCTTCCGCACCCAGCGTGCCGAAGTGCTGGCCAACAACATCGCCAACGCCGACACGCCCAACTACAAGGCGCGTGACCTGGACTTCAAGGCTGTGCTCCAGCAGCAGGTGGAGAACAGCAAGGGCACCTTCCATGCCAACCTGACCAACCAGCGTCACATCGCTGCCGAAGGCGCCAGCCTGTTCGACGAAAGCCTGAAGTACCGGATTCCGTTCCAGCCCTCGATCGACCAGAACACCGTCGACCTGCAGCAGGAACAATCGACCTACACCGAGAACTCCATGCAGTTCCAGGCCAGCTTCACGATGCTCAATAGCAAATTCAAAGGGCTGGTCGCTGCCCTGCGCGGCGAATAAGGGAGAACACCACCATGTCACTGTCCAGCGTCTTCAACATTGCCGGCACCGGGATGAGCGCTCAGAGCACTCGCCTGAACACCATCTCCAGCAACATCGCCAACGCCGAGACGGTGTCCTCCAGCCTCAACCAGACCTACCGCGCTCGCCACCCGGTGTTCGCCACCATGTTCCAGAGCCAGCTCAACAGCGAGAGCGGCAGTGGCAGCAGCTCGCTGTTCGCCGGCGAAGACGAATCCGGCCGTGGCGTGCAGGTGCTGGGCGTGATCGAAGACCAGAGCGCGCTCACCCCGCGCTACGAGCCGAACCATCCGGCCGCCAACGCCGACGGCTACGTGTACTACCCCAACGTCAACGTGGTGGAGGAGATGGCCGACATGATTTCTGCCAGCCGCGCCTTCCAGACCAACGTCGAAATGATGAACACCGCCAAACAGATGATGCAGCGCGTGCTGACCCTGGGTCAGTGATTGCGTGAGGGAGCGACCAGATGAGCGTTGACGTAGGCGCCACTACCAGTACCTCGGTACTGGACCAGTACAAACTCAAGGACACCGCCAAGTCCAAGGAACTGGGCAAGGACCAGTTCCTTCAGTTGCTGGTGGCACAGATGAATAACCAGAACCCGCTGGACCCGCAGACCAACAGCGAGTTCGTGGCGCAGTTGGCCCAGTTCAGTACGGTCGAGGGGTTGGATAACCTGAACAAGAGTGTGAACACCATTCTTTCCAGCACCCAGTCATCCCAGGCGCTGCAGGCTTCGTCCCTGGTCGGTCGCAAGGTCATCGTCACCACCAACAAGGCGGTGGTGGACACCAGCGAGACCATGAAGGGCAGCGTCAACCTCACCGGCGCCAGCACCAACGTCTACGTCAACGTGCTGGACAGCAAGGGCAACGCCGTCAACCGCATCAACCTGGGCGCCCAGAGCGCCGGCCAGGTCAGCTTCATGTGGGACGGCAAGGATTCGAGCGGAGCCGTTGCACCCAACGGCACCTACACCTTCCAGGCCGAGGCGGCCATCGACGGCAAGACGGTGGCGATGTCCACCAACCTGCCGGCGAACGTGGACAGCGTCACCCTCGGCCTGAATGGCGGCGAGATGACGCTCAACCTCGCCGGGCTGGGCAGCGTCGCACTCTCCAAGGTCAAGGTCATCGGTCAATAATCGTCGGCGGCGCCGGCGTTACAGGAGCATCCCATGTCTTTCAATATCGGACTCAGCGGCATCCGCGCCGCCTCCAGTGACCTCAATATCACTGGCAACAACATCGCCAACGCCGGCACCGTGGGCTTCAAGCAGTCCCGTGGCGAGTTCCAGGACCTGTACTCGGCGTCCGTGCTCGGTTCCGGCAGCAAGACCATCGGCAGCGGCGTGCTGCTGGGCAACGTCGCCCAGCTCTACAACCAGGGCACCATCGACTACACCGAGAACGCCCTGGACCTGGCGGTGAACGGCAACGGCTTCTTCATCACCAGCAACAACGGCGCCATCAGCTACACCCGTGCCGGCTACTTCGGCACCGACAAGAACGGCAATATCGTCGACAACAACGGCTATCGCCTGCAGGGCTACTCGGTGGATGCCAACGGTGCGCTGCAAAGCGGCGTAGTGGGCGATCTGGTGATCCAGACCAACAACCAGCAGCCCAAGGCCACCACCACCATTACCCAGCCGTTCAACCTGAACTCCACCAACACGGTGCCCACCAAGACGCCGTTCGACCCGGCCGACCCGACCACCTACAACTCGTCGACCTCGGTGAACATCTATGACGCCCAGGGCAACGCCCACGTCATGACCCAGTACTTCGTCAAGGCGGCCACCCCGGTCAACACCTGGACCATGAACGTGCTGATCGACGGCCGTAGCCCGACCAACCCGGCCAGCGCCGCGCCGATGAGCACCACCGTGGGCTTCACCACCTCCGGCCAGCTCGACACCAGCACCTTCACCAACACCGGTGGCTTTGCGGTCAATGCCGACGGCACCCTGGGCATCACCGGCTGGGTGCCGGCGCAGTCCAATGGCGCCACGCCGCCGGTATGGAGCGCCAACGGTGCTGCTGCCGCGCCGACCATCAGCTTCGATATCCGCGGCTCGACCCAGTTCTCCAACGCCTTCGCGGTGACCAAGGTCGCCCAGGACGGCTACACCACCGGCCAGCTGTCGGGCCTGGAGATCGACGACGAGGGCAACATCTTCGCCCGCTACACCAACGGCCAGTCGAAGATCCAGGGCCAGGTGGTGCTGGCCAACTTCGCCAACGTCCAGGGCCTCACCCCGGTAGGCAAGACGTCCTGGGTGCAGTCGTCGGAGTCCGGCGAGCCGGTGATCGGCACCCCGCGTTCCGGCACCCTGGGCGCGCTGCAGTCCGGCGCCCTGGAAGCGTCCAACGTGGATATCTCCACCGAGCTGGTCGACCTGATCGTGGCGCAGCGCAACTACCAGGCCAACGCCAAGACCATCGAGACCGAGAACGCGGTCACCCAGACCATCATCAACCTGCGTTGAGTGGTGTTTGCCGCCCGACTCATCGGGCGGCAAAGACCTTGCCGCTGGCGGCAGCCCCTCGCCGCCACGGCATTCGAAGGCCCTTTGCTCGGGCCTTTTTCTTTTATGTTTTTCCTTTGTAATCAGCGTCTTGTGGTTGTTTTTCGAGTTATGGCACAGCAATTGCTGAATAGCCTGCAAAGAGTCAGCGGGCGTCAAAAGCCCACTCGGAGAACCCCATGGACAAGATGCTGTACGTCTCCATGACAGGCGCCAGCCAGAACACCCTGGCCCAGCGTGCCCACGCCAACAACCTGGCGAACATTTCCACCACCGGCTTTCGTCGCGACTACGAACAGGCGCGCTCGATGCCCGTGTTCGGCGAAACCTTCCCGGCGCGGGTCTACGCCATGAGCGAGCGCCCCGGCACCGACTTCACCCCCGGCCCCATGCAGGAGACCGGTCGTGACATGGACATCGCCATCGGCGGCCAGGGCTGGATCGCCGTGCAGTCCGCCAACGGCAGCGAAGCCTATGTGCGTACCGCCAGCCTGCAGGTAGATGCCCTCGGCCAGCTGCGCACCGGCAACGGCTTGCCGGTGATCGGCAATGCCGGCCCCATCGCCATTCCCCCGGAGCAGAAGGTGGAGATCGGCGCCGACGGCACCATCAGCATCCGTGCCCTGGGCGAGGCCCCCAACGTGATGGCCGAGGTCGACCGCATCAAGCTGGTCAACCCCGATCCCAAGCAATTGGAGAAGGGCACCGACGGCCTGATCCGCCTGAAGAGCGGCCAGCCGGCCGGCGTGGACGGCAACGTCCAGGTCACCTCCGGCTTCCTCGAGGGCAGCAACGTCAATGCCGTGGAAGAGATGACCGCGATCCTCTCGCTGTCCCGCCAGTTCGAACTGCACGTGAAGATGATGCGCACCGCCGAAGACGATGCTTCGGCGATGGCACGGGTCATGCAACTCAGCTAATTACCAGTACGCGGCGCCATGAAACCGGCGCCCGAGGAGAACGAAGATGCTTCCGGCACTCTGGGTCAGCAAGACGGGCCTCGCGGCTCAGGACATGAACCTGACCACCATTTCCAACAACCTGGCGAACGTGTCGACCACGGGCTTCAAGCGTGATCGCGCCGAGTTCGAGGACCTGCTGTACCAGATCCGCCGTCAACCCGGCGCCCAGAGCAGCCAGGACAGCGAACTGCCCACCGGCCTGCAACTGGGTACCGGTGTGCGCATCGCCGGCACCCAGAAGATCTTCACCCAGGGCAGCCTGCAGACCACCGAGCAGCCGCTGGACCTGGCGGTGAACGGCCGCGGCTTCTTCCAGATCCTGATGCCGGATGGCACCGTCGCCTATACCCGTGACGGCAGCTTCCACCTGAACTCCGACGGCCAGGTCGTCACCTCCCAGGGCTATGCCCTGGAGCCGGCCATCGTGCTGCCGGCCGAAGTGCAGACCTTCACCGTGGGCGAGGACGGCACCGCCTCGGTGACCACCTTCGGCAACCCCACGCCCCAGGTGATCGGCAACATCCAGACCGCCGACTTCGTCAACTACGGCGGCCTGCAGGCCATCGGCAACAACCTGTTCCTGGAGACCGCTTCCAGCGGCGCTCCGCAAGTCGGTACCCCGGGCCTGACCGGCCTGGGCAACGTGCTCCAGAACACCCTGGAAAACTCCAACGTCAGCGTGGTCGAGGAGCTGGTGAATATGATCACCACCCAGCGCGCCTACGAGATGAACTCCAAGGTCATCTCCACGGCCGACTCCATGCTTGGTTTCCTCTCGCAGAACCTGTAATACCCCCGAGGTAAGTTGTCATGAACCGGCTGATCCTTCCTGTCTCGCTGCTCGCCGCCCACCTGCTCACCGGGTGCGTCGCGCCGGCCGCCAAACCGAACGATCCCTACTACGCCCCTGTCCTGCCGCGCACGCCCATGCCCGCCGCGCAGAACAACGGCTCCATTTATCAGGCCGGCTTCGAAACCAACCTCTACGACGACCGCAAGGCGTATCGTGTGGGTGACATCATCACCATCACCCTCAACGAGCGCACCCAGGCCAGCAAGAACGCCACCTCGCAGATCAAGAAGGACAGCACCGCCAACCTCGGGCTGACCTCGTTGTTCGGCGGCGGCGTGCGGGTCGACAACCCCAGCACCGGCCTCAACCCGCTCAAGGCGGAGAACCTGTCCATGGACGTCGGCTACAGCGGCACGCGCGACACCAGCGGCAACTCCCAGGCGGGGCAGAGCAACAGCCTCAGCGGCTCCATCACCGTCACCGTCTCCGAAGTGCTGCCCAATGGCATCCTCGCCGTGCGGGGCGAGAAATGGATGACCCTCAATACCGGCGACGAGCTGGTGCGCATCGCCGGCCTGGTCCGCGCCGATGACATCGGCACCGACAACAGCGTCTCCTCCAACCGCATCGCCGATGCGCGTATCACCTATTCCGGCACCGGCGCCTTCGCCGATGCCAGCCAGCCAGGATGGTTCGACCGCTTCTTCATGAGCCCCCTGTGGCCGTTCTGAGCAGGTGATTGCGAAGATGAAACGACTGACCGCTGCCCTTTGCCTGTTGCTCGCCGCCACGGCCGTTCATGCCGAACGCCTGAAGGACCTGGCGAGCATTCAGGGCGTGCGTAACAACCAGTTGATCGGCTACGGCCTAGTGGTGGGCCTCAACGGTACCGGCGACCAGACCACCCAGACGCCCTTCACCCTGCAGACCTTCAACAACATGCTGGCGCAGTTCGGCATCAAGGTGCCGGCCGGCTCCGGCAACGTGCAGCTGAAGAACGTCGCGGCGGTGTCCATCCACGCCGACCTGCCGCCCTTCGCCAAGCCGGGCCAGGCCATCGACGTCACCATCTCCTCCATCGGCAACGCCAAGAGCCTGCGCGGCGGCAGCCTGCTGATGGCGCCGATGAAAGGCATCGACGGCAACGTCTACGCCATCGCCCAGGGCAACCTGGTGGTGGGCGGCTTCGATGCCGAGGGCAGCGACGGCTCGAAGATCACCGTCAACGTTCCGTCGTCCGGCCGCATTCCCGCCGGTGCCACGGTCGAGCGCCCGGTACCCAGCGGCTTCGACCAGGGCAACTACCTGACGCTGAACCTCAACCGCCCGGACTTCACCACCGCCAAGAACATCGTCGACAAGCTCAACGAGCTGCTTGGCCCGGGCGTCGCCCAGGCCCTGGACGGCGGCTCGGTCCGCGTCACCGCGCCCATGGACCCGAGCCAGCGCGTCGACTACATGTCGGTGCTGGAAAACCTCGAAGTGGAGGCCGGCCAGGCGGTGGCCAAGGTCATCATCAATTCGCGTACCGGCACCATCGTCATCGGCCAGAACGTCAGGGTGCAGCCAGCCGCCGTCACCCACGGCAGCCTGACCGTGACCATCACCGAAGACCCGATCGTCAGCCAGCCCGGTGCCCTGTCCGGCGGGCAGACCGCCGTGGTGCCGCGCTCCAAGGTCAAAGCCGACCAGGAGGCCAAGCCGATGTTCAAGTTCGGCCCCGGTACCACCCTGGACGAGATCGTCCGCGCGGTGAACCAGGTGGGCGCGGCCCCTTCCGACCTGATGGCCATCCTCGAGGCGCTGAAGCAAGCTGGCGCCCTCCAGGCCGACCTGATCGTGATCTGAGGAGGCGACCATGGACTCCAAGTTTTCTGCCGGCCTCGGGGGCTCCAGCCCCGTCGACTCGGGCGCCTACACCGACCTCAACCGCATGGCCCAATTCAAGGTGGGCAAGGGCCGGGACAGTGACCAGAACATCAAGAAGGTCGCCCAGGAGTTCGAGTCGCTGTTCCTCAACGAAATGATGAAGGCCATGCGCTCGGCCAACGAGGTGTTCGCCGAGGGCAACTTCCTCAACAGTAACGAGAGCAAGACCTACCAGGACATGTACGACCAGCAACTGGCCGTGACCATCTCCAAGGGGCAAGGCATCGGCCTGTCCGACGTGCTTACCCGCCAGCTGTCGAAGAACAAGGGCGCATCCAAGTCCACCGGGCCCAACCCCTTCGCCCAGGTGGCCGAGACCAACGGCATCAGTTGGCCGCAGAAGGGCAGCAAGCTCGAAGCGCCGGCCGAGGGGCGTGATGACTCCAAGATGTTGGACATGCGCCGCATCAGCCTGCCGGGCAAGCTCACCGACCGCCTGCTGGCCGGCATTGTGCCGTCCGCCAGTGCCGGGGAGGGGGCGGCGGCCCAGGCGGCCACTGCGCAGAACCAGGCCCTGGCGGGTGCCGACTGGGTGCCGGCCAAGTCCTATGGCGCGCCCGAGAGCGGCGCCACGCGGGTGGATGGCACCGACGCGGTACTTGGCCGGCGTATCGCCCAGCCGCCGCTGGCACCCGGCAAGTCGGCCTTCCGTTCGCCCCAGGAATTCATCGACACCATGCTGCCCATGGCCCAGGAAGCGGCGAAGAGCATCGGCGTCGATCCGCGCTACCTGGTGGCCCAGGCAGCCCTGGAGACCGGCTGGGGCAAGTCGATCATCCGCCAGCAGGACGGCAGCAGCAGCCACAACCTGTTCGGCATCAAGTCCCACGGCTGGGACGGCCAGTCGGCCCGCGCCCTGACCACCGAATTCAAGGACGGCCAGGCCGTCAAGGAAGCGGCATCGTTCCGCGCATACGACTCCTATCAGCAGAGCTTCCACGATTATGTGAACTTTCTGCAGGGGAACGATCGATATCAAGAGGCACTGGAAGTAACCGACAAGCCTGAGCGATTCGTCCGCGAACTGCAGCAGGCCGGCTACGCGACCGACCCGCAGTACGCGCGCAAGGTCGCCCAGATCGCCCGGCAGATGCAGACCTATCAGGCTGTAGCGGCGGGCGATGCGGTGGTGCCGCGTTCATGAGGATGAGACATGGCTGACCTGTTATCCATCGGACTGTCGGGCCTGCGTACCTCGCAGACGTCCCTGACGGTGACCGGACACAACATCAGCAACGTGAACACCCCCGGCTACTCGCGGCAGCAGGCGGTGCAGCAGACCAACGTCCCGCAGTTCACCGGCGGCGGCTACATCGGCTCCGGCAGCCAGGTGGTCGACGTGCGCCGGCTGGCCAGTGAATTCCTTACCTCGCAATTGCGCACTGCCACCAGCCAGAACAGTGAGCTGCAGACCTTCAAGAGCCAGATCGAACAGCTCGACGGCCTGTTGTCCAACACCACCACCGGCATCAGCCCGGCGTTGAAGAGCTTCTTCACCTCGCTGCAGACCGCGTCCCAGGACCCATCCTCGGTGGCCGCACGCGAGGCGGTGCTGTCCCAGGCCAAGGGGCTGGAAGACGCTTTCAACACGCTCTACGACCAGCTGGACAAGCAGAACAGCCAGATCAACGACCAGCTCGGCGCGCTGACCACTCAGGTCAATTCCCTGGCGGCCAACGTGGCCAACTACAACGATGCCATCGCCAAGGCCCGCGCCAGTGGCGCCGAGCCCAACGACCTGCTGGACGCCCGCGAAGAAACCATCCGCCAGATTTCCGAGATGATCGGGGTCAAGACCCTGGAGCAGAACGACGGCAGCGTCAGCCTCTTCGTCGGCACCGGCCAGCCCCTGGTGGTGGGCAACACCGCCTCCACGCTGCGCGCCAAGCCCGGTGTCGACGACCCGTCGCGCTACCAGATCGACCTGGTCACCGGCGGTGTGTCGCAAACCATCACCACGCAGATTTCCGGCGGCGAGATGGGCGGCCTATTGGCCTACCGCGATACCACGCTGGACCAGTCGTACAACAGCCTTGGCCAGTTGGCGATCACCATCTCCGACACCATCAACAAGCAGCTGGGGCAGGGCCTGGACTCCGCCGGTCGCGCCGGCAGCCCACTATTTGGCAACATCAACGACCCCCAGGACGCCTCGCTGCGGGTGCTGTCGAACGTCAACAACACCGGCACCGCCAGCGCGGCGCTGAACATCACCGATACCAGCAAGCTGGGCACCAGCGACTACCGACTGGATTACGACGGCACCAACTTCACCGCCACGCGCCTGTCCGACAACGCGCCGATGACTGTCTCGGTGACCGGTACCGGGCCGTACACACTGAGCTTCGCCGATGCGGCGGGCAACAGTCAGGGCTTCCAGGTGCAGATGAGCACCCTGCCGGCGGCCAACGATCGTTTCACCCTGCAGCCGACCCGGCGCGGCGCCACGGATTTCGAGAGCACGCTGAAGTCGTCCGACCAGCTGGCCTTCTCCGGCTCGGCGCGGGCCCAGGCGACGACCAACAACCGGGGCACGGGCACCATCGGCCAGCCCGGGCTGGTCAGCGGGCCGTCGCCCATCGACATCACCGACCTGCAGGACCTGTTCGGCGCCAACGGCATTTCGCTGACCTTCGATGCCGCCACCAACACCCTCAACGGTACCCTGCCGGCCGGCGCGACCCTGAGCTACGTCTCGCCTTCGACCACCGCGCTGACCCCGGGGCAGACCAACACCCTGCGGCTGAACTACACCGACCCGTCGACCAACAACAGCTACACCTACGAATTCACCATGGGTGGCACGCCGCAGAGCGGCGACAGCTTCAACCTGGCGTTCAACAACAAGGGCACCGGTGATAACCGCAACGCCCTGGCCCTGGTCGGCCTGCAGACCAAGCCGGTGGTCGGCAACGGCACCACCGGCGCCACCTACACCGACGCCTACAGCGGGCTCGTCGAGCGGGTCGGTTCGCTGACCGCCCAGGTGCGGGTCAATGCCGATGCCGGCGAAGCGGTGCTGAAGCAGGCGCAGGAGAACCGCGACTCGCTCTCGGGCGTGAACCTGGACGAAGAGGCGGCGAGCCTGATCCAGTTCCAGCAGTACTACAATGCCAACGCTCAGGTCATTCAAGTTGCGCGCGCGTTGTTCGATACATTGATCGGCGCCTTCAACTAAAGGCTGATGTGAAATGAGAATCTCGACTATCCAGGCTTTCAACAACCAGGTCGCGGGCTTGCAGAAGAACTACGGGAACGTGACCCGGACCCAGGAACAGATCAGTACCGGCAAGCGCATCCTTACGCCTGCCGACGATCCGGTGGCCTCGGTGCGCCTGCTGCAATTGAGCCAGGAAGAGGCGCTCAACGGCCAGTACAAGTCCAACATCACCGCCGCGAAGAACAGCTTGAACTCCGAAGAGAGCATCCTCACTTCCGTCGGCAACGTGATGCAGCGCATCCGCGAGATTGCCGTGGAGGCGGGCGACGGCGCCCTGGACGCCACCGACAAGGCCTCCCTGGGCACCGAGTTGCAACAGCGTGAAGACGAGCTGATGAGCCTGCTCAACAGCAAGGACGCCAGCGGCAAGTACCTGTTCTCCGGCTCCCAGGCCGACACCCAGCCTTTCGTGCGCAACGCCGATGGCACCTACAGCTACCAGGGCGACGAAGGCCGCCGCGAAGTTCAGGTAGCGAGTAGCACCTTCCTGGCCCTGGGCGACAACGGCAAGGACCTGTTCGAGAACGTGTTCAACGCCAACCGCGTGACCACCTCGAAGGGGGCGACCGGCACCGGCAGCACCGCGAGCATTTCCCAGGGCCTGGTGATCGACAAGACCGACTACGACACCGTGTTCCCCGCCAGCAACCCGCCTGCGGCGACCGATGCCATCGGCATCCACTTCCTCGATTCCCAGCGCTACGTGGTCTACGACCCGGCCACCCTGCCGGTCGGCTATGACTGGAACACCTACAACCCCGCCACGCCGCCCGCCGGGCAGCTGGCCACCGGGGCCCTGGACACCAACTCGCAGACCTCCGACTTCATCACCTATGGGGGGGTGAAGGTGCAGATCGACGGCACTCCCGTCGCCGGTGACGACTTCTCCGTCAACCGCAAGCCGGACGCCGAGAAGCGCAGCCTGCTCAACGTGGTGTCCGACCTGCGCAAGGCGCTGCAGTCCTCCGCGGACACCCCCGAGGGCAACCGCCAGATCCGCGACGCCGTGGCAGTGGCCACTTCCAACCTCGACGCGGTCAACACCAAGGTGCTGGGCGTGCAGGGTTCGGTGGGTGCGCGCCTCAACACCCTGGACACCACCGAGGGCTTCGTCGATGACGTGAGCCTGGTGAACAAGTCGGTGCAATCCTCCCTCGAGGACCTCGACTACGCCGAGGCCCTGTCGCGCCTGACCATGCAGTCCACCATCCTCCAGGCGGCACAGCAGAGTTACGTGAAGATCAGCGGCCTGAGCCTGTTCAACTTCCTCAACTGACCCCGCCACCGCGCGCCAGGCGCGTGGTGGCCCGCCGTCGCTTGACCCCTTGCCGACCCGCCTTGCATTTCAACGGGTTGGCACCATGCTTGCTTTGGGTCTCGACATCAAAAGCGAGTGCCATAAAACTGTCGGCAATAAAGGCAGCGCGCTCATCCGGCGCAGGGCCGGCTGACATGGGCAGGGGAGAGCAGCATGTTCGATGGCAAGTCCGTTTTCGTTTCCGGGGGCACCGGCTCGTTCGGTCGCGCGTTCATCCGCACCCTGCTGGCGAACTACCAGCCCAAGCGGGTGGTGGTGTTCTCCCGCGATGAGCTCAAGCAGTACGAGATGCAGCAGGAGTTCAACGCCCCCTGCATGCGCTATTTCCTGGGTGACGTCCGCGACGCCGAGCGCTTGCAGCAGGCCATGCGCGGCATCGACCTGGTGGTCCACGCCGCCGCCCTGAAGCAGGTGCCGGCCGCCGAATACAACCCCACCGAATGCATCCGCACCAACGTCAGCGGTGCCGAGAACATCATCAACGCCGCCCTGGCCAACGGCGTGCAGAAGGTGGTGGCGCTGTCCACCGACAAGGCCTCCAGTCCGGTCAATCTCTACGGCGCCACCAAGCTGCTGAGCGACAAGCTGTTCGTCGCCGCCAACAACATCACCGGTGACCACCAGACCCGATTCGCCGTGGTGCGCTACGGCAACGTGGTCGGCTCGCGCGGCTCGGTGCTGCCGTTCTTCCGCCGCCTGCTCGCCGATGGCGCCCGCGAGCTGCCCATCACCGACCCGCGCATGACCCGCTTCTGGATCACCCTCGACGAGGGCGTCGACTTCGTCCTGCGCAGCTTCGAGCGTATGCACGGTGGCGAGCTGTTCGTGCCGAAGATCCCCTCCGCGCGCATCACCGACATGGCAGAGGCCCTGGCGCCCGGCATGCCGCACAAGCTGGTGGGCATCCGTCCCGGCGAGAAGCTGCACGAAATGATGATCTCCCGCGATGACAGCACCCACACCTTCGAATTCGACCGGCACTTCGTCATCGCCCCGTCGATCACCTTCAACACCGAATACGACTACACCCGTGATGGCCTGGGTGGCCAGGGCGTGGCGGTGGAAGAGGGCTTCGAATACGTCTCCGACAGCAACCCCCACTACCTGAGCGTGCCCGAGCTGCGCCAGTTGGCGGACACCTGGGCCTGACCATGATCCCCTACGGTCGACAGAACATCTCCCAGGCGGACATCGACGCGGTGGTGGACACCCTGCGCTCCGACTGGCTCACCCAGGGGCCGGCGATCGAGCGCTTCGAGCAGGCCGTCGCCCAGCGCTGCCAGGCCGCCCAGGGCGTGGCCGTGAGCAATGCCACCGCCGCGCTGCACATTGCCTGTCTGGCCCTCGACCTGGGGCCGGGCGACCGGCTCTGGACCAGCCCCAACACCTTCGTCGCCAGCGCCAACTGCGGCCTGTACTGCGGCGCGCAGGTGGACTTCGTCGACATCGACCCGGCCACGCTCAACCTCGACGTCGGGCAACTGGAAGCCCGGCTGGAGAGCGCCGAGCGCGACGGCACCCTGCCCAAGGTGGTCATTCCCGTGGCCTTCGCCGGGCAGAGCTGCGACATGGCGCGCATCGGCGAGCTGGCGCGGCGCTACGGCTTCCGCGTGATCGAGGATGCCTCCCACGCCATCGGCGCCAGCTATGGCGGTCGGCCGGTGGGCTGCTGCGAGCATGCCGATATCACCGTGTTCAGCTTCCACCCGGTGAAGATCATCACCACGGCGGAGGGCGGCCTGCTCACCACCAACGACCCGCAACTGGCTGAGCGCCTGCGTCGCCTGCGCAGCCACGGCATCACCCGCGACCCGGCCGCGATGACCGGCCCCAGCGAAGGCCCCTGGTACTACCAGCAGCTGGAACTGGGCTTCAACTACCGCATGACCGACCTGCAGGCCGCCCTCGGCCTGTCCCAGTTGCAGCGCCTGGATGCCTTCGTCGCCCGCCGCCGGCAACTGGTGGCCCGTTATGGCGAGCGGCTGGCCGGCTTGCCCCTGGGCCTGCCGCAGCTGCAGGCGGGCGCCGAACCGGCCTGGCACCTGTACCCGGTGCGCCTGCGCCTGGAGCGTCTGCAACGTAGCCACCGTGAGATATTCGAAGCCCTGCGCGGCGCCGGTATCGGCGTCAACCTGCACTACATCCCGGTGCACCTGCAGCCCTATTACCAGCAGTTGGGCTTCGCCCCGGGCAACTTCCCCGAGGCCGAGCGCTACTACGCCGAAGCCCTGAGCCTGCCGCTGTTCCCCGACCTGACCGACGACCAGCAGGACCAGGTGGCGAGCACTCTCGCCAGCGTCCTGCAGTGACTGGAGAAACCCGTGCGTGAGCTGACCGAGCAAGAACGATTCTGGCAGGGCGAGTTCGGCGACCAGTACGTCGAGCGCAACGACGGCGAGGTGCCCGTAGCCAGCGCGACGTCCTTCTTCGCCCAGGCCCTGCGCCGGGCGGGGCGCATCGACAGCCTGCTGGAGCTGGGCACCAACCGGGGCCTCAACCTGCGCGCGCTCAACCGGCTGTTGCCCCAGGCGACGCTGCTGGGCGTCGAGCTCAACGCCAAGGCCCGGGAGATCGCCCAGGGCCTGGGTATCGCCGAGGTGTGGCACGGCTCGTTGTTCGACTACCCGGTGCAGCAGCAGGTGGACCTGGCCTTCACCCGTGGCGTGCTCATCCACCTGTCGCCGGAACTGCTGCCCCAGGCCTATGCCAAACTCCATGAGGCCAGCCGCCGCCATGTGCTGATCGCCGAGTACTACAGCCCCTCGCCGGTGGAGATCAGCTACCGCGGCCACGCCGGCAAGCTGTTCAAGCGCGATTTCGCCGGCGAGATGCTCGACCTGTACCCCGACCTGCAGTTGGTCGACTACGGCTTCGTCTATCGGCGCGACGTCAATTTTCCGACCGACGACATCAACTGGTTCCTTCTGGAAAAACGCCCATGAGCAAGGTCGCCATCATCCCCGCGCGCGGCGGCAGCAAGCGGATTCCGCGCAAGAACATCCGACCCTTCCAGGGCCAGCCGATGATCGCCTACTCCATCCGCGCGGCCCTCACCTGTGGCCTGTTCGAGCGGGTGGTGGTGAGCACCGATGATGGCGAGATCGCCGAGGTGGCCCTGGCCCTTGGGGCCGAAGTGCCCTTCCTGCGCCCGGCCTCCCTGGCCGATGACCATACCGGCACGGTCGAAGTCATCCAGCACGCCTTGCGCGAGCTGGCCGCCGCCGGCTACCACCCCGACTACGCCTGCTGCCTCTACGCCACCGCGCCCTTCGTCCTGCCGGAGAAGCTCTGCGAAGGCTTCGAACTGCTGGCATCGCGCCCGGACAAGGACTTCGCCTTCACGGTCAGTGACTACGCCGCACCGGTGCAGCGCGCCCTGCGGGTGAATGCCGATGGCGGCGTCGAATCGCTCTACCCCGAATACCAGCAGACCCGTTCCCAGGACCTGGAGCGCGCCTACCACGACGCCGGGCAGTTCTACTGGGGTCGGGCTGCCGCCTGGGCCGAAGGCAAGGTGCTGCACGGTTCGCATTCCCTGCCACTGGTGCTGCCGCGCTACCTGGTGCAGGACATCGACAGCCCCGAGGATTGGCACCGCGCCGAACTGATGTACGCCAGCCTCCTGCTGGAGGGGGACATCTGAGATGCGCGTGCTGATCCGCGCGGATGCGTCGCTGCGTATCGGTTTCGGGCATGTCATGCGCTGCCTGACCCTGGCGGACGCCCTGCGCGATAACGGCTGCGAGGTGTTGTTCGCCTGCGCTGCCGAGCCCGGCAATGCCCTGCAGCTGATCGCCGACAGGGGGTTCTCCACCTGCGCGCTGCCGGGGGGCGACCTGCGGCAGAGCGCGGAGGCGCCCTTGCCCTGGGCGGCGGATATTGCCGCGCTATGGGCTGCGCTGGACGGTGCCGGAACCTTCGACTGGTGCATCGTCGATCATTACGGGCTGGGGGCCGACTGGCAGCGTGCGGTCCGTGCACGGGCGCGCCAGGTGATGGTCATCGATGACCTCGCCAACCGCGACCACGATGCCGACCTGCTGCTGGACCAGAACCTCACCGCCTCGAACCGGGCCTATGCCGGGCGCCTGCCCGCGCCGTGCCAATCGCTGTTGGGGACGCGCTTCGCCCTGTTGCGCCCTGAGTTCTTCGGTGGGCCCATCGAACTGGCCGGCGAGGCACGCCGGGTCGTGGTGAGTTTCGGTGGCGTCGATCCCACCAAGGAGACGCTCAAGGCCATGGAGGCATTGCAGGGATTGCCGGCGCTGGAGGTGGATTTCGTCGCCGGGGCTGCCAACCCGGCCTGGGACGAGCTCGTCTCGCGTTGCGAGGGCCAGCCGAACTGGCGGCTGCACCGTCACCTGAATGATTTCGCCGAGCTGCTGCGGCGCGCCGACCTGTGCATCGGCGCGGGCGGGGCGACCAGTTGGGAGCGTGCCGTACTCGGCATCCCGACCCTGTGCATCGCCCTGGCCGAGAACCAGCGGCCCAATGCCGAGGCCCTGGCCGAGGCGGGTGCCCATCTCTACCTGGGCGAGTCCTCCGCTGTAACGGCCGCTGACCTGCGCGCCGCCGTGCAGGTGCTGGCCGGCAACCTCGGCTTGCGCCGCAGCCTCGCCGCGCGCTCACGCGCCCTGGTGGACGGCATGGGCGTGGGGCGAGTGCTCTGCGCCCTGTTGGCTCCGGCGCTGACGCTGCGCCCGGCATCCCTCGCCGATGCACGGCTGCTGTTCGAGGGGCGCAATGCCGAGTCGGTGCGCCAGGCCTCGCTCAGCCGCGAGCCGGTGTCCTGGGAGGGGCATCTGCACTGGCTGGAGGGCGTGCTGGCATCCGAGCGGCGTTGGCTGCTGGTGGCCGAACTGGCGGACGGCCCGGTCGGCGTGCTGCGCTATGACCGCCTGGAGTCGCGCCCCGACACCGCGGAGGTGTCCATCTACCTGCTCCCCGGCCGCGCAGGCGTCGGCTGGGGCCACCACCTGCTGGCCGCTGGCGAGAAGGCCCTGCGTGCGCACTGGCCCGACCTCGGGGTTGTCGAGGCGCAGGTGCGTCCCGACAATGCCGCCTCCCTGGCGCTGTTCGCTCGCGCCGGGTACCAGCAGGAACACTGTCTTTTCCGTCGACCCTTGCCGGGAGAAAACCCATGAGCACCCTGCATATCGGCACGCGGGCGATAGGGCGCGACGCGCCGCCGTTCGTGATCGCCGAGATGAGCGGCAACCACAACCAGTCGCTCGACCGTGCGCTGGCGCTGGTGGAGGCCGCTGCCAAGGCCGGGGCCCATGCCCTGAAGCTGCAGACCTACACCCCCGATACCATGACGCTGGACCTGGACGAGGGCGAGTTCCATATCGGTGACCCCGACAGCCCCTGGACCGGTACCTCCCTGTACCGCCTCTATGGCGAGGCGCACACGCCCTGGGAATGGCACGAGCCGATCTTCCGTCGTGCCGCCGAGCTGGGCATGCTGGCGTTCTCCACGCCCTTCGATGCGACGGCAGTGGATTTCCTCGAATCCCTCAATGTGCCGGCCTACAAGATCGCCAGCTTCGAGAACGTCGACCTGCCGCTGATCCGCCGCGTGGCGGCGACCGGCAAGCCGCTCATCGTCTCCACCGGCATGGCCTCCCTGGCGGAAATCCAGGAGTGCGTGGACGCGGCGCGGGGCGCGGGGTGCGAACAGCTGATTCTGCTCAAGTGCACCAGCACCTACCCGGCCAGCCCGAGCAACACCAACCTGCGCAGCATTCCGCACATGCGCGAGCTGTTCGGCTGCGAGATCGGCCTGAGCGACCACACCCTGGGCGTCGGCGCTTCGGTGGCGGCGGTGGCCCTGGGCGCCAGCGTGATCGAAAAGCACTTCACCCTGAGCCGCGCCGATGGTGGCGTGGATTCGACCTTCTCCCTGGAGCCGGACGAGCTGGCCGCCCTGGTCGCCGAAACCGAGCGCGCCTGGCAGGCACTGGGCGGCGTGAGCTACGGGCCCACGGCCGCCGAGCGCAAGTCGCTGGTGTTCCGCCGTTCGCTCTATGTGGTGCGCGACATGGCCGCCGGCGAGGCCTTCAGCGAAGCCAACGTGCGCGCCATCCGCCCCGGGCTGGGCTTGCCGCCCAAGTACCTGGAGCAGGTGCTGGGCAGCGTCGCCAGCGAGCCGCTCAAGCGCGGCCAGCCACTGGCCCTGCGCCACCTGAGGGACGCTCCCCGATGACGCGGGTGTGCATCCTCGACTACGGCTCGGGCAACGTGCGCTCGGTCGCCAACCTGTTCGCCACCCTGGCGGAAACCCAGGTGTCCAACGACCCGGCGGCCATCGCCGCTGCCACCCACCTGGTGCTGCCCGGCGTGGGTGCCTACGGGGCGGCCATGGCGCGTATCCAGCGCAGCCTGCCGATGGAGGCCGTGCGTGAGGCGGTCTTCACCCAGGGCAAGCCCTTCCTCGGCATCTGCGTGGGCATGCAGGTGCTCAGCGACGAGGGCATGGAATTCGGTGCCACGGCCGGGCTGGGCTGGATCCCAGGCCGGGTGGAGCGCCTGGAGGCCCCCGGGCTGCCGCTGCCCCACGTGGGCTGGAACGATATCCGCGAGGCGCGGCCGCACCCCTTGCTGGCCGGGCTGGAAAGCACGCCGGACTTCTATTTCGTGCACAGCTACGCCTTCCAGGCGGTGGAGCCGGGCGACGTCATCGCCACGGTGGAATACGGCAGCCGCTTCGCTGCGGTCATCGGCCGGGATAACGTGCTGGGCGTGCAGTTCCACCCGGAGAAGAGCCAGCGTGCCGGCGCCCAGCTGCTGAAGAACTTCCTGGAGCTGGCATGAAGAAGAAACGCCTGATCCCCGTCCTGCTGCTGAAGAATGGCCAGCTGGTGCAGAGCAAGCGCTTCACCCGTCACCAGGTGCTGGGCAATCCCTCGGCTGCGGTCAAGCGCCTGAGCGACTGGGCAGCGGACGAACTGATCTACCTCGACATCAGCCGCGACGACCATTACGACATGGGCCGCGATGACCTGGGTGGCGGCAACCTGCGCGACATCGACGCCATCGTCGCCGAGGTGGCGCGGGCCTCCTTCATGCCCATCACCCT
>BATO01000068.1 GCA_000474255.1 Aquipseudomonas alcaligenes MRY13-0052
CCAAGGTGCTGGCCGCGCTGCGTGGCTCGCCACCCCTGGAACGCCCGCCGGCCTCGATGTCGATGCCGGTCCGCCTCTCATTGCAAGGACGCCGGCCCAGCTAGGCCGCGCCACTCAAGAACAGCCAAGGAGTAGAACCATGATCTGCAGAATGAGCCGACTGGCGCTGGGGATTGGTGCCGTGGTCGCCGGCCTGGCCGGCCCGGCGCTGGCACAACCGCCGGCACCTTCGGAGAACGCCACCATCAACCTGATCCGCCTGCTGGTACAGCAGGGCGTGCTCAAGCAGGAGCAGGCCCAGGCGCTGATCCAGCAGGCCGAGGCCGAAGCCGTGCAGGCCCGCCAGGCCGCTGCCTCGGCACCGGCGGCCCCGGCCGGCGTGCCGGGGGAGGTGCGTGTGCAATACGTGCCGGCCATCGTCCGCGACCAGATCCGTGACCAGGTCAAGGCCGAGGTCATGGCCCAGGCCAAGCAGGAAAACTGGGCTGCGCCCAACACCTTCCCCGACTGGGTGTCGCGCATCAGCCTGGAGGGCGACGTGCGCCTGCGCAGCGAGTCGCGCTACTTCGCCGACACCAACAGCGACCGCATCACCGACTTCGCGCGGCTCAACGACCGCGGCCCCTACGACGTCAACAAGAACACCAACACGCAACTGCCGCCGCTGCTCAACACCCGCGAAGACCGCGAAAACCTGCTGCGCCTGCGGGCCCGCCTGGGCATGCGCGCGGTGCTTTCGCCGAGCTGGACGGCGGTCATGCGCGTCGGCACCGGCTCCGACAGCGGCCCGGTGTCCACCACCCAGACCCTGGGCGGCGGCTTCGGCAAGAAGGACCTCTGGCTCGACCAGGGCTACCTCGCCTACAAGCCCGACGAGCGCCTGACCCTTACCGGCGGGCGCATGCCCAACCCGTTCTACACCACCGACCTGCTGTACTCCGGCGACCTCAACTTCGACGGCCTGGCGGCGGTGTTCGACCAGCCGCTGGACCGCGACATGGGGCTGTTCGGCACCGTCGGCGCGTTCCCGGTGGAGTACACCTCCGACACCGCCAGCAGCAACGGCTTCGACAAGGAAAGCAGCGAGAACAACTGGCTCTACGGCGCCCAGTTCGGCGCCCGCTGGCAGCTGGACGCGGACAACAGCGTCAAGGGTGCGCTGGCCTACTACCGCTTCGACGATATCGAAGGCAAGCGCTCCAGCCCCTGCTCGCTGTACTCGGGGCAGCCGGCCTGCGACACCGACGAATCGCGCCCTGCCTTCATGCAGAAGGGCAACACCCTGATGCTGCTGCGCGACGTCGTTATCGACCCCACCCGGCCCACCACCACGCCGCAGCCGCAGTTCGTCGGCCTGGCCTCGGAGTTCAACCTGGTGGACCTCAACCTCGCCTGGGACACCGCGCTGTTCCACGACTTCAAGCTGCGCAGCCAGGCCCACTACGTGCGCAACCTGGGCTACGACGAAGGCGAGATGCGCAAGCGCTCCGCCGGCCAGCTGGCCAGCAACGTCGACGCCAACGGCAACATCGAAAGCGGCGATACCGCCTGGATGCTGCAGTTCACCCTGGGCAACGCCCTGGACCTGAAGAAGCACGGCGACTGGAACCTCTACGCCGGCTACAAGCGCATCGAACCCGACGCTCTGCCGGACGGCTTCAACGACTCGTCCTTCCACCTCGGCGGCACCAACGCCAAGGGCTGGTTCCTCGGCGCCAACTACGGCTTCGACAAGAACGTGGTCGGCAGCGTGCGCTGGCTGAGCGCGCAGGAGGTGTACGGCGCGCCCTTCGATATCGACGTCCTGCAACTGGAGGTCAACACGCGCTTCTGATGCGCGTGTGGCCAAGGAGCGAGAGCATGAACACCCGATCGCACACACCGCTGAAGCTGGGCCTGGCCCTGCTGCTGGGGGCCTGCGTCGCCAACTCGGCCTTGGCCGAAGGCATGGAGGAGCGCCTGCGCGCCCAGCTGCGCACCACCACCCAGCAACTGCAGGCGTTGCAGAGCGAACAGGCCCAGGCCGCCGCCGCGCGTACCGCGGCGGAAGGCCAGCTGACGGCGGCCCAGGCGCAGATCAAGCAGCTCACCGCCGAGCTGGCCAAGGCCAAGGGCCAGGCCGAGCAACTGAGCGGCCAGCAGGACAGCCTGCGCAACGCTGCCCAGGCCCAGGTGGCTGCCAGCAACGAGCAGGTGGGCAAGTTCAAGCAGGCCTACGAGGAGCTGCTGGGGCGCGCCCGTGGCATCGAATCGGCCCGCGCCCAACTGGCCACCGACCTCGCCACCCGCGATGAGCAGGTGCAGCAGTGCACCACCAAGAACCAGCAGATGTACCAGGTGGCCAAGGGCATCCTCGAGGCCTACGAGAAGATCGACGTCGCCGAGGTGATGAAGATCCGCCAGCCCTTCGCCGGCAGTGCCCGGGTGAAGTTCGAGGAACTGGGGCAGGTCTACGGCGACGCGCTTTACAAAAATCAGTTCGACGCCGCCATGGTGCCCGCCACCGGGCAGTGATCCAGGGCGCCGGCAGTGCCGGCGCCAACCGCAGACAAGGAGTAGCGCAATGACCGCAATCGACATGATCCACAGCATCAGCCCCGACCAGCTCACCGAGCGCCTGCAGGCCGCCGGCTACCGCGTCAACCGCAGCGAACAGGGCGGCGTGGTGCAACTGCTCAGCGCCAGCCAGGGCATCGGCTTCGCCGTGCGCTTCGGCAACCCGGCCCAGGAGCCGGGCGCCTACCTCGACTACTGCTTCAGCTGCGCGCTGCGCATCCAGGGCGAGCTGCCGGCGGGCATGGCCGAGGTGTGGAACGCCACCCGCCGCTTCGCCCGCCTGTCGCGCCAGGGCGAATTCCTCGTGCTGGAAATGGACGCCATCGTCGCCGCCGGGGTCAGCCCGCAGCACCTGCAAAGCCAGATGGAACTGTGGGACCGCCTGCTGCAGGAATTCATCGCCTACCTGCGCGACTACAGCCAGGCCATGGCTCGCGAGCAGGCCGCGGCCACCCCGGCACCGGCCGAAACCGCAGACAGCGAGGCGTGAGCCGGATGAACGCCAAGGGCTGGATGCTCGGTTGCGGTGCACTTGCTGCCGTGGCGCTGGCCGTGGGCCTGGCCCTCGGACTGCGCCCGGGCAGCGGCCTCGAGGCGGCGGTGCAGGCCGTGCCCGAGGTGCAGCAGGCGAAGGCGGCCAGCCAGGCCGCCCCTGCAGAGCGGGCAGTGGCGCGCCTGGGTGAACTGGCGCTGGGCGAGGGCGAACTGCAGGCGGTGCTGGACGGCCTGCCGGCGGCCAGCCGCGAGCAGCTGCGGGCCGACCGTGGCGCCCTGGAAGGCTGGATACGCGGGCGCCTGGCGGAGAAGGCCCTGTTGCAGCAGGCCCAGGCCCAGGGCTGGGAGGAGCGCCCGGAAATCCAGCGCATGACCCGCGCCGCCACCGAGCAGATCCTCCTGCGCACCTACCTGGAGTCGGTGAGCCAGGTGCCTGCCGATTACCCTAGCGATGCCGAGTTGCAGGCCGCCTATGAGGCCGGCAAGGACAACTGGGTGACGCCGCCGCTGTACCGCGTCAGCCAGATCTTCCTCGCCGTCGCTCCCGGTGCGGCGGAGGAACAGGTGCGCAAGCAGGCCATCGAGCTGGCCCGCCGCGCGGCGGCGGCCAACGCCGATTTCGCCGCCCTGGCGCGCCAGTATTCCCAGGATGCCCGCACGGCCGAGCAGGGCGGCGACACTGGTCTGCAGCCGCTGCAGCAGTTCGTTCCGGCGATGCGCCAGGTGCTTGCCCGCCAACGCGTGGGCAGCGTCTCCGAGCCGCTGCGTAGCGACGCGGGCTACCACATCCTCAAGCTCACCGAGCAGCAGCCCGGGCGCAGCGCCAACCTCGACGAGGTGCGCGACCGCCTGCGCCAGGCCCTGCGTGCCCAGCGCCAGGAACAGGTGGCACGGGCCTACATGGACGGCATGGTCAGCTCGGCGACCCTGAGCATCGACGGGGCGAGCCTCAACCAGGCACTGGAGAAGGGCCGCTGACACAGCGCCGGGCGGGAGGCCCGGCGCGCCGCAACCTTACGGAGGAGGGCATATGGCATTTCAGGAGAACGAACAGGCTACGACCCATGGCGCGGCCGTCGCAGGCGGGCATGCGGCGGACGACGGCTTCTTCGGCCTGGACGTGGAGGCGGCGCATTACTTCGTGGTGGCGGCCCGTTGCGGCTGCTTCATGCAGGCGGCGCGCAGCCTCAGCATCAAGCCGACGCTGCTGCGCAAGAAGCTCGGGTTGCTGGCCGCCTGGGCCGGGCACCCGTTGTTCCTGCACCAGGGCAACGCCCTGGTGCTGAGCCCCGAGGGCCGGCGCCTGCGCACCCAGCTGGTGGCGCGCCTGGCGGTGCTGTCGCCGGGCCTGGCGCAAAACGAAGACCAGCCCCTGGTGCGCATCGCCGTCGCCGAGCCGCTGCTGCACGACATCCTCGGCCGCGACCTGCTGGCCTTCCTCCGCCAGCACGCCAACGTGCGCCTGGAACTGGCGCGCCTGGACGAGGGCGAAACCCCCGCGCCGGACACCGACCTGCGCGTCTGGCTGGCCCCGCCCGACGACGTCGAACCCTGGCCGGGCTTCGCCAGCGCCCACCTGGAGTGCCTCGCCCAGCTGGAATACCTGCCCCACGTCGCCAAGCGCTACTCCCGCGAGACCAGCCGCCCGCGCAGCCTGGTGGAGCTGGAGGACTACATGCTCGTCGACCTGCAGGGCTACGCCGGCATCGATGCACTGGAACCCTGGAACCTGGCCATCGCCGACCGCCGCGCCGGGGTTACCCGGGTCAACTCCTACGAAATGCTCCGGCAGATGATCCAGTGGAGCGCCTGCATCGGCCTGCTGCCCCATTACGTCGGCCAGCTGGACAAGAACCTCATGGCCCTGCCGGCGCTGTTCGAACCGCGCATGGACATGCAGGCCTGGCTCGCCGTGCGCGCCGGCGAAGAAGAGCGCGAGGAAGTCCGCCGCCTCGTCGCCCTGGTGCATGCCGCCTTCGATGAGCGTCGGGATTGGTTCTAGCCGGGGAGACCGGCAGCATGGGTTTCGCTTCGCTCTACCCATCCTACGAACGCGGTCCAACCGTAGGATGGGTAGAGGCACGAAACCCATCAATTCCCCGGCTCCGGGGCATCCGGCTTGCTCGTGTGCGCCCAATCCCGCTTGCGGATCTGCTTGGCGCGGCGTTCGAGCACGAGATAGACCACGCAGGCGATGGCCAGGGGCAGGAGGAAGTAGATGGCGCGGTAGCCGATCAGCGCGGCGAGGAGGGTGCCCTTGGACATCTGGTGCTGCATCAGGGCGATGAACACCGCCTCCAGCACGCCGAGCCCGGCGGGGATGTGGGTGATGACCCCGGCGATGCTGCTTATCAGCAGGATGCCGAGGATGGACGGGTAGAAGGCCTCCTTGGGCAGCAGGATCCAGATCAGCAGCGCCATCAGCGACCAGTTGAGCATGCCCAGGCCGACCTGGATCAGCGCCATGCGCAGGCTCGGCAGGGTCAGCTCCTGGTCGCGGAAACGCCAGTTGCGGCGCTTGGAGAAACGGCAGGCACCGAGGTAGGCGAGGGCGGCGGCGACCAGGGCGAAGCCGATCGCTTGTAGGCCGGTCTCGCCGATCTTCCAGCCCTCGGGCAGGTCCACCAGGCGCAAGGAGAACACGCAGCCGGCCAGCAGCATGTAGCCCAGCCAGTTGGTGATCAGGCTCAGGCTGAGCACCTTGGTGATGGTCGGCACATCCAGCCCCAGGCGCGAGTAGAGGCGGTAGCGCAGGGCGATGCCGCCCACCCAGGAGCTGAGGTTGAGGTTGAAGGCGTAGCAGACGAAGGTCACCGGGACGGTCTGCCAGGCCGGCAGTTTGTGGGCGGTGTAGTGGCGGCCCACCAGGTCGAAGCAGCAGTAGGTGGCGTAGCTCGCCGCGCAGGCCAGGCCGGCCAGGGCCAGGGTGGTGGCCTTGTAGTTGGTGATGGCCTGGCGCACTTCCTGCCAGTCGAGGTTCTTCACCAGCATGAACAGCAACACCGGCACCAGGCAGAAGAAGAACGCGGTCAGGCCGCGCTTGGCCCAGGTCTTCCAGGTGGCCTTGCCTGCGCTCATGAGCTCTTCTCCTGCTCGTAGACCGGCTCGGCGCCGGCCTCTTCCAGGGGCTGCAGCGACTTGATGCGCGGCGAGTGGGCCGGGAACCAACCGGCGATCGCCGGGAAGTGACGCAGGAAGTGGAAGCTGAGGAAGATCAGCGGCGCCCGCCACCAGTGGCCGCGGGTGATGCGCTGCAGGGTCACGCGTTTGCACTTGGCGTCGGCGAGCTGCTGCAGGTGGTCGTGCAACTGCTGGTTGAAGGCCGGGTCGCGGATGATCAGGTTGGCCTCCAGGTTCAGCGACAGGCTCAGCGGGTCGAGGTTGCTGGAGCCCACCGTGGCCCATTCGCTGTCCACCAGCGCCACCTTGCCGTGCAGCGGCCGCTGGCAGTATTCGTGGATCACCACGCCGTCGCGCAGCAGGTAGTTGTAGAGCAGTCGCGAGCACAGGCGCACCAGGGGCATGTCCGGCTGGCCCTGCATGATCAGCGTCACCTGCACGCCACGGCGGGCGGCGTTGCGCAGCTCTCGCAGCAGGCGATAGCCGGGGAAGAAATAGGCATTGGCCACCACCAGCCGCTGCCGGGCCGAGCGCAGGGCGCGCAGGTACTGCTCCTCGATGTCGTTGCGATGGCGCTCGTTGTCGCGGATCGATAGCAGCATGCGCGCCTGCCCGGCCGCGCGGTTTTCCGGCGATTCCGGCAGCAGGCTATGCACCTCGCTGGCGCTGTGGGCCAGCAACTGACTGCAGGCGTGGTGCAGGTCGCAGACGATGGGCCCGCGCACCGCCACGGCGTAGTCCTGCTTGGCCATGGGGCCGAAGTCGGCGAGGTGGTCGGCGCAGAAGTTGATGCCGCCGATGAAGCCCAGCTCGCCGTCCACCACCACCAGCTTGCGGTGCAGGCGGCGGAACAGGTTGGTGCGCAGGCCCAGTACCCGGGGGCGCGGGTCGAACATGTGCAGGTTGACGCCGGCCTCGGTCATCTCGCGGATGTAGCGGGTGCCGAGGTCGGCGGTGCCGTAGCCGTCCACCGTCAGCTCCACGCGCACGCCGCGCCGGGCGGCGGCGATCAGGGTCTCCTTGAGGCGCAGGCCGACCTTGTCCTCGAAGACGATGAAGGTCTCCAGCAGCACTTCGTGGCGGGCCTTGTCGATGGCCTCGAACACTGCGGGGAAGAAGTCCTCGCCATTGATCAGCAACTCGACCTGGTTGCCTTCACGCCAGTCGAATTTCACAGGTGCACCTCCACAAGCAAAGGGGCGTGGTCGGACAGGTGGGACCAGGGTCGGCGCAGCAGCACCTGGGGCGAATGGCTGGTGGCGTTGCGCACGTAGACGCGGTCCAGGCGCAACAGCGGCCAGCGTGCCGGGAAGCTGCGTGCCGGGGTGCCATAGGCATTGGTGAAGGCCTCGACCATGCCGCGGCTGGCGAGGATGTCGTCGGCGCGCACGCGCCAGTCGTTGAAGTCGCCGGCGACTATCACCGGCGCCAGGGGCGGCAGGCTGTCCAGCAGGCGGCAGAGCAGTGCCAGTTGCTCGCGGCGATGGGCTTCGCGCAGCCCGAGGTGCACGCACACGGTGTGCACCTCGCGGTGGCCGGGCACATCCAGCACCGAATGCAGCAGGCCGCGTTCCTCGTTGCCGGCGATGGACACGTCCAGGTTCTCGTAGCGCAGGATGGGGAATTTCGACAGCAGCGCGTTGCCGTGGTCGCCTTCCGGGTACACCGCGTTGCGGCCGTAGGCGAAGTCGGTCCACATGCTGTCGGCGAGGAATTCGTACTGCGGCGTCGGCGGCCAGTTCCTGAAGCGCCTGGCGTGGGACTGGTGGGTGCCCAGCACCTCCTGCAGGAACACCAGGTCGGCGCCCAGGGTGCGCACGGCGTCGCGCAGCTCGGGGAGGATGAAGCGCCGGTTCAGCGCGGTGAAGCCCTTGTGGGTGTTCACCGTGATGATGCGCAGTTGGTGCACGGCCGGCAGCAGGTCGGTGGCGGGCAGCGGGGCGGTGGTGAAGGTATTCACAGGTCGGCTCCTTCCAGGGCCTGGCCGGGTTCGGTCTGCAGGTGCGTGGCCAGCTTGAGGGTCTCCAGCAGGTGGCGCGCGTCGTAGGGCGCGCGCACCTTGATGTCGTTGTCGAAGTAGCAATACACATCACGGCTGGCGCGTTTTGCGGGGGGCTCGGCGCTGATCAGCCGGGCGTCGTCGGGCTGGCTGCCCTGGCTCCAGGCTTCGATCCGCTTTTTCCAGGCCTTCAGCGCGGCGGGCGAGTAGCCACTGGCGTAGAGCTGCTTGTCGCCGTGCAGGCGCATGTAGACGAAGTCGCTGGTGAGGTCTTCGGCGTAGGGCCACTTTTTCGCCGTGTCGGCGACCACCAGGGCCACCCCGTGCTGGCGCAGCAGGGCGATGAAGGCCTCGTCGCGGAAGCTGTCGTTGCGGATCTCCACCGCATGGCGCAGGGGCCGGCCCTTGGGAATGTCGAGGTAACCGGCCTGGTGCAGGCGCGCGTCGCTGTGGCGGGCCAGGGTGCGGGCGGCGTCACTGTCCCTCGGCAGCAGGGCGAGGAAGTCGGCGAACAGCGCGGGGTCGAAGGCGAAGCTGGGCGGGAACTGCCAGAGCAGCGGCCCGAGCTTGTCACCCAGGTGGAACAGCCCCGAGGCCATGAAGTTGGCCACCGGCTGCTGCACGTCGCGCAGGCGTTTCACATGGGTGATGTAGCGCGGTGCCTTGACGCTGAAGAGGAAGTTCTCGGGGGTGTCGGCGGCCCAGCCGGCGTAGCGTTCGGGCGTCTGCAGGGCATAAAAGGAGCCGTTGATCTCGATGCTGTTGACCGCCCGCGAGGCGAAGCGCAGCTCTTTCTTCTGCACCAGGCCCTTGGGGTAGAAGTCGCCGCGCCAGGGGGCGTAGCGCCAGCCGGAAATGCCGATACGGATCTCTGCCATCACCGCGTCCCCGTTAACGAGCCTGGCCCTTGGATGCGGACAGGGTCCGCTCCAGCTGTTCCTCGCCTTTGATGATCTCCTCGCCGCTGTCGCCGGCCGGCTGCTGCCGTTGCGGGTGCAGCTCCACCTTGATCCAGCCGTTCTCGCGGCGGTCGAAGGCCTTGAAGGCTTCGATGGCATCGCTCATGGGTTTGACCTGGGTGAGGATCTTCGCCGGGTCCACGCGCTTGTTCAGGGTCAGCTCGATGAGCGTGGGGATGTACTTGCGGTGGTGGCAGTTGCCCATGTT
Source organism: Aquipseudomonas alcaligenes MRY13-0052 (assembly GCA_000474255.1). Lineage (GTDB taxonomy): Bacteria > Pseudomonadota > Gammaproteobacteria > Pseudomonadales > Pseudomonadaceae > Metapseudomonas > Metapseudomonas solani. Next base: position 9,338 of record BATO01000068.1, read on the forward strand.
GAGGGTGAGGTTCTTGTTCATCGCCAGGCCGATGGGGAAGCTGCGCGCCTGCTGCGGGTAGACGCCGATGATCGACAGGGTGCCGGCCTTGGCCAGCCCCTCGACGGCCCACTGCAGCGCCTGGCTCGGGGCATCGCCGGGGTGCCAGTTATCGCCGTCGGGGTGGGTGCGCGGGGTCAGTTCGGCCATTTCCCGGCGCATGCGCCCGGCGCCGTGGTGGTCGTGGCAGGCGTGCTCGGCGTCCACGCCCACGGCGTCGATGGCGCGGTCGACGCCGATGCCGTCGGTGAGGCGACGCAGGGTCTTCACCGGGTCTTCCAGATCGAAGTTGATCACCTCGGCACCTTGCTGGCGGGCCATGCGCAGGCGGTCGTCGAGGTGGTCGATGGCGAACACCCGGGCGGCCCCCAGCAGCTTGGCGCTGGCGATGGCGAACTGGCCCACCGGGCCGCAGCCGAACACCGCCACGGTGTCGCCGGGGGTGATCTCGGCCATTTCCGCGCCGAAGTAGCCGGTGGGGAAGATGTCCGACAGCAGGATGGCCTGGTCGTCGCTGATTTCGCTGGGCAGCTTGATCAGGCCGATGTTGGCGTAGGGGATGCGCGCCTTCTCCGCCTGCAGGCCCTGGAAGGGGCCGGTGGCCTTGGGCCCGCCGTAGAAGGCGGTGCCCGCCTGCTTGCCGTTGGGGTTGGCCAGGTCGCACTGGGCGTAGTACCCGGCGCGGCAATAGGAGCAGTTGCCGCAGGCGATGGTGGAGGGCACCACCACCCGGTCGCCGATCTGCAGGTTGCGCACGTCGCTGCCCAGGGCCTCGACTATGCCGACGCCCTCGTGGCCAAGGATGGTGCCCTTGACCATGCCGCTGACGGTGCCGCGCACGAAGTGCAGGTCGGTGCCGCAGATGGCCGAGGCGGTGAGGCGGATGATGGCGTCGGTGGGAGCCTGGAGGGTGGGCTCGGGGACATCGTCGAGGCGAATGTCACCCACGCCATGGAATACGACTGCCTTCATGGAGGGCTCCTGTTCGGGGCCGGGCCGCTGTTCGTCGGCGACCAGGCATGGGAAACGGCAGGCGCCGGAGCGGCACCTGTGCTAGTTCCGACTGGGCGGCATAGGAGCGGTTCAGGTTTTCTGCCCGTTGGGCTCGTGGCGCAGCCCGGGCTTAGGCCCGGCGTGTGGTTGTGACACCGAGCGCGAATGAATTGGCTCCTGCACCAGGGAGGCGCGGTGCAGGGCCTTAGGGTGTGCTGCGCGCAACGGGGAGGACGACGCGCACATCAAGGTGAGGCCGGGCATCGAGGGCTGAGCAGCCAAGTAGGTCGGGTGAAACCCGGCGCACGGTGTGGCGCCAATCGCGAATGTTCGGCATGACCTCGAATGGTGGACCGATGAAGCGTGGTCCACATTTCGGGACGGTCCGAGGTGGCGGTGGCTACGGGGGCAAGGGAGTGGAGCCTTGGGCCATTGCGCTGCTACAGCAACCCGCGCAGGAACGCGGCGAAGCCCTCCGGGGCGCGGGCGTCGAGGCGGGCGCTGATGTGCACGGCGGGGCGGCTGCTCCAGGAGATGCGCGCACCGCTGCGTTCGAAGGCGCGCACCAGGTGCAGGTCCTCGTGGGCGGCCAGGGGCGGGAAGCCCCCGGCGCGCAGGTAGGCCTCGGCGCTGAAACCGAGGTTGGCGCCGTGCACGTGGCGGTGGTCGTCGTGCTGCTGGTAGTGGGCGTGGTAGCGCGCCTGGGCGTCGAGGTGAATGCCGTCCCACTGGGCGATGCGCACGGTGCCGCAGACCACATCGGCACCCAGGGCCAGCTGCGCGGCCAGCCAGTTGGCGCCGGCGATGCTGTCGGCATCGGTGCAGGCGATCCAGCGCGCGCCCCGGTCCAGCAGCCAGCGCACGCCGGTGGCGCGGGCCTGGCCGACGTTGCGCGCATCGATGGCCAGGGTGGCGATGCCGGCGGCCTCGGCGATGGCGGCGGAGCCGTCGCTGCAGGCGTCCAGCACCGCCAGTACCTGGACGGTTTCACCGCCCAGATCGGGGTGTGCGGCGGCCTGCAGCACCGAGTCGATGCAGGCGCCCAGCAGTTGTTCCTCGTCATGCACGGGGATGACGACGCCGATCATGCTTCGCGCTCCCGCAGCCCTTCGCGCTCGGCCACCGAGGTGGCGTCGTGGCACCAGACCTCCAGCAGCAGGTCGGGCTCCTCGTGGCGCAGCAGGCGCGGCATGCCGAGGCCTTCATGCAGGCGCGCGTGGACCTGGTCGCCGGTCAGCGGGCAGCCTTCGATCACCGGGCGCCAATGGCAGGCGAGCAGGGTGCCGCCACGGTTCAGGGCCCGTAGCGCGCATCCGATCAGGCGTTCGAGGTCGGCGGCGTCGAGGTAGTAGCACAGCTCGCTGAGGACGATCAGGTCGAAGCGCCCGCTGGGCCATTGCTCCGGCAGGCGCGCCTGCTGCAGGCGCACGTTGGGCTTGTTGGCCAGGCGCTGGGCCGCCAGCTCGATGGCGCGCCCGGAGATGTCGCAGCACAGCAGGTCATGGCAGCGGTCGGCCAGGCGCAGGCTCAGCTCGCCGTTGCTGCAGCCGGGCTCGAAGACCTTGTCGTAGAAGCCGCGGGGCAGGGCGGCCAGCACCAGGTTGCGCTTGCGCTTCTCGTACCAGCGCTTGCGGAAGGCCCAGGGGTCGCGGCTGTCCTGGTAGAGCGTGTCGAAATAGCTGTCGGCCACGCTCACAGGAAGACCAGCTCGAAGGGTTGCTGCAGGCGTTCCAGGCTGGCGGGGGTGAGCACCGGCTGGCCGCCGTCCGGGTCCGCGTACAGCTGGCTGGCGAAGGCCTGCACGGCATGGCGCTTGCGGGCCAGGGTCCAGTTGTCCAGCTCCACCTTGCGCGCACGTTCCCAGGGGATGCGCGGGTCCTCGGGGGCGGCCCAGTGCCAGGCCCAGATGGGCACTTCATGGACCAGCGCGCCGACTTCCATGCCGGCTTCGAGCGTGGCCAGGCCCACCGCCTCGTGATCGGCGTGGCCGTCCTCGCGCCAGGTGGTGAAGACCACGTCCGAGGGTTGCAGGTAGGTGGTGAGGAAGCGCTTGAGCTCGCCCAGGTGGCGCTCGACGCCGGTGTCCGGGAAGCCGCCGCGCAGCCATTTCAGCTCGGCCACGGGGATGCCCAGCCGGTGCAGCGCCTCGGCGCTCTCCTGGGGGCGCACGATGCCGAGGCGGTGCGCCGTCCAGTAGGGCGAGCCGGGGTGGCTGGCGCTGCCGTCGGTGACCGAGATCAGCAGCACCTGGCGGCCCAGCTGGAACAGCAACTGCAACAGGCCGCCGCAGCCGAGCACCTCGTCGTCCGGGTGCGGGGCGACGATCACCGCGCGGGCTTCCGGCGGCACCAGGCGCTTGCAATCGATGCTGGGCACCAGGCCCAGGTGGTGCGAGGCGTTCCAGGCCTGCAGCGGCGTTCCGTCGCCATGGATGAGGTGGGCTCTCATGGCATCCAGCTCCCTTGTGGGGCCAGGGCGGCGAGGCGACCGAGTACGGCGAGGTCGCGCTCGGCGTGGCTCTGGCGGAGGTACACCGGCAGGTCGGCGAGCAACCGGGCCAGGTAGGGGTCGAGGCAATAGGGGGCCGCGCCCAGGGCGTGGCCGACATGCAGGAGGGCCGCTTCGGCCGCGCTTTCGCAGAGGGCGCGCAGGCGGCGCACCTGGCCTTCGGCGTCGGCGCGGGGGTGGCGGTCGATCCAGGCGGCGCATTCGCGCAGGGCGCAGGCCGCCCCATGCAGGTGCGCGTCCAGGGCGCCCAGGTGGGCCAGGGCGTGGGGTTCGTCATGCTTGGCACAATGGCGGCGCAGGGCCTCGCCCAGGGCCTGGGCGGCGCCGAACCAGCAGGCGGCGATGCCGGCGCCCCCCTGCCAGAAGCCGGGGCGCTCCAGGTAGCCTCCGGCGGCGCCGATGCAGTGGGCGCGCGCCTGCTCGAAGTGCACCGCGACACTGCCGGTGGCGGCCATGCCCACCGCGTTCCAGCCGCCTTCGCCGACGCGCACGCCGGGCTGGTCCAGTGCCACGGCCACCAGTTGCTGCCGGCCTTCCTCGTTCCAGCCGGTGAGCAGCGCGTGGCTGAGCACGGCGGCACCGGAGCACCAGGCCTTGGTGCCGTCCAGGCGCACGTCCTGCTGCGAGGTGCGGGCGTTGATGCGCACCCGCGCCTGGGGCGGTTCGGCGGCCCAGACGCCCCAGGTGCTGCCGGCCGGCGGAGCGTCGGCGCCCAGTTCATGGAGGATGGCCAGGGCGTCGGTGTGGCCTTCGTAGAGCTTGCACAGGCCCAGGTCGCGGGCAGCGACCCGGGCCAGGGCCTGCCAGCGCGCCAGGGTGGCGCCCGCGCCGGGCAACGGCAGGCGGTCGAGGCCCGCCGCCACCAGTGCGTCCAGGCGATGACCGAGTTCGCGGGCGTCGGCGCCCGGGCGCGGGTGTTCCGCCAGGCACCCTTCCAGGCGCTCGGCAGGAACGGCCGGGGCGCCCTGCATCAGCCGTTCTCCCGTTGCAGCTCGAAGAGCAGCAGCGAGCGGTTGGTGAGGGTGAACTCGGTGTCGAACTCGAAGCGCTCCAGGGAGCGTTCGTCGGGGCGGTTGGTGTCCAGCAGCAGGGTCCAGGCGGTGCCCTGGGCGACTTCCGGCAGGCGGAAGTTGACCACGTCGTGGTGGGCATTGAGCAACAGCAGCAGGGTGGCATCGGCACCGCTCTTGCGGATGCCGGTGGGTTGCGCGCGGCCGTCCATGAGCATGCCCAGGCAGCGGGCGTTGCCGTCCTGCCACTGTTCCTCGGTCATCTCGTTGCCGCAGGGCGACAGCCAGGCGACGTCCTTGACCCCGAGTTCTTCGTTGTACTCGCCCACCAGGAAACGGCCCCGACGCAGGATCGGGTAGGCACGGCGCAGGCTGATCAGCCGGCGGGTGAAGTCCAGCAGGCTGCGGCCCTCGTCGTCGAGTTCCCAGTCCACCCAGCCCAGTTCGTTGTCCTGGCAGTAGACGTTGTTGTTGCCCTGTTGGGTGCGGCTGAACTCGTCGCCCGCCACCAGCATCGGCGTGCCCTGGGAGAGCAGCAGCGTGGCCATCATGTTGCGCATCTGGCGCAGGCGCAGCGCGCGGATGTCGGCGTCGTCGGTGGGGCCTTCGACGCCATGGTTCCAGGAGTAGTTGTTGTCGCTGCCGTCGCGGTTGCCTTCGTCGTTGGCTTCGTTGTGCTTGTGGTCGTAGCTGACCACGTCGCGCAGGGTGAAGCCGTCGTGGGCGGTGACGAAGTTGACCGAGGCGTAGGGCCGCCGACCGCGCTGGTTGAACAGGTCGCCCGAGGCGGTGAGGCGGCTGGCGAGCCCGGCGATCTGCCCGCCATCGCCGCGCCAGAAGGCCCGCACGGTGTCGCGGAAGCGGTCGTTCCATTCCACCCAGCCGGGCGGGAAGCCGCCCACCTGGTAGCCGCCGGGGCCGCAGTCCCAGGGTTCGGCGATGAGCTTGAGCTTGCTCAGAACCGGGTCCTGGCGGCAGGCGACGAGGAAGCCGTGGCGTTCGTCGAAGCCGTGGGGGTGGCGGCCGAGGATGGTGGCGAGGTCGAAGCGGAAGCCGTCCACGTGCATCTCGGTGGCCCAGTAGCGCAGCGAGTCGGTGACCATCTGCAGCACGCAGGGGTGGCTGAGGTCGAGGGTGTTGCCGGTGCCGGAATCGTTGATGTAGTGGCGGCGGTTGTCGGGCATCAGCCGGTAGTAGGTGGCGTTGTCGATGCCGCGCATGCTCAGGGTCGGGCCCAGCTCGTTGCCCTCGGCTGTGTGGTTGTAGACCACGTCGAGGATCAGCTCCAGGCCGGCGTCGTGCAGGTGCGCGACCATTTCCTTGAACTCGTTGATGTGGCCGCTGGCGAGGTAGGCGGCGTGGGGCGCGAAGAACGCCAGGCTGTTGTAGCCCCAGTAGTTGTTCATGCCCTTTTCCAGCAGGTGCTGGTCGTTGACGAAGCCGTGGATCGGCAGCAGCTCGATGCTGGTGATGCCCAGGGAGCGGATGTGCTGCAGCAGCTCGGCGTTCATCAGCCCGGCGCAGGTGCCGCGCAGGTGCTTGGGCACCGCCGGGTGGCGCATGCTGGTGCCGCGCAGGTGGGCCTCGTAGATGACCGTGGCATCCCAGGGCACGCGCACCGACTTGTGCTCGGGCCAGGTGAAGGCCGGGTCGATGACCTTGGACTTGGGCACGAAGGCAGCGCTGTCGCGCTCGTCGAACGACAGGTCGCCGTCCTTGTGGCCAATGGTGTAGCCGAACAGCGCCTCGGACCAGCGCAGCCCACCCACCAGTTGGCGCGCGTAGGGGTCCACCAGCAGCTTGTTGGGGTTGAAGCGGTGGCCGGCGTCGGGCTCGTAGGGGCCGTGCACGCGGTAGCCGTAGATCTGCCCGGGGTGGGCGTCCGGCAGGTAGCCGTGCCAGATCTCGTCGGTGTATTCGGGCAGTTCGATGCGTTCCAGTTCCTGTTCGCCCTTGGCGTCGAACAGGCAGAGTTCCACCTTGGTGGCATGGGCGGAAAACAGCGCGAAGTTCACCCCCAGCCCGTCCCAGGTGGCGCCCAGGGGGAAGGGGTGGCCTTCGGTTATCCGTGAGCGTTGCCTGCTCATTGGGTGGTTCTCCTCATAGGGCGTTCAGTGCGGTTCAGGCCTTGGATGGCTTGGGTGCGGTTTTGGTGGCGCGGGGTTTCTTCAGCAACGCCGGTTTCTCTTCGGCGGCGGCCTTGGGCGCCCGGGGTTTGCGCGTGGGCGCCGGGGTGGCGACCGCTTCGGCGGGAGCGCTGGCCGGCACTTCCTTGGGCTTGTTCACCCGCCGTGGCTTGGGCGCCGGTGGGCGTTCGCCACGGGTTTCCGATTCGGCGAGCTTGCGCGCCATCTCCCAGTGGCGGGCGTCCTGGCCGCTGGGTTTGCCCTCCGATTCCCAGATCTGGTACGCGAGTTCGCGGATGCGCTGTTCATCTGCACTCATGGCTGCTGCTCCTGATGAGGTCTGAAACACAAGAGGTTGACGGGGAAGTCGGCCAGCGCCTCGGCCAGGGCGATGCACCCTTCGACGGGGTGCAGCGGCGACCGGGAGAACACGCCGGTAAGCGGGCTGTCGCCGATGGCGGCAGGCAGCACCACGCGGGTGTCGGCCCAGCGCTCGGGCGGAATATGGGGGGTGACGGCCTCGCCCAGCAGCTCGCTGGCCAGGCGCGGGACCAGTACCACCAGGTAATCGCCGCCGTGGCTGCGGGCGAAGGCCAGCACCTGCCCGGCATGGGCGCCTTCCACCCGCAAGGGCTGGTAGTCGCCCCGGGCGAACAGCTCGGCGCGGGCGTAGCGCACCGACAGCACGGTCGCGATCAGTGATTGCTTGATGCGGCCGTCACGCCAGGACGCGATCAGCCCGGGCTGGTCGGCCAGCTCGGTGAGGGCGTCGATGCGCCGGGCGAAATCCACTTCGCGGCGGTTGTCCGGGTCCACCAGGCTGAAGTCCCAGAATTCGGTGCCCTGGTAGAGATCGGGGATGCCTGGCGTGGTCATGCGCAGCAGGCACTGGGCCAGGCCGTTGAGGGCGCCGGCGGGGGCGATGGCGTTGGCCGCCGCGGCGATCTCGATGCGCAGCTCGCGGGCGGTGTCGCGGGCCAGCAGGTCATGGAGGAAGGTGCGGCAGGCCACTTCATAGGCGGCGTTGGGCGCGCTCCAGCTGCTGTGCAGCTTGGCCTCGCGCAGGGCCTTTTCCTGCCAGCGCAGCAGGCGCTCCAGGTAGGCGTTGAGGGCGTGGCGGTCGTCGGCGTCCAGGTCCAGCGGCCAGCTGCCGAGCAGGCACTGGTAGAGCATCAGCTCGTCGGCTGCGCTGGGCGCGCCCTGGTTGTCCAGCACCTCGCGCAGCGGCGTGGCCAGGCGGCGCCAGTGCTCGCAGCGGGCGGCGAACCAGGCGGAGCGTTCGCTGAGCACCGCCAGGCGTGCGCGGTTGTCTTCGCCGCGCTTGTGGTCGTGGGTGGCAGTGGTCAGCAGGTTGCCGGGGAAATGCTGCGAGCGGGCCAGGCATTGGGCGTGGAAGTCACCGACCGGGCCGCTGAACTGCTGCGGGTCGAAACCCACGTCGTTGCGCGAGAGCAGCACCGCCGAGCGGTAGCAGGCGGTGTCCTCCACGGCCTTGGCCGCCGCTGGCGAGGTGAGCTGCTGGAAGCGCGCCAGCACCTTGCGCCGCAGCGTGCGTTGCGGCCCCGGCGGCACCTCGCGCAGGGGCTGGCCGCCCAGCCAGCGGTCGAGGTGCTGCAGCAGGGGCTGGTCGGCTTCGCCCAGGGTGCTGCGGGCGCCGGCCAGGGCCTGCTCGAAGACCCGCCGGTCCTGTTCGGCGCGGCCGAGGGCGCCGGCATAGGTGCGGTACACCGGGAAATGCACGATGAGCTCCAGCAGCGCGCGGCGGATGGCGCCCAGGGTCAGGTCGCGGGTGGCGATGTCCTCGCGGGCCACCAGCAGCAGGTTCTGCGCGAGGTTTTCCAGGTCGCCCGCCAGGGAACTGGTGAGCACCAGTTGGCGGGCTTCGCGTACCTCGTCCTCGAAGCGCCCGGAGCGGCCGCTGAGGGTGCTCCACAGGGCCGTGAGCTGCAGCTCGCCGAGGGGCGAGTGCTGCAGCAGCGACACCTGGTTCATGAATTCGTAGCCGGTGGTGCCGTCCACGAGCCAGTCGCGGGACAGGCACTCCCCGGGGCCGAGGATCTTCTCCACGTAGATGGGGAAGTGCTGGCCGAGCAGGGCGCGCGGACGCTTGTCCAGCAGGCCCTCGACGCGCCGGCGCAGGCGGCGGCAGTAGCCGCGCGGGTCGGCCAGGCCGTCGATGTGGTCGATGCGCAGGCCGTCCACCAGGCCGGCTTCGATCAGCTCGAAGACCTTGGCGTGGGTGGCCTCGAACACCTCGGGGCGCTCCACCCGCAGGCCGCCCAGCTCATTGATGTCGAAGAAGCGCCGCCAGTTGATGTCGTCGGCGGCGGTGCGCCAGCTGGCCAGGCGGTAGTGCTGGCGTTCCAGCAACTGGTGCAGGCGTTCCAGGCCCTCGGGCGTGTCGGGGTGGTAGCGCTCCAGGGCACGCAGCAGGGGCTCGTCGCGGGGCGCGGCGGCGGCCAGCTGGCGGCGCAGTTCAGCGGCCTGTTGCCAGGCCTCGGGCTGCCCCTCCAGGGCCTCGAAGCGCGCGGCCAGCTCGCTGAGCACGGGGGCATCGCTGGCCCGCAGCAGCTCGCCGTAGCTGGGCGGAGTGAGGGGGAAGCGGTGGTCGAAGTGCTGGGCATAGAGGCTGCCGCTGTCGGCGTCGTAGCGCAGGGCGATCTCCCCGGCGGCCAGCACCTCGCCATAGTCGCTGCGCAGGAAGGGCACCAGCAGCTGGCCGCGCAGCAGCGGATCGTGGGAGCGCCACTGGATGTCGAAGAACTGCGCGTAGGGGCTGCCACGGCCCCATTCGAGGACGTCGAGCCACCAGGGGTTGTCGTCGCCGCCCACGGCCATGTGGTTGGAGACGATGTCGAGGATCAGCCCCATGCGCTGTTCACGCAGGGCGGCGACCAGGCGCTTGAGCGCCGCCTCGCCGCCCAGCTCGGGGTTGACCTGGGTGGGGTCGACCACGTCGTAGCCGTGGGTGGAGCCGCTGCGCGCGGTGAGCAGCGGCGAGGCGTAGAGATGGCTGATGCCCAGGCGCGCGAAGTAGTGCACCAGGGGCACCGCGTCGTCGAGGGTGAAGCCCCGGTGGAACTGCAGGCGCTGGGTGGCGCGGATCTCACTCATGGCCCTGGTCCTCCACCTGGCGGCGTGCTTCGTCGAGGCGGTGCAGGCGTCGCTCGGCGGCGGGGCCGTCGAGCATGGTCGCGGCGGGTTCCGCCCAGCGCCGCCGCCAATTGGGGTGGTGGTCACCGGGGCCGGGCAGGTTGGGCTGTTCGTCGCTGCCCATCACGTCTTCCAGGGGCAGCAGCACCAGGGGCGCGGGGGTGCGGCCGATGAAGCCGATGCAGGCATCCAGCTGCTCGTCGTTGTCGCGTTCGCCCTGCAGCGCCTGGGACTGGTCGCTGGCGTAGAGCGCGGTGGTCAGGGCGAGCTTTTCCCGGGCGCGGGTCTCGCGGTCGCCGTGGCTGTGCTCGGCGCTGCGCTGGCCGGTGATCTCGCGCCACTCGATATCGCGGCCCAGCAGCCAGCCGCGCATGCTCGGCAGGTCGTGGGTGGTGGTGGTGGCGAGGGCGTCGCGGGGCCAGCTGTGGGGCGGCAGGAAGCGGCCGTCGCTTTGCTCGAAGAGCAGCACGCGCATGCCGAGGATCATCCGCTGCGCCAGTTCCTCGCGCAGGCCGGCGGGCACGGTGCCGAGGTCTTCGCCGATGACCAGGGCGCGGTGGCGGAAGGATTCCAGCGAGAGCAGGCGCAGCAGGTCCTGCAGCGGGTAGTTGAGGTAGGCGCCGGCTTCCGGCGGCGCGCCCTGGGGCAGCACCCAGAGGCGCTTGAGGCCCATCACATGGTCGATGCGGATGCCACCGGCGTGGGCCAGGTTGGCCTGGAGCATCTCGATGAAGGCGCGGTAGCCGTGGCGTTGCAGCCCTTCGGGGGAGAAGGCCGAGACGCCCCAGCTCTGCCCGGAGCGGTTGAGGATGTCCGGCGGCGCACCCACGGTCACGGCGGGCAGCAATTCGGCCTGGCGCGCCCAGGCCTGGCTGCCGGCGCCGTCGGCTCCCACGGCGAGGTCGGCGATCAGGCCGATCTTCATGCCGGCGCCACGGGCGGCGCTCTGCACCCGATCCAGCCCCCGGGCCACCAGCCACTGGCAGAAGGCGTGGAAGGTGACTTCCTGTTCGTGCTCGGCGGCGAAGCGCTGCACGGCCTCGTGGTGGGGGTCGCGGTATTGCTCGGGCCACACGCGCCAGTCGGTGGGCAGGCCGCTGCGGCTCATGAAGCCGTGCAGGGCCTCGAAGCGGCAGTGTTGCAGCAGGGCGTCGCCGCCGTGCTGGCGGAAACTGGCGAAGTCGGCGCTGAAGGCGTTCTCCGGGCCGGCGAAGCCCGCGAACAGCTGGCGCAGGATGGCCTGGCGGCTGGCGGCCACGGCGGGCCAGTCGATCAGCGGCTCGGCCTCCAGGCGCGCCAGTTCGGCGCCCAGGCCGCTGGCACTGATGGCTTCCTGCAGGGCGCGCTCGCCGAGGATGCAGCCGGGGGCGGCGTGCAGCACGTTGAACAGCAGGCGGCTGGAAGGCGAGTAGGGGCTGTAGTTGTAGCTGTTGGCGCTGAACATGGCGTGCACCGGGCTCAGGGCGATGGCATCGGCGCCCTTGGCCGCGGCGCTGCGGGCCAGTTCCTCCAGGGCCTGGGTGTCGCCGAGGCCGCCGTCGCCGGGGCGGCGCAGGGAGTACAGCTGGGCGGTGAGGCCCCAGATGTGGCGGCGCTGGTGGTCGCTGAGCTGGGCCACGCTCTGGCAGGCCGGTGGCGCCACGGCCAGGGTCAGGGCCTGGTCGCCGATCAGCAGGCGCTGGTAGCCGCAGGCGGCGATGGCGGGCAGGCGGCCTTCGTGGTCGAGGCGGGCGTCGATCCGGGCGCCATCCTCCAGTTGCAGCTGGAAGGGGGTGCCGGCGGCGAAGTGGCGGGCCAGGGACAGCGGCTGGCCCTGGTCCAGGGTCAGCAGCGGGGCGAGGGCGGCCTGGCTGCGCTGCTGTTCGAGGTGGGCCAGGGCGGCGTGCAGCTGCTGCTCGCTCTGCGCCGGGTAGCCGAGGGCTTCGAGCAGCGCGCGCTGGGCCTCGGGCGCCACCTGCTGGGGGCGGCCGTCGGCGTCGGTCCAGTGGATGCTGAGGCCGGCGGCACCGGCCAGTTCGGCCAACAGGGCGTCGCTCATGCGCTGTCCTCCAGGGTTACGGCGACGCTGCGCGCGGCCAGCAGGCCCTGGCGGTAGTCGTCCAGGGCCGTGCGGTGGGAAAAGATCACCCGCGCGCCTTCGCGGGGCAGCGGGGCGCGTACCGGCTCGGCGGCGAGGTTGAGGTCGATGCGCAGCAGGCTGCCGTCGCCCAGGCGCCAACTGGCCGAGACGGCCTTTTCCTCCAGCACCCGGGTGCCGATGGCCTGGCTGCCGGGCAGGCGCGGCACCAGATGCGCGTGGCGCAGTTCCAGCAGGCGCCGGTAGTACACGCGCCAGGCCTGCTGGGCGGGCTCGGTGCAGGTGGCGCAGTCGGGAATGGAGCCGGTGAAGGTGCCCAGGGCGTTGGGGTCGGGAATGCTCTGGCGGATCTGCTCGTCGGCGAACACCGCGAACTCGCGGAACTCGTTGCGCCGGCCGTCGCGCACCGCGCGGCCCAGTTCCTCGTTGTGCGAGGTGAAGAACAGGAAGGGCTGGCGTGAGCCCCATTCCTCGCCCATGAACAGCAGCGGGATCATCGGGCTGAGCAGCAGCAGGGCGGTGGCGGCCTTGAGTTCGTCGGGCTCGGCCAGGCTGGCCAGGCGTTCGCCGAAGGCGCGGTTGCCCACCTGGTCATGGTTCTGCAGGAACAGCACGAAGGCGGTGGGCGGCAGGTGCACGCTGGGTTCGCCGCGCAGGTGGCCGCGGCGGGTGGCTTCGCCCTGATAGACGAAACCCTCGCCCAGGCAGCGCGCCAGCTTGCTGGTGGGGTCGCTGGCGAAGTCGGCGTAATAGCCCTCGTGCTCACCGGTGAGCAGCGCGTGCAGCACGTTATGGCCGTCGTCGTTCCACTGCGCGTCGTAGCCTTGTTCCAGCAGGCCGGCGTCGTTGTCTTCGTTCTCCAGCACCAGGTGCAGGTGGCGGCCGTTGCCGGCGGCCGCGCGCAGGCGGCTGGCCAGTTCGGTGAGGAAATCCTTCTCGGCGATGGCGTGCACGGCGTCGAAGCGCAGGCCGTCGACACGGTAGTCGAGCACCCACATCAGGGCGTTCTCGCAGAAGAAGTCGCGCACCTGCACCTGGCGGAAGTCGATGGCCGGGCCCCAGGGCGTCTGCCGTTCGGCATTGAAGAAGGCGCTGGCGTACTGGCCGAGGTAGTTGCCGTCGGGGCCGAAGTGGTTGTAGACGACGTCGACGAACACCATCAGGCCCAGGCCATGGGCGCTGTCGATCAGCCGCTTCAGGGCTTCCGGCGTGCCATAGGTGCTGTCCGGAGCGAAGGGCAGCACGCCGTCGTAGCCCCAGTTGCGCGCGCCGGGGAATTCCCCCAGGGGCATGAGTTCGATGGCGGTGACGCCCAGTTCCTTGAGCCCGGGCAGCAGGGCCTCGACCCGGTCGAAGCCGCCCAGCAGGCCGACGTGCAGCTCGTAGATCACCGCCTCGTGCCAGGGCCGCCCGCGCCAGTCCGGGTGGCGCCAGCGGTAGGCCTCGGGGTCGACCACCCGGCTGAAGCCGTGGGGGCCGTCCTCCTGGGCCCGCGAGGCCGGGTCGGGCACGCGCAGGCGTTCGTCGATCAGGTAGCGGTACAGGGTGCCGGCGCCCACGGGCAGGTGGCAGCAGTGCCAGCCTTCGCCGTGGGCACGCAGCGGGTGGCGGCTGCCGTCGGCCAGCTCCACTTCGACGAAGCGGGCGTCGGGTGCCCAGAGGGCGAAGCGCGTGGTGCCGTCCTCCTCGAGCAGCGCCCCATGGCTGCGCGTGAGGGGAAACATCAAGCCGGGCCCTCCGCCTGCAGCGCCACCGAAGTGGCCTTGAGCAGCCGCTTGTAGAGCCGGTCGTAGGGCTTCACCGATTGCCGCCAGTAGAGCGGCGAGGCCATGGCCTGGCAGCGCATGGCATTGAGCAGATCGGGGTGGCGGTAGACGTTGAGGGCGCGCTGCACGGCATCCAGGTAGCTGGCGGCATCGGCCTCGCGGAACAGGAAGCCGGTGACGCCATCCTCGATGGTGTCGGCCAGGCCGCCGGTGCGCCGGGCGATGGGCAGCGAACCGAAGCGCTGGGCGTACATCTGGCTCAGGCCGCAGGGCTCGAAGCGCGAGGGCATGAGCAGGAAGTCGCTGCCGGCGAACATGCGCCGGGCGTCGGTCTCGTTGAAGCCCACGTGCACGCCGATGCGCCGTGGGTGGCGCTGGGCGAGGTCCTGCATGGCCGCTTCCAGGGCCGGTTCGCCCCGGCCGATGATGGCCATGCGACCGCCGCCTGCGACGATGGCGTCGGCGATCTCCAGGGTCAGGTCGATGCCTTTCTGCTGCACCAGGCGCGAGACCACGGCGAACAGCGGGCCGTCCATGGGCTCCAGGTCGAAGAGCTTCTCGACGTATTCGCGGTTCTCGCGTTTGCCCTGCCACAGCTGGGCGCTGAAGCTGGCCACCAGGTGCTCGTCGGTGCGCGGGTCCCAGCTTTCGTCGATGCCGTTGGTGATGCCGCTGAGCTGGCCCTGGTCGACGCGGTGCTTGAGCATGCCTTCCAGGCCGCAGCCGAAGTCCTCGGTGGTGATCTCGTGGGCGTAGTTCTCGCTCACGGTGGTCACGTGGTTGGCGTGGGCGATACCGGCCTTGAGGAACGACAGCTTGCCGTAGAACTCCATGCTCTCGTGGCTGCAGGCTTCCGGCGGCAGGCCCAGTTCGGGGCTGCATTGCGGGTCGATCAGGCCCTGGTAGGCGAGGTTGTGGATGGTGAACACGCTGGGCGTGGTCTGCCCGCGCCAGGCCATGTAGGCCGGGGCGAGGCCGGCGGGCCAGTCGTTGGCGTGGATCAGCTCCGGGCACCAGCTGAGGCAGGCGGTGCCGGCGGCCAGCTCGGCGGCGGCCAGGCCCAGGCGGGCGAAGCGGATGTGGTTGTCCGGCCAATCGCGGCCGTTGGCGTCGCCGTAGGGCGTGCCTTCGCGCTCGTAGAGCTCGGGGCAGATGATCACGTAGACGATCAGGCCGTCGGGCAGGTCCATGCGGCCGATGCGGCAGGCGGGCAGGGCGGCGTGCCCCGGCACCCGGCCGATCACACGGATCGGGTGGCCGCTCTCCAGCACCTGTCGGTAACCGGGGATGAGGACGCGAACGTCATGTTGGGAAGCCAGGGCACGGGGCAAGGCAGCAGAAACGTCCCCCAGGCCGCCGACCTTGACCAGGTCGGCGAACTCCGAGGTGACGAAGAGAATTCTTTTCTTGTTGGTGTGCAGGCTTTCAACATGCAGCTGGGGGCGATTGGTCATGGAACTCAAACCCCCGAGCTGAGCGCTCGCTACAGCATTTCCCATATCATCCTCCGCTATCCGAGATTCCCTGATACGGGGATGCCGTCCTCGCCACCCATGCGCGGGCCATCGTTCCTGCATCGCACAAACGCCGATGCCAGTTGGAAAGATGAGTTTGAAAACCGGGCACAGACGTCACATCCCCACATAAACCCTGACTGGACGCAGCGCGGAGAAGTTTCGACTTTTTTTCCTTCCGGCCGGCTGTCGGGGAACTTTGGCGATGGCGGTTGTCGTCGAGAGCGGTGGGCTGAAGCAGAGCGCCGCACGGCACACCCTACGGCACGCGCTCATCCTGTTGAGTCCTCACACAGGCAGAGCCGGTGACTCATGACCACGTCCTAAGGACATGCGCGCCCGTCGCCTGGGACGGTGGATTGGGGGAACTCGGGGGCGCGGGGGTATTCCTAGCCTCTACAACAGGTACAGCGATACCCGGAGGCCGTCATGCAGAGCGTCGAGCAGGTTGTGAGTTTCCTCGAGAAGTACCAGCTGTCCCTGGTGACCGCCGAATCCTGCACCGGTGGGCTGATGGCCTCCCTGCTGGCCGGCGTGCCCGGCTGTGGCGCGGTGCTGGACCGCGGCTACGTGGCCTATTCGCCGACCGCCAAGCAGCAGTGCCTGGGGGTGGACCCGGTAACCATCGCCCGTTACGGGCTGACCAGCGAAGAGGTGGCGCGGGAGATGGCCCTGGGCGCCCTGGCCAACAGCGAGGCCAGCGTGGCCCTGGCCAACACCGGCATGGCCGAGGCTGAAGGCCCCCTGGACGGCCTGGTGTGTGTCGCCTGCGCCATGCTGATGGACGGCGAGCCCTGGGTGGTCAGCGAGCAGCTGCGCTTCGACGGCGACCGCAACCAGGTGCGCGAGGCCGCCGCCCAGCATGTGCTGCTGCAATTGCCCTATTACTACGAGCGCCTGCACCAGGCCATCGCCGCGCGGTTGCCGAGCGCGGCGGCCAACGGCTGAGTCAGACCGGCGGCTGGCGCTCGGGCTCGACGATGGGTTCAGGGTGTCGCCCGACCAGCTCCGGCGCTTCGCTGCGGGTCAGTTCGGCACGCAGCTGCGGCAGGCAATGCGGGTAGCGGTGGGCGATGAAGTTGATCAGGTTCTCGCGCAGGTAGCAGCGCAGGTCCCAGTTGCGCGATGAGTCGATGGAGCTGACCAGCACCCGCAGCTGGATGGCGCGTTCGGTGGCGTCCACCAGTTGCAGCACGCTGACGCGGCCGTCCCACAGCTGCGGCGCTTCCTTGCACAGACGCTCCAGCTCCTGGCGCAGCGGGTCCAGCGGCATTTCGTAGTCGGCCCAGAGCACCACCGCGCCGGTGATCGAGGAACTGACCCGGGTCCAGTTCTGGAAGGGGTTCTCGATGAACCACTGCAGCGGCACCACCAGGCGCCGGTCATCCCAGATGCGCACCACCACGTAGGTGCCGGTTATTTCCTCGATGCGCCCCCATTCGTTCTCGACGATCACCACGTCATCCAGGCGGATGGGCTGGGTGATGGCGATCTGCAGGCCGGCGATCAGGTTGCCCAGCACCGGTTTGGCGGCGAAGCCCACCGCCAGGCCGGCGACGCCCGCCGAGGCCAGCAGGCTGGTGCCGAACTGGCGCGCGGTGGGGAAGGTCATGAGCATGGTGGCGGCGCCGAACAGCAGCACGAAGAAGCTCAGGGTGCGCACCAGGACGCGGGTCTGGGTCTGGATGCGGCGGGCGCGCAGGTTGTCGCTGATGTCCACCGGGTTGTGCAGCAGGATCACCTGTTGCACCGCGTCCACCGCACGCAGGCCGAGCCAGGTGAAGGTGCCGATGATGGCCATCGAGGTGAGCTGACGCAGCGGGCCGATGAACAGCAGGTTGTCGGGGGCGGCGCTCCACACCGTCTGCAGGCCCAGCAGGGGCAGCAGCAGGTAGAGCGGCCGGCGCACGCGCTGCAGCAGTTCGCGCAGGAACAGCACCGGCTTGGCCAGGCGGACGAGCACACGCATGACCCCGCGTGCGGCCAGGCTGAGGCCCAGCGTCACCACCAGGGCCGTGAGCAGGACCCTGAGTTCGGGCAGCGGCAGATACGGTAGCCAGTTTTCCAACATGGGGAACCTCCGGATCACGATGACCCTGTTAGTGACCCGGTGCCTGGCGATGGGTTCGGGTGGATGTTCAGGCGGCCATGGCACGCTTGTAGGTTGGCGCCGAGCGCAGCGAGGCCCAACGGAGCGGGGCTCGACTCTGCTGCGTTGGGCTTCGTGCCTCAGCCCAACCTACGGCGCACATAAATCTCCTGAACCGCCGCGCCACGGCGGGGCCGAAGTAGATGAGCCCCCTGGATGGAGATGCCCATGAATGCCGAGATCCAAGCCTGTGCCGAAGCCTGCGTGGTGTGTGCCAGTGCATGCGCGCAGTGCGTCACCGAGAGCCGCCTGGACGAGTCCGGCGAGAACCTGGAACGCTGCATCGAGCTGAGCCGCGAATGCGCGGACAGCTGCCTGCTGATGCAGGAGCTGGTGGAGCGTGAGAGCGCGCAGGTGGTGGGCTTCGGCAGGTTCTGCGCGAGTATCTGCCGGCTGTGCGCCGCCGAATGCCGGCGCCATGACCTGGCGCACTGCCAGCGGCTGGCCCAGGTCTGCGAGGACTGCGCGCAGCAATGCCAGGGCCTGGCCCTGGCTGCCTGAGGCTCAGGGCACGAAGCGCAGCGCGCTGGGGGCCGGGGTGCTGACCGTTTGCACCTGCTCCACCAGCAGGCCGCTTTGCGGGTCGCGGCTGAACACCACCAGGCTGTCGCTCTTCTGGTTGGCCACCAGCAGGAAACGCCCGTCCGGGGCGAAGGTGAATTCCCTCGGCTCATCGCCCCCGCTGGCGTGGCGCTGCACCTCGCTGAGGCTGCCGTCGGCGGCGCTCACCGCATAGACCACGATCTGGTTCTCCACCCCACGACGGGCGACGTAGAGGAAGCGCCCGTCCGGCGACAGCTGGAGGGCGCCCAGGCGGCGATCGCCCTGGGCGTTGGCACCGGGCGGGTCCAGCTCCACCAGGCCCTGCTGTTCCAGCTTGGCCTCGTCGCGGCCGAGGATGGCGATCTGGTTGGACAGCTCCAGGGTCAGGTAGGCGCGGTTGCCGCTGCGGTCGAACACCAGGTGGCGCGGGCCGCTGCCCTTGGGCAGGGCGAAGGCGCCGGGCTTGGCCGCCTGCAGCGGCTTCTTCGGTTTATCCCCGTCGTAACGGTAGGCGTAGACCTTGTCGGCACCCAGGTCGGTGACGAAGAGGAAGTCGCCGGCCGGCACCGCCGCGTGCATGTGCGAGGAGCCCTGGCGCTGCGAGCCGCGCCGGGAGAAAGGCTGGCGCACCAGCTGGGCGACCGGGCCGAAGGTGCCGTGGGCGCTGACCGGGATGGCCGCCAGGCTGCCACCGGGCGTGGGCTTGCTGCCGTAATGAGCGACGAAGAGGAAACGGCCATCCTCGCTGAGGCTGGCATGGGTGGGCTCGGCGCCCTTGCTCGCCACCTGGCTCAGGGGCGTGAGGCTGTGCTCGTCACCTTCGCCGATGGCGAAGCTGCTGACCTGGCCGGCCGGGTCGCGGCCCTTGGGCGGGTTCTCGTTGGTGGCGAACAGCTGGCGGGCATCCGGCGAGAGCACCAGCCACGAGGGGTTGGCGCTGGTGAGGGTCTGCAGCGGCTTCTCCGTCAGCCGGCCCTGGCTGCCGTCGAAGGCGAAGCGCTGGATGCCGGGGCAGGTCTCGCCACTACAGCCCACCAGCAGTTGGGAGGTGTCGACGGGCGCCCGGCCGGCACAGCCGGCGAGCAGGGTCATGGCGCAGAACAGCAGTGGGACGTTACGCGGCATCGATCATTCCTTGGGCAGGGCGAAGGCCAGGACGTAGTCGCCCTGGCGGGTGTGCAGGGAACCATGGCCACCGGCGACCACCAGCACGTACTGGCGGCCATCCTTGCCGGTGTAGCTCATGGGTGTGGCCTGGCCGCCGGCGGGCAGGCGGCCTTCCCAGAGTTGCTTGCCATTGCGCACGTCGTAGGCGCGCAGGTACTGGTCGAGGGTGCCGGCGAGGAAGGCGACGCCCCCGCCGGTCATCACGCTGCCGCCCAGGCTGGGTACGCCCATGGGCAGCGGGATGGGGATCGGCGAGCTGTCGCGCACGGTGCCGTTCTTGTGTTTCCAGGCGACTTTCATGGTGGTCAGGTCCAGGGCCGCGACGTAGCCCCAGGGCGGCGACTGACAGGGCAGGCCGAGGGGCGAGAGCAGCGGCGATAGCAGGGCGCCGAAGGGCGCACCCTTGTTCGGCTGTACGCCTTCGATCTCGCTCTTGCGCGCAGGTTCATCGGTGGTACTGCCTTCGGGCACCAATTTCGAGGTGAAGGCCATGTAGCTGGGGTTGAGGAAGGCGATCTGGCGCTCCGGGTCCACCGCGATGCCGCCCCAGTCGAAGACCCCGAAGTTGCCGGGGTAGACCAGGCTGCCCTGCTCGGAGGGCGGGGTGTAGATGCCCTCGTAGCGCAGGGAGCGGAAGGCGATGCGACAGAGCATCTGGTCGATCGGCGTGCCGCCCCACATGTCGCGCTCCTGCAGGGGCGGTGGCATCAGGTTGAGTGCGGACATGGGCTGGGTGGGGGCGGTGAAGTCGCCCTTGGCGGCGCCCTGGGGCACGGGGGTTTCCCTGACCGGGACGATGGGCTCGCCGGTGCGCCGGTCGAGCACGTAGAGGCTGCCCTGCTTGGTGGAGGCGATCAGTGCCGGGCGCGGGGCCTCGCCGGCCTTCTGCGGCGGCAGGTCCACCAGGCTCGGCTGGCCGCCGACGTCCATGTCCCAGAGGTCGTGGTGGGTCATCTGGAAGGTCCAGCGCACCTTGCCGGTGGCGATCTCCAGGGCGGTGACCCCGGCGCTGTAGGTTTCCGAGGCCTTGGTCCGGCGACCGCCCCATTGGTCCGGGGTCTGGTTGCCCATGGGCAGGTAGAGCAGGCCGAGCTTCTCGTCGAGGCTCATCACCGACCACATGTTCGGCGAGTTGCGGGTGTAGGTGCGGCCCTCGGGCAGCGGCGCGGTGTCGTCGGGGTTGCCGGCATCCCAGTTCCACACCAGGTGGCCGTCGTGCACGTCGTAGGCGCGGATCACGCCCGAGGGCTCGTCTTCTGAAATGTTGTCGGTGACATGGCCGCCGATGATCACCAGGTCGCGGCTGACGCTGGGTGGCGAGGTGGAGTAGTAGCCGCCAGGAGTGAAGCTGCCGATGCCACGGGTGAGGTCGATGGAGCCCTTGTCGCCGAAGCCCTCGCAGGGCTTGCCGTCATCGGCGTCAAGGGCCATCAGGCGGGTGTCGGCGGTGGGCAGGAACAGGCGCCGCTCGCAGCGCTTGCTGTCACTGGGGCTGTCTTCCTGGTGGTAGGCGACACCGCGGCAGGTCATGTGCGCCCAGCCCTTGAAGCTGTCGGCGTTCTGGGTGCTGATCTTCGGGTCGAAGCGCCAGATCTCGCGGCCACTGTCCGGGTCCAGGGCGATCACCTGGCTGTGCGGGGTGCACACGTAGAGCATGCCGTTGGCCTTGAGCGGGGTGTTCTCGGCTGTGGTTTCCTGCGGGTCGTCCGGGCCGGGCAGGTCGCCGGTGCGGTAGCTCCAGGCCAGTTCCAGCTTATGGGCGTTCTCCGGGGTGATCTGGCCCAGGGGCGAGTAGCGGTTGCCGGCGTTGCTGCGCCCGTAGGCCTGCCAGTCGCCTTCCGGCATCGGCGGCTCGCTCTGCACTGCCAGGGGGTTGCCGCGGCCAATCTCGCCTTCCAGGTTGTGGGGCTCGGTGAACTGGCTGGGCAAGGCCACGGCGCCGGCCAGCAGCACCGCCACCAGCAGTGCACCGCCATTGGCCCGCGAGGTGCCGCCGGCCAGGCCACCGCGCGCCCAGGGCAGCAGCAACAGCATACCGATGCCGAACCACAGGGCCAGGCGCGGCACCAGTTGCCACCAGTCCAGGCCCACCTCCCAGAGCGCCCAGGCGGTGGAGGCGGCCAAGGTCACGGCGAACACCAGCAGGGCCGAGTCGAGGCCTTTCCACAGCAGGAAGCCGGCCACCAGCAGGGCGCCACCGGTGAGCGGGTAGTACCAGGAGCCGCCGACCCAGACCAGGCGGATGCCGCCGATGAGCAACGCGAGGCCGAGCAGCAGCAGGAATAAGGCGAGCAGGCGGGCGAGGGGAGAAGGGCGGGCGCCGGGGGCGGACATGGGCAGTCCTCCGAATGGGGTTCTTGTGGGGGTAGTCGGGGGCGGCGGAACACGTGAATGGCGTGGCCTCGCTGAAGAGATCGAACCCCGCTGGGGCGAATAGTTCAGCGCCAGGCCGGCTGGATGGCATTTGGTCATCATTCCGTCATGGGCTTCGGGTTAGCTGTGCGCCACGCCTTCCAGCCTGGCTGGAGGGCCCGGCGTGCCTGGCCTGCGAATTTTCCCTGAACCGTCCTCGTCCAGCCTCCCTCTGAACCTCTGTGATCCCTTTCCTGGTGAGCAAGACCATGAACCAGTTATTCGCAATGCTGCTCGGCCTGTTCGGCGCGGGCGAAACCGTCGCCGATGAGCAGAAGTCCGTGCAGCCGCTCCCCGAGCCCATCAGCGTGCAGCAGTGGCAGGCGGCCTTCGACGAGGCGCTGGCGTTGCCGGAGGTCCGCTACTCGTCGTCGGACCTGGTGACCATCGTCAAGAACGAGCGCGACGGCTCGGTCTACCTGTTCACCACCAGCAAGCACCCGGCCTACCCGGCGATGATCGAACGGCGCCTGGTGGGGTCGGATGGCCTGCGCTATTCCAGCACCGGCAGCTACGCGGGAAATGGCCAGGCCTATGCGGCGTGGCTGGAGAAGTACCGCCAGTTCGACAACCGTCCCTATGAGTCGATGGCTGCGAGCAAGGGCACGGAGCTGTCTTCGGCCAACTGACGGGTGCCTCTAACAACGTAGGCGAAGCCGTCAATGCAAGGCAAAACAGGCGAAAAAGCGCAGGTTACGCCGTGTAAATGAGCATTGTGATCGGACTCGCGCACGAGCCTGTTCTTAACGCCGCGATGGCAACGCAGGTAGTTTCTAGAAGTGCCCAACGGGCCGGGCGGGGAATCAGGGTTCAGCCTTGAAGGCCGCGCCCCGGCGGGTGAGGGTGATGCCGGTGGCGCTGACCAGCAGCAGGCCCTGGCCGTCGCTCTGCTCACCGTGAGACAGCTGGCCGCTGATCAGGCCAAGCTCCGCGAGATCGCGCAAGCCGATCATGACCCGGGCAGGGTCGCCTTCCAGAACGGCGGCATCACGAGGGGCGTCCTCACTGAGCTGGGCAAGGAGGGAACGCAGGAGCAGGGTGCGGCTTTGGATATCCATGAACGGGACTGCGGTGGGGACCGTCGCTGATTCTAGATCAGCTTGGCCCGGCGTGGTGTGGCGATTGTCGGACATCCAGTGAAACGGCATGTGTGCTGGGCTGGTGGGCGGGCTCCGCCGCATGGGTTTCGCTTCGCTCGCGGAACGCCGCCCGACCCATCCTACGAAAGCACGTCGTCACGTGCGTGCTGGATTCGCGATCGGTCATCGCCGCCAACCGACAAATTTTTCACGTCTTCTTGATCCAGCCTTTACGGGTGTTGCTCCAGGGTATGGCCATCTTCTGGAGGATGCGCCATGACGCCCGGACCCCGACTCTCGCTGTTTTTCGCAGGCCTCTTGGCCGTCGCTTCGCTGGCCGTGCCGCTGGCCCAGGGCAATAGCCAGGTGCCGGAGCCGGCGGCCATGCTGTCGCGCCAGGCCTGGGCGGTGTCGCTGGACCCGGGCTTCAACCTGTACCGCATGACCCCTTCGCTGTTCCGCAGCGCACTGCCGGATGCCCGCGACCTGCCGCATCTGCAGCGCCTGGGCGTGCGCACGGTGGTGAGCTTCATCAAGGAGGACGACGCCGAGTGGCTGGGTGATGCCCAGGTGCGCCGGGTGAGCATTCCGTTGCATGCCGATCGGGTCGATGACGTGGATGTGCTCCGCGTGCTGCGGGTGTTGCGCCGGGCCGAAGCCCAGGGGCCGGTGCTGATGCACTGCAAGCACGGTCGCGACCGCACCGGGCTGATGGCGGCCATGTACCGCACCGTGGTGCAGGGCTGGAGCCGTGCCGATGCGCTGGCGGAGATGAAGGCCGGCGGCTTCGGCGATGCGCGGCAGATGGACGATGCCATCGCCTATGTCGAGGGCGCTGATATCGACGCCCTGCGCCAGGCCCTGGACAGCGGCGCCTGCAGCACCCGCGCCCTGGCCGCCTGCCAGGTGGGGCGCTGGTTGCGGGCCACCTTCGGCGAGGGGCCGGACGAAGAGGTGGCCCAGGGCGATGCCGTCCAGCAGGAGCGTGCCGACTCCTAACGGCGGCTTTCGCCGGATGCGTCGGGCGCACAACGGGTTCGCGAGCAGAGCTCGCTCCTACGCAGGCGGGTGCTGTGGCTGGGCTGAGGCGCAGCCGCTTTGCGGATGAATTCGCGCTTGCAGGGATGGCGAGAAGTGGCCAGCCCCGCCGTAGGGTGTGCTGCGCGCACCTGGAGGGGCGGGTGCACCCAAAAAGACAAAATGAGCGATGGGGCGAGGGGCGTTCGACAGCAAGAAGAGCGGTGGGCTGAAGCGGAGCGCCGCCCGGCCCGCCCTACGAGGGTGCGTTGAGGGGCGTCGTGGCTCGGCGGCAATCCGTAGGTGCCGGCAGCTCCGTTTGGTGGATGTAAAAAGCGACATCCACCCTACACAGCCCTCACCATCGTGCGGCTGGGTTCAATCGTCCGGGCTGATGATGCCCTTGCGTACGGCGTAGAGGACCAGGCCGGGGATGTCGTGGATGTCCAGGCGCTTCATGATCTGGGCACGATGGGCCTCCACGGTCTTGACGCTGAGGCCGAGGCCGTCGGCGATGGAACGGGTGGAGGCACCGCGGCTGATCAGGCGGAGGATCTCCACCTGGCGCTGGGTGAGGCCGGGGTCTTCGCTGCCGTGCTGGCGGGACAGGGCCTGGTCGATCACCGGCTGGGCGATGGCCGAGCTGAGGTAGCGCTGGCCACGGTCGACGGCCTTGAGGGCGAGGGCCAGCTCGACCATGGCGGCGTCCTTGAGCAGGTAGCCGTAGGCGCCTTTCTCCAGGGCGGAGAGCACCACCTCGGCATCGGTGTGCATCGACAGCATCAGTACGCGGGATTCGGGCACACGGGTGCCGAGGCGCTGCAGGGCCTCCAGGCCATCCACACCGTGCATGGAGATGTCGAGGAGAATGATGTCCGGCTTCAGTCGCTCGGCCATCTCGACGGCCTGTTCGCCGTCCTCCGCTTCTCCAACTACTTCGTAACCCTCCAGGTCGTTGACCATGGCGCGGACGCCAACGCGGATCAGTGCGTGGTCGTCGGCCAGCAACAGGCGACAGGTCATGGGCGCTCCTTGCGCAACGCGTCGTTCATGCATTACTCCAGGTGCAGGCCGCCCTGAAAAAGAGCACGCCTACAGGTACGGAGTAGCATCCGACACGAAGGTTCGCCCGGATCGACCGGACGGACGGTAGCACCGGGCCAGCATCCTGCCGGCTCGTTTCAGGGGTTGCGGCCTTCTATTTGGCGGCTTCGGCGGTCTTGTCGGGTGTTTGCCCCCGTGAGTAGCGAATGATGACTTCGGAAAGTTTCGACAGGGGTTCGGTGCTTTGCGCGGCGCCCATGCGCAGGGCTTCCTTGGGCATGCCGAAGACCACGCAACTGGCTTCGTCCTGGGCCACGGTGCGGGCGCCGGCCTCGCGCATGGCCAGCAAGCCCCGCACACCGTCGTCGCCCATGCCGGTCATGATCACCCCCAGGGCGTTGTGCCCGGCGTGGCGGGCGACGGAGCGGAACAGCACGTCAACTGAAGGTTTGTGGCGGTTGACGTGGGGCCCGTCGAGCACTTCGACGAAGTACTGCGCGCCGCTGCGCTTGAGCTGCATGTGGCGCCCACCGGGGGCGACCAGGGCCAGGCCGGGGCGCACGCGGTCCATGTGCCGGGCTTCGCGCACGTCGATCTCGCAGACGGTGTCCAGGCGCTGGGCGAAGGCGGCGGTGAATTTCTCCGGCATGTGCTGGACGATGACGATGCCGGGGCAATCCACCGGCAGTTGCCGCAGCACCACTTCCAGGGCCTGGGTTCCGCCGGTGGAGGTGCCCAGGGCCACCACCCGGTCGGTGGTGGCGTAGCCGGTGGGGCGTGCCGCCGGTTCGGCCGGCGCCGCTGCCGGCGTGGCCTTGACCGGCGGCGGCGCGCTGCGCGGCATGGCGTGGGGGCGGCTGCGAGCGGCCAGTTCGATCTGCCGGATCAGGTCGCCGGAGAG
>BATO01000067.1 GCA_000474255.1 Aquipseudomonas alcaligenes MRY13-0052
CTTCAGCCCACCGCCTCTCCGAAGCCGACCCCAACCTCGCAACCCACCCTTGCTGCTCCTTTCTTTCTCCCCCCGCCCAACCCCACCCCAAACAAAAAGGGCAGCCCGAAGGCTGCCCAATGTCACGGAGTGGTGCGTGGATCAGTGGGCGACGGCGCCGCTGGCGCCCAGGCCGGTCTGCGAGCGGACGAACTGCGGGAAGAAGCGTGCGCGTTCCTCGTCTGCAGCGGCGGACTTGTCGGTGATGGAGAAGAACCAGATACCCACGAAGGCCACCAGGATCGAGAACAGCGCCGGGTACTCGTAGGGGTAGATGGCTTCGGCATGACCGAGGATCTGCACCCAGATGGTTGGGCCGAGGATCATCAGGCCGACCGCGGTAATCAGGCCCAGCCAGCCGCCGATCATGGCGCCACGGGTGGTCAGCTTCTTCCAGTACATGGAAAGGATCAGCACCGGGAAGTTGCAGCTGGCCGCGATGGAGAAGGCCAGGCCCACCATGAAGGCGATGTTCTGCTTCTCGAACAGGATGCCCAGGCCGATGGCCAGGACGCCGAGTGCGACGGTGGTGATCTTCGATACGCGCAGCTCATCCTTCTCGTTGGCCTTGCCCTTCTTGATGACCGAGGCGTACAGGTCGTGGGACACCGCCGAGGCACCGGCCAGGGTCAGGCCGGCGACCACCGCCAGGATGGTGGCGAAGGCCACGGCCGAGATGAAGCCGAGGAACAGGCTGCCGCCCACGGCGTTGGCCAGGTGCACCGCCGCCATGTTGTTGCCGCCCAGCAGCGCGCCGGTGGCGTCCTTGAACATCGGGTTGGTGCTGACCAGGAGGATGGCGCCGAAACCGATGATGAAGGTGAGGATGTAGAAGTAGCCGATGAAGCCGGTGGCGAAGAACACCGATTTACGGGCTTCCTTGGCATCGCTGACGGTGAAGAAGCGCATCAGGATGTGCGGCAGGCCGGCGGTGCCGAACATCAGCGCCAGGCCGAGGGAGATCGCCGAGATCGGGTCCTTCACCAGGCCGCCGGGGCTCATGATGGCCTCGCCTTTCGGGTGGACCTTGATGGCCTCGCTGAACAGCATGCCGATGTCGAAGTTGACGTGCTTGAGCACCATGATCGCCATGAAGGAGGCGCCGGACAGCAACATCACCGCCTTGATGATCTGCACCCAGGTGGTGGCCAGCATGCCGCCGAACAGCACGTAGAGCACCATCAGCACGCCCACCAGGACCACGGCCACGTGGTAGTTCAGGCCGAACAGCAGTTCGATCAGCTTGCCGGCACCGACCATCTGCGCAATCAGGTAGAAGGCCACCACCACCAGAGAACCGCAGGCGGACAGGGTGCGGATTTCCTTCTGCTTGAGGCGGTAGGAGGCGACGTCGGCGAAGGTGTACTTGCCCAGGTTGCGCAGGCGCTCGGCGATCAGGAAGAGGATCACCGGCCAGCCGACGAGGAAGCCGATCGAATAGATCAGGCCGTCGTAGCCGGAGGTGTAGACCAGGGCGGAAATACCCAGGAAGGACGCCGCGGACATGTAGTCACCGGCGATCGCCAGGCCGTTCTGGAAACCGGTGATGCTGCCGCCGGCGGTATAGAAGTCGGCGGTCGACTTGCTGCGCTTGGACGCCCAGTAGGTGATGTAGAGGGTGAAGCCGACAAAGACCACGAACATCACGATGGCGGAGACGTTCAGCGGCTGGCGCTGCACGTCGCCTTCGAGGGCGCCGGCGGCCCACAGGGCCGGGGCCACGGCCATCAGGCCGACAATGCCGCAGATGGAGAGAATGCGCGCGATCATTGCTGCGCCTCCTTGAGGACTTCGCGGTTCAGACGGTCGAACTCGCCATTGGCGCGGCGCACGTAGATGCCGGTGAGCACGAAGGCGGAGACGATCAGGCCGACGCCGATCGGGATGCCCCAGGTGATGGACGAGCCCGGGCTGAGCTTGGTGCCGAGCACCTGGGGCTCGAAGGCGATGAGCAGGATGAAGGCCAGGTACAGGCCGAGCATGATGGCGGAGAGAATCCAGGCGAAGCGTTCGCGCTTGGCGACCAACTCCTGGAATCGCGGATTCTCGTGAATCCGCTGGTAGATGCTGTCGTTCATTGTTGTTGTCCTCTACACAGCACGTTAGTGGTGAAAACAACTCTAGAACGCTCGTACACAGGCAACAGACGACCTTAGTCGTAGCGTCGGGGCTTTCTCGACCAAGGTCGTAGGCCATTCATATAGGCGCTCTATCAGCACCATTCCCCATGCATATTTCCTTACATGGAACAAGGCCTCTACTCTGCACGTAACTCGGAATCATTCCCATCTGCAGGGAGACCCATCATGCTCAAGACCGTCACCTTCACCGTCATGCACTTCGGCATCGCCTTCACCGTCGCCTACCTGCTCACCGGTAGCGTCGCCATCGGTGGCCTGGTGGCGATCGTCGAGCCGCTGGTCAACTCCGTGGGCTTCTACGTCCACGAGAAGGTCTGGAAGCGCTTCGAGAAGGCCAAGGCCGAAGGCCCGGCGGCGCCTCGGGGCAACTGGTTGCACCAGCACGCCTGAACGGGCCGGAAAACACCTCGGTAATGCGCTGAAACCAGTTAGCAGGTGGCCAGCGCATTCCTACCGAACAGCTGAATCCGCTAAGATGCGCGGCTTTGCCGCCACCACGCGCCCTTAGCCCATGAGCCAGACCCGTCACTTCCCCGTTCTGCCCTACCTGCTCGCCTCGATCGCCGCCCTGCTGCTGCTCGCCGCCCTCTGGTACGGCCAGGGCAAGCCGGTGATCCTGCCCGATGCGGCCACCCCGACGCACAAGCTGCAATGCGCCTCCTACAGCCCGTTCGACAAGGACCAGTCGCCGTTCGACCAGCCCTTCGTGCTGCGCCCCGAGCGCATGGACGCCGACCTCGAACTGCTCGCCACCCGCTTCCATTGCGTGCGCACCTACTCCATGACCGGCCTCGAAGCCATCCCGGAGCTGGCCCGCAAGCACGGCCTGAAGCTGATGCTCGGCGCCTGGGTCAACGGCAACCCGGTGGACACCGGCAAGGAGATCGACGCGCTGATCAAGGCCGCCAACGCCAACCCGGACGTGGTCGAGGCGGTGATAGTCGGTAACGAAACCCTGCTGCGCAAGGAAGTCACCGGCGCCCAGCTGGCCAAGCTGATCGGCCAGGTGAAAGCCCAGGTCAAGCAGCCGGTCACCTATGCGGACGTGTGGGAGTTCTGGCTCAAGCACCCTGAAGTCGCCCCGGCGGTGGACTTCCTCACCATTCACCTGCTGCCCTACTGGGAAGACGACCCCGCCGGCATCCACGAGGCCCTGGCCCACGTGAAGGACATCCGCGAGGAGTTCGGTACGCGCTTCGCACCCAAGGACATCGTGATCGGCGAAACCGGCTGGCCCAGCGAAGGCCGCCAGCGCGAAACCGCCCTGCCCAGCCGCGTCAACGAAGCCCTGTTCATCCGTGGCTTCGTGCACATGGCCGAAGAGAACGGCTGGCGCTACAACCTGATCGAAGCCTTCGACCAGCCCTGGAAGCGCGAAAGCGAAGGCGCTGTCGGCGGCTACTGGGGCCTGTTCAGTGCTGACCGTACCGAGAAGGGCGTGCTCGCCGGCCCGGTTTCCAACCTGCCGAACTGGCCGCTGTGGCTTTCCGTCAGCGGGCTGATCTTCGCCCTCACCCTGATCGTCGCCGGGCGCCCCGCCTCCAGCCGCGCCGCCCTGCTGCTGCCCCTGCTGGCCGCACTCGGTGCCGGTTGCATCGGCATGTGGGCCGAACTGGCGCGCATCACCGCTCGCTTCGCCGGTGAATGGGCCTGGGCGGCCTTCATCGTCGGCCTCAACCTGGTGGTGCTGATGCACGGCGCCCTGGCGCTGTCGACCCGCGAAGGCGCCCGTGGCCGCCTGTTCGCCTGGCTCGACACCCGTGCCGGCTGGTGGCTGTCCGCCTCTGGCTTCGCCGGTGCCGTGCTGATGCTGGCCCTGGTCTTCGACGCCCGCTACCGCAGCTTCCCCAGCGCCGCACTGCTGCTGCCGGCGGTGGTCTACCTGTGCCGCCCGGTGAAGGCACCGCGCCGCGAGATCGCCCTGCTGGCTCTGTTCATCGGCCTGGGCATCATCCCGCAGCTCTATGAGGAGACCCTGGGCAATATCCAGGCGATCGGCTGGGCCGCCACCGCCCTGCTGCTGACCCTCGCCCTGGTACGCAGCCTGCGCCTCGGCCGCTGAGCCAGATGCAACGAAAAAGGGATGCCTCGGCATCCCTTTTTTATGGCCCGCGATAACCGGCCTGCTGGCGTGGGAACGGTTTCAACCGCGATGCAGCGGGCAGGGCCTTTCGCGAATGAATTCGCCCACGACAACGCCCCAGGGCATCCCGCACACAAACAACGGGTTGCACCCGACCTACAGGCTCACCCACGCCATGTAGGGGCGACTTCAGTCGCCAAGCAGGCCGCAGGGCTGCCACTGCAGGGTGTTCCCCGGCGGCACCGCCTGGTGGATGAGAAGAGCGCCATCCACCCTACACAGCCCAACGCAACGAAGCCGAACCCGGCCATGCCGCCCCAACCCGCAGGCGAAAAAAAGGACGCCGAAGCGTCCTTTTTCATTCCGCACCGAATCTTCAGGCGATGCTCAGCCCGCCACGGGGCGCGCGCACCAGGCGCAGGGCGGCGATGACGATGGCGAACACGCCGAGGCTGGCGCTGTAGAGCACCAGGGCCGGCAGGGCGAAGAGCATGGCCGCCACGCCCAGGCCCCAGCCGGCGCGGCCGGGTACGAAGAAGGCGACCAGGGACAGCACCAGGGCGCTCCAGGCGATGACGCGGAAGTGGATGAGCAGGCCGAGGTTGGCGCGCACCTGGCATTCCCAGCGCTGGGCATTATCGACGCACAGGCCGACCCACTGGCCGTCCTCCATCAGGCCGTAGCGCAGGCCATAGCTGGCCGCCAGCCAGAGCGACAGGACCACCAGCAGGATGATCAGGGGCAGACGGCGTGACATGGTTCTCTCCGAAGAATTGAAAGCGGCGCCAAGGATAAACGCACGCTCGCCGTATGCAAGACAAAGTCTGTAAACAGCGCTAACAAGGAGGCCTGGACCCGCCGTTGCGCCGGGTGCATGCTGTCCGGCGCCCCGTGAAGGCATTTCGCCTTCCCTCACGGCACTTTGGCGAGCCCGCACTTGTCATAGCATCGGTATCCCCTCAGCCCGACTTCCTGCAAAGGGACTTGAACCTCATGCTCCGTCTCCGCCTCGCTGCCCTGCTCGGCAGCCTGCTTCTGAGTGCCCCGCTGTGGGCGGCCGATATAGATGCTGCCGGCTATGGCTTCCCGCTGACCAACCCGTTCGAGGCGACCATCGCCACCACGCCACCGGAGCTGCGCCCCGACCTGCCGGCGGACGAGGACATCGACCAGGCCGACTACGACCTCAAGCTGCGCCCCGAGCGCGAGTTCAAGCTGCCGGACAACTTCTGGCCGGTGAAGACCCTGCGTTACCGCCTGGCCCAGCAGGACCACGCCGCGCCGCTGATCTTCATCATCGCTGGCACCGGGGCCCACTATTCCAGCAGCCAGGCCGAGTACCTGAAGCGGCTGTTCTACGGCGCCGGCTTCCACGTGGTGCAGCTGTCCTCGCCCACCAGCTACGACTTCATGGCCGCCGCCTCGCGCTTCGCCACGCCGGGGCTTTCCAACGAAGACGCCGACGACCTCTACCGGGTGATGCAGGCCGTGCGCGCCCAGCATCCGAAACTGCCGGTCACCGAGTACCACCTCACCGGCTACAGCCTCGGCGCCCTCGAGGCGGCCTTCGTCAGCAAGCTCGACGAGACCCGCCGCAGCTTCAACTTCAAGCGCGTGCTGCTGCTCAACCCGCCGGTGAACCTCTACACCTCCATCAGCAACCTCGACCGCCTGGTACAGACCCGGGTCAAGGGCATCGACGACAACACCACCTTCTACCAGGTGGTGCTGGGCAAGCTGACCCGGTACTTCCAGCAGCGCGGCTACGTCGACCTCAACGACGCCCTGCTCTACGATTTCCAGCAATCCAAGCAGAAGCTCTCGGACGAGCAGATGGCGATGCTCATCGGCACCTCCTTCCGTTTCTCCTCCTCGGACATCGCCTTCACCTCGGACCTGATCAACCGCCGCGGCCTGATCACCCCGGTGAAGCTGCCGATCACCGAGGGCACCAGCCTCACGCCCTTCTTCAAGCGCGCGCTGCAGTGCGACTTCGACTGCTACATCACCGAGCAACTGATTCCCTTCTGGCGCGCCCGCTTCGACGGCGGCAGCCTCACCCAGCTAATCAACCAGGTAAGCCTCTACGGCCTGGAGGATTACCTGAAACAGAGCGGGAAGATCGCCGTGATGCACAACGCCGACGACGTCATCCTCGGCCCGGGCGACCTGGGCTTCCTGCGCCGCACCTTCGGCGACCGCCTGACCGTCTACCCCCATGGCGGCCACTGCGGCAACCTCAACTACCGCGTCAACAGCGACGCCATGCTGGAGTTCTTCCGTGGCTAAGCACGTTCTCCTCCTCGCCCTGCTGCTGGCCAGCGCCCCCCTTCTCGCCGACGAGCGCCAGGAGCCGGATGGCTTCACCGAGCCGCTCCAGCGCTTGCAGTTCAACCCCGGGCTCGACCAGCGCGAATTCGAGCGCTCCACCTTCGACGCCCTGGAGGTCTACGACCCGCTGGAGTCCTGGAACCGACGCGTCTACCACTTCAACTACCGCTTCGACCAATGGGTGTTCCTGCCCGTGGTGCGCGGCTACACCTACGTCACCCCGCGCTTCGTGCGCAGTGGCGTGAGCAACTTCTTCAGCAACCTGGGTGATGTGCCCAACCTGCTCAACAGCCTGCTGCAGTTCAAGGGCCAGCGCTCGATGGAAGTCACCGGGCGCCTGCTGCTCAACACCACCCTCGGCGTGGCCGGGCTCTGGGACCCGGCCACGATGATGGGCCTGCCCAAGCAGAGCGAGGACTTCGGCCAGACCCTGGGCTTCTACGGCCTCGGTGCCGGGCCCTACCTGATGCTGCCGATCCTCGGCCCCTCCAACCTGCGCGACACCGGCGGCCTGGTGGTGGACTTCGTGGCAGACAACCAGATCAACTTCCTCAACGTGCCCGAGGTCAGCCGCGACCACCCGGAGATCAGCCTGCTGCGGGCGGTGGACAAGCGCTACACCACCAGCTTCCGCTACGGCCAGCTCAACTCGCCTTTCGAGTACGAGAAGATCCGCTACGTGTACACCGAGTCGCGCAAGCTGCAGATCGCCGAGTGATGCAGCCCCAGGCTGGCGCCGACCATGGCGTCAGCCGGGGGCTTAGAACCCATCCAACGGCTCGATAGGAACCACGCAAAATCACGCACCATCGATTCGATTCCCTGGATTAGCATCGCCCCATTCTTTTCCAGGGAGGCTCCTATGAACCGCTACCGCCAGATCATCGAACAACGCCCCGGCCAGCCCGCATCCGACGGCGCCGGGGTCAACCTGACCCGCGTCTTCGCCGAGCAGGGCATTCCGCGCTTCGACCCCTTCCTGATGCTCGACGAGTTCGGCTCGGCCAACCCGGACGACTACGTCGCCGGCTTCCCGCCCCACCCCCATCGAGGCTTCGAGACCATCACCTACATGATCGAGGGGCGCATGCGCCACGAGGACCACCTGGGCAACGTCGGCCTGCTGGAGAACGGCGGCGTGCAGTGGATGACCGCCGCGCGCGGCATCATTCACAGCGAGATGCCGGAGCAGCAGGAGGGCGTGATGCGCGGCTTCCAGATCTGGCTCAACCTGCCGGGCAAGGACAAGCTGGGCGACCCGGGCTACCGCGACTTCGCACCACATGAAATCCCGCGCCTGCGCACCTCGGGCGGCGTCGACGCGCTGGTGATCGCCGGGTACTTCGATGACGGCGAGCAGCAACAGGACGGCGCCGTGCAACGCCCGCACACCGAACCGCAGCTGTTCGACCTGCACCTGCAGGCCGGCAGCCACGCGGCCCCGCGCCTGGCGGATGGCTTGCGGGTGCTGCTCTACGTCTACGAGGGCGAGGTGCACGTCAACGGCAACCCGGTGGCCAAGGGTCGCCTGGTGCGCCTCTCGGAGCAGGGTGCGCTGGAACTGGCCAGCACCGAGGGTGCCCGTGTGTTGCTGCTCGCCGGTCGCCCTTTGGGGGAGCCCATCGTGCAGTACGGCCCCTTCGTGATGAACACCCGTGAGGAAATCGAACAGGCCCTGCGCGACTACCGCGACGGCCGCCTCGCGGGCTAGTAGGCCACCGGCGTCGGCAGCACCGACGCCGTCTCCAGGCCGAGGAAGCTTTGCAGGTCGGCCTTCTGCGCCATGGCGTCCTGGTAGCCCAGCTCGATCAGTTCATTGCAGTAGCCGGGTTCGAACAGCAGGTAACTGATCACCCCGGCACCACTGGCCTTGGTCGCTCCCGGCCCACGCAGGAAGGTGCGGATCGCCCGCGGCATCTCGCGGCGGTGACGCGCGGCGATGGTGTCCAGCGGCTGGCTCGGCGAAATCACCAGCACCTCCACAGGCTTCAGGCCCAGGTTTCGCGGGCGCTGCCCGGCGGGAATCGCCTGGCTCAGCTGGTTGATGCGCTCCAGCAGCTCGATGTCGCTTTCCAGGTTGTCGATGAAGGTGCTGTTGAGCATGTGCCCGCCGATCTGCGCCAGGCTCGGCGGGTTGCCCGTACTGGCGCGCACCACACCATCGTTGACGTTGCCCACCCGCGGGTTGCCACTCACCCCCACCACCAGGATGCGATTGGCCCCCAGGTGCAGCGCCGGGCTGATGGGCGCCGACTGGCGCACCGCGCCGTCGCCGAAGTATTCGCGGTTGATCCGCACCGGCGGGAAGATCAGCGGAATGGCCGCACTGGCCAGCAGGTGGTCAAGCGCCAGGCGCGTGGGCACGCCGACGCGGCGGTGGCGGAACCAGGGGTCGATGGTGGCGCGGCCCTGGTAGAAGGTCACCGCCTGGCCGGACTCGTAGCCGAAGGCGGTCACCGCCACGGCCCGCAACTGGCGCAGGCGTACGGCGGCGGCGATGCCGGTGAAGTCCAGCTCGCGCTCCAGCAGGCCGCGCAGGGGGGCATTGTCCAGCAGCGCCACCGGCGCGTGGCGGTTCATCCCCAGCAGGCTGTGACCGAGGAAGCGCGCGCTCTGGCGCAATACACCGGGCCAGTCGCTGCGGTACACCTGGGAGGTGTGGAAGCCTTGCCAGACGGCGGTGAGGCGGCGGATCGCCTCACTGAAATGCAGGGCACCGCAGGCCAGGCCCACGGCATTGATGGCGCCGGCCGAGGTGCCGACTATCACCGGGAAGGGGTTGTGCATCGAGTCGGGCAGCAGGTCGGCGATCGCCGCCAGCACGCCCACCTGGTAGGCCGCTCGCGCGCCGCCGCCCGAGAGGATGAGTCCGGTCACGGGCTTGGTTGCGGCGGGTTCACTCATGAAAGGCTTCCGTTTTTTCCGCGAGTATAGGGCCCGCGTGGGCCCGGCGCTGCTCAGTAGAGCTTCGGCTCGCCTTCCGGCCGGGTCTTGAAGCGGCGATGGGCCCAGAGGTACTGCTCGGGGAGGCGGCTTACGGCCTGTTCGATCCACTGGTTGATGCGCAGGCAATCCGCCTCCTCGCTCTCGCCCGGGAAGTCGGCCAGCGGCGGGTGGATCACCAGGCGGTAGCCGGAGCCGTCGGCCAGGCGTTCCTGGGTGAAGGGCAGCACCCGCGCGCGGCCCAGGCGGGCGAACTTGGTGGTGGCGGTGACGGTGGCGGCGGTGACGCCGAACAGCGGCACGAACAGGCTCTGCTTGCGCCCGTAGTCCTGGTCCGGCGCGTACCAGATGGCACGCCCGGCACGCAGCACCTTGAGCATGGCGCGTACGTCTTCACGCTCGATGGCCGTGGCGTCGAGATTGTGCCGCTCGCGCCCCTGGCGCTGGACGAAGTCGAACAGCGGGTTCTTGTGCTCGCGGTACATGCCGTCGATGGTGTGCACCTGGCCGAGCAGCGCGGCGCCGATCTCCAGGGTGGTGAAGTGCAGCGCCATGAGAATCACGCCCTGGCCGTCCGCCTGGGCCTGGCGCAGATGCTCCAGGCCTTCTATATGGGCGAGTTTGCGCAGGCGCGAGGCCGGCCACCACCAGCTCATGGCCATCTCGAAGAAGGCGATGCCGGTGGAGGCGAAGTTCTCCCTGAGCAAGCGCTTGCGCTCGGCAACGGGCAACGCGGGGAAACACAGCTCCAGGTTGCGCCGGACGATGTGTCGACGCGAACCGGCGACCCGCAGCATCAGCCAGCCCAGGGCGCGCCCCAGGCGCAGCAGCACCGGGTAGGGCAACAAGGTAATCAGCCACAGCACCGCCAGGCCGAGCCACAGGGGCCAGAAGCGCGGGTGGAGGAAGGCGGCGCGGAAGCGGGGACGTTCCATCGGTGGATCCGTAGGGCTGCGTGGGCAAAGGCCGGCATTCTACAGAAATAGCTGCCAGCCGGCGCCCATCCTGCCCCGCGCGTCTTGCGACGGCCCGGCGTTCTCGCTATAAGTCCTGCCCA
The DNA here is from genome assembly GCA_000474255.1 of Aquipseudomonas alcaligenes MRY13-0052. Classification (GTDB taxonomy): domain Bacteria; phylum Pseudomonadota; class Gammaproteobacteria; order Pseudomonadales; family Pseudomonadaceae; genus Metapseudomonas; species Metapseudomonas solani. Next base: position 10,595 of record BATO01000067.1, read on the forward strand.
TCAGACCCAGCAGAAAGACCATGAGCCAAGCTGACCTTCTCGACCAAGATCCCGTGTTCCAGCTCAAGGGCAGCATGCTCGCCATCACCGTGATGGAGCTGGCGCACAACGACCTCGAACGCCTCGACCGGCAACTGGCCGACAAGGTCGCCCAGGCCCCCAACTTCTTCCAGAACACCCCGCTGGTAATGGCCCTCGACAAACTGCCGGCCAGCGAAGGCGAAGTGGACCTCGCCGCGCTGCTCGACGTCTGCCGCCGCCATGGCCTGCGCACCCTGGCCATCCGCGCCAGCAACGAACAGCACATCGCCGCCGCCAATACCCTCGACATCCCCGTGCTGCCGCCCTCGGGCGCTCGCGAGCGGGTCATCGACCCGGTGGAGCCCGGCGCCAAGAAGGCGACGAAAGTCCCGGAGAAACCCGCCGAGCCCGTGACCCGCCCGACCAAGGTGGTGACTACCCCGGTACGCGGCGGCCAGCAGATCTACGCTCCCGGCGGCGACCTGGTGGTAGTCGCCCCGGTGAGCCCGGGTGCGGAACTTCTCGCCGATGGCAACATCCATGTGTACGGTCCCATGCGTGGCAGGGCACTGGCAGGCATAAAGGGCGATACCAAGGCCCGGATCTTCTGTCAGCAACTGGCCGCCGAACTGGTGTCGGTAGCCGGTCAATACAAGGTCGCCGAAGACCTCCGGCGCGAGCCGCTCTGGGGGCATTCGGTGCAGGTCAGCCTGTCGGGAGATGTGTTGAACATCACCCGCCTTTAACGGATACTGCCGCGAATTTTCAGGGACCTGAACGGGAGCCAGGACGGCCGACCAAGGCCTGCAAGTTCCCGCTTTTCTTATTATTTGGGGTGAATCACCTTGGCCAAGATCCTCGTTGTCACGTCCGGCAAGGGTGGCGTGGGCAAAACCACCACCAGCGCCGCCATCGGCACCGGCCTCGCTCTGCGCGGGCACAAAACCGTCATCGTCGACTTCGACGTCGGCCTGCGTAACCTCGACCTCATCATGGGCTGCGAACGCCGCGTGGTGTACGACTTCGTCAACGTCATCAACGGCGAAGCGACCCTGACCCAGGCCCTGATCAAGGACAAGCGTCTCGAGAACCTCTACGTCCTGGCCGCCAGCCAGACCCGCGACAAGGACGCGCTGACCCTCGAAGGCGTCGGCACCGTCATCGAAGAGCTGGCGAAGAATTTCGAATACGTGGTCTGCGACTCTCCCGCCGGCATCGAGAAAGGTGCCCACCTGGCCATGTACTACGCCGATGAGGCGATCGTCGTGACCAACCCGGAAGTCTCCTCGGTACGCGACTCCGACCGCATGCTCGGCCTGCTGGCCAGCAAATCGCGCCGCGCCGAGAAGGGCGAGGAGCCGATCAAGGAGCGCCTGCTGCTCACCCGCTACAACCCGGAGCGCGTCACCAAGGGCGAAATGCTCGGTGTCGAGGACGTCGAGGAAATCCTCGCCATCCACCTGCTCGGTGTCATCCCGGAATCCCAGGCGGTGCTCAAGGCATCCAACCAGGGTGTTCCGGTCATCCTCGACGAGCAAAGCGACGCCGGCCAGGCGTACAGTGATGCCGTCGATCGCCTGCTCGGCAAGGAACTGCCCCACCGGTTCCTGGACGTGCAGAAGAAAGGACTCTTGCAACGCCTTTTTGGAGGCCGTGAATGAATATTCTTGACTTCTTTCGCGAGCGGAAGAAGCAGAACAGCGCTTCGATCGCTAAAGAACGACTCCAGATCATCGTCGCCCACGAGCGCGGCCAGCGCAGCCAGCCGGACTACCTCCCGGCGCTGCAGAAGGAACTGGTTGAGGTGATCCGTAAGTACGTCAACATCGACCAGGATCAGGTCCAGGTCCTGCTCGAGGACCAGGGCAACTGCTCCATCCTCGAGTTGAACATCACCCTGCCCGATCGCTGATCAGGGCTGGTGTGCTGGACGGCGGCTGCGGCCGCCGTCTTCATTTCCGGATATAGAACCATGCCTCTCTCGCAGATCGAAATACTCCACCAGGATCCGGCCTTCCTGGTCATCAACAAGCCGACCCTGCTGCTTTCCGTGCCGGGCCGCGCCGATGACAACAAGGACTGCCTGATCACCCGACTGCAGGAGAACGGCTACCCGGAAGCGCTGATCGTCCACCGCCTGGACTGGGAGACCTCGGGCATCATCCTCCTGGCCCGTGACCCCGACAGCCACCGCGAGCTGTCCCGCCAGTTCCATGATCGCGAGACCGAGAAGGCCTACACCGCCCTCTGCTGGGGCCAGCCGGAACAGGACAGCGGGCGCATCGAACTGCCCCTGCGCTACGACCCGCCGACCAAGCCGCGCCACGTGGTCGACCACGAGCAGGGCCGCCACGCCCTGACCTTCTGGCGGGTACTGGAGCGCTGCGGCAACCACTGCCGCGTCGAGCTGACCCCCATCACCGGTCGCTCCCACCAGTTGCGCGTGCACATGCTCTCCATCGGCCACCCACTGCTGGGCGACCGCCTCTACGCCCACGACGAAGCCCTGGCCGCCCACGAGCGCCTGTGCCTGCACGCCAGCATGCTCGCCTTCAGCCACCCGGTGACCGGCGAGCGCTTGCGCTTCGAGTGCCCGGCGCCGTTCTGAGGCGATGACCGACAGCCTCTACTACGACCGCACCCAGGGCGCCCCGCCCTGGCCGGTCCTGTTGATGGCCATCGAAGCCCTCGGCCGCCCCGGTACCCGTGGCATCGACCTCGGCTGCGGCGCCGGCCGCGACACCCTGGAAATGCTCCGCCGTGGCTGGGAGGTGCTGGCCATCGACCGCGAGCCCGAAGCCATCGAACGCCTGCTGGGCCAGGTGCCGCCCGATCAGTTGCCACGCCTGCAAGCGCGCTGCGCCCGTTTCGAGGACTGCGAGCTGCCGGCCGCCGACGTCGTCAACAGCGCCTTCGCCCTGCCCTTCTGCGCCCCGGCGGACTTCCCGGCCCTGTGGCAGCGTATCGACGAGGCCCTGGCAGGCGGCGGTATCTTCTGCGGCAACCTGTTCGGCGAACGTGACGACTGGGCCGGCCCCGAGCTGAGCATCTTCAGCGAGGACCAGGTACGGCAGCTGTTCGCCGACTGGGAGCTGCTGCACTTCGAGGTGATCGACCGCGAAGGCAGCACCGCCCGTGGCCGTACCAAGCGCTGGCACCTGTTTTCAGTGGTCGCGCGGCACCGCTGAATCCATGACGGCCGGCACAAGAACCGGGCTATCGCCGCCATGGTGAAAATTCACCGGCCTGCGCCTCCTAATCACCAAGCCCGATGCGATAAACTCCGGCCCATCGCTGTCTGGAGTCCGTTATGCGCGAAGAGTTGAACCAGGGCCTTATCGATTTCCTCAAGGCCTCCCCCACCCCCTTCCATGCCACCCGCAGCCTGGCCCAGCGCCTGGAGGCAGCGGGCTACGTGCACCTCGACGAGCGTGATGCCTGGCGCGCCGAGGCCGGTGGGCGCTACTACGTGACCCGCAACGACTCCTCGCTGATCGCCATCAAACTGGGCAAGCGCCCCATGCTCGACGGCGGCCTGCGCCTGGTCGGCGCCCACACCGACAGCCCTTGCCTGCGGGTCAAGCCCAACCCGGAACTGCACCGCCAGGGCTTCTGGCAACTGGGCGTCGAAGTCTACGGCGGCGCCCTGCTGGCCCCCTGGTTCGACCGCGACCTGTCCCTGGCCGGCCGCGTCACCTACCGCGCCGCCGGCAAGGTGGAAAGCCAGTTGGTGGACTTCCAGGCGCCCATCGCCGTGATCCCCAACCTGGCCATCCACCTCAACCGCGAAGCCAACCAGGGCTGGGCCATCAACGCCCAGACCGAGCTGCCGCCGATCCTGGCCCAGCTGGCCACCGGCGAGACCCGCGAGTTCCGTGACCTGCTGGCCGAGCAGCTGACCCTGGAGCACGGCGTCAGCGCCGACGCGGTGCTGGACTACGAACTGAGCTTCTACGACACCCAGAGCGCCGCCGTGATCGGCCTCGGCGGCGACTTCATCGCCGGTGCGCGCCTGGACAACCTGCTCTCCTGCTATGCCGGCCTGCAGGCCCTGCTCGCCGCCGAAGGCGACGAAAGCTGCGTGCTGGTATGCACCGACCACGAGGAAGTGGGCTCCTGCTCCGCCTGTGGCGCCGACGGCCCCTTCCTGGAGCAGGTGCTGCGCCGCCTGATGCCCGAGGGCGATGCGTTCGCCCGCACCATCCAGCGCTCGCTGCTGGTCTCGGCCGACAACGCCCACGGCGTGCACCCCAACTACGCCGACAAGCACGACGGCAACCACGGTCCCAAGCTCAACGCCGGCCCGGTGATCAAGATCAACAGCAACCAGCGCTACGCCACCAACAGCGAAACCGCCGGTTTCTTCCGCCACCTGTGCCTGGAAAACGAAGTGCCGGTGCAGAGCTTCGTCACCCGCAGCGATATGGGTTGCGGCTCCACCATCGGCCCCATCACCGCCAGCCAACTGGGCGTGCGCACCGTGGACATCGGCCTGCCGACCTTCGCCATGCACTCCATCCGCGAACTGGCCGGCAGCCATGACCTCGCCCACCTGGTGAAGGTGCTGGCCGCCTTCTACTCCAGCCACGACCTGCCCTGAACGGAGACAGCCGCATGCTCAGCCACATCCGCAACAGCCTCGAGGAAGCCCGGACGGCGCTGGACAACTTCATCGCCAACGAGCAGGCCCTGCGCAGCATCGAGCGCGCGGCGGAGCTGCTGGTGGAAAGCTTCGAGAACAAGGGCAAGGCCTTCTCCTGCGGCAATGGCGGCTCCATGTGCGACGCCATGCACTTCGCCGAGGAACTGACCGGGCGCTACCGCAAGAACCGCCCGGGCATCGCCGCCATCTCCATCAGCGACGCCAGCCACATCAGCTGCGTGGCCAACGACTTCGGCTACGACCACATCTTCTCGCGCTACATCGAGTCCCACGGTCGCGAGGGCGACGTGCTGCTGGCCTTCAGCACCAGCGGCAAGAGCCCCAACGTGATCAAGGCCGCCGAAGCCGCCAAGGCGCTGGGGGTGAAGGTCGTCGCCCTCACCGGCAAGCGCGGCTCGCTGCTCGAAGGCCTCGCCGACGTGTGCATCTGCGCCCCCGGCGGCGACTTCGCCGACCGCGTGCAGGAGCTGCACATCAAGGTGGTGCACATCCTCATCGAGCTGGTGGAGCGCAAGCTCGCGCCTGAAAACTACGCTTAAAGAAGCTGGAAGCTGGAAGCTGGAAGCTGGAAGCTGGAAGCTGGAAGCTGGAAGCCAGTCAGCGTGCCAGGCCCAGCTTCCTGATCAACTCAGCCCGCCTCAGAACACATTGGTAGGTTGGCGCCGAGCGCAGCGAGGCCCAACGACACACACTTCACCCTTGCCATGTTGGGCTTCGTACCTCAGCCCAATCTACACCCGCCCCCGCTCTGCCCTTCACTTCCAGCTTCTAACTTCTGGCTTCCAGCTGCCCCTACTCCGGCACCTCCACGCTGACGTGGATCGCATCGTGCCGCCAGAACTCCAGGTCGCAGTCGATCAACCGGCCGTGCTGGTCGCGGTTGACCCGGGTGATGCGCAGCGCCGGGCTGCCGGGGGCGACCTTGAGGGTCGAGGCGGCTTCGGGGTGCAGCGCCGTGGGCACCATGTCGAAGCGCACGCGGCCGTAGCGGATGCCGTATTCGCTGCCGTAGAGATCGGTCAGCGAGCGGGTCAGGTCGAAATCGAGGATGCCGGCGAAGTACTGCGGGTTGAGGTAGTGCTCGACGTAGAGCACCAGGCGCCCGTCGATGCGCCGTGCCCGGCGGATCTGGTAGACGCTGGACAACGCCGGCAGCTCCAGCAGCTCGCAGACTTCCACGGTCGCCGGCATCAGCCGTGCACTGAGCACTTCGGTGGCCGGAACCCGGCCCTGCTCGCCAACCATGGCGTGGAAGTGGCTGCGCACCAGGGGGTTGTAGGCCACCCGTGGCGGCGAGACGAACCAGCCGCGACGCTCTTCACGGTAGATCAGCCCCTGCGCCTCCAACTGGCCCAGCGCCTCACGCAGGGTGATGCGGGTGGTGTCGAACAGTTCGCTGAGCTTGCGCTCGGCCGGCAGCTTGCCGCCCAGAGGCAACAGGCCATGCTCGATCTGCTCCTGCAGGGCGCGGCAGATGGCGGTAACGGTACGGGGCGCCTCTTCGCGCATCGAAAAACTCCAATCTGGAATAGACCAGCACCATAAAAGTGCGATGCCGATGGTGGTGTGACCATCCTATGCAGCCTAGATGACTGTCCCGTGACAGCACCTGCGACGTGCAGGGTGCATGCCAGCGACACCGTCCCACACCGCGCACCATGGGACGTGCGGCCATGGTCTACGCTTGCTGACGCCGGAAGAACGGGGCCCACAGAGCCGCGCGGTGCAATGAAACCGTCATCTATGGCCTTTAGATTGGCCTGGGTCTTGCTGATCTAGACCAATACTCAACCCTGCTAAGGAGCTTCATATGAAACGCCTGCTGCTGGCTTCACTGATTGGAACCACCCTGGCCCTGAGCACCCAGGCCATGGCGGATGACGCTGCACTGAAGGCCCTGGAAGACGCTGCCCGCAAGGAAGGCGCGGTGAACAGCGTGGGCATGCCCGACAGCTGGGCGAACTGGAAGGACACCTGGGTCGACCTGGAGAAGAAGTTCGGCCTCAAGCACATGGACACCGACATGAGCTCGGCGCAGGAAATCGCCAAGTTCGCCGCCGAGAAGGACAACGCCACCGCCGACATCGGCGACGTCGGCGCGGCCTTCGGCCCCATCGCCACCCAGCAGGGCGTCACCCAGGCCTACAAGCCCAGCACCTGGGACCAGGTCCCCGCGTGGGCCAAGGACCAGGACGGCCACTGGGCCCTCGCCTACACCGGCTCCATCGCCTTCATCATCAACAAGCAACTGGTGAAAGAGCCGCCGAAATCCTGGGCCGACCTGGAGAAGGGCAAGTACAAGGTCGCCATCGGTGACGTCAGCGCCGCCGCCCAGGCCGTCAACGGCGTGCTGGCCGCCGCCATCGCCAAGGGCGGTGACGAGAAGAACATCCAGCCGGGCCTGGACCTCTTCGCCAAGATCGCCGAACAGGGCCGCTTGTCCCTGTCCAACCCGACCATCCAGACCCTGGAGAAAGGCGAAGTCGAAGTCGGCATCGTCTGGGACTTCAACGGCCTGTCCTACCGCGACCAGATAGACCCCAGCCGCTTCGAGGTGCTGATCCCCTCCGACGGTTCGGTGATCTCCGGCTACACCACCATCATCAACAAGTACGCCAAGAACCCGAACGCCGCCAAGCTGGCTCGCGAGTACATCTTCAGCGACGCCGGCCAGATCAACCTGGCCAAGGGCAACGCCCGCCCGATCCGCGCCGAGCACCTGACCCTGCCGGCCGAAGTGCAGGCCAAGCTGCTGCCCAACGAGCAGTACGCCAAGGTGCAGCCGATCAAGGACGCCAAGGCCTGGGAAGAAACATCCAAGGCACTGCCGAGCCTGTGGCAGGAAAACGTCATCATCAACATGGAATAAGTGACACACGGGCGCCGGCCTTGGCCGGCGCCTCGTCACATCTGGGTGCCAGCTCATGAAGCACAAAGCAATCCTGGTCCTGCTGGACGGCCTCAACTACGGCGTCGCACAACACGCCATGGGCCACCTCCAGGCTTATTGCGCCGCCGGCCGTGCTGCGCTGTACAAACTGGAGTGCGAGCTGCCGGCGCTGTCCCGCCCCCTCTACGAATGCATTCTCAGCGGGATGCCGCCGATCGACAGCGGCATCGTGCACAACGACGTCTCGCGCCTGTCCAACCAGCGCAGCGTGTTCCACTACGCCCGCGATGCCGGGCTGACCACCGCCGCTGCGGCCTACCACTGGTTCAGCGAGCTGTATAACCGCTCGCCCTTCGACGCCGCCCGCGACCGCCACACCGAGGCGCCCGAACTGCCCATCCAGCATGGCCACTTCTACTGGGCCGACCACTACCCGGACGCGCACCTGTTCGCCGATGCCGAGAGCCTGCGCCTGCGCCACGCGCCGGACTTCCTCCTGGTGCACCCGATGAACATCGACGACGCCGGCCACAAGCACGGCCTCGACACGCCGCAATACCGCAACAGCGCGCGGGTCGCCGACATCATCCTCGCCGAGTACCTGCAGCGCTGGCTCGATGCCGGCTACCAGGTGCTGGTGACCGCCGACCACGGCATGAACAACGACCGTTCGCACAACGGCCTGCTCACCGAAGAGCGCGAAGTGCCGCTGTTCGTCCTCGGCGACGCCTTCAGCCTCGACGGCTATGCGCAGCCGAAGCAGACCGACCTTTGCGGCACCCTTTGCGAACTGCTGGGCGTGCCCCACGACAAACCTGTATGCCGGGAGCTGTTGAAGTGAATTCAGCCAACCGCGGCAAATGGCTGGCGCTGCTGTGCCTGCTGCCATTCGCCATTTTCTTCATCGCCTTCCAGATCGCGCCACTCGCCTGGGTGGCGATCAATAGCCTGAACAGCCCCGAAGGCTGGGGCCTGGGCAACTACGCCAAGGTATTCGCCTCCAAGTTCTACCTGCAGGCGATCAAGCACAGCCTGCAGATCGCCTTCTGGTCGAGCCTGATCGGCATCTTCATCGCCATCCTCGGCAGCTACTCGCTGCGCCAGGTGGACAGCCGCCTGCGCGACTTCGTCATGGCCTTCTCCAACATGACCAGCAACTTCGCCGGCGTGCCCCTGGCCTTCGCCTTCGTCATCCTGCTGGGCTTCAACGGTGCACTGACCCTGCTGCTCAAACAGAGCGGGCTGATCGAGGACTTCAACCTCTACTCCAAGACCGGCCTGATCGTGCTCTACACCTACTTCCAGATCCCCCTCGGCGTGCTGCTGCTCTACCCCGCCTTCGACGCCTTGCGCGCGGACTGGCGCGAGTCCGCCTCGCTGCTCGGCGCCAGCACCTGGGACTTCTGGCGGCACATCGGCCTGCCGGTGCTGACCCCGGCACTGCTGGGCACCTTCATCATCCTGCTGGCCAACGCCCTGGGCGCCTACGCCACCGTCTACGCCCTGACCACCGGCAACTTCAACGTGCTGCCGATCCGCATCGCCGCCATGGTCGCCGGCGACATCGCCCTCAATCCCAACCTCGCCAGCGCCCTGGCCATGGTGCTGGTGGGCCTGATGGCGCTGATCACCGTGGTCCACCAGTGGCTGCTGAAGAGGAGCTACCATGTCGCGCGCTGAAGCCCCTGTCGCCAGCCTCTACCACCGCATCGTGGTCTGGCTGCTGTTCCTGATCCTGCTGCTGCCCCTGGCCGGCACCCTGCTCTATTCGCTGTCCACCAGTTGGTCGGCGTCCATCCTCCCCGATGGCCTGACCTTCAAGTGGTACCTGGCGCTGTGGAGCGATGCCCGCTTCCTCAACGCCTTCGGCCAATCGCTGCTGGTGTGCTTCGGCGCCCTGGCGCTGTCGGTGGTGCTGATCCTGCCGCTGCTGTTCGTGGTGCACTACCACTTCCCCAAGCTGGACGCGCTGATGAACATCCTCATCCTGCTGCCCTTCGCGGTGCCGCCGGTGGTGTCTTCGGTGGGCCTGCTGCAGCTCTATGGCTCCGGCCCGCTGGCCATGGTCGGTACACCGTGGATCCTGATCGGCTGCTACTTCACCGTGGCGCTGCCGTTCATGTACCGGGCCATCACCAACAACCTGCAGGCGATCAACCTGCGTGACCTGATGGACGCTGCCCACCTGCTCGGCGCCAGCACCTGGAAGGCCGCTCTGCTGGTGGTGCTGCCCAACCTGCGCAAGGGCCTGATGGTTTCGCTATTCCTGTCGTTCTCCTTCCTCTTCGGCGAGTTCGTCTTCGCCAACCTGCTGGTGGGCACGCGCTACGAAACCCTGCAGGTCTACCTGAACAACATGAAGAACAGCAGCGGCCACTTCAACAGCGCCCTGGTGATCTCCTACTTCTTCTTCGTGCTGCTGTTCACCTGGGCAGCCAACCGCCTGAACAAGGACAAATCATGAGTTTTCTGAGCATTCAGGGGCTGCACAAAAGCTATGCCGCCACCTCGATCTTCAGCGACATCAACTGCGAGATCGGCCAGGGTGAATTCGTCACCCTCCTCGGCCCTTCCGGCTGCGGCAAATCCACCCTGCTGCGCTGCATCGCCGGGCTCACCGAGGTCAATGGCGGCAAGATCGTCCTCGACGGCCAGGACCTGGTGCCGCTGGCACCGCAGAAGCGCGGCATCGGCATGGTGTTCCAGAGCTATGCGCTGTTCCCCAACATGACCGCCGCGCAGAACGTCGCCTTCGGCCTGCGCATGCAGAAAGCCAGCAAGGAAGAAAGCGCCCGCCGCGTGCAGGAAGCCCTGGCCATGGTCGAGCTGGACACGTACGCCGACCGCTACCCGCACCAGCTCTCCGGTGGCCAGTGCCAGCGCGTGGCCCTGGCCCGCTCCCTGGTCACCCGCCCACGCCTGCTGCTGCTCGACGAGCCGCTCTCGGCCCTCGACGCGCGCATCCGCAAGCACCTGCGCGAACAGATCCGCAGCATCCAGCAGGAGCTGGGGCTGACCACCCTCTTCGTCACCCACGACCAGGAGGAGGCGCTGACCATGTCCGACCGCATCTTCCTGATGAATGCCGGGCGCATCGTCCAGAGCGGCGACGCCGAGACCCTCTACACCGCCCCGGTGGACGCCTTCGCCGCCGGCTTCATCGGCAACTACAACCTGCTCGAGGCCGAGGACGCCGCACGCCTGCTGGCGCGCCCGGTGGCCAGCCGCATCGCCATCCGCCCGGAAGCCATCTCGCTGAGCCGCGACGGCGCTATCGAGGCTGAGGTGCGCAGCCACAGCCTGCTGGGCAACGTCATCCGCTACCGTGTGGAAGCACGGGGTGTGGAACTGGTGGTGGACGTGCTCAACCGCAGCGCCGACGACCTGCATGGCAAGGGCCAGCGCATCGGCCTGTCCATCGACGACAACGCAATCCGGGAGGTGGCGTGATGACCCTGGCGATCTTCGATCTCGACGACACCCTCATCGACGGCGACTGCGCCAGCCTGTGGAGCGAGCACATGGCCGCCATTGGCTGGGTGGACGGTGAATCCTTCGTCAAGAAGGACCACGAACTCATGGCGCTCTATGCCGAAGGCAAGCTGGCGATGGAGGACTACATGGCCTTCAGCCTCTCGCCCCTGGTGGGCCGCACGCCGGAGGAAGTGGCCTTCGTCGTCGAGCCCTTCGTCGAGGACGTGATCGAACCCATCTTCCACAGCGACGCCACCCGCTGCCTGGCCAGCCACCGCGAAGCCGGCGACCGCATCCTGGTGATCTCCGCCTCTGCGCACTTCCTGGTCAGCGCCATCGCAGAGCGCCTGAAGATCGACGAAGTGCTGGCCATCGACCTGGAAGAGCAGCACGGGCATTACAGCGGCAACACCCGCGGCGTGCTCACCTACCGCGAGGGCAAGGTCACCCGTCTGCACGCCTGGCTCGAGGCCGAAGGTGAAAGCCTCGACGGCGCCTACTTCTACTCCGACTCGCGCAACGACCTGCCGCTGCTCAAGCTGGTCAGCAACCCCCGCGTGGTCAACCCCGACCCGGCCCTGCGCGAACACGCCGAACAGGCCGGCTGGCCGATCCTCGACTGGCGTTGAGTCACCCCGCCCTGCGCATGACGTAGGGCGGCTGCACCCACGTGCCTGGTGTGGAGATCGATCTCAGCTATCGCCGTGGGCGAAGGTCTTGAGCTCGTCACCGGCCATGCGGTAGCGCACCCATTCGTCCTGGGGGCTGGCGCCGATGGATTGGTAGAACTGGATGGCGGGCTCGTTCCAGTCCAGCACGCTCCATTCCAGGCGGCCACAGCCGCTGTCGCAGGCCAGGCGCGCAAGGTGGCGCAACAGCGCCTTGCCGGCGCCGACGCCGCGTTGCTGGGGGGAAACGTAGAGGTCTTCCAGGTACATCCCCTTGCGGCCCAGCCAGGTGGAGTAGCTGTAGAAATACACGGCGAAGCCGATGGGCGTGCCGTCCAGCTCGCAGATCAGCGCACGGGCCGGGGTGTCGCCCTCGAACAGGCTCTGCTCGATGTCGGCAACGGTGGCGATGACTTCGTGTTCGGCCTTCTCGTAGATGGCCAGTTCGGTGATGAAGGCGAGAATCTGGCGGGCATCGCTGCGCACGGCATCGCGGATATGCAGGCTCACGGGAGTTCCTTTCAGGGGATGTTGGCGCCGAGGCGCGAAGGCGGACATGCTAGGCGCCGGCTGGCCGGCAAGAAAGAGGGCCGAGCATAATCGGCGTTCGTAGCCGCCCAGGAGAGTCGCTCATGCTGTCCCACGTCTGCATCGGTACCAACGATTTCCCCCGTGCCCTGGCCTTCTACACGCCACTGATAGAGGCACTGGGACTGCCGCAGAAATTCTGCGACCCGTCCCGCCCCTGGGCGGGCTGGATGCCGGCGGATGCACCGCGCCCGTTGCTGGTGCTGGGCGCGCCGTTCGATGGCGAGGCGGCGACCGTGGGCAATGGCCAGATGGTCGCCCTGCTGGCGCCGGACCGCGCCAGCGTCGACCGCTGCCACGCCCTGGCACTGGCCAATGGCGGCCAGTGCGAAGGAGCACCAGGCCTGCGGCCGCACTATCACCCCGACTACTACGGGGCCTATTTCCGCGACCCGGATGGCAACAAGCTGTGCGTCTGCTGCCACCGGGCCGAGTGACGCTCAAGGCACCGTATTGTCGCCCTCGCCGGGCAGCTCCGGCTGGTGATGGCGTGGTCGCAGGTCGGGCTCGGGGTCGCGCGGTTTCTGCAGGCGCTCCACCTCGGCCTGGTTCTCCGCTTCCTCGTCGGGGGTTATCTCGGGCAGCTCGCCGTCCTCGGTAACGCTCGGGTCGCTGTCGATCATGGCGCGTCCTCCCTCAGGTGCCGTACTTCAGAGAGGCCGTGCCCTGGCTCAGGTCATGTTTGACGGGCATGTTCCACCTCGTGGTTTCGTGGTCGTCAGGAGTTGTGAGGGAGCTGGCCGATGAAGGTTCGAGGTATTTGGTCGGTCGTGCCGTCGTGGCAGAATCTGCCCCTCAATCACGCAGGATGCAGGAACTCACCATGAGCAATGGACCGGATGTCGAGATAAGCCGCTTCCTCAGCTTTGTACTGAGGCACAAACCCGAGGCCATCGGCTTGCAGCTGGACAGCGAAGGCTGGGCCGATATCGAGGCGCTGATCACCGGTGCCGCACGCACGGGCAAGGAACTCGATGAGCTGGCGATCCGTCGCGTGGTGGCGAACAACGACAAGAAGCGCTTCGCCATTTCCGAGGACGGCCGGCGCATCCGCGCGGTACAAGGCCACTCGACCGCCTCGGTGCAGCGCCAGTACGACGCCGTGGTGCCGCCGCAGCGGCTGTTCCACGGCACCGCCAGCCGCTTTGTCGACAGCATCCTGCAGAAGGGTCTGATCGCCGGCTCTCGCCACCACGTGCACCTCTCCGAAGACCGCGAAACCGCCACCCAGGTGGGCGAGCGCTATGGCGAGCCGGTGATCCTCGAGATCGCGGCCAGCGCCATGCACGAGGACGGTTTCGAATTCCACCAGGCGGAGAACGGCGTGTGGCTGACGGCGCGGGTGCCGGTGGATTACCTCAAGCGGGAGGGGTGAGCGGCGGACACCAGCGTCCCGGGCTGAAGCCCGGGCTACAAGGTCAAAAGCGACATGAAAAAAGGCAGCCCGAAGGCTGCCTTTGTTGTTGGAGCAGGGTGAATCAGGTGGTGCGGATCAGGTGGTCGAAGGCGCTCAGGGAGGCCTTTGCACCCTCACCCACCGCAATCACGATCTGCTTGTAAGGCACGGTGGTCACGTCACCGGCAGCGAACACACCGGGCAGCGAGGTCTCGCCACGGGCATCGACGATGATCTCGCCACGCTGGCTCAGCTCGACGGTGCCTTTGAGCCAATCGCTGTTGGGCAGCAGGCCGATCTGCACGAAGATGCCTTCCAGTTCCAGGGCCTTGAACTCGTCGGAGTTGCGGTCCTTGTAGGTGAGGCCGGTGACCTTCTGGCCATCGCCCTTCACTTCGCTGGTCAGCGCGCTGGTGATGATGTCGACGTTGCCGAGGCTGCGTAGCTTCTTCTGCAGCACGGCGTCGGCACGCAGCTGGCTGTCGAACTCGATCAGGGTGACATGGGCGACGATGCCGGCCAGGTCGATGGCCGCTTCCACACCGGAGTTGCCGCCACCGATCACCGCCACGCGCTTGCCCTTGAACAGCGGGCCGTCGCAGTGCGGGCAGTAGGCAACGCCACGGCCGCGGTATTCCTGCTCGCCGGGTACGTTCATTTCGCGCCAGCGGGCACCGGTGGAGAGGATCACGGTCTTGGCCTTGAGGCTGGCACCGCTCTCGAACTTCACTTCATGCAGCTCGCCTTCGGCCTTGGCCGGGATCAGCTGGCTGGCACGCTGCAGGTTCATGATGTCGACGTCGTATTGCTTGACGTGCTCTTCCAGCGCGCGGGCCAGTTTCGGACCTTCGGTCTCCTGCACGGAGATGAAGTTCTCGATGGCCATGGTGTCCAGCACCTGGCCGCCGAAACGCTCGGCCGCGACGCCAGTACGGATGCCCTTGCGGGCGGCGTAGATGGCAGCCGAGGCACCGGCCGGACCACCACCGATCACCAGGACGTCGAAGGCATCCTTGGCATTGAGCTTCTCGGCATCACGGGCGGAAGCGCCGGTGTCGATCTTGGCGAGGATCTCTTCCACGCCCATGCGGCCCTGGCTGAACAGCTCGCCGTTCAGGTAGATGCTCGGCACCGACATGATCTGGCGCTGCTCGACTTCATCCTGGAACAGCGCGCCATCGATGGCGACGTGACGGATGTTGGGGTTGAGCACGGCCATCAGGTTCAGCGCCTGGACCACGTCCGGGCAGTTCTGGCAGGACAGCGAGAAATAGGTTTCGAAGTTGAACTCGCCCTGGATGCCCTTCACCTGCTCGATCACATCGGCTTCGAGCTTGGAGGGGTGGCCGCCGACCTGCAGCAGTGCCAGCACCAGGGAGGTGAATTCGTGGCCCATGGGGATGCCGGCGAAACGCAGGCTGATATCCGCACCGGGGCGTTCCAGCGAGAAGGAAGGCGTGCGGGCATCGCCACCGTCTTCGCGCAGGGTGATCTTGTCGGTCAGGCCGACGATGTCGTGCAGCAGGTCGCGCAGCTCCTTGGATTTGTCGCTGTCATCGAGGGACGCGACGATCTCGAACGGCTGGGTGACCTTTTCCAGATAGGCCTTCAACTGGGTTTTAAGATTGGCGTCCAACATGATTCGGCTCCTGCTTGTTTCGGGCAAAGGGGACCCCGCGGCGGACGCGTGCGCGTCCGCCCTGCTCGCTCGGATTCGGGCTTTTTGCAGGGTGGTCGGCATGAGGCCGACCACCGGGGGGAGGTACTGCGTTTTGTAGCTTAGATCTTGCCAACCAGGTCCAGGGACGGAGCGAGGGTCTTCTCGCCTTCCTTCCACTTGGCCGGGCAGACTTCGCCCGGGTGGGCAGCGGTGTACTGGGCAGCTTTCAGCTTGCGCAGGGTCTCGCCGACGTCACGAGCGATTTCGTTGGAGTGGATCTCAACGGTCTTGATGATGCCTTCCGGGTTGATCACGAAGGTGCCACGCAGGGCCAGGCCTTCTTCCGGGATGTGCACGCCGAAGGCGTTGGTCAGTTGGTGGGTCGGGTCACCGATCAGCGGGAACTGAGCCTTGCCCACTGCCGGGGAAGTCTCGTGCCAAACCTTGTGGGAGAAGTGGGTATCGGTGGTCACGATGTAGACCTCGGTACCGGCCTTCTGGAACTCGCCGTAGTTGTTGGCGGCGTCTTCGATCTCGGTGGGGCAGTTGAAGGTGAAGGCTGCCGGCATGAAGATCAGGACCGACCACTTGCCCTTGAGGGATTCTTCGGTGACTTCGATGAACTTGCCGTTGTGGAAAGCGTTGACCTTGAAAGGTTGAACTGCGGTGTTGATCAGAGACATCGAGTGGACCTCTTATGAGTTGGAAGTGTGGGTTGAGAAATTTACCAGACGAATACTAGGTGGTTGCGCTGTAAAGAGCTTATTGATTGAAGGAATCGACCTCATTGATTTCCTATATCGCTCTGAAGCCCAGTAGCCAGGGGCCTTCCAGCCTGTCACGCAAGGTATCGAAAGGAAACTAGACGAGGGATTCGTCCAGTACGACAACCACTTTACCCGACACCTGGTTACTGTTCAGAGCGGCGAAGGCGGCTTCCACGTCCTTGGCCGCGAAGCTTTGTTCCAGTTGCGGCTTCAGGCGGCCTTCGGCGAACAGCGGCCAGGCATGCTGGCCAAGATCACGCAGCAGGTCGGCCTTGAAGGCGTCGTCGCGGTTGCGCAGGGTCGAGCCGATCAGCTGGATGCGCTTGCCCAGCACCAGGGCCATATCCAGCTCGGCCTTGCGGCCGCCCATGAGGCCGATATTCACCCAGCGGCCATCACGGGCCAGCAAGTCGAGGTTGAGCGCGGCGTAGTTACCACCGACCGGGTCGAGGATCACGTCGAACGGGCCGAAGTCACGCAGGCTCTCCAGCGTTTCGCCGCGCAGTGCGCCGCCCTGGGCGCCGAGGCCCTCGCAATAGGCCAGGCGTTCAGCGGAACCGACGCTGACCCAGACCGGGCTGCCAAAGGCCTTGCACAGCTGGATGGCGGCGGAGCCGACGCCGCTGGCCCCTGCGTGCAAAAGCACCTTCTCACCGGGCTTCAGGCCGGCCAGCTGGAACAGGTTGAGCCAGGCGGTGGCGTACACCTCCGGCAGCGCAGCCCCCTCCGCCAGGCTGAGGCCTTCGGGCACCGGCAGCACGTGACCGGCATCCACCACCACCTCTTCGGCCATGCCGCCACCAGCCAGCAGCGCGCAGACACGATCGCCCACCTGCCACGCCGCACCCGCCCCCACTTCGGTAATCACGCCCGAACATTCAAGGCCGATGATGTCGCTCGCACCGGGAGGCGGAGGGTAATGCCCCGCCGCCTGCAACAGATCGGCGCGGTTCAATCCCGCAGCCGCCACACGAATGCGGACCTGCCCCACATCACAGTCAGGAATGGGGTATTCAGCCCATTCCACGCGCCCTTCCACGCCTTGCAATGCTTTCACGCTGCCTCCATAGTGACCCAGGACTCGCCCGGCGGCTGACCGCCGGGCTTTTGCTTTGCGCCGATGGAACCCGGCGCCCTCAAATACGGCCTAATATGCGTTATCACCTCCCCCGACGTCGAATAAGCATGAAGCGTTCACTGATCTGCTCCGCCCTTGCGTTTGTATTCAGCATCAGCGTTCTGCCGCTGCATGCGTCCACCACCTCGGCAAGCGACAGCTGGGACTCCATCCAGCCCGACCGTGAGCAGGTGATAGCCAGCCTCAATGTGGTGGAGCTGCTCAAGCGCCATCACTACAACAAGCCGCCACTCAACGATGAGCGCTCGGTGAAGATCTACGAGGGCTATCTCAAGCTTCTCGACCCGGCGAAGATGTATTTCACCGCCGGCGACATCGCCGAATTCAACCAGTGGAAAACCCAGTTCGACGACTTTCTCAAAAGCGGCGACCTGGACCCGGGCTTCACCATCTACAAGCGTCATCTCGACCGTCTCAAGGAACGCCTGGACTTCGCCCTGGCGATGCTCGACAAGGGCGTGGACAAGATCGACTTCAGCGCCGACGAAAGCCTCGAGACCGACCGCGAGAAGGCCACCTGGGCCAAGGACAGCGCCGCCCTCGACGACCTTTGGCGCAAGCGCGTGAAGGACGAGGTACTGCGCCTGAAGATCGCCAATAAAGAGCCGAAGGCGATCCAGGAACTGCTGGTCAAACGCTACAAAAACCAGCTTTCGCGCCTCGAGCAGACCCGTGGCGAGGACGTGTTCCAGGCCTATATCAACGCCTTCGCACAGACCTACGACCCGCACACCCAGTACCTCTCCCCGGATAACGCGGAGAACTTCGACATCAACATGAGCCTGTCGCTGGAAGGCATCGGTGCGGTGCTGCAGAGCGACAACGAGCACGTCAAGGTGGTGCGCCTGGTGCCTGCCGGCCCTGCCGAGAAGAGCAAGCAGATCGCCCCGGCCGACAAGATCGTCGGCGTCGCCCAGGGCACGGGCGAGATGGTTGATGTTATCGGCTGGCGCCTGGACGAAGTGGTCAAGCTGATCCGTGGCCCGAAAGGCTCGGTGGTACGCCTGGAAGTGGTCCCCGCGAACAACGCGCCCAACGACCAGAGCAGCAAGATCGTCTCCATCACCCGCGAGGCGGTGAAGCTCGAAGAGCAGGCCGCGAAGAAGTCCGTGCTCAACCTCGAACATGAAGGCCACACCTTCAAGCTCGGCGTGATCGAAGTGCCGGCCTTCTACCTCGACTTCAAGGCCTTCCGCGCCGGTGATCCCGAGTACAAGAGCACCACCCGCGACGTGAAGAAGCTGCTCGGCGAGCTGCAGAAGGAGAAGGTCGACGGCGTGGTCATCGACCTGCGCAACAACGGCGGCGGCTCCCTGCAGGAAGCCACCGAGCTGACCGGCCTGTTCATCGACCAGGGCCCGACCGTGCTGGTACGCAACAGCGACGGCCGTGTCGACGTGCTGGCCGACGAGAACACCGGCATCTTCTACAAGGGCCCGATGGCCGTGCTGGTCAATCGCCTGTCCGCCTCGGCCTCGGAGATCTTCGCCGGCGCCATGCAGGACTATCACCGTGCGCTGATCATCGGTGGCCAGACCTTCGGCAAGGGCACCGTGCAGACCATCCAGCCGCTCAACCACGGTGAGCTGAAGCTGACCCTGGCCAAGTTCTACCGCGTCTCCGGCCAGAGCACCCAGCACCAGGGCGTGATCCCGGACATCGAGTACCCCTCGGTGGTCGACACCAAGGAAATCGGCGAAAGCGCGCTGCCCGAGGCCATGCCTTGGGACAGCATCCGCCCGGCCATCAAGCCCGAGATCGACCCCTTCAAGCCCTTCCTCTCCGAACTCAAGGCCCGTCACGATTCGCGCACCGCGCACAATCCCGACTTCGTCTACAGCCGCGAGCGCCTGGCCCTGGCCCAGAAGCTGATGAAGGAAACCACCATCACCCTCAACGAGGCCAAGCGCCGCGCCCAGCAGGCCGATATCGAAGCCAAGCAACTGGCGATGGAAAACACCCGTCGCAAGGGCAAGGGTGAGGAGCCGCTGAAGGAACTGAAGAAGGAAGACGAGGACGCGCTGCCGCTGGACGATGACAAGACCAAGCCGGAAGACGACGCCTACCTGACCGAGACCGGGCAGATCCTGCTCGACTACCTGGGTCTGAATTCGACGGTCGCCAAGCACTGATCGAACGTCATCAGAACGTCACGAAACTGTCGTGAAATGCAGGGGCCGCTGATGCGGCCCCTTTGCTTTTGAGCCGCATTCACGAGAGCCAACATGACAGTCACCGAGCAGTTGAGCGCCTTGGGCCAGATCCTCGCTCACGGCGACCTGAACAGCCTTTTCCAGCCGATCATCTCGCTTTCCGAACGCCGCATCCTGGGGTACGAGGCCCTCACTCGAGGCCCCTCCAACAGCCCCCTGCACTCCCCCGTCACCCTGTTCGCCGTCGCCCGCCATGCGGGGCGCCTCAGCGAACTGGAAATGGCCTGCCGCAAACGCGCGTGCACGCGCTTCCATGAGCTGAAGCTCGACGGCAAGCTGTTCCTCAACGTGTCCCCCGAATCCCTGCTCGACCCAGCTCACCAGCCCGGTCGAACCCTGCAACTGCTGCAGTCCTTCGGTATCCCGCCCAGCCAAGTGGTAATCGAGCTGACCGAGCACGCCCCCACCGAGGACTTCGGCCTGCTGGACACTGCCCTGCACCACTATCGCGCCATGGGCTTCTCCATCGCCCTGGATGACCTGGGCGCCGGCTACTCCAGCCTGCGCCTGTGGTCGGAGCTGCGCCCCGACTACGTGAAGATCGACCGCCACTTCATCGACGGCATCCACCAGGACGCGGTGAAGCGCGAATTCGTCGGCTCCATCCTCAAGATGGCCAAGGCCTCGCGAGCGCAGGTAATCGCCGAAGGCATCGAACTGCCTGAAGAACTCGCAGTACTCGCCGAAATGGGCCTGGACCTGGTCCAGGGCTACCTGCTCTGCCGCCCCCAGGAGCAGCCACCTCGGGATGCCCGACCGCTGCTGCCGCAACTGGAAAGCACCAGCCCCCTCGCCGACGATGGCTCCGATCTGCAAGCCCTGCTCAACGAACAGGCAGCGGTGGACCAGAACACTCCCATCGCCGTGGTCCTGGAAGCCTTCCGCGCCCAGGCCAACCTCAACTCCCTGGCGGTGATCGACGCCCTGCAACAACCGGTGGGAATCGTCCATCGCCACCTGCTTTCCGATGCCCTGCTCAAGCCCTTTGCCACTGACCTGTTCGCCCGCAAGCCCATCAGCCGGCTGATGAGCGACGACTTCCTTGCAGTGGAGCTGAGCCAGTCCTTGCAGCGGGTCAGCCGCCTGCTCACCAGTCGCGCGCGCCAGCGTATCGAGGAAGACTTCATCATCGTTTCCGAAGGCCGCTACCTGGGCCTGGGGCGGGTGATCGATGTGCTCAAGCTGATCACCGAGATGAAGATCCAGCAGGCCCGCCACGCCAACCCGCTGACCCTGCTGCCTGGCAACGTGCCCATCCAGCAGTGCCTGGCGCGCCTGCTGCAGCAAGGCCGCCCGGCGATGGTCTGCTATGTGGACATCGACAGCTTCAAGCCCTTCAACGACCTCTACGGCTATGCCAAGGGCGATGAAGTACTGCTGTGCCTGGCGCAATGCCTGAACGAACGGGTCGACCCCGCGCGGGACTTCGTCGGCCATATCGGCGGCGACGACTTCATGCTGGTGCTGGGTTCGGAAGACTGGCGCGCCAAGCTCAACTACCTGCTGGAGGATTTCCAAGGCCAGTGCCGGCGCTTCTACCGCAACGACCACCTGCAAGCGGGCTGCTTCATCGCCCACAACCGCCGGGGCGAGCGCGAGGAATTCCCGCTTCTGTCCCTGTCCATCGGCGTGGTCAATCTAAGGGCCGAAGCCTGCGCCCACCTGGACGCCAGCCAGCTCGCCGCCCTCGCCTCGGAAGCCAAACGCCACGCCAAGGAAGTGCCCGGCTATAGCCTGCACATCATCGACGCGGTCTGATCCGAGAGAAGGCGATCGGCGGTGGGTCAGAAGCCCCGTTGCACGGCGCTGGCAGCCATACGCTCGGCAGCGGCGGGGTCGGGTGCCAGGCCCGGCCCGCCATCACGGTACAGGTCGGCCAGGCGCTTGGCCGCCAACGGGTGCCCGGCGGCCTCGGCAATCACCCACCAGGACGCGGCTTCACCGGCGTCCGGCGGGTTACGGGTATCACCCGCCAAGGCCACCACACCGAGCTGGTAGGCGGATTTACCGTCACCGGCGCGGGCCGCCAGGCGCAGCATGCGGATGCCCTCCTCCCGAGCACCGAAGCCCTGGCCACGGTGCAGCAGGAGATGACCGTAGAAGCTCTGCGCGGCCACATCGCCGAGGTTCGCCATGCGCGCGTACTGGCCCTGCATCCAGTTCCAGGCACGCGGCTGGCGGACCAGCGAAGGCCAGCGCAGCAACCAGCGGGCGACCCGGTAACCGACATGGGCCCGCAGCTTCCACAGCAACATCAGACTTCCTCGGGGTAAGTGAACTCGAATACCCGGACCACTTCTGCGGCATGCCAGGACGCCGCGGCGATGCCATCCGGAGGACCGGGGAAACGCCCCAGGCGTATCACGCATTCGAAGAAGCCGGTGCGCGGCAGGCGGCTGGCGCCCTGGCTGATCACCAGCGAGCTGCGCAGCGGGCGTTCGGCCCGGGCATCCAGTGCAGCCAGGTGCTCCAGCGCAGCGGTAAGGGTCTGCATCGCGGGGGTGGGGAGTTGCAGCCGCTCCACCAGCGCGCGATAGGTCAGCAGGTGGCGCTGGCGGCGCGCATCTTCGAGCTCACCGAGCAAGGCCTGCCAGTGCTGGCGGCTGATGCGCACGCTCAAGATTCGGACTCCCAACCGGCGACACCCAGAATATGGGCCAGCGAGCGCTTGATCGCCGTATCCGGCTCGCGCTCGCCGCTCTCGATCAGGGCCAGATAAACCGGGCTGATGCCAACGGCGCGGGCCAATTGTTCCTGGCTCTGCCCCTGCGCCTCGCGCAATGCCTGGAGCTGCGAGAAAGCAGGGGTGGCGGCGGCGCTGCTGGGCGCCTGGGTGGCTTGTCCGGCAGCCTGTAGCAGTGCCTGGTAATCAGCCCAGGGCAACACTGCGTACTCTGCTTCACCGTCACGCATGATCACTTGCACGTTCATTAAAACTCCCGTGGACAGCAGTGCCGACAGCTTCAGCACTTTCCTTGCAGATCGCCATATTAACAGGGCGAATCAGCCTCCGGGGGCCATCAGTGAACAAGCTGTGAACCCGTGTGCGCCTGCACTTCGCCGGTCTCAGAGCACCTCGTCGATCACCTCTTCACGAGCCGGTATGCGCTCCAGGGAAGCGCTCACTTCCGGCGTCTGCGCCTCGCGCCAATGGCGGAAGGCGTCGATCTCGGCGCTCCAGGTCTTGAGCACCCAGGCGAGCACGCCGAGGTCATCGATCAGGCCGACACCGAGCACCCAATCTGGGATGGCATCCACCGGGGTGAGGAAGTACACCAGCCCGGCAACGATGGAGAGCAACGCCTTGGGGCTGATGTCACGGTACTGGCCACGCAGGCGCGCCACGCAAAGGGCCAGTAACACCTGCAGGTCGTCCTTCACCGCACCCAGGCGGCCGCTCTGTTTCGCGCTCTTGCGGGTCACCGCCAGCAACAGCGCAGGCAATCTTCCGCGCGCCAGGAAACGCCGTGCAATGGGCAGGTAACGCTCGAGATTCGGGGGTATTTTCATGGTCGCTCCTCGGCAAACCGCATGGGAACGGGCCTATGGGCGGTTACCCACAGAAGCTGTGGATAACCTTGTTAGCAGTTTATCCCGACAACCTGCAAAAGCCCGCGCCACGCGGCTTCGCTACAGATCGGCGATTTTTTGGCCAAGCTAAAAACACCAACAAAATCAACTGGTTGAAAATCGACCAGCGCCTGCGACAGCAAACCGCAGTGACAAGTCCCGTGGTTACTCGGTCATGTGCATAACCGTAACACCAGGATGCCGGAACACCTTCGTTCAGACCCGGCAGTCAGCACCAGGTTCGCTCCGTGACCGCATCGGCAAAACCGGTTACCGAAACGCAGCGCGGCTATCCGAAAGAGTGGCCCCGGCCGCAGAAACGAAAACGCCCCGCAATGCGGGGCGCCTCGAAAGACAACGGCTTACTGCTGGGGAGCGGCAGCCGGGTCCTTGATGCCGATCAGCTCCAGGTCGAACACCAGTACGGAGTTCGCCGGGATCGCCGGGCTCGGGCTCTGCTCGCCGTAGGCCAGCTCGCTCGGGATATACAGTTTGACCTTCTCGCCAACGTGCATCAGTTGCAGGCCTTCGACCCAACCCGGGATCACGCCGTTGACCGGCAGGTCGATCGGGCTGCCACGCTGGATGGAGCTGTCGAAGACGGTGCCATCGGTCAGCTTGCCTTCGTAGTGAACGGTCACCACGTCGGTGGCCTTGGGCTGAGCGCCTTTGGCCGCCTGGACGATTTCATACTGCAGGCCGGAGGCGGTGGTGGTCACGCCTTCACGCTTGCCGTTCTCTTCGAGGAACTTCTTGCCCGCCTTGGCGGATTCCTCGTTGAGCTTGGTCATGCGCTCTTCGGCACGCTTCTGCAGGAAGGCAAAGGCCTCAACCAGCTCGTCGTCCTTCAGGCGCTGTTCCTTCTTGCCGATGGCATCTTCGATGCCCTGGGCGACAGCTTTGGAATCCAGATCGTCCATGCCTTCCTGGGCCAGGCTCTTGCCCATGTTCAGGCCGATGCCATAGGAGGCCTTCTGTGCCGGAGTCTTGAGCTCGACGCTGGTCTGCGAATCGCAGCCCGCGAGCACCAGGCCCACCAGAGCCACAGCCGCTGCCAACCGATGTTGTTTCATGCTGATTCCTTGTCTGTCCGCCGTGATGGCATGTTCTATGAAGTCGCGAGCTTAGCAGGCCCCTGCGACCAGTGGCTATGGGCATATAGGATCGGAGAACAGGCAAATAGTTCAGCGCTGGGCGGCGAGAAACGCATGAATTGCCAGCATTTTTTCGCAGAGGCGGGGC
>BATO01000066.1 GCA_000474255.1 Aquipseudomonas alcaligenes MRY13-0052
AGCGCCTGGCGCATCGTGCCGGCACGAGCTACCCCGCTGGGTAGGGTGGATAACGCTCTTTTATCCACCAGGCGGACTCGCCCCATACACCGAAGCCTCACCCCTCTCCCGTGAGCGAATTCATTCGCGATGGAGCTGCCGGCCACTCGGAGCCGAGAGCCGGCGGTGAGCCTTTCGCGGCGGAAGCCGCTCCCACAGGGGAAGCGATCCAACCGCGCATCACCTCAGGCGGTGGCTTTCTTCTCGCGGATGCAGGTCGGGCCGGCGCGGTGTTCGATGGCCTGTTCCACGTCCTTGCGCATGCCGAGCATGAAGGCCAGTTCGGCGACCACGAACAGCGGGCCGACCACCAGGCCCATGAGGTCGTCGACGAAGGCGGGCTTGCGGCCTTCGTAGTAGTGGCCGACGAACTGGATCACCCAGCCCACCACGAACAGGCCGAGGCCGGCGCTGAGCCACAGGGCGGTGGATTGCACGGCCAGCGCGGTGCCGACCCAGAGGCTGAGCCAGAGCAGCGCGGTCATCACCAGGCCGAAGCGCAGGTCGAGGCGGAAGTAGAAGACGGCAGAGGCCAGCGCCACCAGGGCTGCAGGAGATATCCACAGGCCGGCGACGACCAGGCCCGGGCGCGACAGCAGCACGGCCACGGCGACCACGATCAGCGGGATGCCGATGAAGTGGCTGAAGATATTGCGCCGGTCACGGTGGTATTCGGCGTACTGGGAAAGATGGTCGACGAGGGTTTTCATTGTTATGTCCTCAGGTTGCAGGCAGTTGCGCCGATAATGGCGCCTGTACTGACCTATCCTCTGTCAGCTAGCCGACAAAGCCCATCACCCGATGCCCGAACTTTCCGACTGCCGTACCCAATTGCTCACCGGCCACTGGTTCGACGGCCTGCCCGCGCCCCTGCAGGATGCGCTTGTGGAGCAGGCGCGCCCGCTGAGCCTGGCCCCCGGCGAATGCCTGTTCCGCCGGGGCGACCCGCCCTGCGGGCTCTATGCCGTGCTCGAAGGCGCGGTGCGCATCGGCGTGAGCGCGGAGAACGGCAAGGAGGCGCTGCTGATCCTGGTGGAGCCGCCGCACTGGTTCGGCGAGATCTGCCTGTTCGATGGCCAGCCACGCACCCATGACGCCTTCGCCGAAGGCCCGACGCAGCTGCTCAACGTGCCCCAGGCGGCCTTGCAGAAGATGCTGGAGGCGGAGCCGGCCTGGTGGCGCGAGCTCGCCCTGCTGATGAGCCAGAAGCTGCGCCTGGCCTTTATCGCGCTGGAGGAAATGAGCCTGCTGCCGGCACCGCAACGCCTGGCACGGCGGCTGTTGATGATCGCCGAGGGCTACGGCGAAACCAGCGGCCAGCGCCGGGTCATCCACCTGGCCCAGGAACAGCTGGCGCTGATGCTGGCGGTGTCGCGGCAGACCACCAACCAGATTCTCAAGGAGCTGGAAGCCCAGGGCGTGGTGCACCTGAACTATGGCGAGATCGAGATCCTCGACCTCACCGGCCTGCGCAAGGCGGCGCGGCTGTAGCGGTTCAGGCCGGCCCGCGCAGGGCCTCGGCGAGCTGACGGCCCACCGTCACCGCCTCTTCCAGCTGCGCTTCCAGGCGCACCATCTCTTGCCGCCAGGCCTGCTGGCTTTCGTGCTGCAGCGCCCAGTGATCCGGCAAGGGCGCCAGCGCGTCGCGCAACTGCGCGCCCTGCTCGTCCAGCCCGGCCATCAGCCCGCCAAGGGGCTCCAGCGCGGCCACGCCTGCGGCCAGCCCGGCGTCCTGCCCGGCCAGGTGGGCCACGGCGGCGGCGGTCTGTTGCTGGATGTCTTCGGCCATGCGCCCCACTTCCTCGGTGGCACCGGCAGTGCGCGCTGCGAGGTTGCGCACCTCGTCGGCGACCACGGCGAAACCACGCCCGGCATCCCCGGCGCGGGCGGCTTCGATGGCAGCGTTGAGCGCCAGCAGGTTGGTCTGGCTGGCAATGGACTGGATGCTCTGGGCAACTTTCTGGATCTCGCCGCTGCGCTCGGCCAGGGCCTGCACGCGCTCGCGGCCGGTGCCGCTTTCGGCAAGCAGCGCGGCGAAGGCCTGGCGGGCCGTGTCCAGGTCGGCGCGGCCTTCGGCACCGGCCTGCTGCAACTGTGCGGCCAGCTGTTCGAGGCGATCGAGATCAGGCGGTACGACGCCCGCGTCATGGCGCTGCAGCCAGATGGCGCCCTCGTCCAGGCGCTGGCGCAGCAAGGTGTCGAGTTGGGCGGCAATGCCTTGCAGACGCAAACGCTCGGCAGCATTGCGATCAGCCTGCACCGCCAGCTCCGCCAGGCGCGGGGCCTGGTCTTCCAGGGGCTCGTCGCGGGGCTCTTCCGGCACCTTCCAGGGGCCCAGCCAGGGCCACAGCGCCAGCACCAGGTAGGCCGGGATGCTCCAGGCAAGCGGCACCTGCCAGCGGCTGTAGGCCAGCATCAACAGGGCCAGGCCCAGGGTGTGGAACGCGACGGCATAGGGATGGCGGGCGTAGGCAGGACGCATGGGCTTCTCGGGGTGGTTCTTGTAATGGGGTGATTCTGGCGGCTCGGCTGGCGACTGGCCAGTTCTAGCGCACCAGGCTTTCGCGGTACTGACTCGGTGCCTGGCCGGTCCAGCGCTTGAAGGCGCGGCTGAAGCTGCTGGTATCGGCGAAACCGAGCAGATAGGCGATTTCGCTGATGGAGCAGCGCGGGTCGCGCATGTGCACCAGCGCCAGGGCCTGGCGGGTGTCGCTGAGCAGTTGCTCGTAGCTGCTGCCCTCCTCCGCCAGGTGCCGTTGCAGGCTGCGCAGGCTCAGGTGCAGGGACTGGGCGATGCGCTCGGCCGAGGGTTCGCCGTTGGGCAGCTGGGCCTCCAGGCAGGCGCGCACCTTGCGCGCCCAGGTGGGCACCTGCAGCTGCTCCAGGGTGCGCTTGAGCACCGTTTCGTTGTGCTCGGCCAGCTCGGGGTTGGCGTCTTCCAGGCGGCGTTCGAAATCCTCGCGGGCGAATTCGATCAGGTCTTCCGGGGCGCCGAAGTGCAGCGGGCAGCGGAACACCTGGTGCCAGGGCGCGGGGTCGGCCGGCTGCGGGCGGCGCAGGTGCACGGCCAGGGGCGCGTAGTCGCGGCCCAGGCGGTTGCGGCAGGTGCGCACGTAGATGGCGGCGAAGGCGTCTACGGCCTCGGGGGCCGGTGCGGGGCCCTCCTCGGGCACGCGCAGGCGGAACTCGTAGCGTTCGCCGTGCAGGGTCAGCTGCAGGGCCAGGGCATCGCTGACCACCTGGTGGTAGCGCTCGATGCGCTCGAAGATCTCCCGCAGGCTGGCGCTGGCCACCAGCGCGTAGCCCAGGGCGTGGAAGGTGGTGGGGCTGAGGTAGCCGGAAATCTTCAGGCCCAGCGCCGGGTCACCGCTGGCCGTGACCGCCAACTGCCACAGGCGCGTGGTGGCGGAGAGCGGGTAGCGCGCGTTGGGGTCGTCCATCAGCGCCGGATCGAGGCCGGCCTGGCGGCAGAGGCCGTCGCTGTCGAGGCCGAGCGCGTCCAGCTGCTTGCGCAGGGCTCGGGTCCAGCTGGCGAGGGTGGAGGGCTCGTCGCTCATGCAGGTTGGCGTATCCGGTCAACAGGTTGGCGTTCAAGGTCAGGCGTGGCGCGCACCGCCTCGGCAGAGTGGGCACACGACGAACAAGAGGATGTAAGCATGTCCCCGACGACCGCAAGCCCCGCAAAGCTGAATGATCAACAGCGATCAGCCCATATTCGTGAAGTGGTGATGGCTCATGGCGTGGAGCTGCGCCAGCGCTACCCGATCCTCAACCGCCAGGACCTGCTCGGCGCCAGCATCCTCGCCTTCGCCCTCGCCGGCATGGTCGGCTCGGCGGCGCTCTACCTGAATGGCACGATCGCCTGGTGGGCGTGCCTGCTGGTCAACGCCTTCCTCGCGTCGCTGACCCACGAGCTGGAGCACGACCTTATCCACAGCATGTACTTCCGCAAGCAGAAGGTGGCGCACAACCTGATGATGGCGCTGGTGTGGCTGGCGCGGCCGAGCACCATCAACCCCTGGGTGCGCCGCCACCTGCACCTGAACCACCACAAGGTTTCCGGTACCGAGACCGACATGGAGGAGCGCGCCATCACCAACGGCGAGCCCTGGGGCCTAGCGCGGCTGCTGATGGTGGGCGACAACCTGATGTCCTCGCTGATCCGCATGCTCCGGGCCAAGAGCTGGGAGCACAAGAAGTTCATCCTGATGCGCACGCTGAAGGTCTATGCGCCGCTGGCGCTGATGAACTGGAGCGCCTGGTACGTCTTCCTCGGCCTCCACGCCATCAATGGCGTGAGCGCGCTGCTGGGCGCGCCGGTGGCCTGGTCGGAGACCACCCTGGCGGTGATGCAGGGCATCGACATCGCGGTAGTGGTGCTGGTGGGCCCCAACGTGCTGCGCACCTTCTGCCTGCACTTCGTCAGCTCCAACATGCACTACTACGGCGACGTGGAGCTGGGCAACGTGATCCAGCAGACCCAGGTACTCAACCCCTGGTGGCTGTGGCCGCTGCAGGCGTTCTGCTTCAACTTCGGCAGCACCCATGCGATCCACCACTTCGTGGTCAAGGAGCCCTTCTACATCCGCCAGATGACCGCCCCGGTGGCGCACAAGGTGATGCGTGAGATGGGCGTGCGCTTCAACGACATCGGCACCTTCGCCCGCGCCAATCGCTGGCAGGCGCAGCCGCAACCGGTGGCCGAGCGCGCACAGACCGCCTGACGCCTGCCGCGCGTCCCCGAACCCCACGCCCCCAACCTAAGATGGGCCGCCTCGTGGCCCTTCTGCGCCTACTATCGCCGCCATTCCGCCCACGACAGCGCCCCGAGGCCCCCACGGCCCGGCGGGCGTTGCGCCGCGGAAAATCCGCTCAACCGTGAAGAACAAGAGGTACCGGCATGAAAACCTGGATCTGTGTGGTCTGTGGCCTGATCTACGACGAAGCCAAGGGCTGGCCCGACGAGGGCATCGCCGCCGGCACCCCCTGGGCCGATGTGCCCGAGGACTGGATCTGCCCCGACTGCGGCGTGGGCAAGATGGATTTCGAGATGCAGGAAATCTGAGGCGCGGCCTCAGTACTTCAGGCTCATGCGCAGGGCCAGACCGTTGTCCCGCGACTCGGTGGCCCAGTCGCCCTCGTAGGCCAGGCCCAGGCTCAGGGCCTGGTCCAGCTGCCAGTCGAGCATCAGGCCGAGGTGGATGACGTCGCGGGCGAGCTGCGCCTCGCCGGCGCCGTCTTCATCCCCGAGCCGGCGATCGCCGCTGTTGCGCCGCCAGGCCGGGATCACCCGCGCCACCAGGCGCTGGTCGGGGCCGAGGGTCCAGGCGGTGGTGCCGCGCAGGCCGAAGGTGGCCTGCAGCAGCTCGTCCCGTTGTGACGCCACATCAGCCTGGCGCTCATTGTCCTGGCGAAGCCAGGCGAGTTCGCTGAAGCCTTCGAGGCTGAAATCGCGGTAATCCAGCGAATAGCTCAGCTCGCCGAACAGCTGCCCGCCCCGGGCATCGGCGGCAGACGCGTGGCCGTCCACCCGGTGGCTGTCCAGCAGCAGGCCGGTCTTGAAGCCGATCTGGTTGTAGAACTTGGTGCCGAGGTAGGCGCCGAGCTGGTAGCCGTCGAGGCGCGCATCGTCGCTGCCGGCCTCCAGTTCCGTGCGGGACAGCCCGGCCGTGGCGCCCAGCACCCAGTCGCCCACCCAGCGTTCACTGCCCAGGGCGATGCCGGAAACAGTCCGCTCGCGGCTCGGCGCCGCACCCGGCCCGTCGGCGGAGCCGTGGCTGGCGTAGGTGCGCGCCCAGTAAGGCTGCTGCCCGTCTTCGGGTTCGCCCTCACGGAAGGAGAAACGCAGCTGCTGGATGCGGTCGAGCACCGCCTCACGGGTGAAGCGCGCGTCCTCCAGCAGCGTGGCGCGGGAGGCCTGGTGCAGGTCGCCGGCGAATACCGAAGGGGCCAACAGCAGGCAGGTGAACAGGGACGCGCGCATGGGTTCTCCGAGGACGGGCGGCTGTGGATAACTCTAGCCGCGCCGCTCCAGCGCTTGCATCAACAAGGTGCGACCGGCACTGAGCACCTCTTCCTGGCGCGATTCGCTGGCGAGCATGCGCGCGATCACCAGGGCGCCCACGCACTGGGAGATCACCGCCCAGGCCAGCTCGCCGTCTTCGAGTATCTCGGCCCAGGCCTGCTGCAGTTGCAGCATCCAGTGCTCGGCGGTCTCGCGCACCGGCAGGTCGGCGCGGGCGATCTCCGCGCCCAGGGCGGGAATCGCGCAGCCGCCTTCGGCGTTGTGAACATGGGCCATGCTCAGGTAGTGCTCGAGGCAACGCTGCAGGCGTGCCTGGTCGAAGCCTTCGCCCTGGGCGACCTGGCCGATCAGGCTGCGCGACAGCTCGCGCTCGACGATGGCGGTGAACAAGTCATCCTTCGACGGGAAGTGGCTGTAGAAGGCGCCACCGGTGAGGCCGATGGCTTTCATCAGGGCATCTACGCCGGTGCTGGAGAAGCCGCCAGCCTTGGCGATCGAGCCGCTGCTCTCCAGCAGTTTCTGCCGGGTTTCTTCCTTGTGGGTGGGGGAATAGCGCATGTCGACCTCCATAAAACGCACTGCTTGACGCGGGTTGGACTGTAGCATAACGTCCGTTCAGCTAACGACCGTTTAGTTAAAGGTGACTGCCATGAATACCGAATCGAACAACAACAAGGTGGTGCTCGTGATCGGCGCCGGTGATGCCACCGGCGGCGCCATTGCCCGGCGTTTCGCCCGCGAGGGTTATATCGCCTGCGTGACCCGGCGCAGCGCGGACAAACTGCAACCCCTGGTGGACAGCATCCGCGCCGAAGGCGGCCAGGCCCACGGCTTTGCCTCCGACGCGCGCAAGGAAGAGGACGTGACCGCGCTGGTGGAGCAGATCGAGCGCGAGATCGGCCCCATCGAAGCCTTCGTCTTCAACATCGGCGCCAACGTGCCCTGCAGCATCCTCGACGAGACCGCGCGCAAGTATTTCAAGATCTGGGAGATGGCCTGCTTCTCCGGCTTCCTCACCGGCCAGGCGGTGGCGCGGCGCATGGTCACCCGTGGGCGCGGCACCCTCCTCTTCACCGGTGCCACGGCGGGCCTGCGCGGCGCGGCCAACTTCGCCGCCTTCGCCGGCGCCAAGCACGGCATCCGCGCCCTGGCGCAGAGCATGGCGCGCGAGCTGGGGCCACGGAACATCCACGTCGCCCACGTGGTAGTGGACGGCGCCATCGACACCGACTTCATCCGCGACACCTTCCCCGACATCTACGCCCGCAAGGAGCAGGACGGCATCCTCGACCCCGAGCACATCGCCGAGAACTACTGGTTCCTGCATAGCCAGCCGCGAGATGCCTGGACGTTTGAACTGGATCTACGCCCCTGGATGGAACGCTGGTAGGTGTGCAGCCGACCGGCTGCGCGGCGCCCAGGCGTTGTTGGCGATCCCGTGCGAAATGCTCATTGGCAGAAGCCAACTCCGCTTTCACCCGGGCTCGCCGCCTAGCCTGAACGTCGCTCGCGCGGTCTCACGAATTCGCTGACAAGAACGAGAAAAACCATGACCAAGAGCGTCGAATTCTTCTTCGATCTGGGCAGCCCGGCCAGTTACCTGGCCTGGACCCAGCTACCTGCCCTCTGTGCCCGCAAGGGCGCGACCCTGGTGTACCGGCCGATGCTGCTGGGCGGGGTGTTCCAGGCCACGGGCAATGCCTCGCCCAATGCAGTGCCGGTGAAGGGCCGCTACTCGATGATCGACCTGGACCGCCACGCGAAGCGCTATGGCGTGCCGCTGGTGTTCAACCCGCACTTTCCCATCAACACCCTGACGCTGATGCGCGGTGCCATCGGTGTGCAGCTGCACCAGCCGGAGCGCTTAGAGGCCTACCTGGAGGCGATGTTCAGGGCGATGTGGCAGGAGCGGCGCAACCTGGGCGACCCGGCGATCCTCGGGGCGACCCTGGTGGAAGCCGGCTTCGATCCCCAGGCGCTGCTGGCGCTGGTGGGCGACCAGGCGGTGAAGGACGCACTGAAGGCGGCCACCGAAGAGGCGGTCAAACGTGGCGTGTTCGGGGCACCGACCTGCTTCGTCGGCAGCGATATGTTCTTCGGCCAGGACCGCCTGGATTTCATCGAGGAAGCCCTGGGCTGAGCCTCAGGCCTGCAGCAGTCGCGCCGGCAGGCGCCGCAGCAGGTCGGGGTCGAGACGCAGCAGGCGTGCGGCGCGCTCTTCCAGCAGTTCGCCCACGTCCTGCCCCACGGGCAGGCGCAGCAGGCTGGCGCAGAGGTTCATCGCCAGCGCTTCACGGGAGAAGACCCCGGTACCCAGGCCGTAGAAGGCCGCCACCAGCTCGCGCAGGCCGAAGGGCAGGCGCCAGCGGATGCGCAGCGCGGAGCCGAAGCTGGCGGCGCGCTTGCGCAGGGTTTCCAGCAATTCCTCGTCGCTCAGCCCGCCACCGGCGTCCTGCCAATCCTGCAGGCTGCGCAGCAGGGCCAGTTCACCCATGTTGTGCAGCAGGCCGGCGGTGTAGCAGAGCTCGGCATCGAGATCGAGTTCGCTGGCCATCCAGTAGCCCAGCTCGGCGCTGCGCTGGGACGATTTCCAGGCGATCTCGGCCAATTCGGCCAGGCGCGGGTCATGCAGGTGGGCGTTGCGCTCCAGGGCCATGCCCAGCACCAGGTTGAGCACCCGGGTGACGCCCAGGCGGTGCAGCGCCTGGCCGAGGGTCTGGCAGGGCACGCCGAGGTGATGGGCCGCGCTGTTGGCGGCGGCGATCAGCTTGGCGGTGATCTGCGGGTCACGGGAGAAGACGTCGTCGAGGTCGCGCAGGTCGACATCGCTGGCCTGCAGGCACTGGCTGACGGCGTCGCGCACATCGCTGAGCAAGGGCGCGCCCTGCCCTTCCTCGCGCACGCTGTCGAGGTATTCCTTGAGGGTGCTGACCAGCAGTGAAGCGACCGCGCTGTGCGCCTTGTTCGCCCCCGGCAGCAGGCTGCCCAGGCGCTGGCGCAGGCCCTCGGCATTGAAGGGCTTGCCCAGGTAGGCGGCGGGCGCCAGGGGCAGTGCCGCGCGCACGCTGCTGGCATCGACCTTCTCGCTGATGAGGATGAAGGGCAGCACCGGCGTACGCGGGTGGCGCCTGAGCTGGCGCAGCAGCTCCAGGCCACCGCCGCCCTGCAACTCGCCGTCGGCGATCACCAGGTCGGGCAGGCGCCGCTTGCAGCGGGCCAGGGCGGCCTGGGTATCGGGCACGCGCACCACGCTGGCATCGCCACGTACGTCCAGCACCAGTTGCGCGAGCAGGTCCGCCGTCCAGGGGTCGGCCTCGGCAATCAGGATTTCCGGGACCTTGGCGTGGGCAGGCATGTGAACCTCGAAGGGCAGCGCGATCCAGGGGCGTGGCCTGGAAGCCGGGAATGCGATGGAGTTGGCAAAAAAGTGAGCGCGCAGTCTAAACGGCGCCTCACGGGCTGGATAGTGGCCTTTTGAGGGTATTGAACACCGCGAGGTGTAGGCCTTGATCCAGGGCAAAAAAAGACCCGCCGAAGCGGGCCTCAAATACGCCTGGCTGGTGAGCCTCAGGCGAGTTCGTCGAAGCACTCGGCGACAATGGCCAGGCCTTTGTCGAGCTGTGCATCAGGGATGGTGACCGGCATCAGGAAGCGGATGACGTTGTAGTAGGTGCCGCAGGACAGCAGGATCAGGCCCTTGTCGCGCGCCTTGGCAACGATCTTGCCGACCAGCTCGGCGGCCGGCTTGCTCTCGTCGCCGCCTTCGAACAGCTCGATGGCGACCATGGAGCCGAGGCCACGGACGTCGCCGATGACCTTGTGCTTGGCCTGGATTTCACGCAGGCCGGCCTTCAGGCGTTCGCCCACGGCCTGGCTGCGCTCCAGCAGTTTCTCTTCGTCGAAGACCTTGAGCACGGCCAGGGCCGCGGCGCAGGCGATCGGGCTGCCGGCATAGGTGCCACCCAGGCCGCCGGGAGCGATGGCGTCCATGATCTCGGCCTTGCCGCACACGCCGGAGATGGGGAAGCCGCCGCCAACGGACTTGGCGAAGGTGGTCAGGTCCGGGATCACGCCCAACTGCTCGGTGGCGAAGAAGGTGCCGGTACGGCCAGCGCCGGTCTGCACTTCGTCAGCGATCAGCAGGATGCCGTGCTGGTCGCACAGGGCGCGCAGGCGCTGCATGAAGGGCTTGGAGTTGACGTAGAAGCCGCCTTCACCCTGCACCGGCTCGATGATGATCGCGGCGATGTCCTGGGGCTGGGCGTCGTTCTTGAAGATGCGCTCGATGCTGGCGATGGAGTCGTCTTCGCTCACGCCGTGCAGCTCGCACGGGGCCAGGGCGCGGAACACGCCACCGGGCATCAGGCCCATGCCGGCGGAGTACGGAACCACCTTGCCGGTCAGCGACAGGGTCATCATGGTGCGGCCGTGGTAGGCGCCGGTGAAGGCGATCACGCCGGCGCGGCCGGTGGCGGCACGGGCGATCTTCACGGCGTTCTCGACGGCTTCGGAGCCGGAGGTGACCAGCAGGGTCTTCTTGGCGAAGTCACCCGGTACGCGCTTGGCGATCTCTTCGCAGAGCTCGATGTACGGCTCGTAGGCCAGCACCTGGAAGCAGGTGTGGGACAGCTTGGTCAGCTGCTCCTGAACGGCGGCGACCACTTTCGGGTGCAGGTGGCCGGTGTTCAGCACGGCGATACCGCCGGCGAAGTCGATGTACTCGCGGCCTTCCACGTCCCAGACGGTGGCGTTCTCGGCGCGCTCGGCGACGACCGGGTGGATCTGGCCCACGCCACGGGGGACGGCGGCGGCACGGCGTTGCAGGATGGATTCGTTGGTCTTGCTCATGGTTTCCTCACGGCCGCTCATCGGGCGGCGCAGCTTCAAGGATGAATGCCCCCGGCAGGTTGCAGCGCAGCATTCGATGATCGACTGCGCAGGCCTGTCGGAGGCTCGACGTGGTTCATGTGGTACCGCTGGGGCGCCGCGCGCTCTTTCGCGCCTTGCCCCGTCTTTACATCAGATTCAGATACCGCCGAGGCAGAGATACTTGATCTCCAGGTAGTCCTCGATGCCGTATTTGGAGCCTTCGCGACCCAGGCCCGAGGCCTTGATGCCGCCGAAGGGCGCCACTTCGTTGGAGATCAGGCCGGTGTTGATACCCACCATGCCGTACTCCAGGGCCTCGGCCACGCGGAACACGCGGCCCAGGTCACGGGCGTAGAAGTAGGAAGCCAGACCGAACTCGGTGTCGTTGGACATGGCGATGACTTCGGCCTCGTCCTTGAAACGGAACAGCGGGGCCAGCGGGCCGAAGGTTTCTTCCTTGGCCACGGCGGCGGTCTTCGGTACGTCGACCAGGATGGTCGGCTCGAAGAAGGTGCCGCCCAGGGCGTGGGGCTTGCCGCCGGACACGACCTTGGCGCCTTTGCTCACCGCGTCCTGGATGTGCTCCTGGACCTTGGCCACGGCCTTCTCGTCGATCAGCGGGCCGGTGGTGATGCCGTCTTCCAGGCCGTTGCCGATCTTCAGCTTGGCCACGGCCACCTTCAGCTTCTCGACGAAGGCGTCGTACACGCCGTCCTGCACGTACAGGCGGTTGGCGCAGACGCAGGTCTGGCCGTTGTTGCGGTACTTGGAGATCAGCGCGCCGTCGACGGCGGCGTCGAGGTCGGCGTCATCGAAGACGATGAAGGGCGCGTTGCCACCCAGCTCCAGGGACACCTTCTTGATGTCCTGGGCGCATTCGGCCATCAGCTGGCGACCGATCTCGGTGGAGCCGGTGAAGGACAGCTTGCGCACGATGGGGTTGCTGGTCAGCTCGCTGCCCACTTCGCCGGCGCTGCCGGTCACCACGCTGAACACGCCTTTGGGGATGCCGGCGCGCTCGGCCAGCTCGGCCAGGGCCAGGGCGGAATACGGGGTCTGCGAGGCAGGCTTGAGCACCATGGTGCAGCCGGCGGCCAGGGCCGGGCCGGCCTTGCGGGTGATCATCGCAGCGGGGAAGTTCCACGGGGTGATGGCCGCGGTCACGCCGATGGGCTGCTTGATGACGATCAGGCGCTTGTCCGGCTGGTGGCCGGGAATGACGTCGCCATAGATGCGCTTGGCTTCTTCGGCGAACCATTCGATGAAGGAGGCGGCGTAGGCGATCTCGCCCTTGGCTTCGGCCAGCGGCTTGCCTTGTTCGAGGGTCATCAGGCGACCGAGGTCGTCCTGGTTCTCGATCATCAGTTCGTACCAGCGGCGCAGCTTGTTGGCGCGTTCCTTGGCGGTCAGCGCGCGCCAGGCCGGCAGGGCCTTGTCGGCCGCCTCGATGGCACGGCGGGTCTCGGCGGCGCCCATCTTCGGCACGGTACCGAGAATCTCCCCAGTGGCCGGGTTGTTGACCTTGATGGTCTGGCCGCTGTCAGCGTCCAGCCAGGCGCCGTCGATGTAGGCTTTCTGGCGGAACAGGGTGGCATCTTTCAATTGCATCGCTGTCTCCTTCACACCGGTTACAAGGAGCCGGGGGCACGTTGTTTTTGTTCGGCCAACACGGGATTGGCCAGGAGGGGGATTCGATTGGAACGGCCTGACTTGGCGTTTGCAAGGGGCGTTTGAAATCTCAAACGAATCCTAGGGCCAGAGGGGGTAAAGGGCAATAGCCTGTTCGATAAAACAGACGAAAACTGGAAATATTTGCGGATTTTGCTGTGCAGAATCGAGCACGAGCGTCATTTTCGTTCGAAATCACGAACATTCGTGCCGGCGTGGACGCTGGCAGCCCTTGCAGGTATCATTGCGCGCCTCTTCAAGCATCCGTAGCTCAGCTGGATAGAGTACTGCCCTCCGAAGGCAGGGGTCGTGGGTTCGAATCCCGCCGGATGCGCCAGATCGATGTCCCGACCGTCCCATGACGGTCGCGGCACCCCGGAAAGCCCGCCTCGCGCGGGCTTTTTCGTTTCCGCCGTTCGGCGCGCGCATCGCGGCGCTCACGCGCGGCCCGGTTCGGTGCGGGTCTGCTCGCGCAGCAGTTCGAGGTAGCGCCTGGCCGCCAGCCCGAGCGGGCGGTTCTTCAGCCAGACGACATCAACCCACAACCGCATCTGGTTGGCCATGTCGGCAAAGGCGACGTGCTCCAGCGCACCTGATGCGATCAGCGGCTGCACCAGCGGCTGGGGCAGGTAGGCCCAGCCGATGCCCGCCTGCACCAAGCCCAGCGTGGCCAGGTAGCTGTCGGTCAGCCAGACCCTGTGGGACAGCACGATCTGCGGATCCGACGCCTTGGGGTCGCCAAGCGCGACGACGATCTGCCGGAGCTCGGCCAGGCGGGATTCGCTCAGCGCTGCCTGGCTGTAACCAGGCGCGGCGACGGCCGCCAGCAACTGACTTCCCGCCTCGACGAAGGCCTCGCGCTCATCGATCCCCGGGCGTTCGAACACCAGGGCCAGCTGCACGCTGCCTTCATGCAGCATGCGCGTGGCATCGGCCTGGGCAGCGGAGCGGATTTCGATCTCCAGCGTCGGGAACTCGCGCGCCAGCGTCGACAGCGGCTGGCTCCAGGCACCGCTCTGCAGCTCCGGCGCCATGGCCAGCACCAGGCGCGGCTCGAGCCCGGCATGCAGCTGCAGGGCGTGCGCGTCCAGCAGGTTGAGCTGGCCCACCGCCTGCCGCGCCTGGGGCTCCAGGGCCCGGGCCGCAGCCGTCGGCAGCGCGCGGCGGGAGGAGCGGTCGAACAGTTCCAGGTCCAGCTCGGCCTCCAGTTGGGAAATCGCCATGTTCACCGCCGACGGCACGCGCCCCAGGGCCCTGGCGGCCGCCGAGAACGAGCCGGCGTCCAGCACGGCGAGGAAGACTTTCAGGGATTCGCTGGTAAAGGCCATGGTGTTGTCAGTTCTGCTGATAACGGTTGTCTTTTTCTATCAGCAAAACACTTCTAGCCTCCAGCGCAATACAGCCCCGGAGGAAAGAATCATGGAACCAGCAATGATGGGCCAGGTGGCCCTGGTCAGCGGAGCCGGCAGCGAATCGGGGATCGGCATGGCCATCGCACGCCGCCTGGGGCGTGCCGGCGCGAAGCTGATCGTCACCGCCAGCAGCGCGCGCATCGCCGCCAGGGTGACCGAGTTGCGCGCGGAGGGCTTCGACGCGCAGGGACAGGCAGCGGACCTCACCGACGAAGCCGCCGTGCACGAACTCCTCACCTGGGCGCAGGCGCAATGGGGGCGCATCGACATCCTGGTGAACAACGCCGGCATGGCGATGCAGGGCAGCCCGGAACCCTTCGCCGAGGTGGCGGGCATGAGCCTGGAGATGTGGAACCTGTCGCTTGCGCGAAACCTCACCACCGCCTTCCTGCTGACCCGGGGCGTGCTGCCGGGCATGCGCGCCCGTCGCTACGGCCGCATCGTCAACATCAGCTCCACCACCGGAACCCGGGGCAGCAACCCGGGTGAGGCCGCCTACAGCGCGGCCAAGGCCGGGATGCTGGGGATGAACATGGGGCTGGCGCTGGAGGTCGCCCGGGAGGGCATCACCGTCAACTCGGTAGCCCCGGGCTGGATCACCACCGGTTCGAGCACGCCCGAAGAGCAGCACGCGGCGCAGTTCGTCCCCATCGGCCGGGCCGGCCGCCCCGAGGAGATCGCCGCGGCCGTGGCCTTCCTCGCCTCGCCCGAGGCCAGCTACATCACCGGCGAAGTGCTGGTGGTCGACGGCGGCAACTGCCTCGTGGAAAACAAGGCACCCTGAGCCCGACAACGGAGATTCCCCATGACCCCTCTCGTTCTCGTCACCGGCGCTGCGGGCGGCGTTGGCCGCGCACTCGTCGAACGCTTCCTCCAGGGCGGCTGGCAGGTATTCGCCACCGACCAGGACACGCCCTCGCTGGCCGAGCTGGCCGCCACCCAGCCCCTGGCCGGCCACCTGGCCAGGGACATCCGCCGGCCGGGGGCCTGCCAGGAAATCGTCGCGGCGGCGCTGGCGGCCGGTGGCAGGCTGGACGCCCTCATCAATGCCGCCGGGGTGTGGCGCGAAGGGCCGGTCGAAGCCTGCTCGGAAGAGGATTTCGACCTGGTCCTGGACGTCAACCTGAAGGGCACCTTCTTCATGTGCGCGGCGGCCATCCCGGCGCTGCGCCAGAGCCGGGGCAGCATCGTCAACATCTCCAGCGACGCCGGCCGCCAGGGCAACCGCAACGCGGCCGCCTACTGCGCGAGCAAGGGCGGCGTCACGCTGCTGACCAAGACCCTGGCGCTGGACCTCGCGCCAGATGGCGTGCGCTGCAATGCGGTCTCCCCGGGCGACATCGAGACGCCGATGCTGAAGTTCCAGGCGCAGCGCTACGGCAACGGCGACCCACAGGGCTACTACCGCGAGCTGCTGGCCAAGTACCCGCAAGGCGCCGACGCGCGCTTCATACAACCGGCCGAAGTGGCCGAGCTGGCCTACTTCCTCTGCCAGCCGGCAGCCGCCTCGATAACGGGCGCCGACATGGCCATCGACCGTGGGGTGTCGGCAGGGAACTGACCAGCCGACGCCACGAGCGTGCCCCGGTCACGCAGCGCCCGGAGCACCCCGTAACCGCGTCACAGCCATTGTGTGCGCAACATCGAGTGGGGTGACAGGAAGATCGTCAACGGCTATGAATGCTCAGCTACGCGGCAATGGCAGTACGACGGCCTGACAACCCACCGCGCCCTCTCGAAGGTAAACAGCTGAACATGGCAAGTAGCGACCTGATTCTCTACAGCACGGACGATGGTCTGGCACAACTCACACTGCGCGAACTGGATGGCCAGGTCTGGCTCACACAACTGGAAATGGCCGAGCTGTATCAAACCAGCAAGCAGAACATCGGCAAGCACGTCCAATCCATCATTACTGATGGGGAGCTGGCTGAAGAGGCAGTTGTAAACCAGAAGTTTACAACTGCCTCTGACGGCAAGAGCTACCTGACCCACCTCTATGCACTGCCGATGATCATTGCAGTGGGCTACCGCGTGCGCTCCACCCGTGCCACCCAGTTCCGCCAGTGGGCCACGCGCACCCTCGGCGAATACCTGCAGAAGGGCTTCGTGATGGACGATGCCCGCTTGGGAGAGCCTCGCTGGGACTACTTCGATGAGCTGCTCAAGCGCATCCGTGACATACGGGCCTCGGAGAAGCGCTTCTATCAGAAGGTGCGCGACCTCTTCACTCTGGCCGAGGACTATCGCGCCAATGAGCAGGACACCGCATTCCTGTTTGCCGAGGTGCAAAACAAGCTGTTCTTTGCCGTTACCGGTCACACGGCAGCAGAGCTGATCGTTCGGAGAGCCGATGCCAGCGCCGCGAATATGAACCTGCTGAGCTTCAAGGGAGATCGCGTGCGCAAGGCTGATGTGGTGGTAGCCAAGAATTACCTGAATGCCGAGGAGTTGGAGCAGCTCAACCGCCTGGTCGGCATGTTCCTGGATTTCGCCGAGCTACGGGCGGAGCAACGCCAACACCTCCAGCTCGCCGACTGGCGTCGATACATCGACAACTTCCTGGCCTTTAACGAGCAGCCCTTGCTTCGTACGACCGGCAGCGTGAGCCACGAGCAAATGAAGCAAGTGGCGCATGAGCGTTACGAAAGTTTCGACCAACACCGCCGCAATGCAGAGGCGATCCTGGCCGACACTCAGGAACTCAAAGAGCTGGAGCGCCTAGCGAAACGCCTGGGCACCAAAAAAACAGGCGAGTAAGGCCACCAAGCCGAGAGGCGCCTGAACGCTGCCCGACGAGAGTCGCGTCGCTAGACGGTCCGCCCTGACGGCCACCCTCAGCCCCCCTGCCCCGCCACCATCAGCGTCAGCCGCGCATCCACCTTGCCGGTGGCCACCTTGTCGAGGCTGGCTTCGGTGAGGGTCACGCCGCGCTTATCCAGCTCGGCCAGCCACTTCAGCATCGATTCGAACGAGGCCTGGGTCAGGGTGACCAGCAGGCCGCCGTTGCCTTCGTTGTCGAAGCGCTCCAGGGTCAGCCCCTGCTTCTGCGCGGTGCTGGTGACCAGGCCCTGGAGCTGCTCGGGGGCCAGCTCCACCTGGGCGCTGGCAGCCTGGCGGCGGGCCTGGCCGGCGTTGGCCTGGATGTAGGTGAACAGCGCCTGCTGCTGTTGCTGGTAGGCGCGGGCACGCTCGACCCGGGCGGCCACCGGCGACCAGACCGCCAGGTAGAACAGCGCCAGGGCGAGGAAACCGCCCAGCAGCTGCAGGGCCAGGCGATCACGCGGCGGCAGGTGCTGCCAGCGCTGCCACAGGGGGGATTGCTCCAGCCCTTCGCGCAGGCGCGTGCGGATGTCCGTCAGGGCGTTCATGCGCCACCTCCCAGTACCACGCGGGCGGTCACGCCCCCTTCTTCACGGCTGGCCGAACCCAGCTGCACGCTGAGGCCGGCCTTGACCAGGCGCTTGCGCAGCTTCTCCAGGTCGGAGAAATCCTTGGCACGGACCTGCAACGCCAGGTCGCCACGGGTCTGGCTGTAGTCGACGTTGGTCACCGTCAGCGCCGCCTGGGCTTCGGCTATGGCGCTGGAGGCCTGGTCCAGCAGGCTGATGAAGCCCCCCTGCGCGCGGGTGCCCTGGCTGAGGTGCTCGGCGAACTGGGCCTTGAGGTTGACGATGCGCTTGTCCTCGGGGAACAGCTGGCGATAGAGGGCGTGGCTGGATTCGACATAGGCATCGCCACTGCGCTCCAGCAGCCAGGCCTGCACCAGGTTGAAGGCCAGGAACAGCACCACGCTGACGCCAGCGAGGGCCGCGAGGGGGCGCCAGGCCGCCCAGGCGCGGCTTTCGGTGCGCGGGGCGAACTCGCCCTGGGCCAGGTCGATGGCGCCAGCACGGCCGGCAGCCAGCAGGCGGTAGGGCTCGGCCTCTTCCCGTGGCTGGGTCTCGGGCGCGCATAGGGCGCCGAGGGATGGCCAGTGGGCCAGGGGGAAGGCCAGGCGGGTGTCGCAGGCACCGCCCAGCAGCGC
Organism: Aquipseudomonas alcaligenes MRY13-0052; assembly: GCA_000474255.1. GTDB lineage: Bacteria > Pseudomonadota > Gammaproteobacteria > Pseudomonadales > Pseudomonadaceae > Metapseudomonas > Metapseudomonas solani. The sequence goes on from BATO01000066.1 coordinate 18,041, forward strand.
CCGCTCGCCGATCACCAGCAACTGCTCGCCATCACGGGGCAGCAGGTCGGCGTCCACATGGATGGCGGCGACCTTCACGCCGAAGTCTTCCAGCTCCTCCAGCCAGGCGGCCAACTGGGCACGGCGCAGCACCAGCACCGGGTAGCGGCCATCGGCCAACTGGGCGCCCAGGGCCAGGTGGAACAGCTCGACATCCTCGGCGAGCATTTCCTCCACCGCATAGGGCAGCGCCTGGTGCATCAGCCGCGCCTTCTGCGTCGGCAGGCCCACCACGAAGGCACTGGCCATTTCCATGGGCAGCACCAGCGCCACCGGCCGCCCCTGGAGCAGCGCGGCGCATTCGGCCAGCGGCAGGCTGCGGCCCTCACCGGTCGCTTCCTGCCAGTGCACCTGGCAGGCGGGGCCGAGGACCGCCCCGCCGACGGGCGGGATGAATAGGCAATCCATGGTCATTCTTCCTGTGGTTCGAGGGGCGCCTGGGCCAGGTAGCCCGGCTGCCCGAGATCACGCTTGAGCACGCGGACCACGCCCTTCGGGTCGCGCTGCAGGGTGCTGAGCAATACCACCTTGCGCTCCCCCAGGCGCACTTCGCTGCGCACCTGGAAATAGGCGCTGCCCACCCCCAGCCCCGCCGCGCGCACGCCGGTGCCGGCCATGGCCGGTTGGTCGAGGAAGGCGCGGATGTCCGGGTAGCCTTCACGCCCGCGCCCGCTGACCAGCGATTGGGCGGCGCCCGGGTCGAGGTTGTCGGCGAGGCAGGAGAGCACCAGGGGGCTGGCGGTGTTGACGTTGAGCGGCACCTTGGCCGGCAGCGTGGAGACCCAGGGCGCGAGCAGGCGGTAATCCTCCTCGCTCATGTCCAGCAGCAGGCGCAGTTCGGAGACGTCCTGCAGCTCGCGGCCGGCGGTGCGGTAAGGGGGTTGGGCCAGCAGGTACTGGTTGTCTTCGGCGCCGTATTCGCCGCTGGGCTCCTGGTCCTTGTCCAACCAGTCCACCAGGCGGTCGGCGTAGGGCTTCTCGATCTTCAGGCGCAGCAGCAGGCGGTTGAAGCGCTCGACGGAGAGCTTGTCCACCTTGTCGCCCTGCACCAGGCTGTTGAGGTTGAAGCGCCCGGCCAGGTCTTCGATGTGCACGCCGATCTCGCCCTGGTCGATGGGGAATACCGGCAGCGGGCGGGCCCAGTCCTCCAAGGGGTGGTCGATGGGTGCGCGCGGGTCGCTGCCCGGTTTCTTCAGGTCGCGCAGCAGCACCGACTGGCCCAGGGCCTCGCCGCCCAGGGCGTAGTGCCAGGCCTGCTGGATGGCGATGCGGTTGGCGGCGCCACGGATCGACAGCTGCTGGCGGAGGATGAGCCCCGCGCAGATGACGGTGACGATGGAGACCACCAGCAGCACGGTGACCAGGGCGACGCCCCGCTGGCGGGTCATGCGCCCTTCTCCTTGCCATCGTCGGGCTTGGGGGTCGGCTTCTTGTCGTCGTCGGGCGTGGTGCCGCCTTCGCTGGGCTGTTCTTCGATGCCCATCTCCGGCAGCCGGTAGAGCCGGGTCAGCCCGCCGTAGTGGCGGTGCTCCAGCTTGAGCTCGACCGCCACCGGCAGGCGCCCACGGGCCTTGGCCGGGTCGGAGTCGCCCAGGCTCGGCGGCCACTGTTCCTGCCACTGGCCCTTGTCGTCGAGGTAGCGCAGTTCCACCGAGCTGACGCCTTCGAGCACCTTCTGCACCCGGGGCGGGCTGTCCACCGCCTGGTCGAGCACGGACCAGTACACGCGCTCCAGGGTCGAGCCGGCCAGGCGCCAGCGCACCCGCTGCAACTGGGAGCGGGTGCTGCCCAGGGGGTTGCGCCAGCCGGCGCGGCTGAATTCGAGGGCGGCGGTGCCGTCGGTGGCACCCAGCTCGCCGACCAGGGCACCGCGTTCGTCGCCGTAGGCGTCGCGCACCACGCGCGGCAGTGCCTGGCCCAGGTCACGGTCGATGGAGGCGAAGGCACGGCCCAGTTCGCGCAGGGATTTCTCATGCTCGCGGGTCACCTCGTCGGCCTTCATCACCGTTTCCAGCATGCGGTAGGTGCCGAGGCCGAGCAGGGCGAAGATGCCGATGGCGATCATCACTTCCAGCAGGGTGAAGCCGCGTTGCCGGTTCATCCACGCACCGCCAGGAAGCCGGTGAGGCTGAACACCGAGCGCTCCTTGATCGGCGCACTGGCGCCACGCTCGGGCTTGGGCGCCACCCAGACGGTGACGCGGCGCAGGCCCTTGTCGCTGGTGGCTTCGATCTCGCTGTGGGTTTCCCACTGGCGGCCGCCGTATTCCAGCACCTTGTCCTCGCGGCCTTCACCCGGGGTGGGCTGCTTGATCTGCAGTTCGGTGACGCGGTTGTCGGCGATCCAGCCGGCCAGGGTCTTGTCTTCCAGTTGCCCGGCGACGATCAGGCTGCGGCTGGCGGCAGTCAGCACCGAGGCGGCGACCGTGGCGAAGATGGCCAGGGCCACCAGCACCTCCAGCAAGGTGAAGCCACGGGCACGGCGCATGCTCATCGCTCCTTGGCCTGCTCGGCGCTGGGCAACTGGTAGCCATCGCTGGCCAGGGCGTAGGCGTTGCCATCGGCCCGGCGTTCTTCCAGGCGCAGGCTGAAGGGCGTGAGCTCGCCGCTGGAGAGGATCAGCACCTGGGGCACGGGCTTTTCCTTGCGTTTGTCCTTCTCCGGCTCGTCCTTGGCCAGGCCGGGGCGGCTTTCTTCCTTCACCTTGGGCTCGGGCAGCTTGAGGGCCTCGCCTTCCAGCTCCAGGCTCAGGCGCATCCAGGCGGCGGGGCGGCGTTCCGGGCGGGTGGCGTCATCGGCCCAGGTGCCGGAGGCGTTGTCGTAGGCCAGCACCCGGTAGCTTTCGGCCGTCACCAGCAGGCCGTATTCGCGGCCGTCCAGCACCGCTTCGTCGGCGAGGATGGCGATGGTCGCCGCCAGGCGCTCGGCCTCGTCACGCAGCTCGCGGCCGCTGCTGGCATTGCCGTTGGCGAACACGGCCACGCTGACCAGGCAGCCGATGATCACCAGGACCACCAGCAGCTCGATCAGGGTGAAGCCGCGCCCGCGCTCCATCAGTTTTCCCAGTTACCGATATCGGCATCGGCGTCGGTGCCACCTTCCTTGCCGTCGGCGCCGAAGGAGTACAGGTCGTAGGCGCCCTTGGTGCCGGGGGCCAGGTACTGGTAGGGGTTGCCCCAGGCGTCGACCGGCAGGCGCTTGAGGTAGCCGTCCTTGTTCCAGTTCTTCGGCTGCGGATTGCCGCTGGGCTTCTTCACCAGCGCTTCCAGGCCCTGTTGGGTGCTGGGGTAGGCGAAGTTGTCGAGCTTGTACATGTCCAGCGCGGCGCCGATGGCCTTGATGTCGCCCTTGGCGACCGTGACCTTGGCCTGGTCCGGGCGGTTCATCACCTGGGGCACCACCAGCGCGGCGAGGATGCCGAGGATGACCACCACCACCATGATTTCGATCAGGGTGAAGCCTGCTTGCGTACGGCCTGAGTTCACGCGGTTACCCCACGAGCTGGTTGAGGGAAAGGATCGGCAGGAGGATGGCGAGGACGATGACCAGCACCACCGCGCCCATGAACACCAGCATGAAGGGCTCGAACAGCCCCACCAGCATGGCGATGCGGGCAGCCAGGTCGTTCTCCTGGTTGCGCGCGGTGCGGGCCATCATCTGGTCCAGTTCACCGGATTTTTCACCACTGGCGATCATGTGCAGCATCATCGCGGGGAACTCGCCGCTCTGCTCCAGGGCGCGGGTCAGGCTGCTGCCTTCGCGCACCTTCTGCGCCGCCACTTCCACCTTGGCGCGGATGGCACGGTTGGCCACCACCTGGGCGGCGATGCTCAGCGCCTCTACCAGCGGCACGCCGCTCTGGGTGAGGATCGCCAGGGTGGAGGCGAAGCGCGCGGTGTCGGTGGCGCGCACCAGGCGCCCCACCAGCGGGATGCGCAGCAGGATGACGTGGAAGCGCAGGCGCGCGCCGTCCCTGCGCAGCGACGCCTTGAGCGCGCTGATGCCGGCCACCGCCAGCAGCAGGATCAGCCAGCCCCAATGCTTGACCACCTCGCTGGTGGCGATCAGGCCACGGGTCAGGGCCGGCAGCTCCTGCCCGGTGTTGACGAAGACCTTGACCACGTCGGGCACCACGTAGCCCAGCAGGAAGCCGACGATGCCGAGGGAGGCGCACATCAGGATCACCGGGTAAAGCAGCGCGAGCTGGACCTTCTGCCGCGATTGCTGGCGCTGCTCGGTGTAGTCGGCCAACTGCTCCAGCACCGGGCCGAGGTGGCCGGCGTGCTCACCGGCGGCGACGGTGGCGCGGTACAGGTCGGGAAAGGCACTGGGGAATTCCTTGAGGGCGCCCGCCAGGCTGTGGCCTTCCAGCACCTTGGAGCGCACTGCCAGCATCATGGCCTTGACCCGGCCGCTCTCGCTTTGCGCAGCGACGGCGCCGAGCGCCTCTTCGATAGGCATGGCGGCCTGCACCAGGGTGGCCATCTGCCGGGTGAGCAGGGCCAGCTCCATGGCCGAGAGCCCACGCTGGAAACTCCAGCGGCTGCCCACCGATTCCTGGCGGGTGCGGGTGGGTTTCACGTCCAGCGGGGCGAGCTGGCGGTCACGCAGCAGCTGGCGCACCTGGCGGGCGCTGTCGCCCTCCATCACGCCCTTCTTCTGCTGGCCCCGGCTGTCCAGGGCGATGTATTCGAAGGCAGCCATTTATTCTTCCCGGGTCACGCGCAGCACTTCTTCCACCGTGGTCACGCCTTCGAGGATCTTGCGTCGGCCGTCATCGCGGATGCTGGGGCCGCTGGTACGGGCGTGGCGGGTCATCTCCTGTTCGGAGGCGCCGTTGTGCACCAGGGTGCGCATGTGGTCGTCGAAGACCACCAGTTCGTAGATGCCGGTACGGCTGCGGTAGCCGGACTGGTTGCATTCGGCGCAGCCCCGCGCGCGGTGAAGCGTCGGCGGCTGCGCCGGGTCGAGCCCCAGCACGTCGCACTCGGCGGCGTCCGCCTGGTAGGGCTCCTTGCAGTGGGAACAGAGCACGCGCACCAGGCGCTGGGCGAGCACGCCGAGCAAGGAGGACGACAGCAGGAAGGGCTCGACGCCCATGTCCACCAGGCGGGTGATGGCGCCGATGGCGCTGTTGGTGTGCAGGGTGGAAAGCACCAGGTGACCGGTGAGCGACGCCTGCACGGCGATCTCGGCGGTCTCGCGGTCGCGGATCTCGCCGACCATCACCACGTCCGGGTCCTGGCGGAGGATGGCACGCAGGCCGCGGGCGAAGGTCATGTCGACCTTGGCGTTGACCTGGGTCTGGCCGATGCCTTCGAGGTTGTACTCGATGGGGTCTTCCACCGTGAGGATGTTGCGAGTGCCGTTGTTCAGCGTCACCAGGCTGGCGTAGAGGGTGGTGGTCTTGCCCGAGCCGGTGGGCCCGGTGACCAGCAGAATGCCGTGGGGCTTGCGCACGGTCTCTTCCATCTGCGAGCGATCGCGGGCACTCATGCCCAGGTGCTGCAAGGTCAGGCGGCCGGCCTGCTTGTCCAGCAGACGCAGTACCACGCGCTCGCCGTTGGCCGACGGCAGCGTGGAGACGCGGATGTCCACCTCGCGGCCAGCAACGCGCAGGGAAATGCGGCCGTCCTGGGGCACGCGTTTTTCAGCGATGTCCAGCTTGGCCATGACCTTGATCCGCGACACCAGCAGCGCCGCCAGCTCACGCCGGGGCTGCACCATCTCGCGGAGGATGCCGTCGATGCGGAAGCGCACCACGAGACGCTTCTCGAAGGTCTCGACATGGATGTCGGAAGCGTTCTCCTTGATGGCCTCACCGAGGATGGCGTTGATCAGGCGGATGATCGGCGCATCGTCCTCCTGCTCCATCAGGTCCTCGGTCTCCGGCACCCGTTCGGCCAGGCTGGCGAGGTCGAGCTCATCGCCCAGGCCCTCCACCATCTGCATGGCGGCCGAGGAATCATGCTGATACGCCAGGCTCAGCGCGGCATCGAATGTCGCCGCGTCCAGCTCCTGGAACGCCAGGGGTCGCCCAACGAAACGCAACGCCTCCCCCACCGCCGCCAGGGCCGTGCCCGGCCGATACACCAGCCGCGCCCCATCCGCCCCGAGCTGGACCAGCACCCCGTGGCGCTTGGCATAGGCGAACGGCAACCGACGCAGGCTGACGGCCTCGGCAGGGGAGTCGACGGAATCGAGAGGGCTGGCGCTGGGCATCGCAGAATCCATTGCGTTGGAGGCCGACGGACAGCAGGCGGGGTCCCGGCCTGCTAAAGCCTTGAGCGCCATCGCAACCCGGACGGGGAGCGATGGCACGGTGCAATTAAATCACAGGTGGAGGGGCGATTTGGTGCGGGAGTGCGCAGGGAATACGGCCGTTTGGTCGGAATTACCGGGCAGCAATACACCGAAGGTTTGTGCTGCGTATCAAGGTTGCTCGCTTGCACGGCGAAGCAACCTTGTGAGTGGGCGTAGCGTTACGAAGCGGGAGTGTTCCAGGTGATGATCGGATCAGCGAGCGACGCCTTGCTTCCTGCTGGGGATAGTCCGCCGGAGTCGCGGAAGAAGCCTAAATAGTGAGGCAGGAAGGACCTTTCGAACTCAGTGGGTTGAGCAGTTGAAGTGATTTCGATATGGAACTGGCCATCGAACTTGCGATCCTGTATTTGGAGCGCACGGCTGTATGCGCCATTGCAGGACTCGCCGAGCAGACGCCCGATTTCGTGTGCAGCCGAACGGACCGCGCGATTATTCGAAGTGTCTTCGATGCGAATATGAAAACCATGCTTGCCCTTGATAGCTGAGGGAGCTTCTTTCACCTCTACCACGGGGCTCATGTCAACCCGCACCAACTCTTCGCTCAGTGGCTGGCCCGGCTCCCACACCATGACCCCGTTATCGGCAAGCAAATCGCTCCGCTCGAGCGTGAGGTAGTTATAACCATTGAGATATCCACCCCGCCAGGTTATTGACCATGCCCCTGCCCAACGCAGCTCTTCAACGGGCCCGTTTCCATCCAGGGGAATGGCAAGCAAGAGCTGACTATTTCGAGAAAGGCTACTGGCAACATAAACACGCGAAGTATCGTGCCAGATATGCACATCGTTCTGAGTGGCGTCCAATGGATTGACGAAGCGATGAATCGTTTGCAGGTCCGTTTGAGGGCTGCTGCAGTGATCGAAGCGCTTCACACCTTCAACGTCCACCAGCCACGTCTCGCCTCCCGGCAGAGCGAGCAAGGCCAAGGCACAATCCGCCACAGAAACCGATGAAACTATTTCACGCTTTTCGACATCGTAAATTGCATACGTTGGGTCGCTCACTGTTCGAAACAAGAACAACCGATCAGTAAAACGAGCCTGGCCGAATCTTCCACTCAACCCGCTACAGGGAATATCTTTGACTGTAGCTCCCGTCAAGTCAAAAACACTCCACCGCTGTTCGTCACCCAGCGCAATTAGGCCGGGTGCAAAGTATCCCTCAGCACCGAAATATGGCATCTGGAATAGAACGTCGCCGCTCCAATTACGTGCAACGTAGCGACCCTGATCAGTTTCTTCATAGAGAAAAATATAGGACTGATTGCCGCCGAGAAATGAATGCGGCACAGACCACTCTCCCTCCGACGTTAATACCCGAATCTCATTCTCCTGATAGGAATCCAAAACCCTCTTGCCACTCAAAGACAGCCTCAAGAAATCTGGCGCAGGTGGTTCAAGCTCAAACTTACCATCTGAGTATTGGGCGCGTGATTCCTCGCTTTCGAACATCAAGCCTTCACGGCTGGCTTGAACAGCAATAACACCCAAAAAGTTAAATATCATTTGAGACCACCCAATATCTCCGTCAACGCCTTCTCCACTGCTGTGGCTGTAGGCGTATCCCACTTCGTTTTACCCACGCTCTTCGCGATAAATGCTTTCAAATCCTTATCGCTTTCAATTTTATCAAGCGCTGCCTTCAACATATCCTTTACCTGGGCAGTCCCCGTAAACTCCCATCGTACATATGGCCCAGCGCCCTTATTCGTCATATGGCCGAGCATGTCTTTCATCAACTGGCCAGGCGCACCAAGCGACTTATCTTGCTTCCTGAAAACATCTATGGATTTGGCAATATAGTCTTGAGCATTAGTTGAGTTCCAGTATTTCGACTCGATATAGAAGTCGCCTTTGCTGGTGCCGACCTTGATATCGTAATGCCGGGTACCGCCGACCGCCTCCATCTCATGTTCGAAGCCTTTTATCTTGAGGCCCAGCTCTTCACCTTTGTCGACGAGGCGTTTAAGAACCTGAAGCGTGCCGGCGCCACCACGGGCTGCAAATATCGCGTCCACTTCGACCCCATCCTTCCTGAGCATCTTGCCGCTCAGTTGATCGAATACCTCGGCCATCTTGTCGGGCGTGACGTTGCCGTGTTTCGCGATATAGCTCTCGATATCTCCGATGTCTTTGAGGAACTCACCAACCGTCCGCCCACCGAAACATAGCCCTGGGTTACAGGGCGACTTGCGGAAAGCAGTCAACCCCGGCTCGCCTACACGGGAATAAATGGCCATCAACGCCACCAGCTCATCCGATTTGCCTGCCAGTTTCGCCAGGTCAGTACCTTGGGCTGCTTTCAGTTCCTCGATCACTTTAGTGAACGCTGCACCCGCGTTTTTGGTAAGCCCCTTATCGCCCGCCTTTCTCTGAATTTCACTCAACACCGCCAGCAACTCGCTGGCCTTGCCAACGGCTGCCGCATGCGCCGGTCCAACGACAAAGCCAACCAGCGATTCGACGCCCGTTTCAAGAGTACTTCGCTGTGCAAGCAGCCCGCCCTCTTCTGTCATCCAGTAGGCGTAGACCGTCCATATTTCGAAGTCTTTGGCCGTCTTGATCGCGCTGAAGATGAACTCTTTCAGCGCCGGTCCTTCGAAGGCCACCAACGCCACAATCTGCAGCATCGGAATGACCTTCTTCAGCGCCTCGACTTTCTGTCCCGAGACACCGTTCAACACCTTCTTGTCCAGGTAGGTGACCAGGGTGCTGATCACGGTGCTGCCTTTGAGGACCTTGGAAGCGGTCTTGCCACCCGCCAGGGCCGCATCGACAGCAACGCCCGCACCGGTGAACTCAGCCAGAGTGCTAACGATCCCCAGCCCGGCAAACACATAGGTCGGGTAGTCGAATTTCTCCGTGTTGTCGGTGTAGTAGTAATAGCTGTGGATAACGAAGTCGCGGATATCGCCCACCAGCAACAGACTGGCGACGAAGTCACAGATGGTGGAGACCGCGTTGTCGGTGGAACCGGTTACCACACCATCCAGGCACTTGGCCAGGTAGATGGCGGTATTGCCCAAGGCGTTGATCTGGTGTTGCAGGCTGGTGATCAGCCCCAACTCGGCATAGGCGACGGTGGTCTGCCACGCGCCGTTCGCGGTCTTGACCTTGATTTCAGCCTGGCGAACCTTCTTCTGCAACTCGCACTTGACCACGAAATTCAGCAACGCCTCGGCGGCGTTGATAGCGCCTGTGGTCGGCACCAACGCGCAGGCGTCTTCGCCATCGGCCACCGCCTGGGCGACCAGGATGCGGCTGATGGTGACGAGCAGACCCTGGTTGGGGTTCTCTCGCAGTGCCAACAGGTTGCTCAGGTTGGAGCTGATGCGGAATCTCGCCTTGCCATCGCTACCGACCCGGGCGGAACCTTGTTCACCACCGCCGCCGACAATGGTCACAACAGGTGCCTGGGTCCAGTCGAACAAGCCAAAGCGGTTGATCGCACCCTTGAAGCCCTTGCCCACGACCGCGGCGTACTGACCGGACGATTTCTGCAGAGGGCCGCTCAGTGAGGCCGTGAACGTCTGGTCATCCACTTGCAGAATCAGCTTCTGCGCCACCACATGGACACCCATGCGGTGCCACTGTCCTTGGCTGACCGGCTGGCTGATCAGCTCGATATCGGCATCCTGGGTCTGCGCGATCACCTTTACCCGGCCGTCGCCGGTCAGAATGGCTTTCAGGCCACTGGCCGCGTAGTCGAGCAGGTTCTTGCCGAAGGCGCCTTCATCGGGACGGAACGACAGGGTCGCCCCCACATCATCGGTACGCGCCAGCGCCTGGTCGTAGGGCACGCCGGCATAGCCGTCATCCGTGGTTATCTGGATGAAGCGGTCCTCGCGTCGCACCCCCTGACCCTGGGGTGTGGCGTTGTGCAACTTGATCTCTCGCTGGAACTCATCGTCCAGGAAGCGGCCATCGGCCGAAGGCCCATACAGCCCCCAGAACGCAGCAGGTAGCAGGTTCGGTGACAGGTAATCGCGCAGGTCGATCTCGACCTCTTCGCCCACGTCACCCTTGAGCACAATCTCGGTTTCAGCCCGCTGACCGTCAGTTGATGAACCGAAGCGGGAGGAAATCAGCAGCGGATTGGAAACCTCCAGATCATTACTCAGCGCATCGACCTTGAGCGACATGGGGAACAGCTTGTCGTTGATGCGGGCAATCAGCTTGCCCTCGCCGACAAAATTGCCGGCATCCAGGCTGGTGCGCACGCTGTTGTCACTGCCCAGGGTCAGCGTGCCATTGGTGACGGCACCCCGCAGGGCGGTGACCTGAATCTGCACGCCGGAAAGGTCGGGTGTGTCGGACTCGGCACGAATGGTGACCGGAACATTGCCGCCACGGGGAATTTCATCCGGGGCGTCGACCACCAGCTTGATGTCATCCACGGTCAGCGTGCGTTCCTCCACCACATCGCCAACCTTGATGGAGTAGTTTTTCTCGCCCGCTTCCTTGTCGCCCTTGAGGACCAACTGGACCTTGCCGTTGACCGTCGCGGTATCACCGCTAAACGCGATGTCCTCGCCCAGGATTTCCACCAACGTACCGTCGGCGACGGTATTGCCGAACTTGTCCTTGGCGAGAATATCGAGGGTGATCTTTCCCGCCCCCGAAATGGCCGTACGGCCCTGGGCATTCACCGTCACGGTATGAGGCTTGCCGGGTACGATCTCGAAAGTGGCGGTTTTCGGGTCAATGACATAAGGCTCGCTGAACTTCGCCGTCACCGTGGCGCGATTACCGGTCTTTGTGGTCAGTTTCACGCTATTGGCGAAGGTGCCCGTCACGTTGGTGTCCGAGGCCTTCGCCAACTGCCCGTTGCCGCTGACCGACCAGCTCAATGAATAACGATGGCTGTCCTTTTCCTCGTTGGGCCGCAACACCACCGCGTTCAAACCCTGGGAAACCAATGCCGCATCGTCGGCGGAGACCTTGATCGTTTCCCCGCCAGGCGTGGGCGCTGGCAACAGCACGATGTTATCGAACGCCCACTCCCACAAGATGTTGCTCACATCGTTGTTGGCATACAGGCGGATGCTCATGAAATCTTCCGGCTGCAGCGCCGACAGGTGATTGAGGTCGGTGAACTGGATGGTGTTACTCGGCCCGTATTTGACCTTCACTTCCGACCCGCCCATCGCCAGTACCATCTCCCGCTCCCCCTTCATGTCGAAGGGGTCGAGCTGGGCGAACTGGCTTTGCAGCAGCGAGTAGAGGAAGTCGATGACCCTGTCGGAAGCGGTGATGGCGGCCTGGTTCAGATCGATCTTGGTACCGGCATCGCTGGCCAGTTCCTTGCGCTTGATCTGATCGACGGTCAGGTCATACAGGCTGAACTGCATCTCGGGCCGGTACTTCCATTCGTACCTGGGCTCCGGCTTCTTGAAAGTCTGCTGGGGAAACGACTTGACCGCCTTGCGATAGGCCTGGCGCGACAGCTCGCTGGCCTCTTCATCGTTGAGCGGCACCCTGACCGGCACATAGTGGGTCGGGCGGTACTTCAACACACCGCTGCCCGAGCCATTGGAGGAAAAGTCCGGGTTGCGGTTTTCCGGCTGGCCGGTCACCTGCAGATACAGGTGCTGCTTGGCCAATATTTTCTCCGGCAGCTGGATCACCTGCACTTGCTGGCCCGGCTTGATCTTGAACTGCGAGAGGCTGTTGGCGCCTTCCGGTGCCAATTGATTGGCCGCGACGATTTTCGCCAGCCGCCCGGTGAAGCCATAGTCCGCCAGTTCCTCCGGCAGGGCTCCACCATCGGCATCCTGCCAATCGGTATAGATCGCAATGCTGATATCAGTGCCGAGCCCCGCACCTTCATTACCAATGAGCTGCTTCTTCAGCTCGCCCTTGGTCATGCCCTTTTCGATCTTGTTCTTGCGCTCGGCCCAGACCTTGAGGTTCGGCGGTGCCAGTTCGATGCGCTGATCGGCGAAGTTCAACAGGTTACCGCTGGCCACGGCGGACTCGAGCTTGACCTTGACGCTGCCGATGTACCCGGTGGGTCGGTTGATGGCGATGATGCGCACCGTCTCGCCGGCCTTGAGGTGGTTGGCCGCGCGCTTCTGGAACTCTTCCTTGAAGCCGCCGGCGCTCTGCCACTTGCTAAAGGCCGCTTCGCCGGTGCGGCCAGCGATGGCGTAGTAGTTTTCCTTCGAGCCGCGCAACTGGATGGTGTAGCGGAAGCTGCCGGACTTCTCGTCGACGCCGGAGTAGTTCTTGTACAGCTCGTCTTCGTGCAGCCCGCGTCGCTCGGCCACGAGCTGACCGTTGGATTCGCGGAACACATAGATGTCCGTGTCCTTCAGGTCGTCCTTGCTGATGCTTTCCAGCAGCCCGCGATCCTCGAAATCGGGTGCTATATCGATCAGCCTCGTGAAATCTGGCGGCGGTGTCTCACCATCAGACGCCCCCGCGCTCGCACTGCTGGAAAGATAAATTCCCTGCAGTTCGGCCTCTTCGAGCGTCGTCTTTACGAAGACCTCTTTCGGCTTGCCATCTACCTGCTTGACGACCTTCTTGCCCGGTACGACCTGGTCCGGCTTTTCATCACCGTCGAAGTCGTAACTCTGCTGGAGATAATTGTCGCGCTTCCCGGTCTTGTCACTGTGGGCGGTCTTGTCGCCGAGCTTCACACCACCACCGAACTGCGCCGAACCGTCCAGCACCATCAGGTCGATGGGGAAATCCGCAGCCTGCTTCATCGGCGTTGCGATAGTGGCGACAATCGCTGCCGCCTCCATGCTCCAAAGACCCAGACCATTGCAGGAGTCGTAGTCCGGCCGGGTCATGTAGTAGGGCATGTTGGAGCTGCCCCGAGGGTTGAAGCGCTTGTAGTAGAGCTCCAGGTATGACGGGGTGGTGTACTCGAAGAAGAAGCCGGGGCAAGGCGGCAGGAAGTAGTTCATCTTGTACTTGCCGTCGTCATCCGTCAGGGCATAGCCGCCGGTGACATGGCTGCCCAGGGTGACGCCCACACCCGGTAGCGGGCCGTAGATCTTCGCGTCGCGGTCGCGGGTGTTCTTGTCGTCGACCTTGCCGTCCTTGCCGAAGAAGCCCGCGCGGAAGCCGATGCTGTTGGTGCCCTGATGGAGGATCTGCCCTTCCTTGGACAGCAGCAGCGCCTTGCTGCTGGAGGACGGGGTGACATTGCTGTCGATGGGCATCTGCAGCAGCAGCAGTTCATCGCCCTTGGTGCTGAACCGCTCTTTCTCGCCACGCACCAGCACGGTCAGGCTGCTGGGGCTCAGGCTGGGCTTGTCGATGGTCTTGCCGTCCACCGTCTTGAAGGCCGTGCCCCGGTAGGTGGCGGCCGTCATCACTTCGCTCTGTGGATAACGTTCGCGAGCGTCCTTGAGGCGCTGCAGGTAGGCGCGATAGATATCGCCAGACATCACCTGGGCCTGCTCCAGCGGCCCGGTGGCCTCGCCTATCTCACGGGCTTCCTTGCCGTCGCTGCCGTACTCCACCCAGATGGGCTTGCCGTTGGGGCTGAGCACAACGGCACGGGTGTAGACGGCGCCGAACTTGTAGTAGGTCTGCGGGATGTAGATACCGGGGATCAGCCCAAAGCCGAAGAACGCCTGGGCCGTGGCGGTCCAGCCGGCCAGCAGTGCACCCAGGGCCAGGCCCGGCCATGCGCGACTGCGGCGTTTCGATACGGAAGGCATGACCAACATATCCATCTGTCAGAGATTCCCTTGGCCGCCTCAGCGGCCTTTATTCAAGCGATAGAGTTCGGCCTGCAGCTGGCGCAGGTTGAGCTCGCCGTTGGCATAGGCCTTGAGCGCGGGTTGCGCTTCGAGGCCGGCCAGGGCGAAGCCGAAGAGGTCGAGGTTGTCCTGGGCCAGCACACCCTGGCTGCGGATGCGGCCGTTGCCGATCAGGCCGACGCCCACCGGAACGATGCTCGCGGCCTGGCGATCCAGGCCCACCATCACCACGTAGGAGCCGTCCGGCGGCAGGTAGTCGAGGGTGTTGCCCAGGCGCAAGGCGGCGAGGTCGACGCCGATGGAGCCCTGGACGCTGACCCCGGCGGGTTGCAGCGCATACATCCAGTAGGGCATCGCCAGCGGTTCGACCGGGTACGGCAGCTCGCTGAACTGCAACATCTGCACATGCAGGTCACCCTCCTGGCGGCCATCGGGGAACTGCAGGCGCGCGCCACTGAGGTCGAGCTTGAGCTCGCCTTCCAGCAGGCTCAGCTGGCTGCCGCCCTTCACCGGCACGTAGGGCAGCGTGGTGTTGAGCTGCGCCAGCTGCATCTGGCCGAAGTCGTTGCGCTGGCCGCCCTGGACGGTGACAGCGCGGCTGTCGGCGCCGTAGCCGCGGTTGCCCGAACCCGGGTTGAGCAGCAGCCGGTACTGGCCACCGGGGATGGTCTGCTCGGCAGTGTCGCCGAAGCCGAAGTTGAAGGCGCCGTCGCGGTTGGTGCGCACGCTGCGGTTCAGTTCTTCCAGGCGCACTTCGATGTTGGCCACCGGCTCCTGCAGCTGATCCAGCACCACGCCGGAGATGAAGGTCGGCAGTGCGCGGGTGCGGTAGCGCAGGCGTTCCAGCTCCTGGCCGTCGTAGCGCACCTCCACCGACACCTCGGCGTCATAGGCCAGGTCCTTCTCCGGGTAGAAGGCGATCACCTGGCTGCCCGGCAGCTCGGAGAGGGCGCCGACCACGTTCTGATGGTCGAAGTCCACCCGCACCAGTTGGTAGCCCTGGGCCTTGAGCGCACTGGTGCCCAGGCCGTCGAGGTCGACGTAGGACATGCCGTGGGCAGTCTGGTGGACATCGAGTTCCAGCTTGGCGAGGTCGATGGCCTGGTTGAAGTAGAGGCTGATGAAGCCGTTGGGCTCGACGAAACGGGCATTGTTCGCCGGCTCGACGCGCTCCAGGGCCACCGGCACCTGTTGCGGGGTGACCAGGGTGATGCTCCGCGCGCTCTGCGCCACCACCTGGCCATTCGCGCCCTGGAGAACCGCCAGCAACTGGTACTGGCCGCTCTGCGGCGGGATCTGCAGCGTGGCGCTCTTCAGCGTGGTGTCGCCGGTCAGCGGGGCATCGGCGATCAGGTCGCCATTGGCCGCCAGCAGCATGGCCCGAGGCGCCAGCAGGCCACTGAGGTCCTCGATGCGCGCCGCCACCTGCAAGGAGACCGGTTCGCCCAGGTTGAGCAGTTCGGTGCCCTCGGTGGGGATGACCCAGCTGATGGCCGCCTGGGCCGAGAGCTCCAGGCTGTACTCGTGGCGCAGCTGGTTGCCGGCCTGGTCGCGGGCGTCCAGGGTCACGCTCACCGGCTGGCCGATGGGCAACGCGATGCGGCTGGCGAAGCGGAACTCGCCGGCCTGGGCGCCGGGCTCCAGGGTCACGTCGGTGCCGTTGATCTGGAAGCTCGACAGGTTGGTTTCGCGCAGGGTGCCCTTGAGGGGATAGGGCTGCTCGCTGACGCGGTTCTTCGCCGGCAGCTCCACCAGGGGCTGGTCGAGGGTGATCTGTGGCGGCACCTGGTCCAGCTTCCAGCTGAGGGTCTGGCGGGTCTCCTGGCCGCTGCGGTCGCGGGCCAGCAGTTCGACGGAGTAGCTGCTCTGCCCCACCGGTACGTTCAGTGCCTCTTTCAGGTCATGCAGCTGGGCGCCCGGCTCGCGCAGGGCCAGGTTGCGGCCACCGACGCTGATGCGCTCCAGGCCGGCCTCGGCGAATACCTGGCCACCGAGCATGAAGCCGTTGCCCGGCAGCAGGCTGCCATTGGCGGGCGAGAGGTTGTCGAAGCGCGGCGGCTTGAAGCTGGCCTGGGGCGGCTGGTAGGTCACCACCAGGCTGCGCTGGATGCTGCGTTGGTCCACCCAGGCCTGGATGGTCAGGGTGTTGGAGCCCGACTGCAGGGTGATGGGCGTGGATTGGAAGCCGAACAGCGTGACCTGGCCAGTGGCCGACAGGCTGGCCGGCACGCCGTTGACCAATACCTCCATGCGCTGGGCGGCCTTGTCGCTGCGCAGTTGGCCGCGCACCACCAGGTTGGCGTCCTTCACCGTGGCGCCCGGCAGCGGGTAGTCCACCGTCAGGGCGATGTCGCTGGCCAGCGGCTGGCGCTCCACCGTGCGCGCCAGGCTCGCCTGGTTACCGGCCTTGTCGAAGGCGGTCAGGGTCAGCCGGTTGGTGCCTTCCAGCACCGGTACGCTGGCGGTCCACTGGCTGCCTTGCAGGGTCACGGCGAAGCGGGTGCCGGGGAAGCGGTCGGAGGTGAACTCCAGGCGCGCCATGCCGGAAGCGCTGTCATTGGCGCTGCCGCGCAGGGTGACGCTGTCTTCGTTGACGCTGATGACCTCAGGGCCCTCGATGGCCACGACCGGCGGCTGGCGATCCGGGAAGCTGGTGGGGTCGTTCGGGTTGGTGCCGGCAGCCACTTCGTCGTCGTTGCTGACGCCATCGCCGTCGCGGTCCGGGTCCGAGTTGTCGCCGATCTTGTCGCCGTCGAGGTCGCTGCTCTCGGTGGGGTCATCCGGGAAGGCGTCCTGGGCATTGGGCACACCGTCGCCGTCA
>BATO01000065.1 GCA_000474255.1 Aquipseudomonas alcaligenes MRY13-0052
CCTGGCTGTGGATGGCCGGGCACTCCATCGCGAATGAATTCGCTCCCACGAGATGGGCGGTCCGTGCGACCCGACGACCCCGGCGCCGGGTTTCGCGGGTTCTACCCACCCCATAAAAAAGCCCGTCACAAGGACGGGCGAGGGGCTGTAGCTAAGAGGATGAAGCGGGGATTCAGAGCAGCGAGAACGGGTAGCTGACGATCAGGCGGTTCTCGTCGAAGCTGTTGGTGTTGCCCCAGTCGCGGCGCTGGCTGGAGTTCCGCCATTTCACCGCCAGGCTCTTGAAGGTGCCGGACTGCACCACGTAGGCGAGTTCGCTTTCGCGGCCCCATTCCTTGCCGTCGGTGACGCTGCCGGTGTGCACGTTGGAGCCGTGGATGTAGCGGTTCATCAGGGTCAGGCCGGGGATGCCGAGGGCGACGAAGTTGTAGTCGTGGCGCAGCTGCCAGGACTTTTCCTTGGCGTTCTCGTAGCTGGAGTTGTAGCTGTCGTTGGCCAGGGTGCCGCCGCTGGTGCCGTTGACGCGCATCCAGGCATCGTCGCCGCTGACCTTCTGCAGGCCGAGGTAGAAGGTGTTGCCGCCGATCTTCGCCGAGAACAGGCCGGACCAGGTGCGGTTGTCCAGGTCGCCGGCCAGGGCGCTGCCGTCTTCCTTGCCGTTGAACCAGCCGATGTTGGCGCCCAGGGTCCAGTCGCCGAGGGGCTGGCTGTGGGTCAGTTGCAGGTAGTTCTGCTGGTAGATGTCCTCCAGTTGGGCGTGCCAGGCACCGAGCAGGGTGCGGCCCTGGTTGAAGGCGTATTCGCCGCCGGCGAAGTCGAAGCGGTCCGAGGTGAAGGCCGCGCGGCCGTTGAGGGACATGTCTTCCATGCTGGCGTCGTTGCGCGGGCTGTTGCCGCGGAACTGGCCGGCGTAGAGGGTCAGGCCGTCGAGCTCCTTCGAGGTCAGCTGGGCGCCTTCGAAGGTCTGCGGCAGGGAGCGGCCGTCGTCGGAACGCAGGATGGGCAGCACCGGCATCCATTCGCCGACCTTCAGCTCGGTCTTCGACAGGCGCATCTTGCCGGCCACGCCGAGGCGGCCGAAGTCGTCGGCGGGGCGGCCATCGTCATGCACCGGCAGCAGCTGGGTGCCCCGGGTGCCCTTGCCACCGTCGAGCTTGAGGGCATACAGGCCGAGCACGTCGACACCGAAACCCACCGGCCCCTGGGTGAAGCCGGAGCGGGCGTCGAGGATGAAGCTCTGGGTCCATTCCTCGGCCTGGGCCTGGGTGGTGCCGCCGACGAAATTGCGGTTCATGTAGAAGTTGCGCGCCGTCAGGGTGGCCGTGGCGTCCTCGACGAAGCCGGGCTCGGCAGACACGGCGCCGGCGCTTAGGGCCAGGGCGACGGCCAGCGGCAGGCGGGCGTGGGAAAGGCGGTTGCGATGCGGCTGTTGCATGGTGATCGTGCCTCTTTGCTTGTTGTTTTCAGGCATGGCGAAGCCGTCTCGCGCCGTGGCGCGAAAGGCGTTGAGTGGTGCAGGTGAGTGCGGGGCCCCGGAGGAGCCCCGGGGGCGTCAGTGGCTGGCGACGCGCAGGCTGTTTTCGCGGCTGCTGTCGTACTGGGTCTTGTCCATGGGCTTGGCGTCGGGCTTGCCGAGGTCCTCCATGCCCAGGCGATAGGTCTCGGGCGCCAGGTAGGCGGCGAGGGCGCAGATACAGGTGATGGCGAAGGCCAGGCTGCCGACGATCACCGGGACGTTGTCCGAGCCGGGCGGGGCGACGGCGGCGAACAGCGCCGGCAGCATGGCGGTGAGCATGGTGCCGATGTTCTGCGAGATGGCCATGGCCGAGACGCGGTAGCGGGTCTGGAACAGTTCCGGGTAGAAGCTCGGGAACACCGCGTTGTAGCCCTGGTAGACCATGCCCCACATGAGGATCGACATGCAGAAGGCCAGGGGCACGTTCTGGATGCTGATGGCGTAGAGGTAGGCGAAGGCCAGCAGGCCGGAGCCCAGGGCGCCGGTGATCATGGTCGGGCGGCGGCCGATCCTGTCGGAGAGGTTGCCGACGAAGGGGATGACCAGCACCGCGACTATGTTGCCCACCACCGGAATCCACAGGTAGACGCTCTTGTCGAAGCCGATGCCGTAGGCCGGCTGCACCGCGTAGGCGGCACCGAAGATGGTGGCCACCACCGGGATGACGTTCATCAGGGCCATGAAGGTGACCAGGATCATGTTCTTCCAGCTGTGGCGGAAGGCCTCGGTGACCGGCGACTTGGCGACCTTCTGCTGCGCCTCCTCATTGACGAAGGCCGGGGTCTCGTGGACTTCGCGGCGGATGATGTAGCCGGCCACCAGCACCAAGGCGCTGAGCAGGAAGGGAATGCGCCAGCCCCATTCATTGAAGGCATCGCTGGGCATGAAGTAGGCCAGTGGCAGGAATACCGCGGCGGCCATCACCTGGCCGGCCTGCACGCCCTGCAGGGTGAAACTGGCGTAGTAGCCGCGCCGGCCGAAGGGCGCGTGTTCCATGATCATCGAGCTGGCCCCGGAGATTTCCCCGGCCACGGCGAAGCCCTGGATCAGGCGCAGCACCACCAGCAGCACCGGCGCGAGGATGCCGATGTCGTGGTAGGTGGGCAGCAGGCCCACGGCCATGGTGGAGATGCCCATGAGGAACATGCACAGCAGCAACACGTTCTTGCGGCCGCGGGTGTCGCCCCAGTGGCCGAGCACGAAGGCGCCGATGGGGCGCGCCAGGTAGCCGACGCCGTAGGTGGCCAGCGAGGCGACGATGGCGATCTTCGGGTCGGTGGAGGGGAAGAAGATCTGCGGGAAGATCAGCGCCGCTGCCTGGGCGTAGATGAAGAAGTCGTAGTACTCGAGGGCGGAGCCTATCCACCCGCTGGCAGTTGCTTTCTTGGCTTGGGAGCTTGAGGGAGTAGCCATCGTTGTCTCCGTTGTTCTTGTCTGTACGCCGGGCAAGCGGGCTCGACCGGTAGTGTGCCGGGTCGAATGAGGTGCACGCAGGCTTGGCCGGACTGGCGGTGCCCTAGGGGCACGTGCCGGGTTGACCGGTCTGGTTCAGGGAGTGCTGCCGGGGATGGCTAGGCCGTTCGCGCCCGGGGGTCGGGGCACGGCATGGCTGGGGGAGGGGGGAGTGCGGTGAGGCGGCTTGGCGTGAGCATGAGGATTTACCCGATTCTTGAAATTGTTATGTGGTGACGCTGGGTTTCGATTGCGTTTTGCCGTGGCGTTTTCAGCAGGCTGTGCCGACGGCGGGTTGCAATGTGGTGAAGATGGTTGCGCAGTGAGCGAAATACCGTCAATTCGATAACCGGCCTTCTGTTCGGTAATCGAACACAAAACTAACCAGTTCGTACATTTCAATTGCTGGGCGGACTTTAGCTACGAATAATCGATTGCGCTACGGCTGCCGCGCAAAATCCTCCGACTTCGTGTCGGGAATCGCGGCGGCCACCCCTGCCGCCGACCGCAGAGCCGGCGCCCTCGATCAGGAGCTGAAGCATGCAGCGTTCGATTGCCACCGTCTCGTTGAGCGGCACCCTGCCGGAAAAGCTCGAAGCCATCGCCGCCGCCGGTTTCGACGGTGTGGAGATCTTCGAGAACGACCTTCTCTACTACGCCGGCAGCCCTCGTGAAGTGCGCCAGCTGTGCGCCGACCTCGGGCTCGCCATCACCCTGTTCCAGCCGTTCCGCGACTTCGAGGGCTGCCGCCGCGACCGCTTGCAGAAGAACCTCGACCGCGCCGAACGCAAGTTCGACCTGATGCAGGAGCTGGGCACCGACCTGGTGCTGGTGTGCAGCAACGTCGCCGCCGACTCCCTGTGCGATGAGCGCACCCTGGTGGACGACCTGCGCCTGCTCGGCGAGCACGCCGGCGCGCGCGGCCTGCGCATCGGCTACGAGGCCCTGGCCTGGGGCCGCCACGTCAACACCTGGCAGCAGGTCTGGAACCTGGTACGCCAGGCCGACCACCCGGCCGTTGGGGTGATCCTCGACAGCTTCCACACCCTGTCGCTCAAGGGCGACCCCCGCGCCATCGCCGATATCCCCGGCGAGAAGATCTTCTTCGTGCAGATGGCCGACGCGCCGATCCTGGCCATGGACGTGCTGGAGTGGAGCCGCCACTTCCGCTGCTTCCCGGGTCAGGGCGAGTTCGACCTGCCGGGCTTCCTCGCGCCCATCCTGCGCAGCGGTTATCGCGGCCCGCTGTCGCTGGAGATCTTCAACGACGGCTTCCGCGCCGCACCGCCCCGGGCCAATGCCGCTGACGGCCTGCGCTCGCTGCTGTACCTGGAGGAGAAGACCCGCGACCTGTTGCGCCAGGACCCGGCGGCGCCCGCCGACCTCGACCTGCTGTTCGCGCCGCCGCCGGCCGGCCGCTACGAAGGCGTGGAGTTCCTCGAATTCGCCGTGGACGGCGAGCAGGGCGCGCGCCTGGCCACCTGGCTGGAGCGCCTGGGCTTCGCCCGCGCCGGGCAGCACCGCTCCAAGGACGTGAGCCTGCTGCGCCAGGGCGATATCAACATCGTCCTCAACGCCGAACCCTATTCCTTCGCCCACGGCTTCTTCGAGGCCCACGGTCCGTCGCTTTGCGCCACCGCCCTGCGCGTGGGCGACAGCGCCTCGGCCCTGGAGCGGGCGCGGGCCTATCGCGGGCAGCCCTATCGCGGCCTGGTCGGCCCAAACGAGCGGGAGATCCCCGCCGTGCGTGCCCCGGACGGCAGCCTGATCTACCTGGTGGAGCCCTCAGCGCCAGGGCAGACCATCTATGACAGCGACTTCCGTCTCGACGCCGCCGCGCAGCCCAGCGGCAGCCTCACGCGCATCGACCACATGGCCATGGCGCTGCCGGCCGACAGCCTCGACAGCTGGGTGCTGTTCTACAAGGGCCTGCTGGATTTCGAGGCCGACGACGAGGTGGTGCTGCCCGACCCCTACGGCCTGGTGAAGAGCCGCGCCCTGCGCAGCCGCTGCGGTAGCGTGCGCCTGCCGCTGAACATCTCGGAGAACCGCAACACCGCCATCTCCCACGCGCTGTCCAGCTACCGGGGCTCGGGTGTGCACCACATCGCCTTCGCCTGCGACGACCTGTTCGCCGAGATCGCCCGGGCCAAGGACGCCGGCGTGCCGCTGCTGGACATCCCGCTCAACTACTACGACGACCTGGCCGCGCGCTTCGACTTCGACGACGAGTTCCTCAGCGAGCTGGCTTACTACAACGTGCTCTACGACCGCGACGCCCAGGGCGGCGAACTGTTCCATGTCTACACCGAGCCGTTCGAAGGGCGCTTCTTCTTCGAATTGCTGCAGCGCAAGGGCGGCTATGCCGGCTACGGCGCGGCCAACGTGGCGGTGCGCCTGGCGGCCATGGCCAAGGCGCGCAGTGGCACCGCACGCCAGGCGAAGCTCTAGCCGATGGGTGGGCCGGCGCTTCCTTCGCAGGGGCGACCGGCCCATAATCCGGCCGGTATGCATTTGGCCTGAGTCCGTTATGACCCTTACTGCTGACCTGCCCGACGAGCCTGTCGAAACACCCCGCAAGAGCCGCAAGAACAACCCGGAGAAGACCCGCGAGAACATCCTCCAGGCGGCCATCGTCGAATTCGTCCAGCAGGGCCTCTCCGGTGCCCGGGTCGATGCCATCGCCGAGCGCACCCAGACCTCCAAGCGGATGATCTACTACTACTTCGAGAGCAAGGAGCAGCTCTACCTGCGCGTGCTGGAGAAGCTCTACGGCGACATCCGCCACACCGAGGCGCAGCTGCACCTGGCGGAACTGGAACCGCGCGAGGCGATCCGCCGCCTGGTCGAGTTCACCTTCGACCACCACGACCGCAACGTCGACTTCGTGCGCATCGTCAGCATCGAGAACATCCAGCACGGGCAGTACATCCGCGAGTCCGATGCCATCGGCTCGCTCAACGTCACCATCCTCGCCAGCCTCGACGACATCCTCCGCCGTGGCGTGGCTGCGGGCGCCTTCCGCACCGGCGTGCAGGCGATGGACGTGCACCTGCTGATGTCGTCGTTCTGCTTCTACCGCGTATCCAACCGCCACACCCTGGGCGCGATCTTCGCCATCGACCTCAACGAGGCCGAGGTGAAGGCGCGCCACCGGGACATGATCGTCGAATCGATCCTGCGCTTTCTCCAGGCCTGACCCCGGGCGGGGTCAGGTACCCAGCAACTGGCGCTGGCGCACGGCCGGGGCGCTGGTGGGGAACAGCGGGCGGGTGGGGATGTAGCGGGCGAGGGCGCAGGCAGCGGCGACGCGCTGGCGCTGGTAGCCGGTCTTCAGCACCTCCAGGCAGCGGGCTTCGCTCAGGGGCTGGCCCAGCAGGTAGCCGGTGCCCTTGGTGAAGCGCTCCTGGTTGGCCTGCCACCAGGCTTCCACCCGTGCCGGGTCCGGCCAGGCCAGGTCGGTGTCCGGGTCCATGTCCACGTTCGGGTCGTCGGGGTCGTCCGTGGGGCCGGCGTCGTAGTCGGGGTAAACCTTCAGCTCCAGGTCCAGCTCGGCCAGGTCTGCCCCGGTGATCAGGGTGAAGGCTTCGCCGGCCACGCGGGCATGGGGCAGGTCGCCCATCTGCTGGATCAGCCAGGGCACCGTCACCGGGTCACCGAACAGGCCGGTGGCCTGGATCACCAGGCGTCGGTGCTCGGGGCTCTGCATCAGCCCGCGCAGCCAGGCGATGCTGGCCTCGCGGGGTTGCCAGCAGAGCAGGGCGTTGAGGGCCCGCAGGCGGAACATGCCTTGTTGTTCGGCCAGCAGGCGCAGGGGGCCCAGGGCCTCTTCGTCACCCATCTGCACCGTTGCCCAGTTGGCCCAGAAGCGCACCGCCTCGTCGGCGTGCAGGCGATGGGCGCGGATGGCTTGCATCAGGTCGCGCCGGCGCAGTTCGCCGGCGGTGCGCGCGGCACGGGCCAGCACGCCGGGGTCGGCGTGGGAGAGCCCGGCGATCAGCGCCGGACCCGGGTCGCGGCGGTGCATGCCGCAGGCGGCCAGGCCCAGGCGGCGGAACAGCGGCTCCTGGGATGAAAGCAGGCGCTCGGTCCAGGGTTCGACCTTGTCCCAGTCCAGCCAGCCAAGGGCTGCGGTGAAGGCCCGCTCGCCGTCCGGCGCCTTGCGCAGGTGCTCGGCGAGGGTGGACAGCGCCGGGCCGTTGCCGGCCATGAAGGCCAGCGCGGTGGCGGCGAACACCTCGCCCGTGGCCAGCGGATGCAGCCCCTTGAGCAGCAGGTCCAGGCCCTTGAGCCCGGCGATCAGCAGCCCGTCCAGGTGCGCCTCGATGCGGCCATCCAGGGTGCGCAGGTGCTTGAGGTCGTAATGCGGCGCGCGCACGGCATAGTCGCGCAGGCCGGCGAGGAAGCCGGCCTCTTCGGCGTGCTGGTCGAGGACGCGCAAGACAGGCTGGTTCATGGGCACACCGCACTCGGGAGCACCGGGAAAAAGGCGAAGGGCGTATCAGTAGCTGGCATCGTCATAATCCACGACCGTCCAGTTTTCGCCGTCGGCGGTATAGGCGAGGTGCCGGTTGCCAACGGACCAGAGCACGCCGTCCCCCTTGGTGAGGTAGGACGCCGAGCCGGTGCCGACCGAGCCGATATCGGCTTTCTTCAGCTCGCCGTCGATGATCCGGTAGACGCCCTTGGAGGACGCGACGAACAGGGTCCCGTCGAAGGTCTGCACCCCCCACAGGTCTTCGCTGAAGTCGCTCAAGTCGATGAAGTCCCATTGGTCCCCTCGACCGAACAGCACGACGCCGGCCTGGCCGACGATATAGGCCGTGCCATCTTCGCTGCAGTGCACGGCCTGCAGCGCGACGGAGGTCGGGCTTTCCAGGGCCTGCCAGCGCTGGCCGTCGAATATCCAGATCTCGCCATCCATGCCGACGGTGTACAGCTCGTTCGGCGTGAAGCCGTCGATGGCGTTGAAGCCCTTGATGCCCTCGCGGTTGAGAATGGCGTCGGCGATGGATTGCCAGCTGCCGTCGTCGTTGCGCCGGTAGACCTGGCGTTGCATGCCCGCGGCATAGTGCGTACCAGCGATCAGGCGCATGTCGCGCAGTGGGCCGAAATCACCCGGTCCCACGATGCGTTCGGTGGTCCTGTTGGAGCCCTGGAAGACATGGATGTCGCCATCGAGCCCCATCGACAGCAGGGTCAGGGGGGGCGTCGTCGCGCTGATCGCGGTGGTGGCCCAGTCGATCATGAAGTGCACGAAGGCGCCGTCCTTCCAGCGCAGCACCTTGGTGTGATCGACGTTGCGTTCGTTCAGCTCGGTGACCTGGGCGCTGATGAACACCAGGTCACGCCTGACTATCGAACACCTGGCAAAGGTTACGTTTCCGTCATTCATGTTGTTCACATCACTCTTCAATCGTCATCCATCGATTCGAGCTGCTTGGCGCCCCATTCCTTCTGCTCGTCCTTGAGCGGCGAACGGTCCGCGCGTAGCGGCGTATCGTTGTTCTTCACGCCGACCTGCTTGTGGTAGTTGTCGAGCTGGGCTTCCAGGCAGCCTTCGCTGCAGGGCTTGCCATCCTTGCCGGAGGTGGGGAAGGTCTTCTGGTGGGCGAAGATTCCGGTCTTCTTCGCGGCGCCGTAGTTCCAGGTGTTGTCCTTGCCGCCCATCTGCGACCGGGCGCCGCCGGCGCTCTCCGACACCATGTAGCCTTTCTCGGCCGTGTTCTGGATGGCGTGCATGTTGCCGTGGGTCTCCGTATAGCGTGACCCCGTGACGCACACGCAGGGCGCACGCGTGTCGTCGTATGCGCTGAAGCCGCTCAGGCGGGTCTTCTCCTTCCTGCCGCCGGCCTCGGTGAAGCAGTGGACTTCCACGAGGTGGTGCGGGGTCTCGCCTTCGCAGCAGCCCTTCTGGTTTTCCGTCGAGCGTGCGGTGTAGGGCACCAGCATGCATTTCTTGGCGTTCTGGCAGGCGTCGTCCTTGCAGTCCTTGTCATGGTCCCCGGAGCACTTTTGCTTGACGTTCTCGCGCTCCTCCTCGCAGCCCTTGCCCGGCGCTCCCGTGGCCACCTCGTCGATGTAGGGCCAGGTGGGCGTGTTGCCGGGGAAGGACGCATGGTTGTGGGTGGTCAGGTCCATCATCCTCACGACGTTGAGGCTTTCGAACTTCACGTTCATCGACCAGGCGGTGAAGTAGACCTTGCCCTTGATCTTGCTGGTGACCACGCCCTTCTTGGGGGCGCAACCCGCCTCGTCGCCGTAGCTGGTCTTGAAGTAGCTCTTGTTCTTGAGCATCACTTCCTGGCCGGAGATCTTGATGGTCCGGGTGCCGTTGGTGGTGTCCTTGGCCATCCCGGTGTTGGGGTAGGGGATGGGCACGCCGGTGGGGGTGGGAGGGGCCTGCGGAGGCGTGAAGCAGACGTCGGGGAAGCAGGCCACGGACTTGCCGTCGGCCGCCTTGCACGAGACCTCCATGTTGTTCGCGTAGACCTGGTTGGCCATCAGGCAGCCCTCACGCGCTGATAGCTCAACAGGGCGACCGCGCGCTGGCCGGCATCGTTGCCCAGGTGGCAGAGGATGTTGTTGCCGGGGCTGTAGCCCTTGCGGCTGGCGGAGTGCGCCAGTGCCAGCATCGCCGGGCCTATCGCCGCGCCGCATTCACCGATGCAGTCGGCGGGATGCCAGAGGTCGAAGAACTCCTTGCGTACCCGAAGGTTGCGGCTGAGCGCGAGGGACGCTTCCTTGAAGTAGTACTGCTCTCCCGAGAGATCGGTGAGGCGGTAGTCGTAGGACTCCATGCGGGAACCGGCTTCCTGCAGTGCGGCGCGCAAGGCCTGGGTGAGCCCATCCGCGCGCAGGGGAATGTCGAGCGACTCGACGGTGGCCGGCTCCATGCCGAAGCCCAGGCCCGTGCAGACCAGCTGCGGTTGGTCTTCCGCGACCGGGGCGCAGAGGCTCACCGCCGCGGCGCCTTCTCCGGGGATGAAACCGTTCGAGTTGAGGCTGGTGAGCAGGCGATCACGGCGCTCATAGGCCTCCATGACCGGGGCGTTGAGAAACGAGTCGACGCCCACGATGAGCACATGGCGGTGGCCGAGCTCATGAATCAGCTTGCGCGCATTGAGCAGCCCCACCGCCGCACCGACACGGCCGCGGGCGATGAAGCTCGAATCGGCATGGAACTCCACCCCCAGCTCTTTCTGGATGCCGCGAATCAGGCGCGGGCCGAGGTCGGCGAGTCGGGCGGGCCTGTCTTCTTCGGCGATGCAGAGCAGCAGCGGGGTCTTCGCGGGATCGAGGCCAGGCGTAGAGGCGATCGCTTCGGCAACGGCCCTGGCCGCCATCTTCACCAGCTTGGTCTGGCCGCGCCAGGCCTCTTCGAGCTGCACGCTGGAGCCGACCAGCCACTCGCCGCCCTTGTCGAGGAAACGGGTGTCCTGGAAGTTGTCGATGGCGCAGCGTATCGCTGCACAGGTGGACAGGGCGTCATGGCCGACGGCCGTGACCATCCCGACGCCCTTGATACTGAGTGCCTGCATCACGGGTTGATTTCCTTGCGTCGCAGCATGTCCAGGGACGGGTAGTAGGTCTTGCCAAGCTCCCGTGCCCGCCACCATGCACGGGAACGTGAGCCGACCAGCAACTGCTCCACCTCGAACATGTTCCTCCTCAACGCCCGGCTCGCGCGCCAGGTGATCTCCACCTTGCCGGCATCGGTGTCCACCACCAGCGTGTCGATCACCGCCTGCAGCGTCTCGTGGCCACCCTTCTTCAGGAAGAAGGTCACCGGCACCTGCATCCTCGGCACCTTGAAGCCGGCGCGTTCCTGCTTGGTCAGGTTGAGCAGCAGCACGTCCTCGCCCCCTTGCAGGTGTTCGGTCTGCTGGTCCGGCGGGGCGGCCTGGTAGTAGCGGGGGTCGAAGTCCGGTGGCAGGAAAGGGAAGTGGTCGGCCAGCCAGGCGTCGTCGTAGGTGCCGGCGTAGCCGATGCGCGGTGGCCAGTGGCGGCCGATGGGGCCGAGGGCCATGGGGGTGAAGTCGCCGTGGGGGCCGTCGATGGGCTGGCCCAGGGCTTCGGTGTTGGGCATGGGCATGCCGACGATCTCGGCGGTGCCGGCGCTCTTCGGGTACCAGCCGGTGCCGGCCGGGTTGGGCAGGTAGGTCTCGGCGAAATCCGGGCGGTCGGCCATGGCGCGGCTGCCGCCGAAGGCGTGGGCGTAGCCGATGTCCTGTTCGAGGAAGGGCTGCGGCACGCCGGGGCTGGCGCCGAGCATGCCGGGCTGCCACTGGCGCGGGCCGAGCACGCTGAAGGCCTTGCTGACCCGGCCGACGCGGATGCCGGCGGTGATCTGGGTGGCGGGGCGGCCGTTGGGGGCGTGGGCCTTGCCCATCACCAGCACGTCGCAGAAGGGTTTGAGCGGGGCGAAGTCCATTTCCTGGCGTGGCGCCGAGAGGCCGGGCTCGCCGACGTATTCGTCGGCCATCAGCAGCGGGCGCTGGACGTCGGCCAGGCGCGCTTCGCTGCCGTCGAGCGGCAGGTCGAAGGTGCCCTTGGCGACCACCACCAGGGACTCGCGCCCGTCGGGGGCCAGGCCTTGGGTGTAGGCGGCCATCAGGCGGGTGGCGTTGAGCAATTCCATGTGCGCGGCTCTGTCAGTTGATCTGCACCGAACCGCCCTTGATGCGGTTGACCCCGGAGGAGCGGCTGGAGAGGTAGGCGCCCTTGATCAGCACCTTGCCTTCGCGGGTTAGGGTGATGCTGGCCTTGCCGCAGCGCAGGACGATCTCGCGCTCGGCGGAGAACTCCAGGCGCTCGCCGTCGATATGCGCCACCGCCGGTTCCTTGCGGGTTTCCGGCAGGCGCTGGATGCGGCCGATCACCAGGGGCTGGGCCGGGTCGCCGCCGACGAACATCAGCGCCACCTGGGTGCCGATGTCCTCGCGGGCGAGCACCGTGGTGGTGGTCGCGGCGATGCCGGTCTCCGACGGGCAGCCGGGGAAGGCCACCACCGGGCTGGAGGCCTCGGGCACGTCGAGGAGGATGCCGATCACCACGCCGTCGAGGCGGGTGGCGGCGGGGGTGTGGATCTGGACTGTCATGCTCTGTACTCCCTGACCGAGCGCGGGCTCAGTTCTGCAGGATCTTCTGACCCTTGACCACGACGTTGCTGCTGGCCTTGATGTTGATCGCGCCGGAGCCGTCGATGGTGATGTTCTTGCCACGGATGACGATGGTGCCGTCCTTCTTCATGGTGATGCTGGCGGAGCCGGTGACCAGGCTGATGGAGTCGCCGGCGTTGAGCGAGAAGCTCTTGCCGATGTCGACGCTGTCGTTCTGGCCGACATCGGTGCTGCGGTTCTGGCCGATGCTGCGCGACTCGTTCTTGCCGATGCTGGTGGTCTGGTTGCTGCCGATGTCCACCTGCTCGTTGGCACCCACGCTTTCGGTGCGGTCGGCGCCGATGGTGATGTTCTCGTTGCTGCCCACGCTCTCGGTGCGGTTGCTGCCGATGGTGATGTTCTCGTTGCTGCCCACGCTCTCGGTACGGTTGCTGCCGATGGTGATGTTCTCGTTGCTGCCGACCTTCTCGGTGCGGTTGGCGCCGATGGTGATGGTCTCGTTGCTGCCGACGTCCTCGGTGCGGTTGACGCCGATGGTGATCTTCTCGTTGTTGCCGACCTTCTCGGTGCGGTCGACGCCGATGGTGATGGTCTCGTTGTTGTCCACGGTCTCGGTGCGGTCGTGCTTCACGTGCACCGTTTCGTCGTGGTCGATGGTCTTGGTGCGGTCATGGCCGACCCAGTGGGTCTCGTCGTTCTCGACCTCGATGTCCTGGTTCTTCTCCGCGTGGATGAAAAGCTGCTCTTCGCCCTTCTTGTCCTCCATGCGGATCTCGTTGAAGTTCGCCGGGGTGCCGCCCTTGCTGGAGCGGCTCTTGGTGCCGCTCTGGGTGGCATTGGCGGGCAGCTCGTAGGGCACGGTCTGTTCGGCGTTGTACACGCGGCCGGTGATGATCGGCCGGTCGGGATCGCCTTCGAGGAAACTGACGATCACTTCCTGGCCGATGCGCGGAATCTGGATATGGCCCCAGTTCTTGCCGGCCCAGGCCTGGGAGACGCGCATCCAGCAGGAGCTGTTCTCGTTGGACTGGTCGTGGCGGTCCCAATAGAAGTGCACCTTCACCCGGCCGTACTGGTCGGTCCAGATTTCCTCGCCCTTGGGCCCGACGACCATGGCGGTCTGCGGGCCCTGGACGATGGGCTTGATGGTGGTGGGCATGGGGCGGAAGGCCTGGGAGGCCTCGATGCAGTCGAGGGCGCTTTCGAACTGCAGCACGCCGCCGGCCGAACCGCTTTCGTAGCTTTCCTGGCTGACCGAATAGCGCGCGCCGACGATCAGGTACTCGCGGTTCTGGTCGTCGCGGGGGTAGCCGGTCATCTTGAACAGGTGACCGCAGCCCAGGCCGCGGGCGTTGGTACGCAGTTGCACGCGCTCGTACTGGGTCTGGATGGCTTCGATGCGGTTGCGCGCGTACTGCTCGCCGTCCTTGCTCTGCACGTATTCGCCCGGGTAGTCGTACAACGGGTGTTCGGCGTTGCTGTGGGGGCGGCTCACGGTGGAGCGCACTTCCAGCCGCGCGCTGGGGCGCTGGAAGTCATAGTCGTTGAGCGCCAGGGAGCCGGGTTGCACCTCACGGGCCAGGTACCACTCATAGATGTGGTCGCGCTCGCGCATCTGGTCTTCGAGCGGGTAGAAGGGCACCGAGGCGTAGTCGGCCACCGTCTTGTGCGCGCCATAGGCATCGGAGAGCACCAGCACGTGGCGCTCTTTTTCATGGCGGAAGTAGTAGTAGATGCCTTCCTGTTCCATCAGGCGGCTGACGAATTCGAAGCTGGTTTCGCGGTATTGCACGCAGTATTCCCACTCCCGGTAGGAGCGTGACAGCGAGTCTTCGAAGTCGGAGAAACCGAGGTCGCGGAACACCTGCTTGATGATGTCCGGCACCGTCTTGTTCTGGAAGATGCGGCAGTCGGAGGTGCGCGACAGCAGCCAGAACCAGGGGCGCAGGCTGATCTGGTAGCCGGCGAACTGGCCGGTGCCGGAAGTCTGGCTGCAGCGGCAGGCGATGCCGTGGAAGTAGCGCTGGCTGCCGTCGGGCAGCTCCAGGGAAACGCCCATGGGCTTGCCCAGCAGGGCATCCAGCTTGATCGAGTAGTTTTCCGAAACCAGGCTCAGTTCGTAGTCGAAGAGCCGGCCGAGCTCCTCGTGGCCGTCGAGCCGGTCCAGGACCAGCACGTTGGGCCCCAGCGGGCTGCTGACCTTGGCCATGCGGGCCTGTTGTGTGATTGCCATGCTGTCCTTGCCTCGTATACCACTGGGGATCGGAGCGAACCGCCAACGGGCCGACGTCAGGGTATCGACGCGGGGCGGGCAGGCCGGGATTTCCGGGGAAACCTTGGTCGAAGTATTAGCAGACGACGCTCGTCCCGGGCGCTTTTTCCGATATCCGCGAATCCATTCGGGGGTGGCGAGAAACAACGGTGCCGATCATGCGGCAGAGTCTCGCCGGCGATTGTTGTAGTGCAGAGCGGCTCCGCTGTCCAGACGCCCGTTCTTCGAGTGCCCGATGCGCGCTCCACTTCAAGACGGGGTTCACATTCATGGCAACGGGGCGGGCGAGGGGAGACAGGGGCCGGGTGCTATGCTCGCCGCCTGCCCGAACCCCGGAGCCCTCCATGAACGACACCCTCGAACGTGCCATCGCCCTGGCCTGCCGTGTGCACGCCGGCCAGCGCGACAAGGCCGGCAAGGCCTATATCCTCCACCCCCTGCGCCTGATGCTGCGCTTCGACGATGCCGAGTCGCAGATGGTCGCCGTGCTCCACGACGTGGTGGAAGATGGCGACGTCGGCCTCGACGACCTGTGCGCCCTCGGCATCCCCGAACCGGTGCTGGCCGCCATCGACTGCCTGAGCAAGCGCGAAGGCGAAGGTTACGAGGCCTTCATCGAACGCATCCGCCCCAACCCGCTGGCCCGCCGGGTCAAGCTCGCCGACATCCGCGACAACCTCGACGTCTCGCGCCTGCCGCACCTGGATGACAAGGACCTGGCGCGGGTGGCCAAGTACCACAGGGCATTGCAGGTGCTGGAGCAAGAGGGCTGATGGCCTGGCGTGATGTGGCGGTGAGCCGCGCCGGGCGTTTCGCCATCGGCGTGGAGGAGGGCAGCGGCCGCCATTACCTGGCCATCCCCGTGAGCAATCGCCTGGTGGATTACGAGGAGCGCTACGCCATCAGCGTCGAGGATTTCGAGCGCTATGGCCGCGACCTCGACAGCGCATTGCCCTTCGTCGAGCAATGCCGGGCACGGCTCATGGATCACCTGCTGCTGGAGCCTCCCGGCGCCGACCGGGGGATTCCAGGCTGACCTATAGGTCGGGTGAAACCCGACAGGCCGCTCCCCGCATAGATAAATCGAGACCTGGGGCATATCCAGCGGCCTTGCTCCTTGATGTTTGTTTCGCGTTCCCCGAAAATTTTTCGCCTCACCGGTTGTCGAACCCGCACCCCCGGGTCGCGACGAGGTATTCGGCGACCCGCTCATGCGCGATACAGACTAGGGAAGGCCTTCAGCAGTGACTCTCTACCGACTCCACGAGGCGGATCTGGATATTCCGGACTCCTGGCAGGACCAGAGCATCAATATCTTCAAACTGCCCGCAGCGGGCCCCGCCAAGGAAGCCAGCTTCGTCATCAGCCGCGACCCCAGCAAGGGCGATGGCGCGTTCGCCGATTACATCGAGCAGCAGCTTTCCAATGCGCGCCAGCAGTTGCCGGGCTTCGCCCTGATCAAACAGTGGGACATCAACATCCAGGGCTCGCCCGCCGTGCTGCTGGATTACACCTGGCAGCGCGAAGGCCGCCAGCTGATGCTGCGCCAGGTGTTCATCGAGCTCAGCGCCACGGTGCTGATCGCCACCCTCACCACCACGCCCCAGGACCTGCCGTACCACGAGCCGGCCTGGAAGCAGGCGATGCAGACCTTCAAGCCGCTGCCCCCGGCGGCCTGAACCGAGCGCCGCGAGGCACCCCGCAACAAGGATGTAGACGTAACCCATGGATGCACAGGCAGCAGCACGGCTCGGTGATGAGATAGCCCACGGTTTCGGCGTGGCGGCCATGGTTGCCGGCGCGGTGGCGGGTGCGCTGATCGGTGCAGCGGTGATCGCCGCCACGGCGGCCACCGGCGGCGTGGCCCTGGCGGTGATGGCCGGCTCCATCGCTGCGGGCGGCCTGTCGATGTTCCAGATCCTCAAGGGCCTGAACACCATTTTCAACCTTCCCGAACCCACCACGGGGGTGTTGATACGGGGCAGCCCGAACGTCTTCATCAACATCCGCGCCGCCATGCGCGCCGGGGACGATGCTTCGTCCTCCTGCAGCGGCTTGCCCTGCAACCACCCCATCTGGCCCTTCGAGGTGACCATCGCCGAGGGCAGCGCCACCGTTTACATCAACGGCAAGCCGGCGGCGCGCATCACCAGCAAGATGGTCTGTGGCGCTCACATCAAGAGCGGCAGCGAGAACACCTTCA
Organism: Aquipseudomonas alcaligenes MRY13-0052; assembly: GCA_000474255.1. Taxonomy (GTDB): domain Bacteria; phylum Pseudomonadota; class Gammaproteobacteria; order Pseudomonadales; family Pseudomonadaceae; genus Metapseudomonas; species Metapseudomonas solani. The sequence continues at coordinate 16,566 of BATO01000065.1, forward strand.
TCGGCGGCCCCACCGAGCGGGTCGCCTTCGTGCTGGATATCGAAGGCTGGATGCACAGCGGCCTCGAAGCCCTGGGCTTGGCTGCCCTGGGTGTCGGCCTGGTGGTGGCGGCCATGGCCGGCCTGGCCGCCCTGGCGGCCACCGTGCTGATCGGCGGTGCCATCTATGGCGGCATGGAGCTGCTGGGTGACCTGGGCGACCGCCTCGGCCCCGGCTACCGCGACCTGCTGCAGGGCGTGGCCGGCATGGCCATGCTCGGCCTGGGGCCGAAGATGGCGCGCCTGGGCAAGCCGACTCCGACCACGCGTACGCCCGCCTACAAGGCCGGCGTCACCGAGGCGGACATCATGGGCATTCCCAAGGGCTCGCGGCCGCCACCGGGCGACTATCTCGAGCAGCCCTACATCGACAAGCACCTGAAGACCTTCAAGGACGAAGGCGGCGCCTTCCTGTTCACGGCGGACGATATCGCCAACCCGAAATACGCCGCGTTCAACCCCAACAAGTTCGTCATGGCCGACTCCGACCTGTCCTCGGTGGTGGCCCAGTACAAGAAGACCGGCGATGTCTCCGTGCTGGAGTCGGCGCTCGGCTATGATCCCGGCTCCCTGGCGGGCAAGGAGATCTACATGCTCAAGGTGGAGAACCCCAAGGTGCTGATGCCCACCGGCAACGAAGGCGGGGTGAACTCCCTCTGGCGCCCCGGCGGCCTGACGCACCCGGGTGGCATGCGCGAAGCGGTGCTGGATAATGTCGCCATCAGCCACGGAAACGACATCAACGTACTGAAGTCGGCCCACGACGTCGTGAGAATCCAATGAATCAGAAACTGGACAACGTCCTGCTCCTCGCCCTCGCCCTCGCCAACGATGAACTGGACCGCTTCCTGGTGGGCGAGCCGTTCTACTTCCTCGAAGCGCGCAGCGACAACGACGAACCGCAGAACGTGGTGGCCGCCTTCGACCAGCTGGTGGTGCCGTACTGGCGTGAAACCCGCGACCCGGCCTTCCCCCAGCGCTTCGTCGCGGCACTGCTGAAGATCCTGGCCACCTACCCGGACCGCAACCGCGCCATCTACCTGGCCCACGACTGGGTCTGGTACTACCGCTTCTGCCTGGCGAAGAAACGCGCCCAGCCCGAAGGGCCCTATGGCGAGCTGTTCGAGGTGGACATGAACGGCGTGGCGATAGCCCTGCAACGACAGCTGGAAGCCAACAAGGCCGCCCTGCAGGCCGATACCCGCTGGGCCGGCGCCGCCTGGAACAGCCCCGACGGCATGTGGACCCCGCTGCTGCGCACCGCCGTGACCGTGCGCGACAAGCTCGGCGGCCCGGACTTCGTGCCGGCCAACGCCTGAGGGGCAACGCCGTTGCCCTTGGGCGAATGAATTCGCCCCTACACCATCCCCAACCCAGGCGCCGTGCCGTCGCCCGCCTCGTGGGAGCGAATTCATTCGCGATGGAATACCCGGCGACTCGCCGCCCTGTACCGGCTGCAGATCTTTCGCGGCTGAAGCCGCTCCCACAAGGAGAGCCCGCCGCGAGACCGGACAGGGCGGTGTTGGGCCTCGCTGCGCTCGGCGCCAACCTACGGCACCGCGCCCAACCCGAACCACGCTGCCAACCGGTGTGTAGGGTGGATGGCGCTTTTTTCATCCACCAGCGGAGTGGCCGGCGAACACGCAAGGTGGACCGATGGCGCGGGGTCCACCCTACGCGGCGGCGGCATGGGTGATCGGCCGGGCGATCAGGCCTTGGGTGGCGGGAACAGCGCCTTGACCATGGCATCGATGGTGCCCTTGATGCCTTTGCCCTTGTTCGGCACCTCGCTGGCGACTCCGGAGTTGAGGTCGAGGCGGCTGCCGGTGTCGATGGCGGTGTTGCCGCTGGTGTAGAGGTTGAAGGCGGTGCCGGAGATGTTGATCTCGCCGCTGGCGTTGAACTCCAGCACGCTCTTGCCGCACACCAGGCGGATCTGCGCGCCGGCTTCGATCAGGTACTGGGTGCTCACGCTGTCGGTCTTGGCGCCGCCCACCATCAGGGTGTCGTTGCGCTTCACCGCGCGGGTGCGGTCCTGGCCGATGCGTGCCAGCTCGTCGTTGTCCACGCTCTTGGTGCGGTTGTGGCCCACCCAGTGGGATTCGTCGTGCTCGACGGCGATGTCCTGGTTGCGTTCCGCGTGGATGTACAGCTGCTCGGCGCCCTTCTTGTCCTCCATGCGGATTTCGTTGAAGTTCGCCGGCGTGCCGCCTTTGCTGGAACGGCTCTTGGTGCCGCTCTGGGTGGCGTTGGCGGGCAGCTCGTAGGGCACCGTCTGCTCGGCGTTGTACACGCGGCCGGTGATGATCGGCCGGTCGGGGTCGCCTTCGAGGAAGCCGACTATCACTTCCTGGCCGATGCGCGGGATCTGCACCGCGCCCCAGTTCTTGCCGGCCCAGGCCTGGGATACGCGTATCCAGCAGGAGCTGTTTTCGTTGGATTGGTCGTGGCGGTCCCAGTAGAAGTGCACCTTCACCCGGCCGTACTGGTCGGTCCAGATTTCCTCGCCTTTCGGGCCGACGACCATGGCCGTCTGCGGGCCCTGGACGATGGGCTTGATGGTGGTGGGCATGGGGCGGAAGGGCTGGCGCGCCTCGATGCAATCAAGCGAGCTGTCGAACTGCAGCGGGCCGCCCGAGGCGCCGCTTTCATAGCTTTCTTGGCTGACCGAATAGCGCGCGCCGACGATCAGGTATTCGCGGTTCTGGTCGGCACGGGGGTAGCCGCTCATCTTGAACAGGTGGCCCGAGCCCAGGCCGCGGGCGTTGGTGCGCAGCTGCACGCGCTCGAACTGGGTCTGGATGGCTTCGATGCGGTTGCGTGCGTATTGCTCGCCGTCCTGGCTCTGGGTGTATTCGCCCGGGTAGTCGTACAGCGGGTGCTCGGCGTTGCTGTGGGCGCGGCTGACGGTGGAGCGCACCTGCAGGTGGGCGCTGGGGCGCTGGAAGTCGTAGTCGTTGAGGGACAGCGAACCCGGCTGCACCTCGCGCGCCAGGTACCAGTCATAGACGTGGTCGCGTTCGCGCATCTGGTCCGCCAGCGGGTAGAAGGGCACCGTGGCGTAGCCGGCCACCGGCGCATGGGCGCCGTAGGCATCGGAGAGCACCAGCACATGGCGCGCCTGTTCATGGCGGAAGTAGTAGTAGATGCCTTCCTGTTCCATCAGCCGGCTGACGAACTCGAAGCTGGTCTCGCGGTACTGAACGCAGTACTCCCACTCGGTGTAGGGGCGGGTGAGGGCGTCTTCGAAATCTGAGAAGCCGAGGTCGCGGAACACCTGCTTGATGATGTCCGGCACCGTCTTGTTCTGGAAGATGCGGCAGTCGGAGGTGCGCGACAGCAACCAGAACCACGGCCGCAGGCTCACCTGGTAGGCGGCGAACTGGCCGGTGCCGGCGGCCTGGCTGCAGCGGCAGGCGATGCCGTGGAAGTAGCGCTGGCTGCCGTCGGGCAGCTCCAGGGAAACGCCCATGGGCTTGCCCAGCAGGGCGTCGAGCTGGATCGAGTGATCCTCGGAGATCAGGCTCAGTTCATAGTCGAACAGCCGCCCCAGTTCCTCATGGCCGTCGAGCCGGTCCAGCAGCAATGCATCGCCGCCCAGCGGGCTGCTGACCTTGGCCATGCGTGCCCGTTGCGTAATCGCCATCCCACTACTTCCTTAGCGCTGCGCGCGTCACTGCCGGGTTCCGACGCGCCGGAACCGTTTATATCAGGCGGCGCACTCCAGGGCGGAGTGCGCCGCGTCGCTTCAATCGAAGCTGTAGGTGAACTCGCCGTTCTCGGCGCCCACCACCACCTTCTCGACCTTGCGGCCTTCCAGCATGCGGCCGAGGAACTCGCGGGAGAGGTCCGGCAGCATGCTGTTGGTGAGGATGGCGTCGATCTGGCGACCGCCGCTCTCGGTTTCGGTGCAGCGGGAAACCACCAGGTCAACCACCTTGTCGTCGAAGTCGAAGGGCACCTTGTGCGAGCCCTCCACGCGCTTCTTGATGCGGCCCAGCTGCAGGCGGGTGATGCTCTTCAGCATCTCGTCGGTCAGCGGGTAGTAGGGGATGGTCACCAGGCGGCCGAGCAGGGCCGGCGGGAAGATCTTCAGCAGCGGCTCACGCAGCGACTTGGCGATGCCTTCGGGTTCGGGCATCAGCTCGGGGTCGTTGCACAGGCTGGCGATCAGGTCGGTGCCGGCGTTGGTGGTCAGCAGGATCAGGGTGTTCTTGAAGTCGATCACCCGGCCTTCGCCATCTTCCATCACGCCCTTGTCGAACACCTGGAAGAAGATCTCGTGCACGTCCGGGTGGGCCTTCTCCACCTCGTCCAGCAGCACCACGCTGTAGGGCTTGCGCCGCACCGCCTCGGTGAGCACGCCGCCTTCGCCGTAGCCGATGTAGCCGGGCGGGGCACCCTTGAGGGTGGAGACGGTATGGGCTTCCTGGAACTCGCTCATGTTGATGGTGATGACGTTCTGCTCACCGCCGTACATGGCTTCGGCCAGGGCCAGCGCGGTTTCGGTCTTGCCCACGCCCGAGGTGCCGGCGAGCATGAACACGCCGATGGGCTTGCTGGGGTTGTCGAGCCCGGCGCGGGAGGTCTGGATGCGCTTGGCGATCATCTCCAGGGCGTGGTCCTGGCCGATGATGCGCTTCTTCAGGTGGGTGCCCAGGTTGAGCACGGTCTCGATCTCGTTGCGCGCCATGCGGCCCACCGGGATGCCGGTCCAGTCGGCCACCACCGAGGCCACCGCCTGGTAGTCCACGGTCGGCAGGATCAGCGGGTTCTCGCCCTGCAGCGTGCTCAGGCGCTGTTGCAGGTCGGCCAGCTTGGCGCGCAGGCCATTGAGCTCGTCCTCGCTCAGGCTCGGCGCATCGGCGCCACCTTCGCGGCTGGTGCCGTCCACCGGCTCGGCGGCGGCACGCAGGCTGGCGCGGGTGGCCAGCAGCTCGTCCACCAGGGCCTTCTCTTCGTTCCAGCGGGCTTCCAGCTCGGCCAGGCGGCCGCGCTCTTCCGCCAGCGCGTTATCGACATCGGTGCGACGACTGCCGATGGCGACGCCGATGGCGTGCTCGCGGCCGATGATGGCCAGCTCGGTTTCCAGCGCCTCGATGCGACGGCGGCTGTCGTCTACCTCGGCCGGCACGGCGTGCAGGCTGATGGCGACGCGGGCGCAGGCGGTGTCCAGCAGGCTCACCGACTTGTCCGGCAGCTGGCGCGCGGGGATGTAGCGGTGGGACAGCTTGACCGCCGCCTCCAGCGCTTCGTCGAGGATCTGCACCTGGTGGTGCTTCTCCATGGTCGAGGCGACGCCGCGCATCATCAGGATGGCGCGGTGCTCGGACGGCTCGTCCACCTGCACCACCTGGAAGCGGCGGGTGAGGGCGGGGTCCTTCTCGATGTGTTTCTTGTACTCGGCCCAGGTGGTGGCCGCGACGGTGCGCAGGGTGCCGCGCGCCAGGGCGGGTTTGAGCAGGTTGGCCGCGTCGCCGGTACCGGCGGCGCCACCGGCACCCACCAGGGTGTGGGCTTCGTCGATGAACAGGATGATCGGCTTGGGCGAGCTTTGTACGTCTTCGATCACCTGGCGCAGGCGCTGTTCGAACTCGCCCTTCATGCTGGCGCCGGCCTGCAGCAGGCCCACGTCCAGGGCGCGCAGTTCGACGTCCTTCAGCGAGGGCGGCACGTCGCCGGCGACGATGCGCAGGGCGAAGCCTTCCACCACTGCGGTTTTGCCCACGCCGGCTTCGCCGGTGAGGATCGGGTTGTTCTGCCGGCGACGCATGAGGATGTCCACCAGTTGGCGGATCTCGTCGTCACGGCCGACGATGGGGTCCAGCTTGCCGCTGCGGGCCTGCTCGGTGAGGTCGACAGTGAAGCGCTTCAGCGCTTCCTGCTTGCCCATGGCGGAGGGGGCCATGGCTCCGCTGGCCTCGCCCGGGGCAGCGCCGGCGTTGAAGCCGTCGGTGGCGGTCAGGGCGTTTTCCGGGGAGCTGCCGACGATCTCGTCGAAGCGCTCGATCAGGGTTTCCACCTTGATCTTGTCGAACTCGCGGGAAATGGAGGTCAGCGCATGGCGCAGGCTCGGCGTCTTGAGGATGCCGACCACCAGGTAGGCGGTGCGCACCTGGCTCTCACCGAACATCAGGCTGCCGTAGACCCAGCCGCGCTCCACCGCTTCCTCGACATGGGAGGACAGGTCGGTGATCGAGGTCGAGCCACGGGGCAGGCGATCCAGCGCCTCGGTGATGTCCTTGGCCAGGCGCCCGGGTTCGATGTTGAACTGGCGGATGATCTGGTGCAGGTCGGAATCCTGCAGCTGCAGGACCTGGTGGAACCAGTGCACCAGCTCGACATAGGGGTTGCCACGCAGCTTGCAGAACACCGTGGCCGCTTCGATCGCCTTGTAGGCGAGGCTGTTCAGCTTCCCGAACAGCTTGGCACGACTGATTTCGCTCATCTTGCTCTCCTTTTCCTGACGGCACGCTTGCTGTGATGGCCGTGTGGTTGGTCTTGTCTGAAGCACTCCATGCGCTTCGTGTTGTTTTCTATCGGCGGGTCGCGGTGGCGTGCACTCAGGCGCGCGCCTCCGCACCGTGGTTCAGGTGGCTCACCGCCAGCAGCAGGTCGTCGGCGTCGCCTTCGGGCTTGCCCAGCCAGGTGTTGAAGCCCAGCCGGTCGCCGCCGCCCAGGGTCATGGGCGGCACTTCGTCACGTTCCAGCACCAGGTTGCTGTCCCAGTCCAGCTCCTCGCCCAGGTACTCGGCGACCCAGGCGGCCAGTTCATGGAACAGCTCGCCACCGGGCAGGAAGCGCTGGTACTGCGAGAGCCCCAGCGGGCCAATGCGGATGCGGAACTTGTGCTGGCGGTCCCACACGTGGGTGCCCAGGCACAGGTCGACGCCCAGGGTGCTGGCCTGGGCGCCCAGGCGGCTGTACTCGGGGAGTTCCAGCCACTGGCCGACGTACTCCTCGATGGCCACGGGCACGCCGAAGAACTCCGCGAGTATGGTGCGCAGGCCGTCCGGGTAGCGGGTCTGTGCCGCCAGGTGGCCGGTGAAGTAGTAGCGCGCGGCGTCGTCGATCGGCCCCTGGCCCATCAGGCTCTGCATGCCGCGGCCGGAGAGGGCGCCGAGGCGCGGCGACCAGTAGTCGTCGCCGGGGCGGTCCTGGCTCACGGTCGGCCGGGCTTCGGCCCAGGCGCGGTAGAACAGGGTCAGCAGGCGGTGGTTGAAGACGTCGAGGAAGCGCTTGAAGGTGGCGTCGGCGTTGTTGCGCTGGCGCTCACGGGCGTATTCGGTCAGGTGCAGCGGCAGCGGGCCGTTGGGGCCGGTGAGGCCGAAGAAGTACTGCTCGATGCGCGGCGTGCCGTCGGGGTTGTGCTCGACGCTGGCCAGGGTCGAGGGGGCGAAGCCGCAATCGGGTTTCTGCCCCAGGCGCAGCGGGTCGTCGGCCAGGCGCACGGAATGCCCCAGGCGCGGGCGCTCGGGGAATTCGCACTCGATGCGGCGCAGCGCCTGGAAGAAATCGTAGTTCCAGGGCGCGGTCTCCATGGCCGCGAGGGTGTTCACAGATTCGGACGGCGTCCGGGCTTCGCCCGCCATCGCATCACCTCGCCCCGTTCAGTGGTCCGCATCACCGTTTCGGTGAAGCTGTTGATCGACACATAGCGTGTCAGGAAACGTTCCAGCACCGCGCCCAGGAGGAAGACCCCGGTGCCGCGGAAGGCGTTCTCGTCGAACTCCAGGCCGATCTCCAGGCCGCGGCCGAAGACGATGGGCCCCGGCATCGGCAGGCGCCGCGTGCAGGGTTTGCTGGTGACCTGGCGCAGGCCTTCGATCTGCATCTGCAGCGCCGAGTCGGTGGGGTCGCCGTAGAGGCGCAGCAGTTCGCGCAGGGCGGCGGCGCCCTGGCCTTCCTGGCTCAGCGACAGGTAGTTGAGCGACAACTGGCTGATCAGGCGCCAGGCGCTGGCGTCATGGGCGCGGCTCACACGGGGGCGGCTCGGCCCAGCCAGGCAGCGCACGGACACCACCGGGGCGCTGTCTTCCAGGGTGAAATCGCTGCGGCCGTTGCCCACCGGCATGAACAGCGGCAGGTCACGGTTGGTGCACAGCGCGCCGATGCCCAGCTGGCGCAGGTCGTGGCGGTAGGGCGCCTGGTTGGCGTCCACCAGGGAAACGAAGGTCTCGCTGCCGATGTAGGTGGAGCGCGGGCCCTTGCGGCGTTGCTTGCTGGACAGCACGCGGGGCTCGCGGCGCACCGTGTACCAGGCCTGCTCGCGGCCATAGCGGGACGGGTCGCGCACGGCATAGAAGGGCTGGAAGGGTTGCTCGGGACCTGCACCGTGGCCGCTGACCTCGGTGAGCGAGTGCACCTCGAAATCCAGCGGGCGGGTGCGGTCGACGATCACCTGGTGCTCGTGCACGCGGTCGCTCAGGTGGATGCGGTCGGCGCGCCGGGGGAACAGGTTCACCGCCGGGGTGCAGAACAGCTTGAACTGCTCGGTACCGATGCTGCCTTCCAGGCTCTGGTCGATGCGGTTGAACAGCACGATGACGTCCAGCTCCTGGCCGGCGCAGCGCTGCACCGGGCGGCGCAGGTTGGCCACGTCGATGAACAGGAAGCGGTTGGGCAGGGCGAAGTATTCCTGCAGCAGGCGGTAGCCCTGGAAGGCGCGGGGCACCACCGGCAGCACCGCGTCCTCGTCGTCGAAGCCGCGCGGGCGCAGGCTTTCCGGCGGCAAACGCTCGACCCAGTCGCCACCGGGGGCCTGGACGAACACCGCACAGGCATTGCCCAGCAGTTGCTCGTAGAGGCGGAAGGGTTGTTCGTCGGCGCCGTGCAGGTAGAACGACAGGCTTTCCAGGGGCAGGGCGCTGAACGGCAGCCCGGCACCGGTGCGCAGGCGCAGGCGCAGTGCGGCCTTGGCGCTGGGCTCGGAGGCAGCGAGGCGGCCGAGCACCGAGGCGGGGTTGCCGAAGTATTCGACCTTGGCCACTTCCAGCGGCCACAGGGTCACCGGCTGGGAGGTGCGGTACTCGCAGGCGGTCTGTTCGTCGGTGCCCAGCAGGCCGCGCAGGGAGGCGTTGCGCTCCACGGTGAAGCCGCTGGCCAGGGAGCCCTCGTTGGGATCGGCCTGCAGCTGCACCACGGTCATCGACGGGGTCGGCGCCAGGTAGTGCGGGTAGGCGATCTCCAGCAGGTTGTGGGTAAAGGTCGGGTACTCGGCGTCGAGTTTGAGCTGCACCCGCGCGGTGAGGTAGGCGAAGCCTTCCAGCAGGCGCTCGACATAGGGGTCGGCGCAGTCGATGCCGGAGAGGGTCAGGCGGCTGGCGATCTTCGGGTACTCGCCGGCGAATTCCGCCGCGCTTTCGCGGATGTGCTGCAGCTCCTGGTTGTAGTACTCGAGCATGCGCGGGTTCATTTGTTGCGCTTCCGCAGGTGGTCGGCGGGGACGATCTGCACGTGGCCGGTCTCCAGGTCCAAGTCGGTGGTGAGGAGCATGCGCAGGGGCACGGGTTCGGCCCACAGGTCGCCTTCGATCTCGAAGGACAGGGCGTTGTGGTTCATCTGGTCGGCTGCCAGCTGGGCGCGCACGCGCAAGGTGGATCGGATGATGCGCGGCTCGTAGTCGGCGATGGTCTCGGTGAGCAGGGCCTCGATGGCCTGCACGTCGACGCTGGAGGCGGTGTGCCCGGCCAGCGGCGGCAGGCCGTAGTTGACCACCGAGTTGCCAGCCTGGATCTCGCTGGAGGTCTCGCTGTCGAGCGGCGCGATGGTGTTGAACAGCCAAGCCAGGTCGCGCAGGACGGACGCCTTGAGCTGGGTCAGGGAGAGCACGCGCTTGTCGACGCTCTCCTTGGCGTTGCTCGGGTCCTCGTCGGTCAACCGGTCCAGAAGGGAGGGTTGCAGACGTTCCTGCAGCGTCAGCTCGGCCATGCTCAGGCCTCCGGCTGCCCGAAGGCGAGGGTGCGCAGCTCGAACAGCGCGGTGTCGCCCTGGTCGGTGACGAACAGGCGCTGGCCGATGGGGCGGCCGTCGTCGAGGAAGTCGGTCTTGCGGCTCAGGCGGATGGCGCCGTCGGCGTCGTCCTGGCTGCCTGGGTAGCGGCTGGGGATCAGGCCCACTGTGGCGCCGCCGTTGACCAGGGTGACTTCCACCGGCAGCCAGACCAGGTCGCGCAGGTCGGTGGGCGCCTCGGTGACCAGGCTCTGGATGTTGTGCATCGGCAACCACACGTAGCGGCCGTTGACGATGAGTTCGAGCACCGGGCCCAGGCGCGGGTCGGCGTCGGCGAACCACTCGAACGGCTGGTCGTTGAGGGTGCCGGCGACGGCGGGGGCGGCTTCGAAGGCCTGGTCGCGCAGGGCCTGGGCGGCTTCGTGCTGGCCCTCGGCGTCATGCTTGAGGGCCTGGATCAGCGGCGCCACCCATTCGGCGGGCTCGCCCAGCACCACGGGGGTGAGGCGGCCGGCGAAGACTTCGGCGCGCAGGGCTTCGCATTCCAGGGCGGTGCGGTAGGTCTGCACCATGGCCAGGGTGCTGGCATCCAGCTCGCCGGCGACTTTCAACTGGTTCTGCGCGCGGCTCCATTGGCCGAGCACCGCCAGCAGCTGGAACAGGAACACCCGCAGCTCGGCGTTGGAAGGTTGGGCACGCACCTGGTCCTGCAAGGACTTCAGGGCTTCGTCGGCGCGTCCTGCGCGCAGTAGTTCTTCGGCGGTCATGGTCGTCCTGCCTGCAGCCGGGCTGCGCGAAGGGAATGGGGGATGTGGCTCGAGGTGGCGCTCTCCACTGCGGCCTGGGGCAGGCGGCAGTGGGCAGCGTCACGAAGGTCGACCGGCGGAGGGGAGGCCGCTGCGTGGGAATCGGGCAAGGGTCTGGCCATGGTCGGTCCGGGGGAGGGTGGCTTGAAACGCATCCGGGCCCGCTTGCGCAGGCCCGGATGAGAGAGCATCAGATCTTGACGTTCTCGCGGATGTTCCAGCCGTATTTGACCGGGCCGCCATCTTTGGCGCCGTCGGCTTTCTGCGGCTGGTAGTCGACCTTCACCTGGGCGAAGTTCAGGCTGATGTTTTCGGTCAGGCGATCCTCACCACCGCTACCGCCGGTGCTCACGGAGGAGATCAGCACTTCGCTCATGGTGATGATCAGGTACTCGACCGGCGACTCGCCGCCCGCCTTGCGGATGGTCAGCTTGGCTTCCGGGTAATGCTTACCGCTGGAGCAGGCCATCATCAGGTTGGGGCTGGACTTGTCGACGTACTTGGTCAGCGACAGGTCCTGCACGCTTACCTTGCCGGCGCCGCCGCCACCACCCTGGTGCATGTTGCCGGACTGGGACATGCCCCAGCTCCAGGCCAGCACGTCGATTTCCTTGCCGTGGCTCTTGTCGGCGGACTCGCCTTCGACGTCGCCGATCTTGATGAACATATCTACAGCCATCATTCCTCCTTCGTGGCTTTCGCCACTTTGTCAGAGACGCCCGCCACCTGGCGGGCGCTTAAAGTGACGCGCCTCAGGCCCCCTTGGCCGAAGGCAGCTTGGATACCAGGCGCAGCGACACGGTCAGCCCTTCGAGCTGGTAGTGCGGACGCAGGTAGAACTTCGAGCTGTAATAGCCCGGGTTGCCCTCGATCTCCTCGACCACCACTTCAGCGGCTGCCAGCGGGTGCTGCGCCTTGGTGGTTTCGGTGGAGTGAGCGGGATCGCCATCGACGTAGTTGAGGATCCAGTCCTGCAGCCAGCGCTGCATGTCGTCCTTCTCCTTGAACGAGCCGATCTTGTCGCGAACGATGCACTTGAGGTAGTGCGCGAAGCGGCAGGTGGCGAACAGGTACGGCAGGCGCGCCGCCAGGTTGGCGTTGGCGGTGGCGTCCGGGTCGTCGTATTCGGCCGGCTTCTGCAGGGACTGGGCGCCGATGAAGGCCGCCAGGTCGGTGTTCTTCTTGTGCAGCAGCGGCATGAAACCGTTCTTCGCCAGCTCGGCCTCGCGGCGGTCGGAGATGGCGATCTCGGTCGGGCACTTCATGTCCACGCCACCGTCGTCGGTGGGGAAGGTGTGTGCCGGCAGGTTCGGCACTTCACCACCGGACTCCACGCCACGGATGCGCGAGCACCAGCCGTAGAGCTTGAACGAACGGTTGATGTTCACCGCCATGGCGTAGGCCGAGTTGGCCCAGGTGTACTTGGCGCTGTCGGCGCCGGCGGTGTCTTCCTCGAAGGCGAACTCTTCCACCGGGTCGGTCTTGGCGCCGTAGGGTTGGCGGGCCAGGAAGCGCGGCATGGTCAGGCCGATGTAGCGCGCGTCGTCGGACTCGCGCAGCGAGCGCCAGCCGGCGTATTCCGGGGTGGTGAAGATCTTGGTCAGGTCACGCGGGTTGGACAGCTCCTGCCAGGAGCCCATGCCCATCACGGTGGGGGAGGCGGCGGAGATGAACGGTGCGTGCATGGCGGCGGAGACCTTGGCGATCTCGCCCAGCAGCTCCACGTCCGGCGGCGACTGGTCGAAGTAGTAGTCGCCCAGCAGGCAGCCGTAGGGCTCGCCACCGAACTGGCCGTATTCCTCTTCGTAGAGCTTCTTGAAGATCGGGCTCTGGTCCCAGGCGGTGCCTTTGAATTTCTTCAGGGTCTTGTGCAGCTCGCCCTTGGAAATGTTCAGCACGCGGATCTTCAGCTGCTCGTCGGTCTCGGTGTTGTTCACCAGGTAATGCAGGCCACGCCAGGCGCTTTCCAGTTGCTGGAAATCCGGGTGGTGCATGATCAGGTTGACCTGCTCGGTGAGCTTGGCGTCGATCGCAGCGATGATGGATTCGATCGACTTGATCGCATCGTTGGAGATCAGGCTGGTCTGTGCCAGGGCATGCTCGGCGAGGGTGCGCACGGCGGTTTCCACCGCTTCGCGGGCACGCTCGGTCTTGGGTTTGAATTCCTGCAGCAGCAGCGAGGCGAACTCGCTGGTCTGCTCGGTCGCTTCGCCGCCCTGGGGCGCAGCGTCGGTCATCAATTCGGCCATCTGGGTGTCCTCTTAAGCTTGCGGCTCGTTGTCTTGCGGCTTCGGCGCGCTGGCCAGGGCCTGCAGCAGGGCCGGGTCCTTGATCGCTTTCATGATCAGCTCTTCAGCGCCGGTCTTGCCGTCCATGTAGGTCAGCAGGTTGGCGAGCTGGGTGCGGGCTTCGAGCAGCTGGTTCAGCGAGTCGACCTTGCGCGCCACGGCGGCGGGGCTGAAGTCGTCCATGCTCTCGAAGGTGATGTCCAGGGACAGGTTGCCGTCGCCGGTCAGGGCGTTGGGCACGTTGAAGGCGACGCGCGGCTTCATGGCCTTGAGGCGCGAGTCGAAGTTGTCGACGTCGATCTCCAGGAACTTGCGGTCCGCAACGGCGGCCAGGGGTTCGGCCGGCTTGCCGGCGAGGTCGGCCATGACGCCCATGACGAAGGGCAACTGCACCTTCTTCTCGGCGCCGTAGAGTTCCACGTCGTACTCGATCTGGACGCGGGGCGCGCGGTTGCGTGCGATGAATTTCTGACTGCTGGTGCTACCCATGGTGCTCCTCCTTCGCTGCCTGTGCGGCTGTATTGGCGTCATCGGCAGCTAGCCGGTAACGGATGCGTGAACCCGCTTCGAACGTGCCCTGCACTATTCGGACTCGGGGCCCCGCAAATTCTCGAACTGGGACATCCCATCCGGGATCAGGTTGCGCACGATCGCCGCGAAGTCCGCCGTGACCAGGGTCTTCGCACGCTTGAGCAGGATCGGCACCGGGCTCGAGGGCTCCTGGCGCGCGTAGTACTCGAGGATGCGATCCAGGGTCTTGAGCACGTCGTCGCGGTTGGTCACCTCGCCGGAGATGCGCGGCGTGGCGCGGGCGCTCGGTGCGCTGCCGGTGCTGCCGGCGTCGCTGGCGGTGTCGTCACCGGCCGCCGGCTCGTCGGCTACGGCGTCGTCGCCGGGGGCCTGGTCCTTGTGGATCTGCAGGGCGTGGCGCAGCAACTGCTTGAGGGCGCCGAGGTCGGCGCTCTGGGCCGAGCCCACGCGATCGGAAAGGGTCGACTCGATGGTGGCCAGCGCGGACTGGGCATCGGTCAGGGCGTTGCGGGTGCTGGCGAGCAGCGCTTCATCGCTGTCGCGGAAGGCGCCCTGCAACTGCTCGGGGGTCAGCGTTTCACTGGGGAAGCGCTGCAGGTCGAGGGCGTTGAGGGCGGCACGCAGGCTCACCGAGCCAAAGGCCCGCGAGCTGGTCAGGCTGCTTTCGCGCAGCAGCTGGATCACCGGTTCCGCCGCCAGCCCGGTGAGGGCGTTGATGCGGAAGGTGGGGTCGTTGTCATCGTCGGCGTCGAGCTGCGGGTACAGGCCGTCCCAGTATTGGGTCAGCAGCTCGCGCACCAGGATCAGGCCCTGGGCGAGACCCGGCAGCCCTTCGAGGGCGAGGGTGCTCTGCAGGAAATAGTTGGCGATGCGCAGGTCTTTGCTGCGTTGCAGCAGTTCACTGGAAAGCTCGCGGACATCACGCCAGACAGGGGGCTCGGCGGGGAGTACGGAGTCGCCCATCTGGCGCTCGGGTTGCCCTTGGGCAATACGTTCCAGTTCGAGATACGCAGCGTCGTATTCGAGGTCGTCGCCGCAAGGCGAATCAGCGGAAACAGGGGATAGCAAACGCGACACATCCACCACGGTGGGTGTTCTCCTTGTCAGGCCTCAGAGGTAAAGGCGAGCAGTATTCAGAGTGAACGTACGGCCTGATCACAGTCCTTTGGATCAACGTTCCGATGACGCCAATTTCATGGCTTCACCCGCTGCAACTCTTTTCCATTCTTGGGGTCGTATTTCGCCCTTGTCAAGACAATCCCAGAGCACAAACGACAGATGTGCACCAGTCCACGCTAGCCTCTTTCAGCTGTCATTTTTGTCTTTTTTCGATCTAAGATATTTCGGCTAAAGCCATGCATATTTTCCGTTCGTCTATACGATGGGTGTATGGCCAAGGGCCACGTGCAGAACAGGGACCGGATCGAAGTTGCACGGCATCGAAGGGACTCGGTGCTCGCGTCCACAGTGAGAAGTGCAAGGAGTCGCAATGCCACTGCGTTTGACCATCACCAGTTATCACAAGCTGACGCCCGGACAACGTCCCGAGGTGGAGCTTGATCGTGGTGAGCTGAGGATTGGCCGCAGTGCCGATAACGATTGGGTGTTGCCTGATCCCGAGCGCCTCGTTTCCAGCCAGCATTGCACCATCCAGTTCCGCGACGGCACCTACTACCTGACCGACACCAGCACCAACGGCGTGATGCTCGCGCAGTCGGGCGTGCGCCTGCGTCGCGGTAACAGCGAGCCGCTGCTGGATGGCGAAATCCTCAAGCTCGGCGAGTACGAGATCCTCGTTCAGGTGCAGGGCATGAGCATGAACATGCAGCCCGCCAGCGCCGCGCCGATGAGCGGGGGAGGCGACCCCTTCAGCAGCTTCGATGCGCTGATGAGCCGGCAGACCTCCACGCCTTCGATTCCCGAGCCGATGGCGCCGCCGCCGGCTTCCATGGCCCATATCCAGGGTGGCGGTTCGCCGCTGGACACCAAGCCCGACCTGTTCGACTTCCTCAATCCGCCACCGGCTGCCGCACCGTCGATTCCCGATCACGTGCCCGCCGAGCGCCATGACTTCCGCCCGCCGACGCCGATCCCCAGTTTCGAGCCGACGCCTGCGCCGCCCGTGAGTGCACCTGCCGCATTCGCCGAGCCTGTGGGGGCCGCACCGGCGATCCCCGCCGACTGGGACCCCTTCGCCGACCTCGGCCTTACCAGCCCCGCGCCCCAGCACGCGCCGGCCGTTCCGGTGCCGATGCCCACGGCGGCGGCACCGCTGGAACCGGCACCGGTAGCCGTCGAACTGCCGGCGGACTTCTTCAGCAATCCGCCGCTTGGCCACGACTCCGCGGCGACCTCGATTCCGACGCCCATCCCTGATCCGCAGCCCATCGCCCAGCAGACCATCGCGCCGATGCCACCGGCCATCCAGATGGCCCCGGCGGCGATCCCGGCGCCTGCCGTCGCCACGCCCGCACCGGTTCCGGCACCACCCGCGCTGACGCCCACTGCCCAGGCCACCCACGCCGCCGCGGTGTCCGCCCCAGCGGCCCATGCACCTGCACCGAGCGGCGACGACGGTGCGCTGATGGATGCCTTCCTGCGCGGCGCCGGCCTTGGCCAGCTGCGCATCGATCGCGCCGAAGCCGCCGCGCAGATGGAAGCCATCGGTCGCAGCTATCGTCTGATGGTGGAAGGCCTGGTGGATGTGCTGCGTGCACGCTCCAGCCTCAAGGGCGAGTTCCGCATGGCGCAGACCATGATCCGACCGGTGGAGAACAACCCGCTCAAATTCGCCCCCAACGTCGACGAGGCCTTGCTGCTCCTGTTGCGCCACGGCAACGCCGCGTTCATGCCGCCGGACCAGGCCGTGGGCGAAAGCTTCGACGACCTCAAGGCCCATCAGCTGGCGGTGATGGCCGGCGTGCAGGCGGCCATCAAGCACATTCTCAAACGCTTCGAGCCCTCGGTGCTGGAAGCGCGGCTGAACAAGCCCTCGGGGCTTTCGGCCTTGCTGCCGGGTTCCCGGCAGTCGCAATACTGGGAGCTGTTCACCGACCTCTACGCGAGCATCTCGCGGGAGGCCGAGGACGATTTCCAGGACCTTTTCGGGCGCGAATTCAGCCGCGCCTACGAGGAGCACAGCGCCAGACTTCGCGGGCATTGACCCCCGCAACCCCTTGGGTGCCAGGCAGTCGGCCCCGCGGATCAACAGCAGTCATTGAGGACGAATCGAAATGCCAAGGATTCTACTGGTAGCCGTAGTAGCGCTTCTGGGCGCATGTGCTTCCGAGCCACCGCCGCCACCACCGCCCACCGTGGTGCAGCTGCATATCGAAGCCTCCAGCGACGTCAACCCGGGTCCGGGCGGGCAGGGCGCACCCGTGCGCGTGCGGGTGTTCGAGCTCAAGAGCGCCACCGCCTTCAACCGTGCCGATTACTTCTCCCTGGTGGAGCAGTCGCAGGCCACCCTGTCCACCGACCTGGTCGCCCAGGACGAGTTGCTGGTCAAGCCCGGCGACAAGCAGATGCAGGAGCGCAAGCTGGACGACGCCACCCGCCAGTTCGGCATCGTCGTCGGCTACCGCGAGCTCGACAGCGCGGTCTGGCGTGACGTGATCACCGTGCCCCTGAACCAGACCAGCGCCTACAGCGTGAAATTCGGCGCCCACGCCATCAGCGTCTCGCCGGCTCCCATCGCCGAGCCGGCCAAATAGAAACGGAGAGTTCGTCCATGTCCTGGAACAACCGAGTGGTCTGGTCTGAGGGGATGTTCCTGCGTCCGCAGCATTTCCAGCAGCACGACCGCTACCTGGAGTCCCTGGTGGAAGGCCGCTGCCGAGCGCTGCAAGCCGGCGGCTGGGGTTTCTCCGAACTGAAGATCGACGAGGCGCTGCTCACCCAGGGCAAGCTGGCCATCGTCTCGGCCCGTGGCGTGCTGCCCGACGGCACCCCCTTCGACATCCCCGGCGACGACGTGGCCCCGGTGCCCCTGGACGTCGAGGACAGCCTGCGTGACGGCATCATCTATCTGGCCCTGCCGCTCAAGCGCGCCGGTGCCCGCGACACGGTGGAGGAGGGCGAGGCCCTCGGCGGCGCCCGCTACCAGAGCGCGGTGCGTGAAGTGCGCGACGACAACGCCCCCTTCGAAAGCCGCGCCCCCGTGTCCATCGGTGGCCGCGCCCTGCGCCTGCTCACCGCCCGTGACGGCCTCGGCGAATACGCCGCCGTCGGCGTGGTGCGGGTGGTGGAAAAACGCGCCGACCGCTCCCTGGCGCTGGACGAAAGCTACATTCCGCCGCTGCTGGATGTGACCGCCTCGCAACCCCTGGCGGCCTTCCGCAGCGAACTGCTGGGCCTGTTGCACCAACGTGGCGAGGCCCTGGCCGGCCGCGTGGTCGCCTCCGGCGCTGGTGGCGCTTCGGAGATCGCCGACTTCCTCCTGCTGCAACTGGTCAACCGCGCCGAACCCCTGGTCTCGCACCTGGCCAACATCACCCCGTTGCACCCGGAATGGTTCTACCGCGAGGCGGTGAGCCTGGCCGGCGAGTTCTCCACCTTCTCCGCCAGCGGCCGTCGCCCGGCGGAATTCCCGGCCTATGAGCACGACGACCTGGCCACCACCTTCGCCCCGGTGATGCTCGCCCTGCGCCAGGCCCTGTCGATGGTCATCGACAGCCGCGCCGTGCCGATCCCCATCATCGAGAAAGCCTACGGCGTGCACGTGGCGATGCTCGCGGACAAGAGCCTGCTGGACAACTCGGCGTTCATCCTCGTGGTGCGTGCCGACGTGCCCGGCGAGTCGCTGCGTTCGCGCTTCCCGCAGCAGGCCAAGATCGGCTCCGTGGAGCACATCCGCGACCTGGTCAACCTGCAGCTGCCGGGTATCGCGCTGCTGCCGATGCCGGTGGCGCCACGGCAGATCCCGTACCACGCGGGCAGCACCTACTTCGAACTCGACCGCGGCAGCGACCACTGGAAGCAACTGGTGCATT
>BATO01000064.1 GCA_000474255.1 Aquipseudomonas alcaligenes MRY13-0052
GCTCAGCGCCAACCTACATGCCCTGCCTGATCGACGGAGCCGACCGTTGTGTAGGGTGGATGGCGCTCTTTCATCCACCAAGCGACCTTCCAGCCCACATGCATGCCACGCCTCGTGGGAGCGAATTCATTCGCGATGGATCATCCGGCCATTCGAAGCCAGGTGCCGGCTGAGAGTATTTCGCGGCTGAAGCCGCTCCCACAAGGGAAGCCCGCAGCGAGGCCGATGGGCGAATGAATTCGCCCCTACAAGGGTTTGTGCCTCATACCACCAGGCTGAGCCAGGCGGAGGCCAGGAGCAGCAGGGCCATGGCCTGGTTGAAGCGCTGCTGCGCGGTGGCGCTGCGCCACAGGCGGGCGCTGCCGAAGCCGAGCAGCGCCCAGACGCCCATGCAGGGGATGGAGACCAGCAGGAAGGCCAGGGACAGCGTCACCACCCGCGCGGCCTTGTCGGCGCCCTCACCGGCGAATACGCCGACCACCGCCAGGGCCATCATCCACACCTTGGGGTTGACCAACTGCAGGCCGATGGCGCCGCCCAGGCCCAGGCGCTTGCCGGGCTCGGCGGGGTCGTCCAGCGAACGCGCCTCGCTGCGCAAGATCTGCCAGGCCAGCCAGCTCAGCCAGGCGATGCCGGCCCAGGCCATGGCCCGTTGCAGCACGGGGTGGCTGGCCAGCGCCTCGCCCAGGCCCAGCCCCACCAGCAGCACGATGGCTGCGGCGGCGAAACAGGCGCCGAGGACGATGGGCAGCGCGGCGCCCAGGCCGAAGCGCGAGGCGTTGCTGAGCACCAGGATATTGGTGGGCCCGGGGGTGATGGAGGCGACGAAGGCGAACAGCAGGAAAGGCAGCAACTGTTCCATGGTCAGCCCCCGCAACGGGGGTGAAGAGAAAGGGAAACGGACATCGGCAAGGGCTCCTGTGAAGACGAGCCCCATGGTCACCGCCGCGCCCGGCTCAGTCTGGAAGCTTTGAGCAGCGCTTGCGGTAGTCCGCCGGGGTCAGCCGGTAGGCACGGCGGAACCAGCGCCCGAGGTGGCTCTGGTCGGCGAAGCCGAGGGCGCTGGCGACCTGCGCCGGCGTGTCGCCCCGGGCCAGCAGGGTGCGGGCACGGGCCAGGCGCAGCTGGATCAGGTAGGCGTGGGGCGCCAGGCCGAAGGCGGCCTTGAAGGCACGGGTGAGGCGGAAGCGGTCGACACCGGTGGCGCGCGCCAGGTCGTCCAGGCCGATCTCCTCGTCCAGGTGCGCGTGCAGGTAGTCCCGCGCGCGCAGCGCCACCTGGGGCAGGCGTGGGTCCTGTTGCTGGCGCAGGCGCCAGTGCAGGTGCCCGGTCATCTTCGCCAGCAGGTGGTCGATGGCGGCCTGGCGCAGCATGCGCACCTCGTTGCCATGCAGGGCGTGGAAGGCCTGCAGGGTGGCATGGGCCAGCGTCGGGTCGTGGGCCAGGGTGTCGGCGAAGCTCGGCTGGCAGCCGGCCGGCGCGTCCTCGAACAGCGCGTGCATCTCGCGCGCCACCCACTGCGGGTCGAGGTAGAGCATGGAATAGGTGAAACCGTCTGCGGTGGGCGCGTGGCCGTCGTGGATCTCGCCCGGCTCCAGCAGGAACACCTGCCCCGGTGTGCTGACGTTGCGCCGGCGCCGGCAGTTGAACTGCTGCACGCCCTGCTCGGTGACGCCCACCAGGTAGCTGTCGTGCCAATGGGGGTCGTAGGCGTGGCCCTGGAAATGGGCGCGGATGGTCTCGATGCCCGTGTCACCGTCCTGCGCGAGATCGATCCAGTTGCGGTTTTCCAAGGGGCTCTCCAAAGGCCAGGGTGCAAGCCTGCACCGGGCGTGGGTGAAAGGCCATTATCCGTCGTCGGAAAAGCGCGTCTGGAAGATTTGTGCAGAAACGGCCCCTGGCGGGGCCGCCCGTGGATCAGGACTTCTGGCTGTAGCTCTGGATCAGGTTGGCATAGGCCGGCAGGTGGCCGCCGAGGATGCCGCCGAAGCCTTCGATGTCATTGCGCCAGTCACGGTGCAGCTCGCAGCCGACGCTGAACCAGTTCATCAGCTGGGCGCCGGCCTGGCTCATGCGGTCCAGGGCGGCGTCGCGCACCACCGGGTTGAAGGTGCCGGAGGCGTCGGTGACGACGAACACATCGAAGCCCTCCTCCAGCGCCGACAGGGTGGGGAACGCCACGCAGACGTCGGTCACCACGCCGGCGATGATCAGTTGCTTGCGGCCGGTGGCCTTCACCGCGTCGACGAAGTCGGCGTTGTCCCAGGCGTTGATCTGGCCGGGGCGCGGGATGTAGGGCGCATCCGGGAACAGGGCCTTGAGCTCCGGCACGATGGGGCCGTTGGGGCCGTTCTCGAAGCTGGTGGTGAGGATGGTCGGCAGGTTGAAGAACTTGGCGATGTCGGCCAGGGCCAGCACGTTGTTCTTGAACTCGTCGGGGGTGAAGTCGCGCACCAGCGACAGCAGGCCGGCCTGGTGGTCGACCAGCAGAACGACGGCGTTGTCCTTGTCGAGGCGGTTATAGCGGTAAGCCATGGCATTGCTCCTTGCTTCGGTTGGGCGCCGGCCTGGTGGGCCGGCGGAAGGGATTCGGGGTGGTCAGAAGGCGAAACAGGAGCAGCCGAAGGCGCCCCAGAAGCCCTGGAAGTCGCTCACCGGCACGCTGGAAAGGCGCGCCCGCTCATGGCTGTGGGCATGCACGCCGCACGGGCCGACGCACTGGTGCACCTGGGCCACCAGCGGCGCGCTGGGGCGCCAGTGGCCGGGCACCTTGGCCACCGGCGACCAGTCCGGCAGCACCGGCACGGTCGGCGGCGCCAGGTCGTCGAACTCGGCGGCGGCGTGCACCACCTTGCCGTCCACCACCGTGAGCACGGATTCGATCCACTTGATGGCCTCTTCCTCGACGCTGAAGAAGTCCGCCGAGAGCGCCACCAGGTCGGCCAGCTGGCCCACCTTGATCTGGCCCTTCTTGCCCTGCTCCGAGGAGAACCAGGCGCTGCCGTGGGTGAACAGCTCCAGCGCGGTGGCGCGGCTCAGGCCCTGGGGGTACAGCTCCAGGCCGCCGACGGTGCGGCCGCTGACCAGCCAGTAGAGCGAGGTCCAGGGGTTGTAGCTGGACACGCGGGTGGCGTCGGTGCCGGCGCCCACCGGCACGCCCTCGGCGAGCATGCGCTGAATCGGCGGGGTCTTCTCGGCGGCCTTGGAGCCGTAGCGCTCGACGAAGTACTCGCCCTGGAAGGCCATGCGGTCCTGGATGGCGATGCCGCCGCCCAGGGCGCGCACGCGCTCGATGTTCTTCGGCGTGATGGTCTCGGCGTGGTCGAAGAACCAGGGCAGACCGTTGAAGGGGATGTCGCGGTTGACCTTCTCGAACACGTCGAGCATGCGCGAGATGGATTCGTCGTAGGTGGCGTGCAGGCGGAAGGGCCAGCGCTGCTCCACCAGGTGGCGCACCACCGGCTCCAGCTCCTGCTCCATGGTCTGCGGCAGGTCCGGGCGCGGTTCGAGGAAGTCCTCGAAGTCGGCGGCGGAGAACACCAGCATCTCGCCGGCGCCGTTGTGCCGCAGGAAGTCGTTGCCCTGGCCGTATTTCACCGAGCCGGTCCAGCGCTTGAAGTCTTCCAGCTCTTCCTTGGGCTTCTGGGTGAACAGGTTGTAGGCGATGCGCACGGTGAGCTGGTCGGCCTTGGCCAGCTGCTCGATCACCTGGTAGTCCTCGGGGTAGTTCTGGTAGCCGCCGCCGGCGTCGATGGCGCTGGTGATGCCCAGGCGGTTGAGCTCGCGCATGAACTGGCGGGTGGAGTTGACCTGGTAGTCCAGCGGCAGCTTCGGCCCCTTGCTCAGGGTCGAGTAGAGGATCATCGCGTTGGGGCGGGCCACCAGCATGCCGGTGGGCTCGCCACGGCTGTCGCGGACGATCTCGCCGCCCGGCGGGTTGGGCGTGTCCTTGGTGTAGCCGACCACCTTGAGCGCGGCGCGGTTGAGCAGCGCGCGGTCGTAGAGGTGGAGCACGAACACCGGGGTGTCCGGCGCGGCCTTGTTCAGCTCCTCGAGGGTCGGCATGCGCTTCTCGGCGAACTGGAATTCGTTCCAGCCGCCGACCACGCGCACCCATTGCGGCGTAGGCGTGCGGTCGGCCTGCTCCTTGAGCATGCGCAGGGCATCGGCCAGGGACGGCACGCCCTCCCAGCGCAGCTCCAGGTTGTAGTTGAGGCCGCCACGGATGAGGTGCAGGTGCGAGTCGTTGAGGCCGGGGATGACGCTGCGCTTCTTCAGGTCGACGACGCGGGTGGCGTCGCCGCGCAGGGCCATGGCCTCGGCGTCGCTGCCGACGGCGATGAAGCGGCCGTCCTTGATGGCTACGGCGGTGGCGCTGGGGTTGTCACGGTCCACCGTGTGCAGGCGGCCGTTGAAGAGGATGAGGTCGGCTTTCATGTCGGTTCCCGAAGTGGCGGCGAAAGAGGCGCCGGGCATGCCGGCGAAAGGCAGGGCGGACCAGAGCGCGCCCGCTGCGCCCAGCAGGGAGCTGTTGGCGAGGAAGCGGCGGCGGCCCTGGTTGGTGTCGTCGTTGTCCATGGGGTTCTCCGGTCAGCGGGCGTTGAGCCAGCCGGCGAACAGCCGGGTGGCACGGGGCATGAAGAGGTACACCACCAGCAGCACGATGCTGGCGGTGATCACCAGGTTGCTGCCCAGGTAGCTGCCCAGCCAGGGCAGGCGCGCGAAGGCCGGCTGCCAGAGCAGCGGCACCAGCAGGCTCAGCGGCAGGATCACCAGGAAGGTGACGCAAGCCTGCTTCCAGCGCGGCGGCTGGGGCGCATCCGGTGCCTGCGGGGTGAACCAGAACTCGCGTTCGTCCTGCACCTCGATGCGATCGCCATCGGCCAGCAGCGGCTCGGCTTCGGCGATCAGCGCGCGGCGCTCGGTGGAATCCAGCCAGTCCTGCAACTGCCCGGTGCTGGCGAAGCGCAGCACGCAGGTGAACAGCGCCAGGCCGGCCTCGTGGCCGCGCATCACGTCGATGCCCAGGTGGCCCGGGTAGCCCCGTGCAGTGGTGATGGTGCGGCGCAGCCAGGCTTCGTAAGCGGCCTCGCTGCCCGCGCGGATACGGTGGCGTACCAGCAGGGTGACGACTTCCCGCGTGAGTTCATCGGGCATGTCCAGCTCCTGTCCAGGGGTTGAGCGCCGGCGGGCGGCGCCGGGAAATTCAGCGTAGCAGCGCGGTTGCGCCGTACCCGTCGAAGCGCGACACGGGCCCTGTGAATGGGCCGGCGCCGGCGAGCCATTGCGGGTGCCAACAGCGAGTCCCGCAGCGTTGATCGACGACCATGGTGCCGCGCCGGGCCAGGGGTTACTTGTATGCATGTGCTGGCTTGGCGCCGATGTGCCCTTGCGATGGCCAAAGCGTCAATTCCGGCCCCTCCAGGGGCTTTCGAACGGCGCGTGCTGGGCCAGAGTGCACCGCCGTGATCGCCCCTCTTGCGCCGGGCGCGTGCCAGCGAGATGCTTGCGCGCCCCCGACACCGCCACCGCCCCGAGGCCCCCGCGAATGCCCGACCTGCTGCAGAACTACCCGCTGATCTTCGGCGTCGCCCTGGTGCTCCTCGACCTGGTCCTCTGGCGCCTGCTGCCGGCCAATCCGCCGGCCTGGCGGGTGCTGGCACGCCTGGGGCTGTTCCTCGCCTACAGCGCGCTGATCATCGGTGCCGGGCTCAGCCCGCTGCTGCCACCGCCCGGTGCCGACACCGCCCAGGCGCTCACTGCCACGGTGCTGGAGATCGTCTGGTGGCTGTACTGCGCACGCACACTCACCGTGGTGCTGGGCCTGCTGCTGATCTCGCGCAACGGCCACACCGGGCGCCTGCTGCAGGACGTGATGGGCGCGGTGATCTTCCTCGTCGCCATCGTCGCCGCCGCCGGCTACGTGATGCAGCTGCCGGTCAAGGGCCTGCTGGCCACCTCCGGCGCCATGGCGATCATCGTCGGCCTGGCGTTGCAGAGCACCCTGGCGGACGTGTTCTCCGGGATCATCCTCAACACCACCAAGCCCTACCAGCTGGATGACTGGATCTCCATCGACGGCACCGAGGGCAAGGTCATCGAGATCGACTGGCGCGCCACCCACCTGCTCACCGGCCAGGGCAGCACGGCGGTGATCCCCAACTCGGTGGCGGCCAAGGCGAAGATCATCAACAGCAGCCGCCCCAACGACGCCCACGGGGTGGCCATCAGCCTGGAAGTGCCGGCCAGCGTGCGCCCGCGCCGGGTGCTGGACGCCCTGGAGAAGACCCTGCAGGGCTGCAGCGCCCTGCTCAGCTCCCCTGCGCCGAAAGTCTCGATCAAGAGCGCCGGCGCTTCGGTCAATGTCTACGAGGCCAGCGGCTTCATCGGCCCGAAGACCAGCAAGGTGGAGGTGCGCAACCTGATGTTCGACCTCGCCCACCGCCACCTGGAAGCCAGCGGCGTGGTGTGGAAGGCCGACGCCCTGCCCCAGCCGCGCCAGCGCCTGCTGCTGGACGAGGTGAAGATCTTCCGTGCCCTGGGCAACGAGGAGAAGGACCTGATCGCCCAGGCCATGGAGGCCCGCGACTACCTGGCCGGCCAGGTGGTGCTCAACGTCGGCGAGGTGGCCGAACACCTGCTGGTGATCGGCACCGGCGTGGTCTCGGCGGCGGTGCCCGACGGCGACGCCTGGGTCGAGGCCGGGCGCATGGGCCCGGGCGAGATCATGGGCGAGGAAGGCATCATCGATGACACGCCCTCCCGGGCCCGCTTCACCGCCCTCACCTCCTGCCGCCTGTACCGCGTCGACCGCGACAACATCCGCACCTGCCTGGAGCAGCGCAGCGAAATCCGCACCGCGCTCAACCGCCTGCATGCCTTCCGCGAGCAGGCCAGCCACTCCCTGCTGCTGCAAAAGCCCGCCGCCCTGCGCAAGGGTGGCTTCCTGCAGTGGTTGCGCAAGCCGTAGACCGGGCGCCTGGCATTCCCGGGCTGAAGCCCGGGCTACAAACTGAACCGCGAAATACCCACGTCGCCCGTAGGATGGGTAGAGCACAGCGAAACCCATCACGCGGAGTTGCAGGACGCCCCGCAAATCGCAACACGAATACCGGCCACGCGGGTTTCACCCGCCCTACGTTCTGCAGTGGTTGCGCAAGCCCTAGAGCGGATGCCTGGCATTCCCGGGCTGAAGCCCGGGCTACAAGCTGAACCGCGAAATGCCCACGTCGCCCGTAGGATGGGTAGAGCACAGCGAAACCCATCACGCGGAGTTGCAGGACGCCCTGCAAATCGCAACACGAATACCGGCCACGCGGGTTTCACCCGCCCTACGTTCTGCCCCTGTCGGCGACGCGAATCACCTATGGATTCGCGCCCACCGTGCAAATTGCTGGGTTTCGCGTAGCTCTACCCATCCTACGAATTAGCCAAGCTTTTCTACACTCCAGACAGGAACCCTTCCGACTGGAGGAGATGACCATGCGCATCGGCGTGCCCAGGGAGATCAAGAACCACGAATACCGTGTGGGGCTGACCCCGCAATCGGTCGCGGAGCTGCACCGGCTCGGCCACGAGGTGTGGATCGAGACCCACGCCGGTGCCGGCATCGGCTTCAGCGACGCCGATTACCAGGAGGCCGGCGCGCATATCGCCGCCAGCGCCGACGAGCTCTTCTACACCGCGCAGTTGCTGGTGAAGGTCAAGGAGCCCCTGGCCACGGAACGTTCGCGCCTGCGCTCGGACCAGACGCTGTTCACCTACCTGCACCTGGCACCCGACCGGCCGCAGACCGAGGAACTGATGGCCTCGGGCGCCACCTGTATCGCCTATGAAACGGTCACCGACCACCTCGGCCGCCTGCCCCTGCTGGCGCCGATGTCCGAAGTGGCCGGGCGCATGTCCATCCAGGCCGGCGCCAGCTGCCTGGAGAAGGCCCGTGGCGGGCGCGGCGTGCTACTCGGCGGGGTGCCCGGGGTGGCCCCGGGCAAGGTGGTGGTGCTGGGCGCCGGGGTGGTTGGCAGCCATGCGGTGGCCATGGCCGTGGGGATGGGCGCCGACGTTACCGTGCTGGACCGCAGCGTCGATGCCCTGCGCCGCCTGGACACCCTCTACGGCAACCGCATCGTCACCCTCTGCTCCACCCACGCGGCCCTGCGCGAGCAGGTGCTGGGTGCCGACCTGGTGATAGGCGGCGTACTGGTGCCCGGTGCCGCCGCGCCAAAACTGATCACCGCCGAGATGGTGGCGCTGATGGCCGAAGGCGCGGTGCTGGTGGATGTCGCCATCGACCAGGGCGGCTGCGCGGAAACCTCCCACGCCACCACCCACGCGGCACCCACCTACAAGGTCGACGGCGTGGTGCACTACTGCGTGGCCAACATGCCCGGCGCCGTGGCGCGCACCGCCACCCTGGCACTGAACAACGCCACCCTGCCCTTCGTCATCGCCCTGGCCAACAAGGGCACGTACAAGGCCCTGGCGGACGACGCGCACCTGCGCAACGGCCTCAACGTCGCCCATGGCCGCCTGGCCATTGCCGGCGTCGCCGAAGCCCACAACCTGCCCTGGACGGCGCCGGCGGAGCTGCTGAAGGACCTGGCGAAGCACGCCTAGGCCGCGGACGGGTAGCACCCGGTTGCACCCGTCCGTCCGCGTTGTGCTGTAAATATGACCGAGGGGGATTCACCCGTCACAACCAAAATGACATCATGCGCGCCGCCCGGCGCCATGCCTTCCCGTGTCGGGCCGATCGGCGATGGAATGCCCGCAGATACAACGCCCGCAACCCGGGCTCATGTCCCTTAGCGCCACGGCGCCCGGACCCTTCTCCGCGTCCTGCGGAACCCTCACAGCGTCCAGCCAAGGCCCGCTTCGTGCGTCGGCCCGGCCCTGGCTGTGTTCGCGGCCAGACGGCGACCCCGTACTCCGCGCTGTAACGACTATCCCGCAGCCTGGCAAAACCCGGCTGTCGATAACAGGCACACCCGCTGCCAGAACACGTGGATACCCTTGCGATGCCCAAAAACCTGAAGTTCAGCCACAAGATCCTCCTGGCAGCGTCCCTGGTGATGATCACCGCCTTCGCCTGCTTCGTGCTGTTCAACGATTACCGCCAGCGCCAGACCCTGCGCACCGACGTGCACAACTCCCTGCAGGACCTCGGCGCCCTCACCACCAGCAACATCAAGAACTGGCTCGAAGGCCGCATCCAACTGCTCGAATCCCTCGGGCAGCAGGTCGCCGCCAATGGCACCGAGAAAGAGCAACTGGCCCGCTCCATCGGCCTGCCGGTGTATGGCCAGCGCTTCCAGCTCAGCTACTTCGGCGGTGAAGACGGCCTGATGTTCTCGGTGCCGGCCGGCAATCGCCCGTCCGACTACGACCCGCGCCAGCGTGGCTGGTACAAGGCTGCCAGCGCCGCCCAGGGCACCATCCTCACCGAGCCCTACATCGCCGCCTCCTCGGGCAAGCTGGTGATCACCATCGCCACCCCGGTGCGCGTCGATGGCCGCTTCGTCGGCGTCGCCGGTGCCGACATGGACCTGGACAGCATCACCCGCCTGATCAACTCGCTGAACTTCAAGGGCAACGGCCACGCCTTCCTGGTCAGCGCCCAAGGCAAGGTACTGCTGCACCCGCAGAACCAGTACATCCTCAAGAACCTCAGCGACCTCTACCCCGGCGCCGCCCCGGTGATCCGCCCGGGCGTTTCCGAAATCGACGTGGACGGCCGCACCCAGTTCATCTCCTTCACCCCCATCGAGGGCGTGCCGTCCACCGACTGGTACATCGCCCTGGTGCTGGACCAGGACGCCGCCTTCTCCATGCTCGGCGAGTTCCGCACCTCGGCCGTCATCGCCACCCTCATCGCGGTGGTCGTGACCTTCTTCCTGCTGAGCATGCTGATTCGCGTGCTGATGCAGCCGCTGCTGGTGATGGGCCGCGCCATGGGTGATATCGCCGAGGGCGAAGGCGACCTGACCCGCCGCCTGGACGTGCACTCCCAGGACGAGTTCGGCGAGCTGGCCCAGGCCTTCAACCGCTTCGTGTCACGCATTCACGCGTCGATCCGCGAGGTGTCCTCGGCCACTATCCAGGTCAACGAAGTGGCCAAGCTGGTGGTCAACGCCTCCAACTCCTCGATGCACAACTCCGACGAGCAGGCCCAGCGCACCAACAGCGTCGCCGCCGCGATCAACGAGCTGGGCGCCGCCGCCCAGGAGATCGCCCGCAACGCCGCCGATGCCTCGCACCAGGCCTCCGACGCCCGCGAGCTGGCCGAGGAAGGCAAGCAGGTGGTGGGCAAGACGCTGACCGCCATGCACGAGCTGTCCACCAAGATCAGCGCGTCCAGCAACCAGATCGAAACCCTGGCCGGCAAGACGGTGAACATCGGCCAGATCCTCGACGTGATCAAAGGCATCTCCGAGCAGACCAACCTGCTGGCGCTCAACGCCGCCATCGAAGCCGCCCGTGCCGGTGAAGCCGGTCGTGGCTTCGCCGTAGTCGCCGACGAGGTGCGCAACCTGGCCCACCGTACCCAGGAGTCGGCGCAGGAAATCCACAAGATGATCGAAGAGCTGCAGATCGGCTCCCGTGAAGCGGTGGGCACCATGACCGAGAGCCAGCGCTACAGCCAGCAGAGCGTGGAAATCGCCAACCTGGCCGGCGAGCGCCTCTCCAGCGTGACCCAGCGCATCGGCGAGATCGACAGCATGAACCAGTCCGTGGCCACCGCCACCGAGGAGCAGACCTCGGTGGTCGAAGCCCTGAACATGGACATCACCGAGATCAACACCCTCAACCAGGAAGGCGTGGAAAACCTCCAGGCCACCCTGCGCGCCTGCGCCGACCTGGAGCAACAGGCCGAACGCCTGAAGCACCTGGTAGGCAGCTTCCGCATCTGACGCACCCGACGGATGAACGACGGCCCCGCACATGCGGGGCCGTTTGCATTCAGGGGTAACCACGTCGGGTTGCACCCGACCTACATCCGACGCTCAACCTGTGGGAGAGAATTCATTCGCGATGGGAGTAGCCGGCAGTACCGTCGGTGCAGTCCTGCAACCTCGCCTGGTGGAGGTAAAAAACGACCTCCACATCCCGGGATGCGTCTGTGCTGACTGGGAGTGACGGTTCGGTAGGGTGGACGACGCTTCACCCGTCCACCATTCGCGGCACGGCGCGGCACCGCTGGTGGAGGTAAAAAGCGACCTCCACCCTACACCCGGCAAAGCTCCGTGGAGTGGGTGAAGCCCGCGCTTCCGGCAAGCGTGTCGGGTTGCACCCGACCTACATCCAATGCCCAACCCCGACCGGCGCCGCTCCGTGGGGCGGGTGAAACCCGCGTGCCGCTACTCGTCCCCCATCACCCGGGGCGGCAGGCCGATCTGGCCACCATGGCGCTGGCCCCAGTCGTCGAGCACCTTGAGTGCGTCCACCAGCGAGGCGCCCAGGGGGGTGATGCGGTATTCCACCCGGGGCGGCACCTGCTGATAGTCGCGGCGCAGCACCAGGCCTTCCAGCTCCAGCTCGCGCAGCTGCAGCACCAGCATCTTCTCGCTGATGCCGCCGATCTGCCGACGCAGCTCGCCGAAGCGACGCGTCTGGTCGCCGAGGCTGTAGAGGATCTGCGCCTTCCATTTGCCGCCGATCACCTTCATGACGGCATCCAGGCCCGGATTGCCGTGTTTCTCGTAACTGCTCATAGGCTCAGCATCCTGCTGTCGAGGCCGTTTACTGCGCTGCGGGCATCAAGCGCGCCCAAATGCGGCACTGGGTGGGTGTCTGAGGACATCTTCTGATTCCTCCGCAAGAGTCTTCTGAAATCCTTTCTATTGGGCACTCTGCGTCGAAGGCCCACCCTGACCTTGATCAAGTCGCACGCACAAAAACACCGGTACTTACATTTCGGGTGGTAGGCGGGTGATGCCTGATGCCGGCAGTGGGAGCGAATTCATTCGCGATCGGGGTCCCCAACCGCACCGAGCTCCGCGGGGGCACGGCTTACCAGACGTGCGGCGGCGCCCGCCTGTGAACAGGCTTCACCCCGCCAGCCGCTCCGCGAGGAAGTCGACGAACACCCGCACCTTCTGCTGCAGGTGGCGGTTGCTGGCGTAGAGGGCGTAGATGCTGCGCCGGGCCAGCTGCTGGTGCGGTAGCACCTGTTGCAGCTGGCCGCTGGCCAGGAGCGGCGCGGCGATGAAGGACGGCAGCGCACCGATGCCGGCACCGGCCACCAGCAGGTCGCCGAGCATCAGGCTGTTGTCCACCGAGAGCCGCGTACGCAGCTCGACGCCGCGCCCCTTGGGGCCGTCCAGGCGCCAGCCGCCGGGGCTGTCGGCCAGGCGGTAGGCGAGGCAGTCGTGGCTGCAGAGGTCTTCGAGCCGCTGCGGCGTGCCGCGCGCGGCGAGGTAGCCCGGGGAGGCGCAGATCACCTGCTCCACCTCCCCCAGGCGCCGGGCGATCAGCGTGGAATCGGTCAGGCTGGAGCGGATGCGCAAGGAGACGTCGAAGCCTTCGGAGACCGGGTCCAGCAGGTGGTCGTCAAGGGTCAGCTCCACGTTCAGTTGCGGGTAGAGCGCCATGAACTCCGCCAGCAGCGGCGACAGCACCTTGAGGCTGAACGACAGCGGCGCATTCACCCGCAGGCGCCCGCTGACCTCGCCCGCACCCTGGGAGGTGGCGCTTTCCAGGGCCTCCAGCTCGTCCAGCAGGCGGCAGCATTCGGCGAAGTAGGCGCGCCCGGTGTCGGTGAGGCTCATGCGCCGCGTGGTGCGCAGCAGCAACAGGTTGCCCAGGCGCGCCTCCAGTTGGCGCACCTGCTTGCTCACCGCCGCGGTGGACTGGCCCAGGTCGAGGGCGGCCTTGCTGAAGCCGTCGAGCTCGACGACGCGGCGGAAGGTGCGCATGGCAACGAGCAGGTCCATATTTTCCCTTTGGTTGAATGTCTTTCAGCGGATGCGCAGATTATCTCGCCAGACTCAACAAATACCATCGCGGCACTCATCACCACCCAGGAGTTCCGCCATGCACCTGCCCCGCCCCCTTTCCCGCTTCGCCGCCCTGCCCCTGCTGCTGGCCCTGGCCCAGGGCGCCCTCGCCGCCGAGGAAGTCGGCAAGAGCCCCTGGGGCGAAAAGGACGAGATCGGCCGCCTCAACCTGATCACCCCCGAATCCCGCGCCGCCATCCTCGGCCGCCTAGCCGGCGGCAAGGCCTACGACCTGGCCGTGGAGTACTTCATCGGCATGCCCAGCTGGCAGGCCGCCGGCGACCCGCCCTACCAGATGTGGATGACCCACACGCCCCACGGCAACCTGCTGGCCGACCCGATGGGCGTGGGCGAGGCGATGAACCGCCACGTCAGCTACACCGGCTCGGCGGTGTCCATGTACGCCCACATGGGCACCCATATCGACGCGCTCAACCACTTCGGCCTGGAGGGCAAGATCTGGAACGGCTATGCCGCCGCCGACCACCTGGGCGACCGGGGCTGGAACGTGACCGGCGCCGAGAAGCTGCCCCCCATCGTCGCCCGTGGCGTGTTGATCGACGTGCCCGCCGCCAAGGGCGTGGAGATGCTGCCGGACAGCTACCGCGTCACCCGCCTGGACCTGCGCCAAGCCCTGAACAAGCAGGGCGTGCGCCTGGAGAAAGGCGACGTGGTGCTGATCCGCACCGGGCGCATGCGCGACTACGAGAACGCCCAGCGCTACATGACCAACCCGCCGGGCCTGAGCCTGGACGCGGCGAAGTTCCTCATCGAGGAAGGCGGCGCCATGGTGGTAGGCGCGGACAACCTGAGCTTCGAGACCTTCCCCACCGAGGTGCCGGAGAACTACATCCCGGTGCACACCTACCTGCTGGCCCAGCAGGGCGCGCCCATCATGGAGCTGGTGGACCTGGAAGGCCTCTCGCGGGACAAGGTCTACGAGTTCGCCTTCATCGGCGCCTCGCTGAAGTTCCGCGGTGCCGATGCCGCGCCGATCCGCCCGGTGGCGCTGCCGATCAACTGAGGCTCTCGGCGCGCTTCCCGGGCTGAAGCCCGGGCTACGGAAGCGCGAGGCGACGGCGGTTTCACAGCGGCCGTTGGGCTGTGTCACTATCGCGCCTCCTTCGCGGCGCCCCTCGTGGGCGCCGCCGCTCCTTCGGTACAAGGAACCTCGCGCGTGGAAACCTCGGTCTTTCTGGTGGTAATGGCGGCGGCCGCCCTGCATGCGGGCTGGAACGCGCTGCTGAAGATCGGCCTCGACCGCCTGCTCACCGCCACCCTGATCCAGATGGCCGCCGGCCTGGTTTCCCTCTGCGCCCTGCCCTTCGTGGCCTTCCCGGTGGCCGCTGCCTGGCCCTGGATCATCCTCTCCGCCGTGCTGCACATCGGCTACAACCACTTCCTCGCCCGCGCCTACCAGTACGGCGACCTCGGGCAGGTCTACCCCATCTCCCGGGGCAGCTCGCCGCTGATGGTGGCGCTGCTGTCCCTGGCCTTCCTCCACGACGGGCTCGGCCACGCCGAACTGGCCGGCCTGCTGACCCTGGTCACCGGCATCTGGCTGATGGCCTGGCGCGGCGGGCGTGCCGGGGGCGGGATCAATCGCTCGATGCTGTTCTGCTCGCTGATGACCGCAGCCTTCATCGCCGGCTACACCCTCTCCGACGCGGTGGGCGCACGCAGCAACGGCGATGCGCTGTCCTACGCCGCCTGGCTGTTCGCGGTGAATGGCTGGGTGATGGCCGGGGTGATCGCGGTGCAGCGCGGGCCGCGGGTGTTCCTGCAACTGGGCCCGTACTGGAAGAGCGGCCTGGCGGGCGGCGCCATGTCGCTGCTGGCCTACAGCATCGTCATCTGGGCGATGACGCGGGCGCCGGTGGCGCTGGTCTCTGCCTTGCGCGAGACCAGCGTGGTGTTCGCGTTGCTGATCGGCTGGCTGTTCCTCAAGGAGCCCATGAAGCCGATCCGCTTGCTGGCGTGCGCGGTGATCGCCCTCGGCGTGGTGGTGATGAAGCTGGGCTGAGCCCCTCAGGCGAGGGGCTTGACCCGGTAGCTGTGACGCAGGCTGCGCCCCAGGACGGGGTCGTGCAGCTCGACGCTGAACCCTTCTCCCGGCAGCGGCTCGCCAATGAAAGGCAAGGTGCCGCAGAACATTGCCGTGCCGGCCGGCAGGCTGGCATCGCCGGTGCGCCGGGCGATGAGCTCGCGGGGGTCCAGCAGCGTCGCCACCAGCCCGGTCTGGGACAGCTCGTCCCGCCCCTCCACATGGCGCCAGCAGCGCAGCAGCAACTGGTCCCAATGCCCCGCCACCTCGTGGAAGCGCCACAGCTCGCGCCCCACCGGCTTGAGGCAGAGCTGGCGGGAGACGGCTACGTCGTAGCCCTCTACGCGGCGGTCCGCATGGTCGG
Organism: Aquipseudomonas alcaligenes MRY13-0052; assembly: GCA_000474255.1. Lineage (GTDB taxonomy): Bacteria > Pseudomonadota > Gammaproteobacteria > Pseudomonadales > Pseudomonadaceae > Metapseudomonas > Metapseudomonas solani. The sequence goes on from BATO01000064.1 coordinate 15,404, forward strand.
AGCCGATGCCGACGTAGAGCGCGGTGCCGGTGGAGAACAGCACGCACTCCACCTCGGCGGAAGAGTCGTTGCCCGGCACCTGGAAGTCCTCATCGGTGCTCAGCAGGTCGGCAGACAGCTCGAAGAAGCGGGGCAACTCCTGCGGCGGCGGTGCACTCAGGGTACGGGCCTGGGCGCTGGCCTGGTCGGCATCGCGCCCGGTCCAGCCGGCGACCACCAGGCTGCGCACGTCGAACGCGAGGGACTCCCCACCGGCCACGGTGAAGTGCAGTGTCATGGCTAACTCCTGTCGATTGCGGTGATGCGGTGTTTCCCGCGCGGGGTGATGCCGAATCGTCAGGGGGTGCGATCCAGCCGGGCGGGAAGCGATGAAGCTCAGATGCTAGGGGGCGGCACGTTGCGGGCACAGAGGGCGAAGTCCGTAACCCTTGAAGGATGGCACCACCACAGGTGTGGACGGAGCCTTATGGCAGCAGCGGGAGGTACAGGGCCCGGCGACGCGGGCCCTGGGGGTGGCTCAGCTCAACCGCAGCTGACGCCCTTGATCAGGTTGGTGTCGTCGGTGTCGATGTTGAGGCGGCGGGAGTTGTATTCCAGGGTCATCACGCTGCCCGGCTTGAGCACGCGCACGTCGCTGGCACCGGCGGCGTTCTTGGCCTGCTCCACCAGTTCGGGGGTGGCGGCCTTGCCGATCAGCGAGCGCACCGGGCCGGACGAGCAGCGGCCGTCTTCCGAAGGAGCGGCGGCCGGCAGGCTCTCGGTGGCAGCGGCGGCAGGTTTCTCCGCCGGCGCATCGGTGGAGCTGCAACCGGCCAGCAGAGCGCCTACGAGCGCCAGGCCAAGGGTGATGGAAGTGCGAGACATACTGCGATCCTCATACAAAGTGAAAACGAAGCTGAAATCGGTGGCTGGGAAGGCCCGGGCCGCGTGCATGGGACACGCACCGCCGGCTCGCCGTTCCCGACGCAGGCGCGCATTGTAGCGCGGCTCCGGCCCGCTGCCCGTTGCGCTGCACGGTGAAATCCTTGCGGCATGTCACTGCGCCGGCCTTATGCAGGCTTAGCACATCCGTGGCGGGGTACGGGTCTCAGCCGAGCAGCGCGATGTTGTCGTCGATGCGCGCCTGGATCGTGCGCACGGTGTCACGGGTGATGCCCTGAGGGAACTGACCCTCGGCGCAGGCGGTAAAACCACTGGCCACGTCGCAGATCCGCGCGATGACATCGGCGGCGTCCCGCGCCGAGAGGTCCGCCTCGTCCACGGCGAGCTTGAGCAGGTGCTGGCGGGTGATGCGCAGCGCTTCGCCCATCACATCCATCTGGTGGTAGCCGCCCGGCCCTTCGCAGAAGGTCACGTCGTAGGCCGGGGCCAGTGTCCACTGGCCGCTGGAAGCCATGCGGTAGGCGAAGTTCTTCGGGTGGTCGTCGCGGTTGTTGAACACCACGTTGAACACCATCCGCTCGAAGGCGCGCGCCTTCTCCCGCACGTCGTTGCAGCAGAACTGGGTCGCCCGCAGGAAGCTGGTGTAATCCAATGCGCCGGCTGCGCGGAAGTCCGCCCCGGTGAAGGCGGCCAGGCTCTGCATGGGGACGCGCATGCCCTGCTGCCGATCGAATCGTCGGCTGGCGAACGCAGCCCGCCCATTGGGTAGCTGGAAGTATTCGGTGTCCGGGGTGTCGATCGCGCATTCGCGCAGGCAGTGCGCGTAGACCGCCTCGGTGGCGCACACCTCGGGGTGCTCCCAGGCCGCCGGGAACTTGATCAGCCAGGCATCCAGGCCAGGTGCCGTCGCGGTGCTGAAGCGGCCGGACGCAGGGTCGCGATAGAGCAGGACCTTGGGCCGTGCGCCGTGCGGCGAGCCGCCCATGAGCATCAACTGCTGCAGGAACTCCCCGCCCTCGCCGTCGAGCACCTCCTGGACCTCCGCCGCCAGCTGCTCGAGGGGAATCTCTTCGGCGGGCAGCGGCGGTTCCGCTGCCGCCGGCTCGAACGACATCGCCCCCATGGCATGCGCGCCTATGTAGGTCAGGCGCTCCAGGGGGCCGACATGGGCGGGGTTGAGCCCACGGCGCTTGAACAGGCGGTCCATCAGCAACATGCCCCAACCATCGGGCAGCGAGTCGTAGACCGGCCCCGGCAGCGACAGCTGATGGTCGGGAAAATCCCTGCGCAGCCGTGGCCCTTTCAAGGGCAGACGCAGGGACGACAGCTCCAGCCCCGAGTCCAGCGCCTCTTCGCTGTACTCGAAGGCAATCAACGGGCGGCCGGTGAGCGCGGTCGAGGAAACCAGCGAACCCCAGCGCCAATGCGCGCCCCAGCCGTCGTAGTAGACGTCGACCCGCTTAGACATCGCCGGCTTTCCTTTTCACCCGCTGACGCTGGGCGCCTTGTTCATAGCGGAGGATGTCATCCAGGCTTTCCAGTTGCGGCATGAACAACAGCTCCAGCTCCTCGAGACGCCCCAGGACCATGGCCACGCGAACCACGCTGTCGAACGCGACGCTGCGCCCGGCCTCCAGATTGGACAGGGTGCCAACGCCGATACCGGCACGGGCGGCCACCTCGGCCTGGGTCATCCCCTGGATCAGGCGCTCCTGGCGCAGACGCACGCAGAGCAGTTCGACCACTTCCGCCGGTTTAACCAGACCTAAATTCATCATATCGAGTGTTAAACCCAGAAATCGCCTTTAATACGCATAATTATAGAGTTATATGAAAATTCAGAAAACCCTATAACTTCATAAAAACACGTCTTATTGAAGAATAGCGCCAATAATCTTCGAAATACTGAATTTAGCAATTAGCGCCTAGCGCATGCTGGGCGAGCACAGCGTGTGGCGGCCTGCCGCTCGGCCCTGGGTAACCAGCACGCCCTCCCATGCAAGGGCCTAGCCGTGCCGCGTCTTGCGGATGAACACCACCACCAGCAACGCCGCCAGCAGCTCCAGCCCGGCCACCCCATAGAGCCCGCCGGCCAATGCGCCGGTGCGGTCCTTCACCCAGCCGATGAGGTAGGGCGCGGCGAAGCCGGCGAGGTTGCCGACCGAGTTGATCACCGCGATGCCGCCGGCCGCCGCGGTGCCGGTGAGGAACAGCGTGGGCAGCGACCAGAACACCGGGAAGGCAGCGAGGATGCCCACCGCTGCCAGGGTCAGCGCCAGCATCGCCGCCACGCCATGCCCCATGGATGCGGCGCAGGCCGCCAGCCCGACTGCAGCCAGGGCGGCGGCACCGGCGCAGTGCAGGCGCCGCTCGCCGCTGCGGTCGGAATGGATGCCGTTGAGCACCATCGCCACCGTGCCCACGGCGAAGGGCAAGGCGGCCAGCAGGCCGATATCCAGGCTGCGCTGCACGCCCAGGTCGCGGATCAGCGTCGGCACCCAGAAGGCGATGGTGGCATTGCCGCTCACCAGGCAGAAGTAGATGGCCGCGCACAGCCACACGTGGGGGTTGCAGAAGGCGTCGCGCAGGCTCGAAGCCTTGCCCGGCGCGGCGGCGTCCGCGGCCACCTCGGCGCTCACCAGGGCGCGCTGCGCGGCACTCAGCCAGCGCACGTCCGCCGGGCGCTCGGGCAGGTAGCGCAACACCAGCAGGCCGGCGAGCACCGAGGGCACGCCTTCGACGATGAACAGCCATTGCCAGCCGGCCAGCCCACCGACATCGGCCATGCCCGTCATGATCAGCCCCGCCAGCGGCCCACCTATCACCCCGGCCAGGGCGAAGCTGGTCATGAACAGGCCATTGACCCGGGCACGCCGTGCGGTGGGGAACCAGTAGGTGAGGTAAAGCACCACGCCGGGGAAGAAGCCCGCCTCGAACACCCCGAGCAAAAAGCGCAGCGCATAGAACTGCATCGGCGTGGTCACCAGGAACATGGCGGTGGAGATCAGCCCCCAGCAAATGGTGATGCGCGCCAGGGTGCGCCGCGCGCCGATGCGTTCCAGCAGCAGGTTGCTCGGCACCTCGAAGAGGAAATAGCCGATGAAGAAGATGCCCGCGCCCAGGCCGTAGACGGCTTCACTGAAGCCCAGGTCGTCGAGCATGTGCAGCTTGGCGAAGCCGACGTTGACCCGGTCCAGCCAGGCGAGGATGAACAGCGCCACCAGGAAGGGCACCAGGCGCCAGGTGATGCTGCGGTAGGCCCGCTCGCGCAGGAGTGAACGGGCCGGATCGGAAATGGACATGCGATCGCTCCCGGGGCGGCCAGGCCGCCCGCAGAGGTGAAGGGTCAGCCCAGGCAGCGCTCCACCGCGGCCCCCAGTTGCAGGATGTTGGCGTCCTGCCCGCCGAGCCCGCACAGGCTCAGGGCGATGCCGGGGCGTTCCGGCAATGGGATGGACAGCGCGCAGCCGTCGAGGAAATTGATGACGGCGGGGTTGGCCAGCACCCGCGCGTTGATGCGCTGGAAGGCGTCGTCATCGGTGATCTCCGCCAGGCGCGGCGGCGCGATGGAAACCGTGGGCATCAGCCAGGCATCCGCCCCCAGCAGCACCTCCGCCGCGCGGGCCTTCAGCTCGGCGCGCTCCAGCAGCAGCTCCAGGTAGTCGCAGGCGCTCTGCCGGCTGCCGCGCTCGATGCGTACCGCCACGCGCGGGTCGTAGCGGGCGCTTTCGGCCAGCAGGCGCTCGCGGTGCCAATGCCAGGACTCGGCCGCCGCAAAGCCGCCACCGGCATTGATCTCCGGCAGGCGCAGCAGCTCGGGGAAACGGAATTCGACGATCTCCGCGCCCTGCTCCGCCAGGCGCGCGATGGCCCAGTCGAAGGCCTGCGCCACCTCCGGCGCGAGGTCTTCCAAAACGTAGTCGGGGGTGACGAAGAAGCGCTGCCCCTGTAGCGGCAGGCCGGCATCGCGCCAGGGCTGCGCGCCGGTCAGCAGCGCGTCCACCTGGGCGCAGCAGGCCACCGTGGGCGCCAGCGGGCCGATGGAGTCCAGGCTCTGCGACAGGGGCACCATGCCCTCGCCGGGCACCCGCCGCGCCGTGGGCTTGAAGCCGGTGATGCCGCAGAACGCCGCCGGGATGCGCACCGAACCACCGGTATCGGTACCCAGCGCCACCACCGACATGCCCAGCGCCACGCTGACGGCGGCCCCGGAACTGGAACCCCCGGCGATCAGCCCCTCGCCCACGGGTGACAGGGGCGTGCCGAAGTGCGGGTTGAGGCCAAGGCCGGAATAGGCGAACTCGGTCATGTTGGTGCGCCCGAGCAGCACGGCGCCGGCCTCGCGCAGGCGCGCCACGGCGGGCGCATCCACCGTGGCCGGGGCCTGCCATTCCAGCACCCGCGAACCGGCGCGGGTCACCTGGCCGGCGATGTCGAACAGGTCCTTGATCGACACCGGCAGGCCATCGAGCGGCGACACCCGCCGCCCCAGGGCCAGGCGCTGGTCGGCGAACGCGGCGGCGGCACGGGCACCCTCCTCGTCCAGTTCCATGAAGGCATGGCCGCCGCCGGCGAAGTGCTCCTGGGCGCGCGCCAGCATGGTTTCGGTCAGCTCGCGGCTGCTGGTGTGCCCGTTGGACAGGCGCGCGGACCATTCCGCCAGGGTGACGAGGCCGTTCATGCCTCCACCTCCAGCACTTCCACTGTGTAGCGGTGGCTGAGGGTGCGCTCCAGCACCGGGTCGTGCAGTTCGACGCAGAAGGCCTCGCCCGGGGCGATGGGCAATAGCGCCTCGAGGGTGCCGCAGAACATCACGCTGCCCTGGGGCAGGGTCATGCCGCCGTTGCGCCGCTCGATCAGGTCCAGTGGGTCGAGCATGCTGCCGGCCTCGCCCTCCTGGTACAGCTCGCGCTGGCCCTCGCGCTCGCGCCAGCAGCGCATCACCAGGCTGTCCCAATGCCCGGCCACTTCGTCGAAGGACCACAGCTGGCGGCTCACCGGCTTGGCGCAGAGCTGCTTGGACAGGGTGATGTCCACCGCCTCCACCTGGCGGTCGGTGTGGTCGGAACCGACGCCGACGTAGAGGCCGTCCCAGGCGGCGATCAGCACGCACTCCACCTCACCGGTGGAATGGTCGCGGGGCAGCTGGATTCTCTCGGCGGTGGTCAGCAGCGAAGCCGCCACCTGGTAGAAGCACGGCACCTCGGTGGGCGGGCGGATGCCCAGCGTCTCCAGCTCGGCGATGTGCCGGTCGACGGCCACCCGGTTGCGCCCGGTCCAGCCGGCGATCACCAGTTCCCGGGGTTCGAAGGCGAGGCGACGCTCGCCCGCGACGATGAAATCCAGTGCCATGGTCATTCTCCTTGCGTGCATGAAAAGGCGCCGGGGCCCGTTGCCCCGGTTTCAGATGCTCCTGCCGATGGTGCTGCGGAAGGCTTCGATGTGATCGCGCATGGCCCGCTGCCCTGCCGCCACATCCCGCGTGCGGAAGGCCTCGAGGATGCGACGGTGCTCCTGGTGCACCGCTTCCTGGTGCCCGGCCGTGGCCAGCGAGAGGAACCAGAAGCGCGCCTGGCGCTCGTGCAGGCTGCGCAGCAGATCGGCCAGCACGCGGTTGCGCGCGGCCGCCGAAATGGCCAGGTGGAATTGCAGGTCCAGGGCGGACAGCGCCGCCACGTCCCGCTCGACGATCAGCGCCGGCACGCGGGCCAGCAGCTCGTCCATGGCGGCGATTTCCGTCTGGCTGGCGCGCTCGATGGCCAGGCCCACGCAGAGCACCTCGTTGCACAGGCGCACCTCGATCATCTCCAGCACCTCGTCGATGGACAGCGGCGTCACCAGCACGCCCTTGCGCGGGATGATCGACACCAGCCCCTCGGCCTCCAGGCGTTGCAGCGCCTGGTGCACCGGCGTACGGCCCAGCCCCAGGCCGCTGGCCAGCGCGGCCTCGTTGAGCACCTCCCCGGGACGAAACTCGCAGCGGATGATCCGCGCCTTGATGGCCCCGTAGGCGGCGTCGCGCAGCGAGAGCGAGGCAGCTGGCGTCGGGGCGGAAGGGGCGATGTCGAAGGCGGTCATGGCGGGGCCCGGTGGCTTGAAGTGGCCGTGATCCTAGGCTGAAGTTTCAAAGGCTCGACAGGTGAGGCCGTCCGCTTCTGCTGCCGGCCGAAGCCCCACCGGGCAATGGGAAAACGAGCACGCCGGGGTTTGACCGCCCGCCCCCGCTACGGCCTAATGCGCGCCCCGCCAGGCTTTGCCGGAGATGGCCATGAGCACCGAACCCAATGTGCGCCCCAGCACGCTGCACCTGCCCCAGGGCCCCTGGATCACGGTGCTCGACTGCCTGTGCGCGCATTTCCCGGCCATCGACCGCGCCACCTGGCTCGACCGCATGGCCCGTGGCCGGGTCACCGATGGCGAAGGCCAGCCGGTGGACGCCACGCGCCCCTACCAGCAGGGACTGTGCATCCGCTACTACCGCGAAGTGGCGCAGGAGCGGGAGATCCCCTTCGAAGAACGCGTGCTCTACCAGGACGAGCGCCTGGTGGTGGCCGACAAGCCGCACTTCCTGCCGGTGATGCCCGCCGGCGAATACGTCGAGCAGACGCTGCAGGCGCGCCTCACCCGCCGCCTGGGCATCCCCGGGCTGGTGCCCTTGCATCGCATCGACCGACACACCGCCGGCCTGGTGCTGTTCTCCCGCGACCCGGGCAGCCGTGGCGCCTACCAGGCGCTGTTCCGCGAACGCCGTGTGCACAAGCGCTATGAGGCGGTGGCCGCGCCGCTGCCGCAGCTGGAGTTTCCCTGCACCCTGCGCACCCGCCTGGAAGCGGGCGAGCCCTTCTTCCGCATGCAGCAGGTGGCCGGCGAGCCCAACACCGAAACCCGCCTGGAGGTGATCGAGCGCGGCCCGCAGCTGTGGCGCTACGCCCTGCACCCGGTAACCGGCCGCAAGCACCAGCTGCGCGTGCACATGGCCGCCCTCGGCGCCGGCATCCTCAACGACGGCTTCTACCCCGACCTGCACGACACCAGCGCCCCCGACGACCACGCCCGCCCCCTGCAACTGCTGGCCCGCGAACTGGCCTTCATCGACCCCATCAGCGGCGAGGCGCTGCGCTTCGAAAGCCAGCTGCGCCTTATGGATATCGCTTAACCCCGACGGGCTCCGCTGCGTTGGGCGTTGGGCTTCGTACCTCAGCCCAACCTACCCCGTGGGAGCGAATTCATTCGCGAAAGACCCAGCGCCCCACCCACGCCACCGGCTTGCACCCTGTAGGGGCGAATTCATTCGCCCAGCGGTGCACCGCGCCGCCGTCCGGAGCCCCGACCGGGCTCCGATCGCGAATGAATTCGCTCCCACAATCCAGAGCGCTCCCCGCCCCTACCCCCCTGACCAACACGATCTTTTCTTGACCGATCATTCAGGCGCGAGGATATTACGGCCGTCATCCAAAGCCGATGGACGCGCCGTGAAGCTCCACTACGCTTGCTGGGTTGATAGCCATCAATCGAGACAGAAGGAAATTTCATGAGCCAATACGACGTGGTTGTGATCGGCGGTGGCCCAGGCGGCTACAACGCTGCCATCCGGGCGGGCCAGCTGGGCCTGAAGGTGGCCTGTGTGGAGGGCCGCGAGACCCTGGGCGGCACCTGCCTCAACGTCGGCTGCATGCCGTCCAAGGCGTTACTGCACGCCTCCGAACTCTATGAAGCGGCCAGCGGCAAGGAATTCGAACTGCTCGGCATCGAGGTCAAACCCACGCTCAACCTCGGCCAGATGATGAAACAGAAGGCCGACAGCGTGAGCGCCCTGACCAAGGGCATCGAGTTCCTCTTCCGCAAGCACAAGGCCGAGTGGATCAAGGGCTGGGGGCGTATCGACGGCCCGGGTCGCGTCGCCGTGAAAGGCGCCGACGGCAAGGAGCAGGTGCTGGAGACCAAGCACATCGTCATCGCCACCGGCTCCGAGCCCACCCCGCTGCCGGGCGTGGAGATCGACAACAAGCGCATCCTCGACTCCACCGGCGCCCTGTCCCTGCCCGAGGTGCCCAAGCACCTGGTGGTGATCGGTGCCGGCGTGATCGGCCTGGAGCTGGGCTCCGTCTGGCGCCGCCTGGGTGCCGAGGTCACGGTGGTGGAATACCTCGACCGCATCTGCCCTGGGCTGGACGTGGAAACCGGCAAGACCCTGCAACGCGCCCTGGCCAAGCAGGGCATGAAGTTCAAGCTCGCCTCCAAGGTCACCAGCGCCAAGAGCGGCAAGAACGGCGTCGAACTCAGCGTCGAGCCGGCTGCCGGCGGCGCGGCGGAAAGCATCCAGGCCGACTACGTGCTGGTGGCCATCGGCCGTCGCCCCTACACCCAGGGCCTGGGCCTGGAAACCGTGGGCCTGAGCGTCGACAAGCGCGGCATGCTCGCCAACGAAAAGCACCAGAGCACCACGCCCAATGTCTGGGTGATCGGCGACGTCACCTCCGGCCCGATGCTCGCGCACAAGGCCGAAGACGAAGCCATCGTCTGCATCGAGCGCATCGCCGGGCACAAGGCCGAGGTGAATTACGAGGTGATCCCCAACGTCATCTACACCCGCCCGGAAGTGGCCACCGTGGGCAAGACCGAGGAGCAGCTGAAGGCCGAGGGCCGCGCCTACAAGGTGGGCAAGTTCCCCTTCACCGCCAACAGCCGCGCCAAGATCAACCACGAGACCGAAGGCTTCGCCAAGGTATTGGCGGACGAGCGCACCGACGAAGTGCTGGGCGTGCACCTGGTCGGCCCCAGCGTCAGCGAGATGATCGCCGAGTACTGCGTGGCGATGGAGTTCTCCGCCTCCAGTGAAGACATCGCGCTGATCTGCCACCCGCACCCGACGCGCTCCGAAGCGCTGCGCCAGGCGGCCATGGATGTCAGCGGCTGGGCGATGCAAAGCTGACGGCGTGATGCCCATGAAAAAGGCGCCTACCCGGCGCCTTTTTCGTTTGCTTGAGACCTGGCCAGGAGTCATTGCTCCTCAGAGCCCGGCAGGACGAACTCGTGTCGCAGGGTGTGCCGTGCGCACCTCCGCACGGTGCCTCCGGTAGGCTCCCAGGTGCGCGCAGCACACCCTACTTCCACACCCCGAAGTCTGGCCAAGCCCCCTTGCCAAGAGGAAAGGTCGTGACCATTAGAATTGAAGCCCCAGAGGATGAACGCGTGCCGTAGGGTGTGCGCGCCTCAAAGGTCGGATCGGCACGGAGCATTTCGGCGCTCGCCGGACGGGCCGAGCGCGGGATCGGTGCGCGCAGCACACCCTACAAGAGCACCTCGGCGCGCGGGCTCGGCTCCCTGCACGGAGCCCGGCTGCTTAGAGAAGCTGATGCTTGTGCAGCAGCCGGTAGAAGGTCGGCCGCGAGATGCCCAGCACCCGCGCCGCCAGGCTGAGGTTGTTGCCGTAGCGCGCCAGCGCATCGCACAGCGCCTGGTATTCCGCCCGCCGCTTGTAGTCGTCCAGGGTGCCGATCAGCACGCTGTCCATCGGCACGCTGTGCAGGCCCAGTTCCCCCGCCTCGATCTGTTCCCCCTCCGCCAGCGCATAGCCGCGCCGCACCCGGCTGGCCAGCTCGCGCACATTGCCCGGCCAGTGATGGCGGACCATCGCCGTCAGCGCCTCTTCGCTGAACTGCCGCGGCTTGTGCCCGGACTCCAGGCTGTAGAGGTCGGCGAAGTAATTGGCCAACAGCGCGATATCGCCCTGGCGCCGCCGCAGGGGCGTCAGGCGCACCTGATGCGCCGCCAGCAGTTGATAAAGCTCGGGGAGGAAGCGCCCCTGCTCGGCCATCAGCTCGATATCGCGGTCGGACGCCACCAGCAGGCGCACGTCCAGGCTGCGCGCCGGCCCTTGGGGCTGAGGCAGCTTGCGGGTGCGCAGGCAGTGCATCAGCGTGCGCTGCACCTCCAGGGGCAACTCGCCCACTGCATCGAGGAACAGGCTGCCACCGTTCGCCGCCTGCAGGCGCCCATTGGGGCCGAACAGCGCGGCGCTGCAACCGGCCTCGTCCAGCAGCCCGCAGTTGAAGGCCACGAAGGGGCCGCCCACGCGCCGCGAGTAACGGTGCAGCGTGCGCGCCACCAGCTCCTTGCCGGTGCCGCTCTCACCGAGGATCAGCACCGGCTTGTCCAGCGGGCCGAACTTGGTCAGTTGCTTGCGCAAGTCACGCAGCGGCCGGCTCTGCCCCAGCAGCTCGTGCTCGGCGCCCTGGCGGCTGCCCAACCCACGCAACCGGGCGATGCCGAACGCGCGGCCGAGCAGCCCCTGCAAGCGGGTGGAATCCACCGGGATTTCCAGCGTGTCGAAGAACCACTCGCCAGCGAAATCCTCGACCCGCTCCTGGGGCGCGATATCCGGCCCCAGCAGGCCGATCCACTCGGTGCCGCTGCTGCTGATCAGGGTCTTGATGCGTTCGGGGTTATCCAGGTGCTCATGGCGCAGGCATAAAAGGCCTACGTCATAACCGCCGGCCTGGGCCTGTCGTGATTCGCGGCTTTCCACAGTCCAACCGCTCGCCTGCAAGCGCGGCAATAGCTGTCGGCACTCCTCACAAGGGTCGATCATCAGCACGCGGCGGGTACTAGGAGTGATGGTGTCCAACATGTCCCATCCTTGGCGCCAATTTTTTGAATAATTCTTTAAAAACAAGGGTTTGGCGCGCCTGACTGTAACGCTAGCAATATCTTTGACGGGGTATGGAACCATTTCTTATAGGAAAGATCGCGAAAAGTTCTTAAAGCCACAGCGCCGTCAGATGGCGCGGGTCTATGCCGAAAAGGCCGTGGGAAATGGGATTGCAAAAACATGACGCAACCGACAAAACACCCCAATCTGAGGACATTGGTAATAGCACCTTGCCAATATTCCTATTGATTGGCATAACGTAGGATTTTCCACACTGGTTACAAGGATGTATCTGATGCGAATCCTGCGTCGCACCCTGGTGCTTCTGCTCGTGCTCGTCCTCGTGGGCCTGGCGGTCGTCCTCTATTACGTCGCCAACCCCAACCTGCCCACCTACAAAGCCCCCGAGCAGCTGCACTACCTCGACCAGTGGGACGAACAGGCGCGTCAGACCTACTACTACACCCCCCAGGGCACCACGGTTAAGGGCCTGCGCTACGACTGGTTCACCGCCCTCGAGCTGCCCTTCTCCAGCGACAAGTTCGCCCGCCCGGAATACCTCGGCCGCTTCGGCTTCCTCGTCGACCCCAAGCAGAAGCCCACCGAGCTGAACCCCGGCAACCTGCCCGTGGGCTTCGCCCGGCATGAGGACGACGACACCGGCCAGCAGTACCTCGACATCAGCTGCGCCGCCTGCCACACCGGCGAGCTGCACTACAAGGGCCAGGCCGTGCGCATCGACGGCGGCGCCGCCCTGCACTCCCTCGCCTCCACCGTGCCCACCCTCAAGGGCGGCGGCTTCGGCCAGGCGCTGGGCATGAGCATTGCCTTCACCTACTACAACCCGCTCAAGTTCAACCGCTTCGCCAAGACGGTACTCGGCGAGGAATACCCCAAGGGCAAGGACGAACTGCGCAGCGACTTCAAGGATGTGCTCGACCGCCTGCTCGGCACCGCCTGGAACGACACCCACCGCGGCCTCTACCCCACCGAGGAAGGCTTCGGCCGTACCGACGCCTTCGGCCGCATCGCCAACAGCGTGTTCGGCGACGCCATCGACCCGGCCAACTACCGCATCGCCAACGCCCCGGTGAGCTACCCGCAGCTGTGGGACATCTGGAAGTTCGACTGGGTGCAGTGGAACGGCTCCGCCATGCAGCCCATGGCGCGCAACATCGGCGAATCCCTCGGCGTGGGCGCCAGCCTCACCCTGCACCAGGAAAACGGCCAGCCGGTGCCGCTGGACCAGCGCTACGCCTCCAGCGTGCGCGTGCGTGACCTGCACACCCTGGAAGAAACCCTCAAGACCCTGAAGCCGCCGACCTGGCCTGAAGAGGTCTTCGGCAAGATCGACCTGCCCCGCGCCAGCCAGGGCCGCGCCCTGTTCGCCGAAAACTGCGCCTACTGCCACGCCCCCAACCCGCAACCGGTGGACAAGCGCCTCGCTCCCGACCGCGACCCGGAATGGAAGATGCGCATGGTCGCCACCGACAAGATCGGCACCGACCCCACCACCGCCGACAACATCGCCGACCACCGCTTCGACATCACCAAGCTCGGCTGGACCAAGGAGCAGCTCTCCAAGCTCGACGTCGAACTGTTCAGCAAACCGCCGCTGAAAGACCTCGACTTCAGCAAGATCTCCAGCGCCAAGGGCCTGGCCTACCTCACCGCCTTCGTCGAAGACCGCGCCTACCAGGAAGCCGGCATCAGCGGCGAGGAACGCAAGCAGATGGACGGCTACGGCCTGAAGATCGGCGTGCGCGAACTGCGCGCCTACAAGGCCCGCCCGCTGGACGGCATCTGGGCCACCCCGCCCTTCCTGCACAACGGCTCGGTGCCCACGATCTTCCAGCTGCTCTCCCCCGTGCCCGAGCGCGCCAAGGAGTTCTACGTCGGCAACTTCGAGTACGACCCGCAGTTCGCCGGCTTCCAGCACGACAAGTTCCCGGGCGGCTTCCTGTTCAAGACCTCGGTCACCGGCAACGGCAACCAGGGCCATGAATTCCGCGACGGCTGCCGCCAGAACGGCGTGATCGGCCGCGCCCTCTCGCCGGACGAACGCCTCGCGCTGATCGAATACCTCAAGGTCATGGGCAACCAGCCCCTGGAGGAAAAGCTCAGCCCCGTCGCGCCCAAACCCTGGACGCCCGGCCCCGCCTGCGAAGGCTGATAGACCGCTGTAAAACCCCTCCCCGCCACGGGGAGGGCCTGGGAACGAACAACAAGGACTCAAGCTCCCATGCTCAAGCGCTTCTGGCTCTGGCTCGGCCGCCTCCTCGGCAAGCTCCTCCTCATCCTCCTGGTCGTCGGCCTGCTCGGCTGGGGCATCGGCTCGCTCTACTACGGCTGGAAGTTCTCCGGCCCCGTCTCCGCCGACGAACAGATCCCGCCGAACGAAGCCAGCGACGCCAAGGCGATCATGGAATCAGCCGTGCGCGTGGTCGAACAGCACCGCGACAACACCCGCGTCATGCGCGACGCCCACGCCAAGGCCCACGGCTGCGTGAAGGCCGAGGTCACCGTGGCCCAGGACCTGGCCAGCGACCTGCGCGCCGGCGTGCTCGCCGAACCGGGCAAGACCTGGCAAGCCTGGATGCGCCTCTCCAACGGCAACGCCTACCCGCAATTCGACAGCGCCCGCGACGCCCGCGGCATGGCCATCAAGCTGCTCGACGTGCCCGACCAGAAGCTCATGAACGCCCCGGACCACGCCACCGAGCAGGACTTCGTGATGTTCAACCACGACGTCTTCTTCATCCGCGACGTGGCCGAATACCGCAGCAACTTCGAAGCCCAGGCCAACGGCCAGAAGGTCGGCGCCTTCTTCCCCAGCCTCGACCCGCGCACCTGGGAAATCCGCCACATGCTGATCGCCCTGCAAACCCTCGCGCCGGCACCGGCCAGCCCCACCGACACCGTCTACAGCTCCGTCTCGCCGTACAAGCTCGGCCAGGCCAACATCAAGTACCGCGTCATCCCCGACCCGCAATCCTGCCCCCAGTACACGCTGCCCAAGCAGAACACCGACCTGCCCAACTTCCTGCGCAACGCCCTGTACCAGCAACTCTCGCTGGACCGCGTACCGGCCTGCTTCGCCCTCCAGGTGCAGGTGCAGAACCCGCAGTACTACATGCCCATCGAAGACACCAGCGTGGCCTGGAGCGAGAAGGTCTCCCCCTTCAAGACCGTCGCCACCATCAAGGTGCCCGCGCAGGACTTCGATAGCCGCGAGCAGAACGAATTCTGCGACAACCTCTCCTTCAACCCCTGGCACGCCCTCCCCGAACACCGCCCCATCGGCGGCATCAACCGCCTGCGCAAGGTGGTGTACGAAACGGTGAGCGTGTACCGGCATGAACGGAATGGCGTGGCGCAGCCGCAGGCTGAGGTGAATGAGCACGAGTGACGACAGCGGAAATTGACCGCTGCTCTAAATAGCCGACGCTCTTTGTGCTTCCCAACGCACCGACATGTGAAGGCATCCAATTAGATTTTTGCTCTACGGGTCCAAATAGTTCATGAGCCTTTCAAAATCGAAAGTTGACAAAGCTGGAATTGCACTAGCAAAGGACCAATCGCAGTCAATAGAAGAGCTGATTGAGCTAGAAGACATTTTCGATCAATACCGAAAAGCTCACCTGCAACCGCTATCAGAAACAACCCTAGAACTACAAGAATGGCTTAGGGGATATAACGCCGACTATTACATCGCCCAGCGACTGAAACGAAAACCTCAGATCATAAGAAAATTAAACAGACTAAGCGTACGTCTTACTCAACTACAAGACATTGGTGGGTGCAGGATCATTGTCGAGAGAAACTCAGACGTCGACCAACTACTCGCTTTCCTGCAAGAGAAAGTAAAAAAACAAAGCAACCTGTCAATTTCACGGGCCACAGATTATCGACCTGCAGGCAGGGACGACACAGGCTACAGGGCTTTACATGTTCTACTCTCCAGATCAGGATTCAAACTAGAGCTACAAATAAGAAGTCGCATTCAACATTACTGGGCTGAAAGCATCGAGAGAACTTCCGTCATATACGGATACCATCTAAAAGAGGGTGAAGGGGACACGTCCGTAATAAAGTATTTCAAAAATCTCTCTGGGGCCTTTTATGAGATCGAAGCTGGGCGTCAACCTTCTCCCCAGCAGAGAGTAGAAATAGATTTACTTCGGCAAGCCAGCGAAAGAGTCATCGAAGCCTCTGATCGAGGCAAGGTATTTGATAGCTTTGTCAACGAAGACATCATTAAAGTTCTTACCGAAAAAGAATCTAGAAATCCAGCACCGCTCAATAACTGGATAATTGTATTTGACTGGAATACCGGCGCATTCGTCTCTTGGGACATTGTCGGCAGAAGCCCTGACGAAGCAATAAAAGCATACGTGGAATATGAGAGAAACTTTCCAGCCGATCAAAACTATGAAGTGGTTCTCATAGGCTCATCCAAAGTAGCAACCGTAAGGAAAACCCACAGCCACTACTTCGGAATTAATAGCTACGAAAAAACACTTGAAAACCTTGACGAATCTATCATTGGATTCTCCAGCAAAATGGATATTGATGTTGGATCCCAACAAATTCTCATAAAATTACACACCAAGCACTTTTGGGGGAAAAAGCCGGTTGCAGTTTCCACATTAAGAAATCATTTCTGCCAAAATGTTCTGACTTTTGACTCATCACTAGAATCATTGATTAAGAAAGGATTTATTATCCGAGAAAGCCAGAACGGCCCAGTTTCACTCAATGTAAAAATGCGAAGGCAGATTGAACAATATCTTTAAACTTACATAGACAGCATAGAAAGAACAACTTGCCCTCCCCGCCCCACCTCCCTATCCTTCGCCGGTCGCGGTAAATCCCGCGATCGGGTTTGACAGCCCGACGAGCTAGGCGCGATTGCGCCACCAGGTGCATGCGAGAAACAGCGAATGTTTCTTGCAGGCATCGGTGCGCATGCAGTTTTCATGACTGCACCGTTTTATGGCGGATCGCGCGGGGAGACCTTCGGGTCTGCCGGCCCTAGCTCCGGTCTGTCAACCCCGCGCGGTCCGTCACCCTTCGTTTGACAGCGGGTGGTGACGGCTCCAGAGACCTCAGCTAGGAGCTACACCATGCACGAAGCACTCACCCCGCTCTTCTTTCACCGCAACACCTATCCCCTGCGCGCCGTGATGATCGACAACCAGCCCTGGTTCGTCGCCGTGGATTTCGCGCGGATGATCGGTGCGGTGCGCCCCTATCGCCTGCCCCAGCGCATGGACCCGAACCAGAAGCGCTGGGTGCTGCTGGAGTACGCCACCGGGTTGCGCGAGGAGGTGGAGGTGATCAGCGATGCCGGGGCGTACAAGGCGCTGTACCGCTTCCGCCACCCGGAGCACCGCTGCATCGGCCAGTGGTTGAGCGAGGTGGTGCTGCCCACCCTGCACGACCGCCACCGCGACGCCGAGGCGGCGCCGCAACGGGCCCTGATGCATTGGGCCAACCAGCAGGTGGGCGTGCTCAAGTGGCAGGGCGATATCTGGATCGCGCGGCGCGACCTGCCGGTGTTCCTGGCCATTCATGACGAGCCGGGGCTGCGCAACCTGCCAAGCTGGAAGGGCTTGCAGCTCCTGTAGGTTGGGCTGAGGAACGAAGCCCAACAGGGCGGGGGTCGTGGGTTGCGCCCTGCCCCCGCCTGTCGCGGATGAACTTGGACCTGCGCAAGCGCGATGCTGCGCATCGCTGGGCGACTGAAGTCGCCCCTACAGCCTGCGTGCGATCCGTATGTTGCCCGGGCTTCAGCCCGGGGAGCCGGCGGTGCTATTCCCCTGCGGCCTCACCGGAAGCGTCGTGCGGCGGTGCGCGCGGCACACGGCCATCCTGTCGGGATCAAGTGAACTACCCTCGTGATAACCCGCACCGCAGCAAACGGCACAGGGTGATCGGATAGGCACAACCGAGGACGACGGAATGGAATCCATCAACAACTGGCAGAAACTCGACTACATCAGCAAAGCCATCGCCGCTGTGTTCATTACTGTGGCGGTCGCCTTCCTGGCCAATGAAATTGCCAGCGCGAACAAGCAGCGGGAAGCGGAGGTGAAGTTCGTGGAGCTGGCCGTCACCATCCTGACCGAGGACCCACGCACCGACGAAAACGCGAAAGCGGACCAGGAGATAAGAGGCTGGGCCGTGAAGATACTCGAGGCCTATTCGGGAGTTCCCATGTCGAAGGATCAAGCGAAGGCGGTTATCTCGACCACCGCGCTTCCCGCCATTCCTTCAAGTGCGGCAGCTACCCCCTCGGCAACCAGCCCGGCGGATACCTAGGGGGTGATTCTGGGTGGAGATATCTCCCTGGATAAGGCGCAGGAAACCGTCGGGATAATCAAACAGCGTGTTGGACTGGATGCTCAGATATTTCGCCGTGCGGGCTCGTTCCGCAGCGTGAAGGTCTACCTCGACAACAACGAGGCCAAGCAGGCGTTGGCTCAAGCCAAGACGCTCAACCCCACCTCTTACCTGGTCAACATGGCGAAGTGGTGCCCTACGAGCACGCTCCAAGGTGCTTATTACGAGTGCCAGCTTCCCTGAGGCACGGCTTCTCCGGAAAGAGTTCGTCCTGTTGGCCCTCAGTTCGGAACCGTGAGGGCCTATCGCGAATGAATTCGCGCCTACGGAGGTGCGATGCGGGCGGCGATCAGATCCAGACGTCGTTCTGCGCGGTGCGTTCGCCGCCTTCCTCGCCGGTGTTGAGCACGCCACGGGGCTCGATGAGCATCATCTTCACTTCGCCTTCGGCGTAGGGCTTGTGCTCGACGCCCTTGGGCACGACGTAGAGCTCGCCCGGCCCGAGCAGGACGGCGCCGTCGCGCAAATCGATGCGCAGCTGGCCTTCGAGCACCAGGAAGGCTTCGTCGGTGTCGGCGTGGGCATGCCAGATGAAGTCGCCGGCGATGCGCACGACCTTGAATTGGTAGTCGTTCATTTCGGCGACGACCTTGGGGTTCCACTGCTCGCTGAACAGCGAGACCTTGTGCAGCAGGTTGATGCTCTGGTGGTTGGGCTGAACGGCCATGGTGCGGCTCCGGGCTGGGGATTGAGCCGCGAGAATAGCGAGGCCCGCCGTAGCGCTCTTGTACGATCCTGCAGCTTCAGCGGCCGTGCATGCGCAGCCAGCGCGCCGGGGGCAGGCCGTAGCACTGGGTGAAGTGGCGGGTCATGTGGCTCTGGTCGAAGAAGCCGGCGGCCAGGGCCGCATCGGCCAGGCTGAAGCCGTCCAGCAGCATGCGCCGGCAGCGGTCGAGGCGGCGCAGGGTGAGGTAGCGGTAGGGGCTGGTGCCGTAGAGCGCGCGGAAATCGCGGGACAGGCTCCAGCGTTCGCGACCGCTGGCGCGCTCCAGCTCCTCGAGGGTGACGTTGCTGCCCAGGTGGCTGTGGATGTAGTCCCGGGCGCGCTCGGCCGAGGCGAAGTCGAAGGCCCGGCGCCCTCGCCGCCTGCCACCTACCGCCTGCAGCGCCTGGGCCAGGTCGTAGATAGCGTCCTGCTCCTCCAATGCCTGCAGCGGGCGGTCCATGGCCTGCATGAAGGTTTCGGTGGCGCGGTGCAGACGCAGGTCATCGGAGAGGCCACCGGGCACGAAGGGCAGCGCCCTGCCCCCAAGCACCTGCTGGATCAGCACCGGTTCGACGTAGATCATCCGGTAGTGGAAGCCGGCTTCGGTGCCGGCCATGCCGTCGTGGAGTTCGTCAGGGTGCAGCACCAGGGTGCCGCCGGGCAGGCTGTGGCGCAGGCTCTTCTGGTAGCTGAAGCTCTGCACCCCGGAGAGGGTGCGGCCGATGGCGTAGGTGTCGTGGCGGTGTGGGTCGTAACCATGGCCGCCGAAGTAGGCCTCGATGCGTTCGATCCGCGCCGGGTGGTCGCTGCGCCGCACCCAGTCGCGCGTGCCGGGCAGCTCGGTCATCCGGCGCGCTTCCGGGCCTTGGCGGGGCGCGAGGCGTTGAGCGCGACGATCAGGCGGGGGACGTCGTCGGCGCCCTCTTCCACCTTGCGGCGGTCATTGCTCATGGGGTTGTCTCCATTGGGTCGCGGGTTTGTGCCAGGGGCTGATTGAATACTAGCCAACCTCAGCGCGCCATAGGTTGCAGCAGGCATGCCCTCACCTCCTGGCCTCGGTGTGGGCCCACGGAGAGCGATCGACTGGGGTGGATCGCGCTTCATCGGTCCACCATTCGGGCTCGCCGGACACGTCGCTGGTGGATGAAAAAAGCGCCATCCACCCTACGCGGCCATGAGTTCGAGCTCGCCGAGGGACGGCCGTGTTGCCGGTTCGGAGGCCTCGCGCTTCGGTCGGGGGGTTCCGGTGCAGT